>CAVZVP010000010.1:82500-85603 GCA_963778745.1 uncultured Alphaproteobacteria bacterium | reverse complement strand
CAATAAGAACGATTACAGAATTTTGCCGGAGACTAATATGCTGCATCTGATGTATCCCTTGTAGTAATCTACGCCTCCACTCAAAATGCTTTCTCTCCCCCGACGCCTCGTTGTCGTCTTTAGGTCCTCAGTCTACCCCTCCGTTGGCTGCGAACCGTGGTAGCCATCAGCAATAATTATGTCAGCGACAGCGCTGCCCTTACGGATCTCAATTGCTTTGGCGTACTCCGGTGAATGATAGCACTCAAGTGCGGTGGCATAGTCCTTGAATTCGATGACCACGATGCGTGTTCGTGCATTACCTTCAACTACTTCGAGCCTACCGCCACGTATGAGGAACTGAGCGCCGTATTTGCGGAAGGCGTTGCGGTTTTCAGCAACATACAGCTTGTAAGCCTCAGGGTTGCTCAATCGACCGAGACGATCCAATATCCTTTTGCCATCACATGCCCTTTCAGCGAGCGCATTACCCCTGACTAATGCTATCGTAGCGAGGCTAATCGTGCATCCGGCTGCCGGTCAATCGTGACGCTCAGTGAATTCGAAACAAAGCGATGCGAGAAGTTGGTCACCCAATTCATCGAAAAGCGGCGACCACCGCCGCATGTCCGTGCCGACGTTGATCTCTCCCCCCGTATCGATCAACAGAGCGTTGAGATATTCGAGGTCCGCCCCAATTGGCGAGACAAAACCAAGCTGCGAGAACATCCGATTGCGAAAGCTACGTTCAACAACAACAAGCGGATCTGGAACGTTTTTTAACGGCGGGCTGATTTAAAGCGGCACAGTTATCAGCCAAATGCCGAAGTAGCCCGCATCGAGGACTTTCCCGCTATCGTTCAGAAAGATGAGCATGGCTGCTTCTTCGGCTAACCTATGTCACACTGTGACGCCATGAACGGTACATAATTTGGGATAGAAAAGTCGAGTATCAATGCAAATCGTCATGCACAACGCCGTGGCGCAGTCGCTCGATCTCATCCTTTACCCGCATTTTTTGACGCTTTAACTCCATAATTTCTAATTCATCGGTGGATTTATGCTTCAATGCCTCGGCAATTTTATTTTCAAGTGCATGGTGCTGTTGTTCCAGTTCAGCAATGCGAGCTTGATTTGGCATCTGGTTTCATCCTCCGTTGTTTGTTGAATGACGGACATGATGCGAGGCTAAACTGAAGTAGATGATTGCTCGGAAACTCCAGCTAGCGTCTTCTCGTTTGCACTACTCAACTTAACTTGTAGCTCATTGTCCTGTGCCACATACACAATCGTTAGCATCCTCTCAAAAAGGACAGAACGAGACTTTTCAGGCATAATATTGAAAGTCACTTCAATAAAAGGCTCTACCAATTCTATTCCGTCAGCCTTCCAAAGGCACCAGCAGCATTCCATAAACAGCTTTTCGGCTGGATCACCACCGACCGCTAAGATTGGTGCAATCTCTTTTATTGTCAGCCCCAGTAATCGACTAAGCTTTGCGTTTACAGCGGCGTTTCCGAGCATGACGTTCTCCTCGGTTTTTACAAATCGTTCTTTAAATAATGTCCTCCGCCATTTTTCCGCTTTTAATTGTACGGATCAATGCCCCGTCAGTACAGGCAAGATCTTGTTGGTACAGACAGGCGGCAGAACCGTCTTTACCTAATCACCTCACAAAATTGGTCAGCAAGGCTGTCTGATCCACATCAATGACATTTGTGCATTGCGGGACTATTTTATTTTCTTTCAAGGGTCGAAGGAGTTTAGTGCTTGAGGAGCTTCGGCTTCTTCGATGCCAAGGGTGAGCGGACGTTTTCGGCACGGTGAGGGCGTAGTCCCCCGTTCCCGTAGCGCTCGCTCTTTCCTTGAATAATCTCATGAACGATTTTTTGTGGATCGTTGTGGCAAAACTGGATCACATATTCGATCTTGAACGGAGGCAGCAGGTGCTCGAGGAGGAGATTGCTCGAGTTTTATCGCATTGCTCAACCGATGATCTAATGGTCAGCGATCTCAAGAGCCGTTTGCTACATCTCAGGGAAGAGCTGGAACGGTTTTGTAATAAGGCGATTGCGGATAGACGCCTGCACTGACTCCTGTTTGGAGTAGCTCCGGGAATCTACCGAGGAAAGTTAGCTTAAAACGAACTGGAGGAGGACGATGATACTCAGTAAAGAGCGAATACTCAGCAAATTACCGTATCATGGCTACCACCTGTTTCTTTTGCAACACAGCGCAACATTTCACATTCGGATCCTCGACGACTGTAACAATGTTGTGCACCTAAAATTCTCGACGGTGCATGCGACCGAGGAAGACGCCCTCGATGAAGCAAGACAGAAAGTGGATTTGATTGTCGGACAACGTCACTTTGAAAGCTAGCTAAAGCGAAAGTACCTTGTCACATATCCTGAGGATTAAATGTAAAGTCGAGATCGAGCTGCTATATGCTCGTCTTCGGTCGGAATAGCGGGAGCGGTTCGTACTAGTGCCGATTTCTACTTTGAAGAAGTGATATTTAACCTCGGACAAAGTGCTCAAGTTGATCAATCATGAATTTTTGATCTCGGATAATATTTTTCACCAAATCACCGATCGAGACCAATCCAATCAGTTTTTCTTCCTCAATGACTGGGAGATGGCGGACCTTCTTGTCGGTCATAATCGCCATACATTCTTCGACTGACTGATCAGGCTGTGCATACAATACGTTGGACTCCATAATGTCTCGGACATGAGTTGTAGGCGATGCACGACCCTTCAAAATCACATTTCGTGCATAGTCTCGTTCTGTGATCATGCCGTGTATTTTATTGCCCTCCATAACGACAAGTGAGCCAATGTTCTCATCCGCCATCTTACGTAAGGCATCATATACGGTGTCATCTGGTCCTACTGAATGGATCTTGTTTCCCTTATCAAGGAGCAATTGCCTAATGGTTGTCATGTTATGTTGCCCCAGCTAACAACGCTTTTAACGTTCGCTGCCTTGTAGCTATCAAAACACTGGGCGGCTGCATCGTCAATCGAAGTAGCGCCGCCAATATTCGTAAAGTCAGTCAGCAGTTCAATGTATGATTTTGCCTGCCAAATCGCAGCGGGCGAGAAATTCCCAAGCCTCGCT
>CAVZVP010000010.1:0-77500 GCA_963778745.1 uncultured Alphaproteobacteria bacterium | reverse complement strand
CTTCGCATTACCCGTACGGGGCTGTCACCCGCTAAGGCACGTCGTTCCAGACGTTTCCGGTTGTCTTAGAATTATCACTGGCCTAGTCCGCGTTCGCTCGCCACTACTAGCGGAGTCTCGGTTGATGTCCTTTCCTCCGGGTACTGAGATGTTTCAGTTCTCCGGGTTAGCTTAAAACCCCCTATTTTATTTAGAGGTTCTATTCCTTCATTTGATAACGGAAATCCAAACTCCGCATCTCTTGCGAGACACGAAATTCAGAATTCCGTTATCGAAGGTGGGTTTCCCCATTCGGAAATCCGCGGATCAAAGCTTCTTCGCAGCTCCTCGCGGCTTATCGCAGCGTAGTACGTCCTTCATCGCCTCTCAGCGCCAAGGCATCCACCAAATGCCCTTATCACACTTGATTACTCTCATTATCAATGCCCATCCATCGTCCGTTCGCTGTGGGAAATTCTCGGCGAACTCCCACAACAAGATATGTAACGGCCGATGGCCGATACGAACTTGCGCTCGTATCGATCGAACACTGATTTAGAAAGACCTCTATTCTTGCTTCAAGATCGAACCGACGGCGAGGCGGTCAAGCCTCGCCGACATGAACATGTCGCGACGTTGGCCGGTGGATTGTGGCCGCAATCGAACACGTCATTAGGAGCGCGCAGAACATTTCAGCGACTTCACGTCGCTTCTACGTTCGCTCGGAACGATCTCCTCTTCACGATGTCAGACAACACGCGCATGACGAACGTCCCGTGGACGGGGCGTTTCGCAAGACGCGGATTTGTTTTCGGACAAGCCGCACGGCTCGTTCTCGGACGAAAATTTTTCAGTCGTTGACCGACGGGATCGCCGCTGGTGGAGCCAGACGGGATCGAACCGACGACCTCCTGCTTGCAAAGCAGGCGCTCTCCCAACTGAGCTATGGCCCCTTTTAGGCAGCGGCAAACTCAAGTCGAAGCGCCCGCCTTCGCTAAAGCTACGGCGCGGCAGCCTTCGTATGAAGGGTTTACCGAGCCGAAGCCCCACGAGGGGCGAAGGCTGGTGGGCCTGGGAAGATTTGAACTTCCGACCTCACGCTTATCAAGCGCGCGCTCTAACCAACTGAGCTACAGGCCCAAGAGCACACGCTTGCCCAGCGCTGTCTTAAGGACGGCGGGCAATGGATGCTCCAACGACCTTGGATAGCGTGGGCTCGTCCGAGAAGAAAGAGAAACGTAGACGGCGAAGTCCCGCAAAGGACCAAATCAGCCTGAACTGATCGGCCCCGATGTGTTCCTAAGAGATCCGATAGCGACACGCGGATGCGTGCCTCTGAAGGATCGTCCTTAGAAAGGAGGTGATCCAGCCGCAGGTTCCCCTACGGCTACCTTGTTACGACTTCACCCCAGTCGCTGACCCTACCGTGGCCGGCTGCTTCCTTGCGGTTAGCGCACCGTCTTCAGGTAAAGCCAACTCCCATGGTGTGACGGGCGGTGTGTACAAGGCCCGGGAACGTATTCACCGCAGCGTGCTGATCTGCGATTACTAGCGATTCCAACTTCATGGGGTCGAGTTGCAGACCCCAATCCGAACTGAGACGGTTTTTTGAGATTTGCGAAAGGTTGCCCTTTTGCGTCCCTCTGTCACCGCCATTGTAGCACGTGTGTAGCCCAACCTGTAAGGGCCATGAGGACTTGACGTCATCCCCACCTTCCTCCGGCTTATCACCGGCAGTCGCCTTAGAGTGCCCAACTAAATGATGGCAACTAAGGCCGAGGGTTGCGCTCGTTGCGGGACTTAACCCAACATCTCACGACACGAGCTGACGACAGCCATGCAGCACCTGTGTTCCCGCCAGCCGAACTGAAGGATCTCATCTCTGAAACCCATACGGGACATGTCAAAAGTTGGTAAGGTTCTTCGCGTTGCTTCGAATTGAACCACATGCTCCACCGCTTGTGCGGGCCCCCGTCAATTCCTTTGAGTTTTAATCTTGCGACCGTACTCCCCAGGCGGAATGCTTAAAGCGTTAGCTGCGCCACTGACGAGCAAGCTCGCCAACGGCTAGCATTCATCGTTTACAGCGTGGACTACCAGGGTATCTAATCCTGTTTGCTCCCCACGCTTTCGCACCTCAGCGTCAGTATCGGGCCAGTGAGCCGCCTTCGCCACTGGTGTTCTTGCGAATATCTACGAATTTCACCTCTACACTCGCAGTTCCACTCACCTCTCCCGAACTCGAGCTCTCCAGTATCGAAGGCAGTTCTGGAGTTGAGCTCCAGGATTTCACCCCCGACTTAGAAAGCCGCCTACGTGCGCTTTACGCCCAGTAATTCCGAGCAACGCTAGCCCCCTTCGTATTACCGCGGCTGCTGGCACGAAGTTAGCCGGGGCTTATTCTACGGGTACCGTCATTATCTTCCCCGTTAAAAGGACTTTACAACCCTAGGGCCTTCATCATCCACGCGGCATGGCTGGATCAGGCTTGCGCCCATTGTCCAATATTCCCCACTGCTGCCTCCCGTAGGAGTTTGGGCCGTGTCTCAGTCCCAGTGAGGCTGGTCATCCTCTCAGACCAGCTACCGATCGTCGCCTTGGTGAGCCATTACCTCACCAACTAGCTAATCGGACGCGGGCCGTTCCTTCGGCAATAAATCTTTCCCCGTAAGGGCGTATCCGGTATTAGCTCAAGTTTCCCTGAGTTATTCCGAACCGAAGGGCGCGTTCCCACGTGTTACTCTCCCGTCTGCCGCTCCCGTATTGCTACGGGCGCTCGACTTGCATGTGTTAGGCCTGCCGCCAGCGTTCGCTCTGAGCCAGGATCAAACTCTCAAGTTGGATGAGATTTTTATCCCGGCAGGTCACGTTTGCGCAGTGACGACACTGGGTAGTGTCGCCACATTGACGAGGTCCACCCACTGATCGAAACGCACTTTCGGGCTTGCGCCCGAAAATCCAATTCGTCAGCGATGTACCTTAAACGTGTCCGCCGAAGTCTCTTCCAAAGCCGCCTCTTGTGAAAGAATTGCTTCTTCACGAGAAAGCGGCCCGCAAGGACCCCGCCGTCCACGTTTCTCTTTCTTCCGATTCACTTTTCAAACAGCCCGAGGATCATGGCGATCCCCACCCCCCGGTGGACCGGAGAGCCGTCGAAGCCCGTGCATCCGAATACAATCGGATACCGTTTCACTATTCCAGTGAGGAGCTTCAGAGGCGCGCAATCGCGCCGTAAGCGGACGGCGCGCCGAGAGCGAGTATATAGGCTTCGGCCCCGCGGATTGTCAACCGGAATTGGCCAGTATTTTGGCCAGCATTATTGACCTTATCAAAGCGCAATTTCGCCCGCCGCGAGAGGACTTTCGGCCTCTCCCGGAAACGGAATTTTAAGTCTGCCGCGCCGCACTGAGGCCATATTCATGGGCCGTCCTTAGCAGGTTCGAAATTCGAGGGATGGAATCGCTAGCGGGGGCATCCAGCCACCGTGCTTGCACCAAATAACCGGGCTGCATGGGCCGTCATTGACGGGCCATGGGCCAACCGGCATCGTGACGGCCTTGATTTCAGCGGCAAATCCAAATGGCTTGCCGATGGTGACGGGGGCGACTTTGGTTGCGGCCAGCCACCTTCGATCTAAGGCGCAGGGGACGGCGAGCTTGGACCAAATACGGTCACGCGGCGCATATCGATCGAGGCGGTCCGAAATGATCGAGCTCGGCAACGAGCCGCCGCTGTCGGTCGACGGCGGCAACAGCGGCTTCGTCGATCGTCGCCGCGTTTCGGTGCAGTGGTTCGCCGGCACAATCCTGACCGCGCTATGCGGCGCTGCTCTAATGGGCGGCGCCGTTTTCACATCCCTCGACGGCGAAGCCAATTTTGCCTCGCTCCCCGAACGGGTCGAAATCGCGCTACGCGGCGCACTCGGCGTCGGCAGCGAGCGGCCTAGCGTATCGCGCAAGAGCGACCGGCTGCCGACCGCGGAAGAGCCTTCATTCGCCCGTCAGTTGATCCGCGTTTCCACCATGACGCGGGTCGGCAATCATGAAGTCGTCCGCGTGCGTCCCTTCGTGCGCATCGCCGGCAATCTGTCGCTCACCGTTTCCGATCTTTCCGCCAGTATCCCGGCATTCAATCCGCAACGTCTGCTCGCCGAGGCTGCGCCCGGCGGCGCCACCGCCGCAGCCGAAGACGCGCCGGCAGCCGAGCCCGACGCCGAGGTCGCTTTCGTGCTGCGCGACCTCCCGCCGTTGTTGCCGAAGCTCAAGCTCGCGGTGCTCACGCCGAACGACGAGGTCATGGATCGCGTCCGCGAAGCCGCAGATTGGAGCGAGAAGGCCTCCAAGAATCTTCCCATCGCGGCCAACATCACCGGCATCAAGCTGGCCTATGCCGGCGAGGCCACGACGGATCCTTACGCCGGCTTCGAAGCGCGCATCGTGCCTGAGAATATCACGCTGCTGCCGAAGACCACCAACGAGACGACCGGCGGCAATGCGTTCAACGAACGCGTGATCTCGGTCAAGAAGGGCGACACGGTCGCGGCCATATTGCGCGATCAGGGCGCCACGCCGGATGAGATTGCCGCGATTGCCAAACTGCTCGGGCCGCGCGGCCGCGACGGCGGCATCAAGGACGGCCAGAAGCTGCGCATTCTGATGGCGCCGGTTGCCGGCGGACAGCGCCTGCAGCCGATCCGCGTCATCATCGCGAGCGACACGTCGGTCGACGCCGTGGTGGCGCTGGCGGATACCGGGAAATATGTTTCGGTCGACGTCAGGCACGGCACCGACGTGGCCGACAATTCCGAGACCAACGACGAAAACGACACATCCGGCGTGACGCTCTATCAAAGCGTCTATGAGACCGCGCTGCGCAACCAAATTCCGCGCCCCATCATCGAAGACCTGGTCCGCATCTACTCCTACGACGTCGATTTCCAGCGCAAGGTGCAGCCCGGCGATTCCTTCGAGGTGCTTTACGCCGGCGAAGACGAGATCCCCGCCGCCGACAGCCGCAACGACGTCCTGTTCGCCGCGCTCACCGTCGGCGGCGAAGCCAAGAAGTTCTACCGCTTCCAGTCCCCCGATGACCGTATCGTCGATTATTACGACGAGAGCGGAAAGAGCGCAAAAAAGTTCCTGGTGCGCAAACCGGTGGCCGATGGAATCATGCGCTCCGGCTTCGGCATCCGCCGCCATCCGATCCTCGGTTATACCAAGATGCATACCGGCGTTGACTGGGCTGGTACGTCCGGCACGCCGATCTACGCATCCGGCAACGGCACTGTCGAAAAGGCGGGCTGGGAATCCGGCTACGGCAAATATATCCGCATCCGCCACACGAACGGGTACGAAACCGCCTACGGCCACATGACCGCCTTTGCGCGCGGCATGGAGGAAGGCCAGCGCGTGCGGCAAGGCCAGGTGATCGGCTTCATGGGCTCCACCGGCCTGTCCACCGGCTCGCACCTGCATTACGAAATTCTGGTCAACGGCCGTTTCGTCGACCCGATGCGCATCAAGCTACCGCGCGGCCGCGTGCTGGAAGGCCCGGTGCTGGCGGGTTTCGAACAGGAGCGCGAGCGGCTCGACGGCATCATGGCGCGCAAACCCGCGCGCGTGGCCTCGAGCGCGCCGGTCGGGCGGTAGTTCTTCCGCTCATTCCTGCGCAGGCGCGAATCCAGTTCTTCTCTGAATTAAGCAAGCTGGTCCCCGCTTTCGCGGGGACCAGCGGCATATTTTCTTAAGCCGCCTGCGCGAGCTTGCCGTTGAAGGTGAGGCCCTGCTTGCCGGCGGAGACGGTGACCTTTTCGCCGTCCTTGATCGAACCGGCGAGGATCATTTCCGCGAGCGGGTCCTGCACCGACTTCTGGATCGCGCGCTTCAAAGGCCGCGCCCCATAGGCCGGATCCCAGCCCCTGTCCGCCAGCCATTCACGCGCGCTTGCGTCGAGCGCGATGGTAATCTTGCGGTCGTCCAGGAGCTTCTGCAGCCGCGTCATCTGGATGTCGACGATGCGGGTCATTTCTGACTTCTTGAGCCGGTGGAACAAAATGATCTCGTCGATGCGGTTGAGGAATTCGGGCCGGAACGCCGCGCGCACGACGCTCATGACCTGATCGCGTACCACATCGGTATCCTCGCCTTCCGGCTGGTTGACCAGGAAATCGGCGCCGAGATTTGAGGTCATGACGATGAGCGTATTGCGGAAGTCGACGGTGTGGCCCTGCCCGTCGGTGAGCCGGCCGTCGTCGAGCACCTGCAAGAGGACGTTGAACACGTCCGGATGCGCCTTCTCGATCTCGTCGAACAAAATGACTTGATAGGGCCGCCGCCGCACCGCTTCGGTGAGCGCGCCACCTTCGTCGTAACCGACATAGCCCGGAGGCGCGCCGATCAGACGGGCGACCGAATGCTTCTCCATGTATTCCGACATGTCGATGCGGATCAGCGCGTTCTCGTCGTCGAACAGATAGGCGGCCAGCGCCTTAGTCAGCTCGGTTTTGCCGACGCCGGTCGGGCCTAAGAACATGAACGAGCCGATCGGCCGGTGCGGGTCCTGCAAGCCGGCGCGCGCGCGCCGCACCGCGGTCGAGACCGCCTGCACCGCCTCCTTCTGGCCGATGACGCGCTTGGCGAGTTCCCCCTCCATGCGCAGGAGCTTGTCCTTCTCGCCTTCCAGCATGCGGTCGACCGGCACGCCGGTCCAACGCGACACCACGCCTGCCACGTGATCGGCGCTCACGGTCTCTTCCATCATGGCGCCCTTGCCGGAAGCTTCGGAGCCCTCGGTCGCCTTGAGCTTCTTTTCCAATTCCGGAATGCGGCCATAAGCCAATTCGCCGGCGCGTTGATATTCGCCTTTGCGCTGCGCATTGGCAAGCTCGGCGCGCAGCTGGTCGAGCTCGGTCTTGAGCTTCTGCGCGTCCGAGAGCTTTTCCTTTTCCGCCTTCCAGCGGCCGGTGATATCTGCCGACCGCTTTTCCAACACCCTCAATTCGGTTTCCAAAGTCTTCAGCCGGTCCTTGGAGCCGGGATCGCTTTCCTTCTTCAGAGCCTCCTGCTCGATCTTCAGCCGCACGATTTCGCGGTCGATCGAATTGAGCTCTTCCGGCTTGGAATTGACCTGCATTTTCAGCCGCGCCGACGCTTCGTCGATCAGATCGATCGCCTTGTCGGGCAGGAAACGGTCGGTGATATAACGGTTTGACAGGGTCGCGGCCGCGACGATCGCGCTGTCGCTGATGCGCACGCCGTGATGCTGTTCGTATTTGTCCTTCAGGCCGCGCAGGATCGAAATGGTGTCCTCGACCGTCGGTTCGGACACGAACACCGGCTGGAAGCGTCGCGCCAGCGCGGCATCTTTCTCCACGTGCTTCTTGTATTCGTCGAGCGTGGTGGCGCCGATGCAGTGCAATTCGCCGCGCGCCAGCGCCGGCTTGAGCAAATTGGAGGCATCCATGGCACCATCCGCCTTGCCGGCGCCGATCAGCGTATGCATCTCGTCGATGAATAAAATGATGCCGCCGTCCGAGGAGGTGACCTCGTTCAACACGGCCTTCAGCCGCTCCTCGAATTCGCCGCGATACTTGGCGCCGGCAATCAGCGCGCCGAGATCGAGCGCGAGCAATTTCTTATCCTGCAAGCTTTCCGGCACGTCGCCGTTGACGATGCGCAGCGCGAGACCCTCGACGATCGCGGTCTTGCCAACGCCGGGCTCGCCGATCAGCACCGGGTTGTTCTTGGTCCGGCGCGAGAGCACCTGGATGGTGCGGCGAATTTCCTCGTCACGGCCGATCACCGGGTCGAGCTTGCCCGTGCGTGCTGCATCCGTCAGATCCCGCGAATATTTCTTCAGCGCGTCATAAGCGTTCTCGGCCGACGCACTGTCGGCAGTGCGGCCCTTACGCAAAGCCTCGATCGCGGCATTCAAATTTTGCGGCGTCACGCCGGCCTTGCTGAGGATCTTGCCCGCCTCGCTGTCCTTCTCGAGCGAAAGCGCGAGCAGCAGACGCTCGACGGTCACGAAACTGTCGCCGGCTTTCTCGCCGGCTTTTTCGGCGGCGGCGAAAACGCGGGCGGTCGCGGGCGCCAGATAAATCTGGCCGGCGCCGGCGCCCGATACTTTCGGAATCTTGGCCAACGCCGCCTCAACCGCCTTCAAAGCCTGGCGGGAATTGCCGCCGGAGCGGTCGATCAGGCCTGCCGCCAGCCCTTCCGGATCGTCGAGCAGGACCTTGAGCAGATGCTCGGGAGCGAATTGCTGGTGGCCCTCGCGCAGGGCCAGCGATTGGGCGGATTCCACGAAACCGCGGGCGCGGTCGGTGTACTTCTCGAAATTCATGTCTCAACTCCCTCGGCCCATGGCGGCGCCGGAAATGCCGGGTCCCCTAAGGCGACCCGCCGGGCCATAATGTAGGGGCTTTTATTGCCGTTTGAAGAGCTACCCCGCTTGTTATAGGTCAGTCCAAACCCCGCTTTGCCAATCAGGAAATGCCCAGAACCACAACCAATCCGGCCCGGATCGACGCTATTTACCGTTATCCGATAAAGGGGCTTTCGCCCCAGCGACTGGAGCAGGTCAGGCTTACGGCCGGCGAAACCCTGCCGGCCGACCGGCTCTACGCCATCGAGAACGGTCCCAGCGGTTTCGACCCGTCAGCGCCCGCCCATTTCCCCAAGCAGCGCTTCCTGATGCTGATGCGCAACGAGCGGCTGGCGGTGCTGCGCACTGAATATGACGAGGCGAGCCATGCGCTGTCGATCCAGTGGGATGGCCGCGAGGCAGCAGCCGGCGACCTGCGCAGCAAGGAGGGGCGGCTGGCGATCGAGGCGTTCTTCCGCCGTTTCATGCCGAAGGAATTGTACGGTCCGCCCAAGGTACTATTCGGCGAGGGTCACAGCTTCTCGGACGTTGCGAAGAAAGTCGTCTCCATCATCAACCTCGCCTCGGTGGCTGAGGTCGAGAGCGCCGTCGGGGCGCCGGTTAATCCGTTACGCTTCCGCGCCAATCTCTATGTCGCCGGCTGGCCGGCCTGGCATGAGTTTGGCCTGCTCGGCCGCGAACTGGCGATCGGCGGCGCGCGGCTGAAAGTGGTCAAACGCATCCAGCGTTGCGCGGCCACCGAGGTCGATCCCGATACCGGCATTCGCGACGTGCCGGTTCCGCGCACGCTGATGGACAATTTCGGCAATGCCGACTGCGGGGTCTATGCCGAGGCGATCGCGGGCGGCGAGATCGCCGTTGGGGACACGATAAAAGAAACGGCCGGCGGATGAGGCCGGCCGTTTCGCAATAGCAGTAATGGCAGAAACGATCAGCCGCCGGGCACCACATAAGCCGCGATTCGGCTGCGCGGATAAACCGATTCCGCAACAGTATGATTGTGATTGCCGGACACGATGATCGGATTGCCGTTGGCATCGATACCGCTGACCACTCCGACATGGCCGCGCATCACGGCGATGGCGCCCACCTGCGGACCGGAAACACGCGTGCCGTAACGCGCATAACCCCACGCGAGATTACCGCCCCCGGTGTGGCCGGTGCGCTTGAGCACCATGTCCAAGAAGGCGCCGCACCACAGGCTGCCCCGCCCGGTCGGGTTGGTGCCGATATATTTGCGCGCCTCCGAAACCAAGGTGTCGCTGGTAACGCCGCCATAGGCGGAGTTTGAATGCGACTGCGCAGCGATAAAGCTGGCATTCGCTTCCGTGCCCAGCCGCGGGTCGTGCGCGACCCGCGCTTGCCGGCCGCGACGGTGGCCGCGGCCAGCCGTGGCTCCTTGGTCAGTGGCTTCTTGGGCCGCGTTAAAGGAATAACGCATGTCGCGATCGGCGCCGGTCTGCGGCTGCGCCGCAGTCTGCCCGACCTCCGCGGCATGGCGCCGATGGTGATGGACAGGTCTGGCGACGGCGGACGTTGCAAATACTGCGACCGCCACGGAACAAAATAATATTGTCGCCCGTTTCTGAATAGGTCTCATTAGGTCTAGTCCCCTTGTCATCAAAGCAATACATCGATACCGACAGAATCGGCATCGAACGCAGGGCATAAACGCCGTCTAGATGTGGCAAGATCGTGATCATCAAAAGGTCATTTAATGGTCTGCATAGCTGGTATTATAAATTAAAACTTATGAACAAGATTTTATACGGTTAGTTTTTATATGTTTACTTCACTTGAAGTACGAATACAGAAAATCGACGCTAATATACTTAGCGCCACAGTTATTGTGCATTTGCAGCAAAGTTAAAGGTGCAGTGCAGCAATTTAAACCCCGCGCCGGCCATTAGTCCTTGCGGCTGAGCAGGAAAACGGCTTGTTCCCCAAAAAGGTTCCAAAACCACCAGGGCGCATTAAGCCGCAAAGGGCTGCCCCAAGCGTTGAGCGCCACCGCTTTCTCCATCTTCACCCCGATCGCGGTGCAGAGCTGGACGAAGTCCTTGATGGTACAGTGGTGGATGTTGGGCGTGTCGTACCAGCTATAGGGCAGGATATCGGTCTGCGGCATATGCCCGGCGAACAGCAGCTGCATGCGCACCTGCCAATGGCCGAAATTCGGAAACGACACGACGGCGCGTCGGCCGATGCGCAGCATGTGCTCGAGCACCACGCGCGGGTGGCGCGTCGCCTGCAGCGTCTGCGACAGGATCACGTAGTCGAAGGCATCGTCTGGATAGTCGGCCAGATCGGTGTCGGCGTCGCCCTGGATCACCGCGAGGCCCTTGGCCACGCATTCGTTGACGCCCTCGCGCGACAGCTCGATGCCACGACCGTCGACGCCGCGGGACTCGCCGAGCAGCCGCAACAGTTCGCCGTCGCCGCAGCCAACGTCGAGCACCTTGGCGCCGCGCTCGACCATTTCCGCCATGAGCACCAGATCGACGCGGGCGCCGCCCGGCGTGCGCGGGATATTCGCGACCGTGAGATTGGGATTGGCGCGCGTGCTCATCTTGTCAACCCTTCGCCGCAAGGCCGCGCGCCTTGCCGGCGCCGTCGAGGAAGCCGCGCACGATGGCAAACAATTCCGGCTCGTCGAGCAGAAAGGCGTCGTGGCCTTTGTCGGTGACGATCTCGGCAAACGAGACGCGCGCGCTCGACGCGTTGAGCGCATGCACGATGGCGCGCGATTCTGAGGTCGGGAACAGCCAGTCGCTGGTGAACGAAATCACGCAAAAGCGCGTCGGCGTGCCCTTGAACGCCCTCGCCAGCACGCCGTCGTAGTCGGCGGCGAGATCGAAATAGTCCATGGCGCGCGTGAGATAAAGATAGGAATTGGCGTCGAAGCGTTCCACGAACGAGATGCCCTGGTGGCGCAGATAGGATTCGACCTCGAAATCCGCGTCGAACGAAAACGTCGGATTCTCCCGGTCTTGGAATTTGCGGCCGAACTTGCGGTGCAGCGCGACGTCCGACAGATACGTGATATGCGCCCCCATACGCGCCACGGCGAGGCCGCGACGCGGAAATGTGCCTTCCAGATCATAGCGGCCGCGGCGCCAATCCGGGTCGGCCATGATCGCCTGGCGGCCGACCTCGTGGAACGCAATGTTCTGCGCCGAATGGCGGGTGGCGCAGGCAATCGGGAGCGCCGAGAACACGCGGTTCGGATAGGATGCGGCCCACTGCAGCACCTGCATGCCGCCCATCGATCCGCCCGCCACCGAGAACAGCGTTCCGATGCCGAGATGATCGAGCAGCATGGCTTGCGCGCGCACCATGTCGTGGATGGTGATGACGGGAAATTCCAGACCCCACGGCTTGCCGGTTTTCGGATTGGTCGAGGACGGGCCGGTGGTCCCCATGCAGGCGCCCACCACGTTCGGGCAGATCACGAAATAGCGCTCGGTATCGATCGGCTTGCCGGGGCCGACCATGGTTTCCCACCAGCCGCCTTTGCCGGTGACCGGATGCAGGCTTGCCACATGCTGGTCGCCGGTGAGCGCGTGGCACACCAGCACGGCATTGGAGCGCTCGGCATTGAGCATGCCGTAAGTCTTATAGGCGATCTGGAAGGGGCTGAGCTCTACGCCGGCATCGAGCTTGAGCGGCTTGTCGGGCCCGAAGCTCACCATAAGCAACTCGTGCGGATGGTCCGCCTCGCGCGGAGCCTCCGCCGCGTCTCGCAGGCTCGTCAGATCGGCTTCGACCATGTCGCCTAGCGCTCCCGGCACTCCGCATTCCTAGGACACTAGCCCGAATTGCGGGTCGTTTAACTGTCAATCTGACACCTTACTGTCAACGTTTTCTTTGATTTCAAGGCTTTGTTGATTTCAAGGCTTTGTTGATTTCAAGACTTGGCCCTCTTATCAATACCGCCATGGCAAAGGCCCCCGAAACACCCGCGCTGGACGATCTGCGCAAGGAAATCGACCGGATCGACGAGACGATGCACCAGCTCCTGATGGAGCGCGGCGAGATCATCGACCGGCTGATCGCGGTTAAGAAGAGCCAGGAGACCGGCTCGGCGTTCCGCCCGGCGCGCGAGGCCGACATGATGCGCCGGCTGGTCAAACGGCACAAAGGCATATTGCCGCTCGACACCGCCGAGAGCATTTGGCGCGTAATCATTTCGACCTTCACTTATGTGCAGGCGCCGTTTTCGGTGCACGCTGACTTGTCGGCTGGCGATGCCTTGATGCGGGATTCCGCCCGCTTTCATTTCGGCTTCACCGTGCCGTTCGTGGCGCATATGGGCGCCGCCGCCGTGGTGGCCGCCGTGTCGACCTCGAAAGGCGACCTCGGCTTGGTGCCCGCAGTGGCCGCGGCGGGCGCCTGGTGGAGCGCGCTCGAATTCGACGCCGCGCCCAAGATCATCGCACGGCTGCCTTTCGTCGAGCGCGCCGACCATCCGGCCGCCTTGCCGGTCTTTGTGCTGTCGCGGGTTGCCGCCGATGCCATGGCGACGGAAGCGGCGGTGTGGAGCGTGCGCGTGTCCGGCTGGGGTGCGGGCCCCGCGCAAGCGCTGTCGGCGCTCGCCGATTTCATCGCCGTTCCCGACCGCGCCTTCGACGGCGCCGCTTTGCTGATCACGCTGCCCAGGGCTGTGACCCTGGAGGCGATCAGCGCGTCCCTGATCAAGGCCGGGGCCACGGTTCGTTCGGCGGCCCTCGTCGGAAGCCACGCGACCCGCTATACGGTTGCCGCCGAGAAGTAATCCTGAAGCCGGCGATGACCGGATGCCCCGTTCGCGCGGGGCGCCACAAATCTTGAGGACCGTAATGACTGCGGCCAGACCTCAACCGCGCCCCGGCGTGCTCGACATTGCCCCCTACATCCCGGGCAAGAGCAGCGCGCCCGGCGTCGCCAAAATATTCAAGCTCTCCTCCAACGAAACGCCGATGGGGGCAAGCGAGAGCACGATCGCCGCCTATCGCGCGGTGGGCGAGCACCTGGAGGATTATCCGGACGGTTCGGCCTCGGCGCTGCGCGAAGCGATCGGCGACGTTTTCGGGCTTGACCCAGCGCGCATCGTCTGCGGCGCCGGCTCCGACGACCTACTCAATTTGATCGCGCGCGCCTTCCTTAGCGATAGCGACGAGGCGATCCACACCATGCACGGCTTTCTGGTCTATCCGATCGCCACGCTCGGCACCGGCGCCAAGCCGGTGGTCGCGCCGGAAAAGAATTTCACCGCCGACGTCGACGCCATTCTCAAGTTGGTGTCGCCGCGCACCAAAGTGGTGTTCCTGGCGAACCCGAACAATCCGACCGGGACCTATATTCCGTTCGACGAGGTCAAGCGCCTGCACAAGGGCTTGCCGCCGCAGGTGCTGCTCGTGCTGGACGCGGCCTATGCCGAATACGTGCAACGCAATGACTACGAGTCCGGAATCGAACTGGTGGCCACGTCGGAAAACGTCGTGATGTGCCGCACCTTCTCGAAGATCTATGGGCTGGCCGCGCTCCGCCTCGGCTGGATGTACGGCCCTGCGCCCATTGTCGATGCGATCAACCGCATTCGCGGGCCGTTCAACGTCAACGCGCCGGCGATCGCCGCCGGCATCGCAGCGATCCGCGACACCGCTCATGTCGAGCGTTCGCGTGCGCACAATACGCGCTGGCTGGCCTGGCTCACCGAGGAGATCGGCAAGCTCGGACTGCCGGTGACGCCGAGCGTGGGAAATTTCATCCTGATCCACTTTCCGGAGAGCAAGGGCCGCACCTCCGCGGAGGCCGACGCCTTCCTGAGCAAGCGCGGGCTGATCCTGCGCCAGGTCGGCGCCTACAAGTTGCCAAATGCTTTGAGAATGAGCGTGGGCACCGAGGAAGCCAACCGCCTGGTGGTCAAGGCGCTCGCTGAGTTTCTAGGAAGATCCGCGTGAGCAAACCGGCGCCTCTATTCAACCGCCTGGCGCTGATCGGCGTCGGGCTGATCGGGTCCTCGATCGCGCGCGCCGCCCGCGCGCAGGGCGCCGTGCGTTCGATCGTGGCCACCGCGCGTTCGGCCGCCACACGCAAGCGCGTGGCCGAACTTGGCATCGCCGATCAGGTGGTTGAAACCAACGCCGCGGCGATCGAAGGCGCCGATCTGGTCATCGTCTGCATTCCGGTCGGCGCCTGCGGCGCAGTGGCCCAGGAGATTGGCCCGCATCTTGCGGCCGGTGCCACGGTGTCCGATGTCGGCTCGGTCAAGGGCTCGATCGTGCGGGACATGGGTCCGCATCTGCCTAAAACCACGCATTTCATACCGGCGCATCCGGTCGCCGGAACGGAATATTCCGGGCCCGACGCCGGCTTTGCCGAATTGTTCGTGAACCGCTGGTGCATCCTCACGCCGCCAGCAGGCGCCGACGCCAAAGCGGTGGACAAACTCGCCGCGTTCTGGCGCCTGCTCGGCGCCAATGTGGAGGCCATGACGCCAGAGCACCACGACATGGTGCTCGCCATCACCAGCCATCTGCCGCATCTGATCGCCTACACCATCGTCGGCACCGCCGACGAAATGCAGACGGTGACGCGTTCGGAAGTGCTGAAATTTTCCGCCGGCGGTTTCCGCGATTTTACCCGCATCGCCGCCTCCGACCCGACCATGTGGCGCGACGTTTTTCTCGCCAATAAAGACGCGGTGCTGGAAATGCTCGGCCGCTTCAACGAAGACGTCGCGGCGTTGACCAAGGCGATTCGGCGAGGCGATGGCGATGCGCTGTTCGAGCAATTCACACGCACGCGCGCCATCCGCAAGGGCATCGTCGAGATCGGCCAGGATTCGCCAGCGCCCGATTTCGGCCGTCCGCATCCCGACCTCAAGCCTGAGCCGCTGCCGAAGCCCTACGCGGCGGAGGATTAGAACAGCGCCGGCGTGGTGCCGATGCGCAGCGGCCCCAGGAAAATTGTCCCGTCATCGAAGCGCAATGGCAGCGTGACTGCGCGCTTGCCTTCGAGCGTCGTCTGTTCGCCGATCATATTGATGCCGAGCGAAAGATTGGAGCTGGTGGCCTGCTGGCGCGCCACGCCGCCGAGACCGGGCAGCAACCGGTCGAGCGCGCCGGCGACCTTGTCCATGTCCGGAGATGCCTGCACCGCCTGCGGCACGTTGAGCGAGGCGAGGAACGGTTCGAGCCCAGCGACGGTGACACGCAACTGGCCGTCCAGCCGGCCGTTGGCGCTGAGCGACAGGCTGCCAGTGCCGACTGCGATGGTTTCGCCCTGATGCACACGCGCCTGCGTGATATCGATACGTCCGCCGGCCGCCTGCATCTCGCGAAAACGCACCAGCCAGGGCTTGGGCGATAAATCGTTGAATCCGCGCAGCACTGCGGTGATGTCGGCATCGATCGGATGCGACGCGGCCGGATGCAGACTGGGCGCCGCCGCCCGGGTCAGCCGGGTCACGACCTCGATCACGGGATGGTTGGTCACCGAGCCTTCGATAATGCGGCCGTGAACTTCGATCCGCTTGGCGTTCAGCAGGTTTTCCGTCGTGGCACTTTTGATGCGCTCGACCGACGCCCCGTCGAACACCAAGGACACGCGCTCCGGCGCGGCCGGCGTGCCGCGCACGCTCGACTGTGCCAGCTTCCAGTTTGCGACGATGGTCGGCGGCTTTCCAGGATCGGCAATGGTGAGCGGACCGTGGAATTCGGTGATCAGCAAATTTGGCTGATAGATCTGCGCGGCGATCAACATGCCGCTGGCCTTGATCTCGACCGGCGGCTGGTTGCTGCGGAACAGCGCGGAGGCGTTGTCGCAATTGACCTCGATGCGGAACGGATAGCCGCCGATCGTCTGTACGCCGCATTTATAGATGCGGCCGGCCTTGACCTCGCGCGCGCGCCAACCGTCGATGGCGACTTCCGCCTTGCCAGAGGCGTAATGCCAGAACCAGCTCCAACCGCCGATCAGCGCGGCGAATAAAACGAGCGTGACGATATAGCGCCGGTTATGCCGGCGCGCGGTGCGGGTTCGCCTGGGTCGCTTGGCCATCTATGGTTTAACACCTGCCGAATGCGGCGTTTCTGCGCCTTAATCGCCGCGCTTGCAGCGCGGGGACGGGTTGCGCCGGAGCAGCCGGCCTGTTACGCGAGCGCAAGTCGCCGGGCCCTGTCAACCGCATGGTCCAAATCCAGCACCGATGAGCAAAAATAACCACCAAAGCGGCGAAGATCTGTGGGTTTTCGCCTATGGCTCGCTGATGTGGCGGCCGGGATTCGAATACCTCGAGCGACGCAGCGCCCGTCTGGTGGGCGCCCACCGGGCGCTTTGCGCCTATTCTTTCGTCCATCGCGGCACGCCGGAGAAGCCCGGCCTGGTGCTCGGTCTCGACCGCGGCGGCAATTGCCGGGGAATCGCCTACCGGGTGGCGGCCACCAAGCGCGCGGCCACCATCTCCTATTTGCGCGCGCGCGAGCAGGTCACCAAGGTCTATCGCGAGGCCTCGCGCGCGGTCTGGCTCGACGACGACCCGCAACAGAGCGTACACGCGCTTTGTTACGTAGTGGACCGCGGTCACCGGCAATATGCCGGCCGTCTCCCGCTTGCGCAGCAATTGCATTATGTCCGACAAGGCCACGGCCGTTCCGGCGCCTGCCGCGACTACGTGCTGGCGGCGCTCAAGGAACTGGAAGCGCACGGCTACCGCGACGACGGCTTGCGCCGGCTGGCCGAGCAGCTCAAGGGCATCCACGAGACGGTTACGGATTGAGCCAACCGCCCGGCTGATAAGCCGGAGTGCACGAGGCTCAGAACGATGACTTATTTTTGGATTCGGCGAGCAAGCGCGCCGTTGCTGTTTCGATTTCTTCTTGCAGGCGCTTGAAGAAGACATCTTTGTCGAGCCCGGGTGGGATCGGATCGAGGACCTCGACCAGCACCGTCCCCGGCAGCCTTCGGATCGAGCGGCGCGGCCAGAACAGCCCGGAATTGAGCGCGATCGGCAGGCAGGGCACGCCGGTCGCGTCGTAAAGAAGCGCCACACCGAATTTGTAGCGCGGCTCGGCGCCGGCCGGGCGCCGCGTACCCTCCGGAAAGATGACGAGCTGGCGGCCCTTGGCGAGTTCCACGCGCGCGTGCGCGGTCATCGCCGGAATCGCCTGCGAGCCGGCGCTGCGGTCGACCGGCACCATGCGGCCCTTGATCATCAACCAGCCGAAGATCGGGATCCACTGCAATTCGCGCTTGACGATGAACAGCGGACTGTCGAACAGCGGCAGCAGCGCAAAGGTCTCCCAGGCCGACTGATGCTTGGGGGCGACGATCAACGGCCCCGGCGGGATTTTTTCGAGGCCCCTGATCTCGTAATCGATCCCAGCAACCACGCGCAGCAGCACCAGATTGGTTCGGCCCCAAGCTTTCGCAATCGCCATGATGGCGCGATAGGACATGAAGAAAGTCGGCAGCGCGATGACCAGCCACAGCGCCGTGTTCAGATAGAACAGCGCGTTGAAGAGGACGGAACGAACGAGCATCAGCACAAGCGGCGCTCCTCTAAGCGGCATCGGTATCGAGCCGCATGCGCACTTGCGCGAACAGATACTTCAGATATTCCGCGAACAGCAAGCGGGCGGTGTCCAGATTCGACCACCAGGGTTCGTCTTTTACCCTCGGCGAGATCACCGGAAAGGAAATCAGCACCACGTCGGGAAGCTGATGCGCGAGCTCGGCCATGGCGCGCGGCATGTGCCAGTTCGACGTCACCACAATCAACGAATTGAAATTGTGTTCGCGCGCCCAGTTCTTGGTCTCGAGCGCGTTGCCAAAGGTGTTGAGCGCCGAGCGGTCGAGATCGATGCAGCAGGTAAAATACTTGGAATAGAGCGGGGTCAGCCGCGCGATTTCGCGCGCCCTGGTGTCGCGGTGCACGCCGCTGATCAGCAGCCGCTTGCCGCGCTCGGCCGCCAGCAGCTCTATGGCGTCAGGAATGCGTGCGGCGGCCCCGGTCAGCACCACGATGCCGTCGGCCTTGCGGTCGAGGGTCACTTCCTCGGCAGGAATCGTCAACACGAACCAGCAGAACCCGCCGCCCAGCAGCACGGCGCCCGCGGCGCCCGCGGTCATGGTGAAAAAGCCGATCACGCGTGCGAAACTGGCGAGCATGTTATTCGATCGTATCGAGGGTCCGGTTCACGGTACGCCGCGAGGTCACGGCCGTCACCAGCGCTATCAGCACGACTTGGCCGAGCACGGCGATATAGCCGGCAGGGCCAATGGAGAACGATCCAAACAAGGCCGCGGTCTGCTCGGCTCCCGCGGAGCCTGCAAACCACCCGCTGATCAGGCTGGCGAGCGCAAATAGCGCGATCGCGATGCCGCCGCCGATGGCGCCGCCTTGCAGGCCGAGCAGTAGAAAATGCCGTTGGAAGCGCCCGGCAATAAAGCCGTTCTTGGCGCCGACGAAATGCAGGACCTCGATCACCGGCTTGTTGGTCGCTATCGCGCCGCGCGTCGCGAAGGTGACCGAAAGCATGGTGGCTGCGATCACCAGCAGCAGAATCGCGATGCCGGCGACAACCGCGGTTCCCGCCATGGCGCGCATGCGGTCGATCCAGCCGCGATGATCGTCGAGCGTGGCGCCCGGCACCTGCTCGGCCAGCATTCGGCGCAATTGCGGAATGTCGGGCGCAGCGCCGCGCGCAATCTTGACCACGATCAGGCGCGGCACCGGCAATTCGTCGAGCGTGAGGCCGTTGCCGAGCCATGGTTCGAGTAGCTTGGAGGATTCCTCCTTAGAAAAGACGCGCACCTCGCCGATGCCGGGAAAGGCGCGCGCGGCCGCCGCCGCCTTGGCCACACCGGCGTCAAGATCGCGGCCCGGCGCCGGGATGAGTTGAATGGTCACCTCGCGCGATACGTCGGACTGCCATTCGCTCGCCGCGCCGGCGATCAGCATCACCGCGCCGGTAGTGAGCGAAGCCAGGAATGTCATGATGGCGACGACCGCGATCAGCGCGCGCCCGGAGATCGAGTTGCGCGGCACCAGCGGCGTGTCGAAACGCGGCAGCGCACCGCCCGATAGGCGCGGCGTCGGCGCCCTTTCGCCGCGATCTATCTCCGTCATGTCCGTCACTTTGACTTCAATCATAGATGTGCAAACGCCCGTCGTGCAGCACCAGCCGGCGCGCATCGTACTGGTCCATCAGCGCGATGTCGTGGGTGGCGATCACCACCGAGGTTCCGGATTTATTGAGCTCGATGAACAGGCGCAACAACCGTTGCGCCAGACTGGGATCGACGTTGCCCGTGGGTTCGTCGGCGAGCAGTAATTGCGGCCGCGCGATCACCGCGCGCGCGATCGCGGCGCGCTGCTTCTCGCCACCCGAGAGCACCGGCGGCAGCGCCCACATCCGCTCGCCAAGGCCGACCCAGTTCAACAATTCGACCACCTCGTCGCGGTAGCTGTCCTCGCGCCGACCCATCACCCGCAGCGGCAGCGCGACGTTCTCATACGTCGTCATGTGATCGAGCAGGCGGAAATCCTGGAACACGATGCCGATCCGCCGGCGCAGCGTCGCCACAGCGTCTTTCGACAGAGTGGCGACGTCGTGGCCGAACTGGGTGATCAGGCCGCGCGTCGGCTTGAGCGAAAGGAACAGCAGGCGCAGCAGCGAGGTCTTGCCGGCGCCGGACGGCCCGGTGAGAAACTGGAAGGAATGCGGTTCGATGTGGAAGGTGAGGTCGCGCAGGACCTCCGGCCCCAGGCCGTAGCGCAAACCTACGTTCTCGAATCGGACCACGCCCGTCTCCGATAAATTCCCTTTAAAACCCACGGAATGGCCGTGGCCGGCGGGCCGCGGAGCCGCCCCCAAATACAGTCCGCGGCCCTCGTTTTCGGCCGAGAACAGCGTTTTTACAGCATTATCGTGGCGCCGCCAGCGTTAGAGGGTCGCCAAAGCCATCCTTTTCCCCTGATCTGCCCGGCGGCATGGTTTCCAGTCCATTAACGGTCGCCTGCTAGGTTTTGAGACCAAATCGGCCCCGAAGACATGCTGATCGTCTGTCCAAACTGCGCCACCGCCTACATGATCGACCAGGCCGCCGTCGGCCCGGCCGGGCGCACCGTGCGGTGCGCCCGCTGCAAAGCCTCTTGGGTCGCCGGCGGGCCGGAGCCTGCGCCCGATGTGACCGCCTCGGTGGATACCGTAAACGCAGAAGCCGAGGCATCTTCGGCGCCCGCCGCCCGCGCTAATGCGCCGCAGCCGGTTGCTGCGGCCGCGCCCCCGCCGCCACCTGCACCAGCCGCCGGCGATACCGGCAGCGCGGATGCCGAATCGACAACTGCAACCGAGACCAAGGCGCCGCCAGTCGAGGCGCCGCAACGAGAACCCACGCCCGAACCCGCGCCGGTCGAAGCTCAGGCGCCGGAGACCGAGCCGGCCACGATCGCCGATGCGCCGCCGCTGGTATCGCCGATCGAGCCCGAGGCGGCCGATGCCGAGCCCGATTCCGAAGGAGCCGAAAGCGAAGCCGCGAGTTTTGACGCCCGCCGCAAATTGCTGCAGGCGCGCCGCAAGCAATCGCGCCGGTCGTCGCGCTGGACTGCCGTCATCCTAATGCTGGTCGCCTGCAACGTCGGACTGGTTGGCGCGCGCAGCGAAGTGGTGCGTTACCTGCCACAGACCGCTTCGTTGTTCGCGGCGGTCGGACTGCCGGTCAACTTGCGCAATCTCAAATTCGAGAACGTCAAGATTCTGAAGGAAGCCGAGGACGGCATCGACACCCTGGTCGTGCAAGGCGCCATTGCGAGCGAAGCCGGCAAACCGGTCGCGGTGCCGCGCCTGCGCTTCGCGGCGCGCAATTCCACCGGACAGGAAGTCTATACCTGGACCATGCCGCCGCCGCGCAGCATCCTGGGTCCCAGCGAGCGGCTGCAATTCCGCAGCCAAATCCCCGCGCCGCCGGCCGACTCCCGCGACGTGATGGTGCGCTTCTTCACCGCGAACGACGCCGGAGCCAAGTAAAGCCATGGCGAAAATATTAGTCGCAGAGGACGACATTGCCATCCGCGATCTCGTGGTGCGTGCGCTTAAAGAGGATGGTCACGAATTGACCGTGGCCAATGACGGCGGCGCGGCGCTCGATGCGCTCGTCCGCAAAAACGGCGAATTCGATTTGCTGCTGACCGATGTGAAGATGCCGGTCATGGACGGCATCGCGCTGGCGCTCGCGGCCGGGCGCGATCATCCCGACGTCGCGATCATGTTGATGACCGGCTTTGCCGATCAGCGCGAGCGCACGCGCGGTCTGGACGCGCTGGTGCACGACGTGATCGCCAAGCCGTTCTCGGTCGAGCAGATCAAGGGCGCCGTGCGCGAGGCGCTGGTGGTGCGGCACTAGTCGCCGCGCGCCGCCCAACCGCAATACCGAAAAATCAGAAATCCTTCAGCAGCCGCTCGATATAATCGAGCTCGAGCTGCGGGCGGCCGCTCTCGCCGAAACGCTTGCGCAGTTCTTCCAGGATGCGGCGGGCGCGTTGGGCATCGATCTCTCCCGGCACCTTCACGGTGACGTCGTCGCCATATTCGCGGCCGCGCATCGGCCGTCCGAGCGGATCGGTATCCTGCTGGGCGCGCGCACGGCCGTTGCGGCCGGGCTGGCTGGGACCCTGCCCCATACCCATGCCGTTCTGCTGCATCTGCTGCGCCAGCCCTTGCGCACCCTTTTTCATGGCATCGAGCGCGCGGCCTTGGCTGTCGACCGCATTGTCGGCGTCGCCCTGGCCGAGTTCGCCTTCCGCCTCGCCCATGGCTTCGCCGGCACTGCCGAGCTGATCCATCTCGTTACCGCCATGGCCCTTCTGATCCTGCCCCGGATTGCCGAGACCGCGCTGGCGCAATTGCTCCAGCAGCTTGTTGAGGCGGTCGCGCAAGCCCTTCTGGTCCTGCTGCAGATCGCCCAGTTGCTGCTTACCCTGGCCTTGTTGCTGGCGTTGACGGTCGCGCCGCATATCCTGGCCCTGCTTGAAGGTTTTGTCGCGCAACTGCTGTTGTTTGCGGATCATGTCGCCCAGTTCGTCGAGCGCCGACATCATGTCGTCGTCGCCCTCCTCGCCCTGTGCACCGGGGCGCGAGGTCTGCAGGTTTTCGAGCATCGATTGCAGCTGCTCGAGCAATTGGCGCGCGGCGTCCTTGTTGCCGGAGCGCGCCAGATTTTCCAGCCGGTCGAGCATGCTCTGCAGATCGCGCTGGGTGAGCATGCGGGTATTGCGGTCGAGCGGGCGCGCGAGCTGCTGCGGATTTTTCCGCATCTCCTCGGCCAGCGCCTGCAGATACTTGTCCATCGCGGCGCGCAGCTGATCCATCAGCTTCTTCAGCTCTTCATCGTTGGCGCCGCGTTCGAGCGCCTGGCGCAAGGCGTCCTGCGCCTGACGCAGCGCCAGTTCGGCTTGGCTGACGTTGCCGTCCTCGAGTTGCGTCGCCATGTCCCACATACGCGTCACCACCTCGCGCAACTGGTCGTCGCTGTTGGCGTGGGCGAGGTCGAAATAGATCGCGCGCAAGCCGAGATAGATTGCGGTCTCGGGCGTAAAGCGTTCCGGCGCGATGGTGAGCGCATCGAGCGCGGAGAGCACCAGCGGCTTGGCATTGGCATCGAGCGCCAGGATGCGGCGCTGCTCGATCAAGGCGCGCGCGACCGGCTTGACGAAGATGCGTTCCGGAAGCTGGAACTCGGCCGCCTCACTGCGACCCTCGTTGCCGGCCTCGTCGCGCGCGATCAGCGTCACCGCGACCTTCGCGCCAGCCCAAGGATGGCTGGTGACATCGCGCGTGGTCTGCGCCGCGCCCGAGCGGGCGCGCGCCTGCGGCAGCGTGAGCGGGAATTCCGGCGCCGTGAACAACGGATGCGCGTTCGCGCCAGCCGCCAGGTCGTCGTCCTTTAGCGCGAATTCGGCATGCGCTTCGACCACGCCGTAGTCGTCGTCCATCTTGTAGTCGAGCCGCAACGAACCGCGCGCCTGCCGTTCTGGATCCTTGATCAGCGCGATCGTCGGCGCGCGGTCGGGAATCGCGGTGAAAGTCCAGACCAGGTCGCTGCCGACGCCACGCAATGCCGCCGAGCCGTCACCCTTGATCAATAAGCGGCGCTCCTCGCTGCCCGCCGGGAGGGCTGCGCGCGAATCCGGCGGTGCATCCTCGAGACCGCCTTTGCGCACGACCTCGAAATGCACATTGCCGGTGGAGCGGATCACCAGCTGACTGCCGGCCGGCACCGCGACCGGCGCCGTGGGTTGCGCGGTCTCACCTGGGCGCAGACCGGCCAGCATGACCGGCGGGCGGCCGGTATAGACCGGCGGCGTGACCCAGGCATCGACGCGGAAATTGGCCGGCGCCACCACGCCCTGCCAGTCGAAGGCCATGGTCACGCGCTTCAAGCGCTCATTGCCGGCGGCAAAGAAGGTCGCAACCGCCAGAAGAAGCACGAGCGCGCGCAGCGCCATCGGATCGCGCATCGACAACCGCGGCGAAGGCCAGCCGGCCTTGAGCTTGCGTGCCGAGAGCAGCGCGCGTTCGATGTGCGCGCGCCAGAGCGCATGCGCGACCGGATCGTGGCTGTTGGCGGCGATCTTGTCGGCGACCGCGGTGGCCGGACGGTGCGTCTCGCCGCTGCTGCGATCGAGGCGGCGCAAGCCGTCAGCGACGCTGGGCAGTCGCAGCATCGCCAGCGGCGCCGCCGCGATGGCGGTGACGACCACGAACAACACAAGCCCGATGGCGCGCGCTAGCGGCGGCAGCACCAGCCATAACCCGGCCCAAGAGAATGCGAGGAACAGCCCAAGCGCGGTCGCCAACGTGGCCAAGGCCGGCCACATCCGTTCCCACAACAGGCTGCCACGTGCGCGCTTGAGCGCCCGCGCCAGCAGAGCCCTGGTCGGATGTTCCTGTTGCTTTGGCTGCTCGTCCAAATCGTCCAAAAGCCGCTCCGTCGCCCGGGCTAAGGAGAATCTGTCGCTGAACAGGGTATCACGCAGGCAATTCCCAGGCCATGCGCGGGGTCCATGCGCCTAAAGCCATTCCGGCATGCGATCGAGCGCAATCAATTGGTCAACTTCAAGGCGGGGGCGGACCACGGCCCATTCCGCGCCGTTAACCAGCACTTCCGGCACCAGCGGCCGGGTATTGTAAGTCCCCGCCTGCACCGCCCCGTAGGCGCCCGCCGACATCACGGCCAGCAAGACGCCGGGCGCCGGTTCCGCCAGTTCACGGTTGAGCGCGAGAAAATCGCCGCTCTCGCAGACCGGCCCCACCACGTCGGCGCGAATGCGGTGCGCGGACACGACCGGCTCGGCGACCGGCCAGATCTCGTGATGCGCGTCATAGAGCGTCGGACGGATGAGGTCGTTCATGGCGGCGTCGACCACCACGAAATTCTTCGCCTCGCCATGCTTCACGAACAGCACGCGCGCCACGAGGATGCCGGCATTGCCGACGATCAGCCGGCCGGGCTCGAAGATCAGCCGGCAATCGAGATCGCGCGTGGCGCGCTTGACCATCTTGGCGTAGTCGTCCGGATGTGGCGGCGGTTCGTTGTCATCGAGATAGGGAATGCCCAAGCCGCCGCCGAGATCGACGTGGGAGATCGCATGGCCGTCGCCGCGCAGCGTGCGCACGAACTCCGCCAACAGCGTGAACGCATCGTCGAACGGATCGAGGTCGGTGATCTGGCTGCCGATATGCATGTCGACGCCGGCAACCTTGATGCCCGGCAACTTCGCCGCTTGCGCATAGACCGCGCGCGCGCGGCTGATCGGAATGCCGAATTTGTTCTCGGCCTTGCCGGTGGCGATCTTGTGGTGCGTCTTGGGATCGATGTCGGGATTGACGCGCACCGAAATATTGACCGTGCGGCCCTTGGCCGAAGCGATCGACGACAGCAGGTCGAGTTCAGGTTCCGATTCAACGTTGATGCAGAGAATACCTTCGTCGACCGCGAGCGCGAGCTCGCGCGCGGTCTTGCCCAGCCCCGAGAACATGATCTTGTCGGCCGGCACGCCGGCGAGCCGCGCGCGCATCAGTTCGCCCTCCGACACCACGTCGGCGCCGGCGCCGAGCGCGGCGAGCGTGGCGACCACCGCCTGATTGGAATTCGCCTTCATGGCGTAGCAGACCAGCGCGTTCACGTCGGCAAAGGCGCCGGCGAACACCTGGTAGTGCCGCGTGAGCGTCGCGGTCGAATAGCAATAGAATGGGGTCCCGACCGCCGCGGCAAGCGTATCGAGGTTCACCGCCTCGGCGTGCAGCACGCCGTCGCGATAAGCGAAGTGGTGCATGGATTAAGATTCCGATGGCGCGTGATCTTATCCGAAAACCGGTGCCCACTTTTCGGGACCACGCGCGGTCTCAGTTGAGCAAAACGTCGAGAGGGATTTGTTTTTTCTCACCTTTCGGTGCATGCACGTGGCCGTCGGGTCCAACGCCCGGATTGTCGGACTTGGCCTGCCCGCCGATCGGCGCAACCATGGGATTGCTCATCGGATTTGGCGTGTTGCTCTGCTCGCCGGCGAGCGAGGCGCCGGGCGGCGGATCGAGCGAACCCTTGCGGCCGCAGGCGGTCAGCCCGAGCGAGGCGGCAGCCAAGCCGATCAGGGCGAGACGAAGAAACGGGCGGTCGAAAAAGCGGCTCAAAAAACTTACTCCTCGGGGTAGTAGGCACCATAGCAAACCAGGCAAACAAGGCCAAACCTGGCTGGATAAAGTCAGGATTTCTCCTTTTCCAGCTTGCGCAGCCATTTCTTCGCCTGCGTACGGACGTTTCTGGGCGCCGTCCCGCCGAAACTCGTCCGGCTCTTCACCGAGCGGTCGACCGATAGCACGCTGAATACATCGTCGGTGATCTTGGGCTCGATCTCGCGCATGGCGGCAAGCGGCAGCCGATGCAGGGCCACGCCCGCCTCCGCCGCCTTGGCGACGATACGGCCGGTCAGATGATGGGCGTCGCGGAACGGGACTTTCAGAGCGCGCACCAGCCAGTCGGCGAGATCGGTGGCGGTGGCATAGCCTTCGCCCGCCGCCTTCTTCATGTGCGCGGTGTCGGGCTCGAGATCGGTCACCATGCCGGTCATCGCCGCGATCGACAGCGCGAGTGCGGCGAGCGCGTCCATGGCGCCCTCCTTGTCCTCCTGCATGTCCTTGGCATAAGCGAGCGGCAGACCCTTCATCACGATCAGCAGCGCGGTGAGCGCGCCGATCACGCGGCCGGTCTTGGCGCGCACCAGTTCGGCGGCGTCGGGATTGCGCTTCTGCGGCATCATCGAGGAGCCGGTCGTGAACTTGTCCGACAGCTTGACCAGGCCGGTGAGCGGCGAGGTCCAGATCACGATCTCCTCGGCGAGCCGCGACAGATGCACGGATGCGATCGACGCCGCGGCCAGCGATTCCATGACGAAGTCGCGGTCGGACACGGCGTCGAGCGAATTCGCCGCCGGCCGGTCGAAGCCGAGCGCCTTGGCGGTCATGTCGCGGTCGAGCTTAAACGATGTGCCGGCGAGCGCACCTGAGCCGAGCGGGGATTCGTTGAGCCGCTTGCGCGCGTCGGCCAAGCGGCCGCGGTCGCGTGCCGCCATTTCCACATAAGCGAGCATATGATGACCGAAGGTCACCGGCTGCGCGGTCTGCATGTGCGTGAGGCCCGGCATCACGGTGCCGGCGTGTTCGAGCGCCTTGTCGGCGAGCGCGCGCTGAAAACCGGCGAGCGCCATATCGAGCGCGTCGATGGTGTCGCGCATCCACAGCCGGAAATCGGTCGCCACCTGATCGTTGCGCGAGCGCGCGGTGTGCAGCCGCCCAGCCGCCTCCCCGATCAGTTCGGAGAGCCGGCCTTCCACGTTCATATGGATGTCTTCCAGCGCCCGCTTGAACGAGAACTTGCCGGCCGCGATCTCTGACAGGATCGTGTCTAGACCGTGAGCGATCTTTTTCGCATCGTCCGCCGCAATGATGCCTTGCTTGGCCAGCATGTCGGCATGGGACTTGGACGCGGCGATGTCCTGGCGGTAGAGAGCCTTATCGAAATCGATGGAGGCGTTGATCTCCTCCATGATGGCGCCGGGTCCGGACGCAAACCGCCCGCCCCACATTTTGTTGCTCATGGCACGTCTACCGAGGTTTCGCCGATCGTGACCGAACGCCCTGCACTGAAAAAGCGGCTCTTGTTGATCCTGGCCGGCGGAATTGCCGGCCTCGCCGCAGGGCTCGCTGGGGTATACGGGATAGCCACCCTGACAGGCAATGCAGGCGGCGATACGGCAACGGACGTAACTTGCCGGTCGGCGCTCGAATTGGCCAAGAAAATCGCGCCCTTGGCGCGCGGCGAGGTGGCCGCCGTCAAAGTCGCCCAGAGCGGGCTTAAGGTGCCCGACCTCGCCTTCCAGGATGCCGCCGGCAAGCCGCTCTCGTTGCAGAATTGGCGCGGGCGCACGGTGCTGCTCAACCTGTGGGCCACCTGGTGCGTGCCCTGTCGCAAGGAAATGCCGGCCCTCGACGCGCTGCAGCAACAGCTGGGCAGCCCCGACTTCGAGGTGGTGGCGGTCAATATCGACACCCGCGATCCCGACAAGCCGAAGACCTTTCTGAAGGAGCTGGGCATTATGAAGCTCGCCTATTACGCCGATTCGACCGCCAAGACTTTCCAGGACTTGAAGGAGATCGGCCGCGCCTTCGGCATGCCGACCACCCTGCTAGTGGACAAGCAAGGCTGCGAGATCGGCACCATCGCCGGCCCCGCCGAATGGGCAAGCGACGGCGCGGTCAAGCTGATCCAGGCGGCGCTCGGCAAGAGCTAGCGCCGGAGCTGCAGCCATCACGCGCCGGCGACGACGTTGGCAAGGCTCTGGATATTCTGCTGGGCGGCGTCGATGATTTGCACGACGGAGGCCGCTGCATCGGCGTTCGTACCCATCATGAATGCCGCGGCGGCCATTTGCATTTGGCTCATCTGGGCGCCGACCATGGCGGCTGCGAGCGACATTGGGTCCATAGCGGCCCCTCCATAGGGCCCGACAGTCAATGATTCATAAACGCGGACTTGACTCCGGTCCCCGCTCGCCTATACTTAACCACATGGTTTACTATTTGTCCGCTCCGCTCGACCGCACCTTTGCCGCGCTCGCCGACCCAACCCGGCGCGCGCTGCTCGCCCGCCTGAGCCAGACCGACCGGCTCTCGGTCAGCGCGCTGGCCGAGCCGTTTGCGATGTCGCTGCCGGCGGTGATGAAGCATCTCGACGTGTTGTCGGATGCCGGGCTGCTCACCCGCAACAAGTCCGGCCGCACGGTCTCCTGCCGCCTGCGCGCCGAGCCCATGCACGAAGCCAACGAATGGCTCAACCGCTACCAGCGCTTCTGGAGCGATCGCCTCGATCAACTCGCCGCATTCCTGGAGGAAGAACCATGGCCAACGCCACCACAGTCAAACCAAGTCTCACCATCAAGCGCCGGTTCAACGCGGCGCCGGCGAAAGTCTTCGCCGCCTGGATCGACCCGGAAAAAGTAAAGCGCTGGATGGGTCCTGGCGAGGTCAAAGCGCTGAGAGTGGAAGCCGACCCGCACACCGGCGGCCGCTATCGCTGGCTGATGCAGGCGCCGAACGGCGAGCAGCACGACGTCAGCGGCGTCTATCGCGAAGTGATCCCGAACGAAAAGCTGGTGTTCACCTGGGCCTGGAAGTCGACGCCGGAGCGCGAGTCGCTGGTTACGCTCACGTTCAAGGCCGATGGCGGCGGCACGCTGATGACACTGACGCACGAACAGTTCTTCGACGAAGAGGCGCGCGATCGGCACAATAAAGGTTGGACCGGCGCGATGCCGAAACTGGAAGCCTATCTCGCATCAGAGTGACAGGAGCAACCCATGGCAAACGAATGGACGCACGGCAGCTTCCGCTGGAACGAGTTAATGGCGCGCGATATCGAGAAGGCCAAAAACTTTTACACCGAGGCGCTCGGCTGGAGCTTCGAAGGCATGCCGATGCCGACCGGCACCTATTGGGTGGCTAAATCCGGCGACAAGCCGGTCGGCGGCATCTTCGACATCAGCGGCCCGGAATTCGGGCAGGTGCCGGAATGCTGGATGGCCTATATCGCGGTCGACGACGTCGATGCGCGCGTCAAGAAGGCGCAAAGCCTCGGCGCCACGCTGATGAAGCCGATCTTCGACGTGCCCGGCGTCGGCCGCATCGCCGTCCTGCGCGAGCCGGGCGGCGCCGGCATCGGCTGGATGACGCCGGTGCAATCCTGAGGGCTTGTGAATTGCGGAGAACGCAATATGCAACACACAATCGTTTCGCAAGATGAATGGCTGGCCGCACGCAAGGCGTTCCTCGCCAAGGAAAAGGAATTCACCAAGGCGCGCGACGCGTTGAAGGCCGCGCGGCGCGCGTTGCCCTGGGTCAAGATCGACAAGAAATACTCATTCGATGGGCCGAACGGGAAGCAAACGCTTGCCGAACTTTTCGACGGCCGCAGCCAGTTGATCGTCTATCACTTCATGTTCGGCCCGGACTGGGAGGCCGGCTGCCCGCACTGCTCGCATTGGGCCGATAATTTCAACGGCATCATCGTGCACTTGAACCAGCGCGACGTCACGATGGTCACCATATCGCGCGCGCCTTATGCCAAGCTGGCGGCTTACGAGAAACGCATGGGCTGGACCTTCAAGTGGCTCTCGTCGCTGGAAACCGATTTCAATTTCGATTTCCATGTGTCGTTCACGCCGGAGGAAATCGCCGCCAAGGACGCGCTATACAATTTCGAACGTCAGAATCCGGAAGTCAGCGAGCGCGAAGGCATCAGTATATTTTTCAAAGACCCCGCCGGCGTGGTGTTTCACACCTATTCGACCTTTGCGCGCGGGATCGATATGTTGAGTGTGGACTATAATTATCTCGACCTGGTGCCCAAGGGCCGCGATGAAGGCGGCCGCGGGCCGTTCTGGGTGCGACGACACGACGAGTATGAAGGCGCGCCGAAATCCGATTGCTGCGGGTGAAAATCTGAAAAGGGGGCACCGATGTCAGTGGCGATCACTGCGCTTTACGCCGCCATTCTGGCTTTGATCGTGATCGCGTTGGCGGTCAACGTCACCGTGCACCGCGTGAAGTTGCGAGTTCCGCTTGGCGACGGCGGTAATGCGCAGATGCGGCGCATGATCCGCCTGCATGGCAACGCCGCCGAGTACATTCCGTTCGCGGTGCTGCTGGTGGCGATCTATGAGCTCAACGCCGGCTCGCACACCGCGCTGCACGTCATCGGCATCGCGCTGATACGCGGGCCGTGTGGTTCAAACCTGGGGCATGTGGGCAACCGACCAGACGAACATCGGACGCCAGATCGGCCAATGCCTGACCTGGCTCTCGGTCGCAGCGCTGGCGGTGTTGAATTTGTGGAAGGTGGTTTAGCCGCTCGTCCTCGCGAAAGCGGGGACCCAGTGAATTTCTCTCCTGGATTCCCGCTTACGCGGGAATGAGCGGATATTTCAGCGCGTCGGCACCGGCTTTTCGCCGCGATAGTCGTAGAAGCCGCGCTGCGTCTTGCGGCCGAGCCAGCCGGCCTCGACGTATTTCACCAGCAGCGGGCACGGCCGGTATTTCGAGTCGGCCAGCCCCTCGTGCAGCACCTGCATGACTGAGAGACAAGTATCGAGCCCGATGAAGTCGGCGAGTTCGAGCGGCCCCATCGGGTGATGGGCGCCGAGCCGCATCGCGGTGTCGATCGCCTCGACGTTGCCGACGCCTTCGTAGAGCGTGTAGATCGCCTCGTTGATCATCGGCAGCAGGATGCGGTTGACGATGAAGGCCGGAAAATCCTCCGACACCGCGATGATCTTGCCCAACTTCCGCACGAAGACCTTGCTGGTCTCGAAGGTGGCGTCGTCGGTCGCGATGCCGCGGATCACCTCGACCAGCTCCATCAGCGGCACCGGATTCATGAAGTGAATGCCGATGAAACGCTCGGGCCGGTCGGTCGACGTCGCCAGCCGCGTGATCGAGATCGACGACGTATTGGAGGCGATGATCGCTTCCGGTTTCAGCGTTGCGCACAGATCCGAAAATATCTTGCGCTTGATGTCTTCCTTCTCGGCCGCGCTCTCGATCACCAGATCGCAGGCCGACATATCGGTATATTTTTCCGCCGGCTTGATGAGCGCGAGCGCATTCTTGCGGGCGTCCTCAGTGATCGTTTTCTTGGCGACCTGCTTCGCCATGTTGCCGTTGATGGTCGCCATGCCGGCCTTGATGCGATCGCCCGACACATCGTTCAACATCACGGAATAGCCCGCCAGCGCGCAGACATGGGCAATACCGTTGCCCATCTGCCCGGCGCCGACCACCCCGACACTCTTAATATTCAACGCCATGTTTTTGTCCGATCGATGCGAAAACCCGGCACTTGGCTTCGGTTTCGGTATTGTTTGCGCATGATCCTATCCGAAAACCGGTACCCACTTTTCGGGATCATGCGCGCTTGCCCCGTTGCAGTTTTACGACGAACCGCCTTGTGACGCCACCGGCCGAATAACTAATTTGCAGCGTGGTCAACGCTTGACCTTGTCGAGTTCCGCCGCCAGTTCGGGCAGCGCCTGATAGAGGTCGGCGACCAGACCGTAGTCGGCGACCTGGAAGATCGGCGCTTCCTCGTCTTTGTTGATCGCGACAATCACCTTGGAGTTTTTCATCCCGGCGAGATGCTGGATGGCGCCGGAAATGCCCACCGCGATGTAGAGATCGGGCGCCACCACCTTGCCGGTCTGGCCGACCTGCCAGTCATTCGGCGCATAGCCGGCGTCGACCGCCGCCCGCGAGGCGCCCATTGCGGCGCCCAGTCTGTCGGCCACCGGCTCGATGTATTTGGTGAAGTTCTCACGGCTCTGCATGGCGCGGCCGCCGGAGATGATGATCTTAGCCGAGGTCAGCTCCGGTCGGTCGGATTTCGACAACTCCTCGCCGACGAACGAAGACAGTCCGGGGTCGGTCGCGGGCTGAGCATTTTCCACGCTGGCCGAGGCGCCTTCGCCGGTCGCCTGGAACGTCGAAGTGCGCACGGTGATGACCTTCTTGGCGTCGCTCGACTTCACCGTTTGGATCGCATTGCCGGCGTAGATCGGGCGCTCGAAGGTGTCGGGCGCGATGACCTTGATGATTTCGGACACCTGCATGACGTCGAGTAGCGCGGCCACGCGCGGCATCACGTTCTTGCCGCTGGTGGTCGCCGGCGCGACGATGGCGTCATAGGGGCCCGCGAGCGAGACGATCAACGCCGCGAACGGCTCCGCGAGCCGATGCTCGTAAAGGGCGCCGTCCGCCAGCAGCACCTTCTTGACGCCGTCGAGCTTGGCGGCGGCGTCGGCCACCGCTTTGCAATCCTTGCCGGCGATGAGCACGTGCACGTCGCCGCCGAGTGCCTTGGCCGCGGTGAGCGCTTTGGTGGTTGCGTCCTTGAGCACCTTGTTGTCGTGCTCGGCGATCAGAAGCGTGGTCATTACAGCACCCCCGCTTCGTCTTTGAGTTTGCCGACCAGTTCGGCCACCGAGCCGACTTTGGCGCCGGATTTGCGTCCCGGCGGCTCCGTCGTCTTGAGCACTTGCAACCGCGGCGTGATGTCGACGCCATAGTCCACCGGCGTCTTGTCGGCAATCGGTTTCTTCTTCGCCTTCATGATATTCGGCAATGAGGCGTAGCGCGGCTCGTTCAGCCGCAGATCCGTGGTGACGATCACCGGCGCTTTGAGTTTCACCGTCTGCAGACCGCCGTCGACCTCACGGATCACCGTGACGCTGTCGCCGTCGATGCTGATCTTGGAAGCGAAGGTGCCTTGCGCCCAACCGAGCAGCGCCGCCAGCATCTGGCCAGTCTGATTACAGTCGTCGTCGATCGCCTGCTTGCCCAGGATGACGAGCCCAGGCTTTTCCTCATCGATGATGCCTTTGAGGATTTTCGCCACCGCCAGCGGCTCGACCGCCCCTTCCGCCTTCACCAGGATGCCGCGATCGGCGCCCATGGCGAGCGCGGTGCGGATGGTTTCGGAAGCCTGCGCCGGTCCGATCGATGCCGCGACGATTTCGGTCGCCTTGCCGGCTTCCTTCAGGCGGATCGCCTCTTCGACGGCGATCTCGTCGAACGGATTCATCGACATTTTAATATTGGCGAGTTCGACGCCGGAGCCGTCCGGCTTGACGCGAATTTTCACGTTGAAGTCGACCACCCGTTTCACGGGCACTAGAATTTTCATGTTCTGGATCAGCTCCTCGGGCCGCACTGCCCCGAATTCGGGCCCTGGAAATTGGTGCGGCGCACCCTAATAGCCGTCTTATTCGCGGTCAACGCCGGGGCGCTTTAGGCTCGGGCGTGGTCACCGCATCCTCGACTGTGTTGCAATCCTTGGCGGCGGACCGGTGCAGCATGAAAACGCGGTCGTCGGCGCCGAAATCGACGTCGAGCTGCTTCGCCCGGTCGGCCCGCTTCACCATTGAGAGGCCGGTATCGATGTAGACCATCAGCGTGTCCTTGTCCTTGCCACGGTCGAGGATCAGGTAACCGCCTTCCTCAGAGCTCGACACGTCGAACACGTCCGGGCGCACCAGCATCATGCAAGAAATACCGACCGTCTTCTTGAAATTCTTGATGAGCTGGCGGTCCTGGATGTCACGGTTGACGCCTTCGTCCCAGTAGCACCCACCGTATGCGAACAGCGGCTCGGACTCCCCGCGCCGGTTGATGGCGATGCCAAGGCTCGGGGGAACGAGAACGGGCGGATCGCCTTGGGCCTTATCGTAGACCAGCCACACCGCTATCGACTTGGTCGTTTGCTTCGGGTTCTTGCGCAGATGGTCGGCGTCATAAACGCGCGTGAAGCAAGCCTTGCTGGCGGGCTTGGGCTCAATGACATCGTCGAGCGGGCTTGTCGCTTGCACTCCCGTCATTGCCGAGAGGCCCGCCAGCAGAACGATCGCCCCAAGGGCAAGACCCTGTCGCGGCGTCATGGCACAACCTCATGGTTCTGCTGGTTATCAGTCGAACGATTCCGCGCTCGGGTTCAATCTATCGGTTCTGCCCGGGCGCCCACAGCACGTCGCGCACGCCCTTGTCGTTGGCATAGCGGCCGGCCACGAATAGGTAATCCGATAATCGGTTGACATATTTGAGCGAGGGCCCCGACACGCCCTCCCCCGGCCTGTCCTTGAGTTCGACCATGATTCGCTCGGCGCGCCGGCAGACCGTGCGGGCGAGATGCAGGTAGGCCGAGGCGGGACTGCCGCCCGGCAGGATGAAGGATTTCAGCGGTTCCAATTCGGCATTGAGCCGGTCGATCTCACCCTCCAGCCAGGCGACCTGGGCATCGGTGACGGTCAGGCGCGCGCCGCCCGGGCCTTTTTCGGCCAGGCACAGGTCGGCTTCGACGTCGAACAGATCGTTCTGGATGCGGCCGAGAGACGCATCGAGCGTGGCATCGTCGGCGGTATGTAGGCGGACGAGGCCGATCACCGCATTGACCTCGTCTACGGTGCCATAGGCTTCGACCCGCAGGTCGTATTTCTTGCGCCGCGCTCCAGTGCCGAGCGATGTCGTGCCGTCGTCGCCCGTGCGGGTATAAATGCGGTTGAGCACGACCATAGGGACCTCGCCTAGCGCTTTGGATTCGGAGTAGGCTGCTATTCTATCCGGGTTTTCGGCATAAATAATGGGGGGATAATGCCATGCGTTTCCTGACGATTGCCGCCGCCGCCACGCTGCTGATGCTGCCCGCCGCCGCGCCGGTTGCCGCCTGCGAGTTGAACGCCTTTGCCACCGAGGCCCAGTCTCCGGCGCCTATTACCGCAGCGCATGTGACCCAGGAGCTTTCCGCCGAAGAAAAGAAGGCGGACGACAAGAAGCCCGTGAAAAAGGCGGCGAAAAAGCACGCAAAGAAAATGAAGAAAGAAAAGGTCGAATATATGCGCGCGGTGCCGGCGCAGTGAGTGCGCTGCGCAACTTATCCAGTAGTCGCTAGCGTCCCATCACCCAGATCGTCGCCATGATCACGATGATGGCAACGAACTGCAATAGCACGCGCAGCCGCATGAGCTTTTGCGAGCGGTTGGGAGAGCCGCCGCGCATCATGTTGACCAGACCGAGCAGCAGCACGATCGCCACCGCGACGATCGCGGCCGGCACCACATAATACGACATGAATCCCGACATGATGCGCGTCTTCTAGCATCGGCGGCGGGCTGCGGCCAACCGCCGGTGACGCCGCCGAGGGCCATAAGATCGGTCCGCAACGGTCTACAACCTGACTCGCGTTACGGTTGCATTTCGCCTAATATCGCGGCAGGCCACAAATTTGACGCGGTCGCTGCTGGCGCTGGAGCGCTATCTCAGCGCGCTCAAGGAAGCCGGCGAGTTGCCGACGCTCGTCCCCGAAGCGACCGAGAGCGCCGTCACTCGATAGTCGGACTCTGACGTCGCCGCTTGAGATCGAACAATATCGCTGACCGCAGGCCGCGTCACAAATAGCGCCGCAGATCGGCCGCCGCTTCCTCGGGCTTGCGGTCGAGCTTGAACGGCGCGACGAAGCGGCCCTGCTTGTCCATCAGATATACCAGCGCAGTATGATCCATGCTGTAGTCGCCTTTGTCGGTGGGGACTTTCTTGGCGTAGACCCGATAGGCCTTCTCCACCGCGTCGATCGCCTTGGCGTCGCCGGTAGCGCCGTGCAGATGCGGATCGAAGCTCGACAGATAATCTTTCATCCCCTCCGGCGTGTCGCGCTCCGGATCGACGGTGATGAACAGCGCGCCAACGCGGTCGGCGTCCTTACCGAGCGCGCGCATGACCTCCGACATTTCGAACAACGTGGTCGGGCAGATGTCGGGACAGTGCCGGTAACCGAAGAAAACCACGAAGGGTCGGCCCTTCATGTCTTGGTCGGTGATCGGCTTTCCGTTCTCGTCGATCAGGTTGAAGGGCCCGCCGATCGCCGACGGGCCGAGCGCCGTTCTCTGATAATGGGTCGTAAAAAGAATGACGCCGAGAAAAATGACGAGGCCCGCCAGAAAAGCGGAGAAGACTAGAAAGATATGAGACGTTCGGGCCGTCATCGGGGCTCACGCGAGCTGCATCAGAAGCACGCGACCCAGCCGGTGCGCACCATTTCGAAGAACACGGCGGTGCCGTAATAGGCCCAAAGTGCCAGCGTTCCCGCCATGACTAGGCCGCTGATCAGCGAGAGCAGCAGCAACGGCCGCGAAACTCTGGCAGCGGATGCGATCGCGGGCATAGCGAGCCTCTAGGTGGAACCTATAGTCCAGATAGGACCTATCTCAGGCGGCAGCAACTTGCCGAATCTGCGGCCATCTGCCGCCGCCAAAATTAGCCACTGTGTTGCCATAAATCCCCGCAATTTCGGCCTTTTCGGGGCCCGCGTTGACTCATAAGGTCAAAGCCGCGATGAATAGTCAGTTTTCCAAATTCAGCCATTGACGGGAGAACTTGATGCGTAGCGCTTTAGCCATTGCTCTTGCGATTTCGATGTCGACGGCGGGCGCTGCCGTCTGGGCACAGCCCGCCCAGGCCCCGGCTGCTGCGCCGGCCGCCGCACCGGCCCCCGCCCCCGCCGCGCCAACCGTCACAAAGGCCAAATGCGACAATCCGAACGGCCTCGGCGTCGAGCGCGTGGTTCAGATCGACACCACCGGCGGCCCCGGTTTCGGCTTCGAGCACTTCAAGGCCTACGACTTCCTGCGCGAAAAAGAAGTCGTGCTGACTTTCGACGACGGTCCGTGGCCGGGCAATACCGAGCGTGTGCTCAAGGCGCTGGGCGACCAGTGCACCAAGGCGCTGTTCTTCCCGATCGGCAAACACGCCGGCTATCGTCCCGATATCCTGAAGGAAGTGGTCAAGGCCGGCCACACCGTCGGCTCCCACACCTGGTCGCACAAGGATCTGTCGAAGCTGCCGGCTGACGAAGCCAAAGCAGAAATCGAAAAAGGTATCGCCGCGGTGAGCATCGCGCTCGGCAACGCGCCGATCGCGCCATTCTTCCGCTTCCCGGCGCTGCGGCATCCGCCGGAGATGGTCACCTATCTCGGCACGCGCAATATCGGCATCTTCTCCACCGACATGGACTCTTTCGATTTCAAGATTCACAAGCCTGAGCAGGTCATCAAATCGGTCATGACCAAGCTCGCCAAGCACGGCAAGGGCATCATCCTGATGCACGACTTCCAGCATGGCACCTCTGAAGCGTCGCCGGAACTGCTCAAGCAGCTCAAGGCCGGCGGCTACAAGGTGGTGCAGGTGGTCGGCAAGACGCCGATCGAACCGCTGCCGGAATACAAGGCGGCCGTGCTCAAGGAGATTGGCGGCGGGCTGGACGAAGTCGCGCCCGATGTCGAGCGTGATCCAGACCATCCAAGGCAACTGACGCAAAGTTCGCTTTTCAAGCCGGCCGCGCAAGCCTTGCGCGGCCGTTTTTATCGCGCGGCGCTAATTTTTACGATGCAGCTGCGCCAGCGTGGCCAGCATCGCCGCCCTGGCCGGCAAATCCTGATAGGTGCCGATAACTGCCTCGGCTTCGCTCAACCCGCCTTCGGCGTCGCAGCCATGGCCGGCGAGCCACACCAGCGCCGTCAACGGCTCATAGGCCCCCAGCCGGTCGAGCAACTCGCTGTAGCGGCGCGGGTCATCGGGCTTTGGCCGCAAAACTTTCGCGAAGTCGCCGTGCACCTGCGTGAGGGCCGCGCCGCACAACCGCGGGGTCATCTCGAGGTCGAGCACCGGCAAATATTTCAACACCTGCCACGGCGCCGCGATATCGTATTTGTCGTTGAACATCTCGACCGCGTCGGCGGTGCGGTGGTCGAGCTTGCGCGCGCCGGCAAGTGCCTGGTCGTGGAATTCTTCTTTGTCTGCGTAGTCTAGCCATGCCTTGAGATGCGCCCGCGGCGTAAGCATGGAAAACCGCTCCGGATGCCGGCGCACGATGCGTCCGAAGTTTTTCGGATCGCGCAATTCTGCCAATTCGTAAACGTCATAATTCGGTTTGTCGTAGGTCTTGGCCATGGTTTCCCAGGCCAGCAATTCCGCGTCGCAGGAGCATTCGTAGCCGACCAGCCATTTCATGGCGGCAAGCGCGTCCGATACTTGTCCACCGATTTCACGGTACGGTTTTGGTTCGGAAGTCTTGAGCACCAGCGGCTCGACGCGTTTGCGCAGCAGCGCGCGCGCCTTGTCGCAAAACGCCGGTGTTGGGTCGAGATCGAGCCGTCCCAAAAAGCCGAGCGGGAAGTCGCCGCGCTCGAGCATCAGTTCGGCATCGGCTTGCCGGCGATCGAGTTTGCGGATGCGGCCGAGCACCTCGTTGATCTTGGTCTCGTTACGCGTATTGAAAAACCGCACCCAATCCCAGAGGGGGGCATCGGCCGCCAGCTTGGCGTAGTCCTCGTTGTATCGTGTGAGCTCCTGGTCGATAACATCGAGGGCGCGCTCGCGCATTTGCTGCAACGGAACGACTGCAACGCAGAGCATGAGGACCGCGCCCCAGATAACCCCGGCGGTGACGTGCGCGGGGAATTTGGCGCGCAGCCCAGGCAGCAGCGCCCAGAAGCAATAGGCCACGATCAGCGGCGGCATCAGCACCGGAAGAACGAGCGGCCAGCGAAACGGTGAAAGGTAGGGTTTCGAGAGCAGTTCGAGCGCGGCAAACGCGACCACGCCGGACACCGGCACCAGAATGACCGCGGTCAGCACGGCCGGTTTTGGGACTGCTCCCTTGAGGAAGGCGATGAGTATCAGAACGGCGAGTAGCCCCCACAGGAATATAATTTCGACGGCGCCATAGGCCTGCGCATAGGCGTTGCCGGCCGCGTCGCTGCCGGCGATGTCGGCGAGCGTGGCCACCTGTAAGGCATAAAACAGCAGCGCCAGCACGCTGAGGCCGGCGCTCAGGCCGACCGACCCGGGGGAAAGTTTCGTGTCGTCCGGCATTCGTCCGCTCACTCGGCCCGGTAAGCGGGCGCCCCGATGTGTCGCCGCGCCGGCGTCGGAGGTTCAAACGACCGTAGCACGGCTTTAAGGGACCGCGCGGCGCGTGAAGGCGGTGAAAATCGACGAAGCCGCGGCGGAATGATCGTAGGCGATGCGGCTCGCCACCACGAACAAAGTCGTCGCCAGCACCAGTTGCAGCGCGCGCTCCGGGATGCGGCTGGCGAAATAGCTGCCGACGAAAATGCCCGGTAGCGAGCCGACCAGCAGCGAGGCAATGATGTGCCAATCGACTGAGCCCATCATCCAATGGCCGAGGCCGGCGATCAGCGTCAGCGGCACCGCATGCGCGATATCGGAGCCGACGATCTTGGCCACCGGCATTTGCGGATAGAGCAGCACCAGCATGACCACGCCGATGGCGCCGGCGCCGACCGAGGAGATCGACACCAGCACGCCGAGCAGGGCTCCGACGAGCACCGTGATGGTTGCCGTCCGCTTGGGGTCGAGTTTGCGCACCCGCGCGCGGTAGATCGTCACGATCGGGCCGCCGAATATCAGTACGAACGCGGTCGCAAAAAGCGCGACGCTGAGCACCAGCGTGATCAGGCCGCGCGCGGCGTCGCCATTGAGATTAAAATGCGACAACACCGCCAGCGTGACGATCGTCGCCGGAACGCTGCCGCTCGCCAGTCGGCGCACCACGCGCCAGTCGATGCTGCGCGCCAACCCATGCACCAGGCTGCCGCCGGTCTTGGTGGCCGCGGCATAAAGCAGGTCGGTGCCGACCGCGGTCGCCGGATGAATGCCGAACAGCAGGATCAGGATCGGCGTCATCAGCGAGCCGCCGCCGACGCCGGTCATGCCGACCAATAGGCCGACGGCGAAGCCCGACAGCGAATAAAGCGGATCGATCATGGACATGGAACGGCTGCGGTGCTCACGGCGTTATGATCGCAAGGCGACTCTAACCACATTCCGGGGCGGCGGTCATCTCCATGACGCGTCGGCAGGCATTAGGTTCCACGAACACATTTCACGGCAGCGCCAAATCGCGCAATTTTTTGCGTGTGATGGGTGTGATAATGATGAAATAATGCCTACCTTAAAAAATAATATTTTTTTCTTGCCGGAACCATGGCTTCGATCGGAGCGGTAACGTGCCGGATATCGTTACTCTCACCATCAACCCCGCGATCGACATTTTCGTCAATGTCGGCCGCGTATAGCCAACCCGCAAATTGCGCTGCTCGCCGCCCAAGCGCGATCCCGGCGGCGGCGGCATCAACGTGGCGCGCGTCGCGCACCGGCTCGGCGGCGACGCGGCCAGATTGGCAAATTGCTGCAGCGGCTGCTCGAGCGCGAGGACATCGCCAGCCTGGTCACGCCGTCGCACGTGGAGACGCGGGAAAACTTCACGGCTTACGAAGAATCGACCGGCGAGCAATACCGCTTCGTGTTGCCGGGTTCGCCGCTGCATCGCGCCGAATGGGAGGCCGTGCTCGAGCGCCTGGCGTCGCTGCCGCATCGGCCGAAATTCGTCGTCGCCAGCGGTAGCGTGCCGCCCGGCGCGCCGGACGATTTCTTCGCGCGCGTGGCGCGGCACGCCAAGGCGCTGGGCGCAAAAAGCGTGGTGGACACATCCGGTCCCGCGCTGCAGGCGGCGCTCGCAGAAGGCGTCAGTTTGATCAAGCCTAACCTGGTGGAACTCAGCGATTTGGTCGGCAGCTCGCTCACCAGCGATGCGGAGCAGATGGCGGCTTGCCGCAAGCTGGTAAGCGACAAGCGGACTGAAATGGTTGCCCTCACCCTCGGCGCCGACGGCGGCTGCTGGTGACGGCGGATCGCGCCTGGCGTGCACAGCCGATGGCGATCGAGGTCGTGAGCGCGGTCGGCGCCGGCGACAGTTTCGTCGGCGGCCTGGTTGCCGCGCTCGCCGCCGGCAAGCCGCTGGAGGACGCGTTCGGCATGGCGATCGCCGCCGCTTCCGCGGCCGTGATGATGCCGGGCACTGGGCTGTGCCAGCCGCAGGACGTCAAGCGGCTGCTGCCTCAAATCAGGATTGAAGAGATCGCACACGCGCTGGCGTGACGACGCGCCGGCGTATGTCGCTTTGCGCGACCTTGACCATCCCCATCCAGACGATCAGGGGCCAATAGAATAGCAGCGGCATTTTTCGTGCCTCGCGTTTCGGTTCGTATAAGATACGCGGCGGGTCCGCCCGCAGTTCCTGCGATCACGCGGGCGTGCATCAACGTGATTTTGCGGAAATCGACCCAGTGGTCTCGCCGGCGGCGGCTTGCGCGCAATAGCGGCTGGCGTATTTCTCCGCCAGCTTCTGCATCTCCACGCTGTAGCTGTTGCGGTCGGTGCCGGTCCATTCGCGTGCCAAATCGGTGAAGGTCACCGCCCGGTGCAAGCGGCGCATCGCATCCTGCACGTCGTTCTGCACTTGGCGTGTGCGCGCGGCGACCGGATTGGGGACGCGCGTTGTCGAATACATCAGCACGTGTTGCAGGTGCGCCAGCACACCGGTGGCGGCGTCCTTGAAGCGCTCGCCTGGCCGGCCGGAGATCGTCGCGCCGACGCCGGCGAAATTGTTGTCGTCCGGCACCACCGAGGCAGGCACGCCATTGGGCCGGCGAAACGTCAGATAATTGGTCTCGATGAGCATCTGGAAAAAGGCGTAGTCCCAGCGCACCGCCACGCAATTTTCCGGCGCGCGCGCCACGCATTGGCCGATGCGCTGGTAGAGCGAAGCGAGTTGGGTGAAACGCGGATCGATCATGCGGGCCGGATGGTGCTGCGCATTACGCTCGGCGACGAAGGCCATGAGCGCGACGGGCCGCACGCATGGCGGCACCGGATTGTCGGCGCTGGCGAGAATGCGCGGCAGCGCGGCGGCCTGGGCCGCGCCCGGCAGCAACAGCAATGCGAACAGCACTGTTCTGAAGATCATGAACCCGCCCCAGTCCGGCGGACACCTAAGCCGAATTTGGTTAATTTTCTGCAGCCGGGGCCTGTACACCCGCCTTCGCTCCAAGAGAGCTACGGCGGGCTTCGCGATCTAGGCTGGCTTGCCAACCGAAGCGCCGAAGGCGCGAAGGTTGGAGCGGGCGAAGGGAATCGAACCCTCGTATGCAGCTTGGGAAGCTGCCGTTCTACCATTGAACTACGCCCGCGCAGCGCGACCATAGCGAAAAAGAGGACCGCGCGGCAAGCAGCGTTACGCTCTCTGTGGCAGCAGCGACACACGCCAACAAAACACAACAGAAAACTTATCCCCGCTCGCTCCAGCGCATTTATATTCAGCGCGCCTTGTTTGCAGAGGACGTCATCGCGAGTGACGCCCGATGCTGGGCGCGGTGCGCCGACAATGCGCATCGCGGTCATGCCTGCGCAGACCGCGCAAGCTTGACCAGGATGGAGCGCCCGGGGGGCGCCGGGCCCTTTCGCCAAAGGGCTCGCGCGTCTCGCCAGGCGCGCGGCGGGTTTCGCCAAACCCGCCAAGGGGCGCTGCGCCAGCGCCCCTGGTCCCGGCGCTCCATTCCCCTTTGGGGAAGGAAAAAGGGAAGCCGGCGTGTCCCGCGCCGTCAAAGAATAAAGAATAGGGAGAGCGGAGCGTTGCCTAATTCCTCATCGTCGGCCCCGCGCCGGCGGGGACCCATACGCCGCAGCCTATCGAGAGAACACGGGGTATGGGTCACGGGTCTCGCTTCGCTCGGCTGGGACGACAGTTACGCCTTAAAATGCTTGCTCAGCTTCAAACTCTGCGCCTGGTAATTCGAACCGATGCCCTGGCCGTAAAGCTTGTCGGGCTTGGCTAGCATCTTCTCGTAGACCAGCCGGCCGACGATCTGCCCGTGCTCTAGAATGAACGGGACTTCGCGCGAGCGCACTTCGAGAACCGCGCGCGCGCCTTTGCCGCCGGCGCCGGCATAGCCGAAGCCGGGATCGAAGAAGCCGGCATAATGCACGCGGAATTCCCCGACCAGCGGATCGAACGGCACCATCTCGGCGGCGTAGTCGGGCGGCACCTGCACGGCTTCCTTGGAGGCGAGAATGTAGAATTCGCTTGGATCGAGGATCAGACTTTTGTCGGCGCGCGCGGTCATCGGTTCCCAGAAGTCGTGCACCGCGTAGCCGGCGCGCCGCTCCACGTCGATCACGCCGGTATGGCGCTTGGCGCGGTAGCCGACCAGGCCGTCCGGGCCGAGACCCGACAAATCGACGCTGACCGCAACACCTTCGCTGACGTCGGCGTCGTCGGCATCGACCAGCCGCTCGCGCGCATGCAAGTCGCGCAGCGCGTCGGCGCCGAGCAAAGCATGACCGCGGCGGAAACGGATTTGCGACAGCCGCGAACCCTCGCGCACCAGCACTGGAAAAGTGAGCGGGCTGATCTCGGCATAAAGCGGCCCGTGGTAGCCGGGTTCGATACGGTCGAAGCCGCGCATCTCATCGGCGATCACGCGGGTGAACACGTCGAGCCGGCCGGTCGAGCTTTTCGGATTGGCCGCGGCGGAGATTTCGTCGGGCAGCGCCAGGCTTTCGAGCAGCGGCACGATATAGACGCAGCCGGTCTCCAGCACCGCGCCGTCGGTGAGCGCGAACTCGTGCAGCTTCAATTCGTCGATGCGCTGGGCGACCGTGGTCGAGCCGGGCAGAAAGCTCGCGCGCACGCGATAGGCCACCTCGCCCAGCCGCAGATCGAGGCTCGCCGGCTGGATCTGGTCGGGCACGAAATCGGTGGACGGCAGAATCCCGCCGACGGCGGCAAGCTGCCCGATCATGCGGTCGGGCAGGATGCCTTTGTCCTCGATGGCGAAAGAAAGCGGCACGATTTGACGATCCGTCCGGTCAGGGTTTGGTGACGGTGAACTTCTGCTCGGCCAGCTTCTTGCCGTCGTACCAGATTTCGAACGACTTGGTGCCGGGTACCATCTCCCAGTCGTGATCGAAGTGATAGGATTCGTAGAGCACACGGCCGATCGGCCGGTCTTCATTCAGTTCTTCGCGCTGCTTCGGCTTGTCGGCCTTGGGATTGCGCAGGCCTTCGCCCGGATAGATGGTGACGATCTTCAGCGGCGCCTTGGCGCCCTTCGGCACGCCGACGATCCGATAGCGGAAGTCGAGCTCGATCCCCAGGCTCGCTTTTATCTCGGTGGTCCGGCGCAACAACTTCTCGCTCGAAACGACATTGCGGGTTCCCGTCGCGCTGCCTGGGCTCGCCTCCTTCTCGGCGACCTTGGATTTGAACAGACCGGCCGAGACGACCTCGATCCGGTCGACATGCGGCTTGGTTGCGGCGCGACTAGGCGCCGCGAGCAAAACGAGCAGCGAGAGCGTGAGCAAGAACCGCATGAATTTCACCCCTCCGCCCACCTTTCGAGCGGTCGCGGACCCTAGCCTACAGAAAACTTGACGGAAAGGGACGGAGCGCGCTATGAAACCGCCGTTCCGTGGTCATTTGAGCCGGCCGGCTTGCAGCCACGTAAAATAAATCGCTAAAAGGCCGGGGACGCGTGTGCCCGGCCGAGAATATTTCTCCGGCCGGTTTTTGTTGGCCACGTTGGCCACAGGAGGCGCCACATGCCCGCGTCAACCAAGAAGACCTACCGCCCCGAAACCAACCTGGTGCATGCCGGCACGTTGCGCTCGCAGTACGGCGAGACCTCGGAGGCGCTGTTCCTCACCCAAGGCTACATCTACGGCAGCGCCGAGGAGTGCGAGCAGCGCTTTTCCGGCAAGATCCCGGGCTACGTTTATTCGCGCTACTCGAACCCGACCATGGACATGTTCGAGAAGCGCATGGCCGCGCTGGAAGGCGCCGAGGCCGCGCGCTCGACCGCGACCGGCATGGCCGCCGTTACCACCGCGATCATGGGGCTGGTCAAGGCCGGCGATCACGTGGTCGCCGCCAAGGCGCTGTTCGGCTCCTGCCGCTGGGTGATCGAGGAATGGCTGCCGCGCTTCGGCATCACGTCGACACTGGTCGACGGCAAAGACATCGCGCAATGGAAGAATGCGGTGCGCAAAGACACCACGGCGTTCTTCATGGAGACGCCGACCAATCCGACGCTGGAGGTCTATGACATCGCCGCGGTCGCCGAGATTACGCATGAGGCCGGCGCCAAGCTGGTGGTGGACAACGTGTTCGCCACCCCGCTCTACCAGAGCCCGCTCAAGCTCGGCGCCGACGTGGTGGTCTATTCGGCCACCAAACACATCGACGGCCAGGGCCGCGTGCTTGGCGGGGTCATCTTGGCCACCGAGAAGCTGATCCTGGAACACTATCACCAGGTGCTGCGCCAGACCGGGCCATCGCTGTCGCCGTTCAATGCCTGGGTTCTGCTGAAGGGACTGGAGACCCTGGCAGTGCGCGTGCAGCGGCAGACGGAGAATGCCACCGCGGTCTCGAATGCGCTCGACGGGCACAAAAAAATCAGCCGGCTGATCTATCCCGGGCGAAAAGACCATCCGCAAGCCGCGGTGATCGCCAAGCAGATGAAGGCGGGTTCAACGCTATGCTCGTTCGAGGTTAAAGGCGGCAAGGACGGGGCGTTCCGCTTCCTCAACGCCCTGTCGCTGATCGGCATCACCAACAATCTCGGCGACGCTAAGAGCCTGGTCACGCATCCGACCACCACAACGCATCAACGGCTCACGCCGGGGCAGCGCGCCGAACTCGGCATTGGCGATGGACTGATACGGTTCTCGGCCGGCCTCGAGCACCCCGACGATCTGATCGAGGACCTGCTGGCGGCTTTGGACGCGGTCTAGCGCATGGTCCCGAAAAGTGGGAACCGGGTTTCGGATAAGATCATGCGCAAATAAAGAAGCGTCGTCGAGCGCTCAGGGTATCATGTACGACATGGTTGCCGACATCACCGGCCGCTCGGCGGCTTCAGCGATGGCACGGCCAAGGCCCTTGGCCATGCAAGCATAGCTCCAGTCGTTCAAGTGCAGCCCATCGGGCGACACGAACGACTCGAACGCCATGTGATCGGCCTCGCGCCAACGCTTCATCACGTCGAAGCGGCGGAATAGGTCGACATTTTCCACCTTCGCGGTCGTGGCAATCAATTCGACCATGTGCTCGGCTTCCAACTTCGCGATCACCTTCGGCGTGAATTGTGGATCGATCAGTACGACGTCGGCGCCAGTTGAGCGGATCTTGTTGAGGCCATCGCGGATCGCGGCGCCGTGGTCGTTGAACATGTGGTCGCGGATGACCGAATTGGTCCCCAATTGCCACAGGACCAGATCAGGCTTCGCGGCCACAACGGCCTTATCGAAGCGCTTGATCATGTCGGCGACTTCCTCGCCGTTCGCGCCACGATTGAGCACGGTGATCGAATGGGTCGGGAAAAGCCGCTTGAATTCGACAGCGAGTTGGCTCGGATAGCTCTTAGCCGGCGAACTCGCGCCAGCGCCCGCGGTCGACGACGACCCGATGGCAACGACGGTGATCGGCTCGCCGCTGTTGAGCTTCTGCGCCACGTGCGACAGCGGATTGGCGAAGCGGATCAAGTCGAGCGGCGTATCGCACGGCGGTGCCGGTGTTTCGGCGCGCGCCGCCAGCGGCAATGCCAATGCGGCAAGCAGCGCGGCGACGGTTGTTCGCTTCATCGCCCGATAGGCGAGATCAATTCCCGGCACGTACGTTTCCCCCGTATTCCAATCAACGACCGCTCTCGGCATGCGGCTCGTCTGGCTTGGCCGGCTCGATCACCAAATCGGCCAGCAATCGCCCTATGCAATCATGAACACGCTCGGCTATGTCAAGTTTTTTCGTTGCCGAATACAAGTCGAACGTGCCCAGATCGGCCCAATTTCTCATGATGCTGAATCGGTCGAACAACGGAACCCCTTGCTGCAGTGCAACCCAACGCATATTTTCAGCATATGTACCAAGGGCAATCATTGATTCCGTACGCGGACTATATTGAGCGTTGATTAATACGACATCAGCGCCTGCGGAATGTGCAATGATAATACCATGATCGAGTGCCGCGCTGAATTGATCTGTGTCAATCGACTTCATGGCGTCGACGGTCCCGGTCTGCCAAATCATCAGCGCAGGTTTGGCCGCCGCCAAAGCCGGCCCCAACGTTTTCACCATCTCGGCAGCCGTACGCCGTGCTTGCACATCGGTCGTCACCTTGACGGCGACGCCCGGCAGTTTCTCTGCGAGCGCAAATTGCAGCCGGGCGGGATAGGCATCCTTGGCGCCGTTTGGTCCCGGCAGCAGCGAGGAGCCGGCACCAACCACCAGGATGTTAAGTTGCTTGGCGGCCAGCGCGCGGGCGACCTGCGGCAGCTGGTAATCGTGCTCGACTAAGTGCGCAGCGACGCGGCACTCGGCCGGGTGCTCGGCCCAAGCCGGACCGGCCAGCATCAGCAATGCGGCCAGAAATAGCACACGCCCCGTCATACGCCGCCCCCCGCGTAGCCCGGCTTGATCGAAGGCGGACGCGGTCCCGGTCCTTGTCGCTCCACGCGTTTATACCACGAAACCAATGCTGCCGCGCCTACCATTATAGCGATGCCCACGAAGCTGACGATAACGTGGGTGAGCACGCGATTGGATACTTCGGTGAATACGAAGTGGCCGGCGAACGCCAGGAATACGCCGAGGCAGAAGGTTTCCAGCGAATGCTGGCCGCACACGATCGCCGGCCAGAATATCCGCGATCGCAGTACCGGCCAGTCGCGCGGGACGAACCACACCGTGATCACTGCCAGCGACAAGAAGTGGATGATTCGCAGCACGTCGAGATTGGTCTTGTCGATCGGATAGATCGCCTCGCCGACGAATTTCGGCACGAACACCGCAAGCCGCGGAATGTACCAGGTCATCGCGATGCAGAACGCGAACAGCAAGTAGGCGAATGCCAGTCCAACCGTCACCCGCGAGTTGACCCAGCGCGCGAGTTTTTGCGCGCCGCCGAGCGCGCACCAGGCGCCAAACACGAACAGCAATTGCCAGGCAAACGGGTTGAACACCCACTCGCCTTGCGGATAGGCCGGAATATTCCATTCGAATTGCCACATAAGCGCGTAGAGGGTGGCCGAAGACGCGAGCGCAATCGAAGGCGAGCGCAGCAGCAGCCACAGCACCGGCGGGAACCAGAACAGCAGCACGATGTAGAGCGGCAGCACGTCCATGTTCACCGGCTTAAACTTCAGCAGCAGCGCTTGAATGATGGTGACGTCGGGGTTCTTGAGGAAATCGAGCACGCCCATTTCCTCGCTGTAGAGCGGATTGGAAAAGCTGTGTGCGACATAGGCGATCTCAGCGAGATAGATGGCGAACAGGAATACGTGCGCCACATAGATTTGCCAGGCCCGCTTGAGCACGCGGGCGCTGGCGACGATGAAGCCGTGCTCGCGCATGGCGCGGCCATAGACGAAGGCCGCAGTATAGCCGGAAATGAAGACGAAGATCTCGGTGGCATCGCTGAAGCCGTAATTGCGGATGGTGATCCAGCTCACTGCATTGGACGGAATGTGGTCGAGAAAGATCAGCCAGAGAGCGATACCGCGAAACAGGTCAAGCCGAAGATCGCGTTCGGTTGATACTTTGATCATGAACGGCTTTTCTTTCGTACGGTCTTTCGGCCATAATCCCGGAGCGATAACGAATGGCAAGCCCTGGCGACGTCAATTGTACGGCATATAGATAGATGTACCGCGCCGTTACCCGCAAGATCGAGGTCACCGTGACGCCCCGCTTTGTTTCGGAGCGCTCGTCGCCGAACAATGGCTATTACTTCTGGGCCTACACGATCGACATTGCCAATCTGGGGAACGAGACGGTGCAGCTCAAAACGCGACATTGGCGCATCACGGACGCATTCGGGCGGCTGCAGGAGGTCAAGGGCCCGGGCGTCGTCGGCGAGGAACCGACCCTCAAGCCGGGCGAATCGTTCGAATATACTAGCGGGGTGCCGTTGCCGACGCCGTCCGGATTCATGGCCGGCAGCTACGGCATGGTGACGGCGGCCGGCGAGCATTTCGATATCGAAATCCCTGCCTTCTCGCTCAATTCCTCCTATGCCGAGCGAACGATCAACTGATCGGTTCAGTCCGCTTTGGCCTCGACCTCGCCGGGCGCGAACAGGTAATTTGCGCTGCAGAATTCGCAGGTGACGGAAATCTTGCCGTCCTTGACCATGTGGTCGCGGTCGTCCTGCGAAAAGCTCTTCAACATGGCCTCGACGCTTGCGCGCGAGCACGAGCACTCGGCGCGCACTTCGCCGCCACGGAAGACGCGCACGCCCGGCTCATGGAACAGCCGGTAGACCAGCCGCTCGCTGGAGAGCTCCGGGTCGATCAATTCGACGTCCTCGACTGTGGAGACCAGCGCGCGGCCTTCCACCCAGGCGTCATCTTCGGGCAGCGTGTGCGGCACGGTGCCTTCCGGCGCATCGCCGGGATCGAGATCGGCGACACGCGCGCGTTCCGGCGCCTTGGGCAGGAATTGCAGCAAAATGCCGCCGGCACGCCAGCGATGGCTTGCGCCGCCTTCACCGGCGCGCAGCTCCTCGGCCACTGCCAGCCGCACCCGTGTCGGGATTTGCTCGGAGCGATGAAAATATTCATGCGCCGCATCTTCCAACGAGCCGCCTTCGAGCGCGACCAGGCCTTGGTAGCGGTTCATGTCCTGGCCCTGATCGATGGTCATGGCGAGATGGCCATGGCCGAGCAGCGCGCCGGCATCGGCCCTGCCCGCCGCAATCGCCGCCGCGACGCGGTCTTTGTCGAAGCGCGCGCATGCGCGCACCTTGCCGGAGGCGGTGAAGTCCACCACCAGCATGCGCACCGGGCCATCGGTCTGGGTCTGCAAAATAAAGCGGCCGTCGATCTTCAAGGCCGAGCCAAGCATGACGGTGAGCACTACGGCCTCGCCAAGAAGCTTGGCGATCGGCATCGGATAAGCATGGCGCGTGAGAATTTCGTCGACCGCCGGCCCGAGCCGCACCACGCGGCCGCGCAGGTCGAGCGACGCCACTTCGAACGGCATGACGGTGTCATCGGCGGATGTGGCCGACGGCGCGCGGGAGGGAATGGCGATTTCGGGATTGCTCATCGCCCTTATGTAGCGCGGTCCGCGCGGATTGCTACCGGGCGTCCGCGTGCAGGCACCAGGCCAGAATACCCTTCTGGACGTGCAGCCGGTTTTCCGCCTCGTCAAACACCACCGACTGCGGCCCGTCCATTACCTCGTCGGTGACTTCCTGGCCGCGATGGGCCGGCAGGCAGTGCATGAACAGCGCGTCCGGCTTGGCCTTGGACATCAGGCGGGCATTGACCTGATAGCGCTTGAGCATGTTGTGGCGAGAGGCGCCGTCGCGGTCGCCCATCGAGACCCAGGTGTCGGTGACCACGCAATCGGCGCCCGCGACCGCCTCTTCCGGATCGGTCATGACGTGGATATCGGCGTTGGATTCCTTGACCCAGTCGAGCAGCTTCTTTTCCGGTCTCAGCTCAGGCGGCGTTGCAACCCGTAGCGTGAACCGGAAGCGATCGGCGGCATGCATCCACGACGTCAAGACGTTGTTGCCGTCGCCGGTCCAGGCCACCGTGTGGCCTTCGATCAGGCCGCGGCGCTCCTCGAAGGTCATAACATCGGCCATCACCTGACACGGGTGCGAGCGTTTGGTGAGCCCGTTGATCACCGGAACAGAAGCGTAGCGTTCCAAGTCCTCGAGCTGGTGTTGGTCCAAGGTGCGGATCATGATGGCATCGACGTAACGGGACAAAACGCGCGCGGTGTCGGCGACCGTTTCACCCCGCCCCAACTGCATTTCCTGGCCGGTGAGCGTGATCGATTCCCCGCCCAGCTGCCGCATAGCGACGTCGAAAGAGACGCGCGTACGGGTTGACGGCTTATCAAAGATCATCGCTAGCGTCTTGCCGGCGAGCGGACCTTTGCCGGCCGCACCGGGCCGTTTCTTTTTCATGGCACGGCTTTTAACGATAATCTCACGCAGCTGGCGCCGCGGGATGCGATCCAAATCAGTGAAATGACGGATCTTCATCCGGCAGCCCCGTGCTTCGGGACGCGCGCATGCGCCTTCGCCAGCCGGGCGCAAGCGCGATCGATGCGGGCGAACGCCTCCGCGATCTCGTTTTCGCCGATGATTAGCGGCGGCAACAGCCGCACCACATTGTCGCCGGCGGCGACCGTGATCATTTTTTCGTTGCGCAGCTCGTCCACCATTTCGGATGCCGGCGGCACCATGCGCAGCCCGATCAGCAGGCCCTCGCCGCGCACTTCCGCGATCACCGAGGCGTGGCGATCTTTCAACTCAGCCAGCCGCTGCTTGAGCACGATCGAATTCTTCCGCACCCGGTCGAGGAAGCCGTCGGCCGTAATCACGTCGAGGGCCGCGTTGCCGGCTGCCATCGCGAGCTGATTGCCGCCGAAGGTCGAGCCATGGCTGCCGGTGGTCATGCCCTTGCCCGCTTCCGCCGTCGCCAGGCAGGCGCCAATCGGAAACCCGCCGCCGAGCGCCTTCGCCAGCGTCATGATGTCGGGCGTGACGCCGGTATGCTCATAGGCGAACAGGTCGCCGGTGCGCCCGACGCCGGTTTGGATTTCGTCGAAAATCAGCAACAGGCCGTGGTCGTCGCACAGTTTGCGCAAGGCGCGCAGGAAAGTGTGCGGGACCACCCGTACGCCGCCCTCGCCCATTATCGGCTCGATCAGGATGGCGCCGGTCTCACGACCGATCGCTTTCTTCACCGCTTCAAGATCGCCGAACGGCACCTGATCGAAACCCGGCACCGGCGGGCCGAAGCCTTCGAGATATTTCTTGTTGCCGGTCGCGGCGATCGCGGCCAGCGTCCGGCCGTGGAACGCGCCTTCGAAGGTGATGATACGATATCGCTCGGGCTTGCCGCATTCGAATTGATATTTGCGTGCCATTTTGATCGCGCATTCGATCGCTTCGGCGCCGGAATTCTGGAAAAAAACCGTATCGGCAAAGCTTAACCTGCACAGCCGGTCGGCCAATCGTTCGCCTTCCGGAATGCGGTACAGGTTGGAGACGTGCCAGAGCTTCTGCGCCTGCTCGGTCAGCGCCGCGACCATGTAGGGATGCGCGTGGCCGAGTGCATTGACGGCGACGCCCGATGTGAAATCGAGATAGCGCTCGCCCTCAGGCGTGAACAGCCAAGCGCCCTCGCCCCGCTCGAAAGCGAGATCGACGCGCGCATAGGTCGGCAATAGATGCGAGCTCACGGCCTGTTACTTCCGCCTAGACATCTTGCTTGCGCATGATCTTTTCCGAAAACCGGCAGCGACTTTTCGGGATCATGCGCGAGCCGAAAAGAAATGTGCCGCCTCGCCGGGCGGCACTTTTTTCATTCTATTGCCAGGCCTTGCCCTGTCAACACGGCCGCGGCGTACCGTTTACGGACTCAATTATGCCGCAAGTGCCGATTCAATTGGAAAAACTGTTGGTAGCTGGGATCAGGGGGTTGCAAACGCTTGCACGAGAGTCACTCCATATTGTAGCGTTTTGGCCGTCTAGTACGACATCTCGTGCTGGGAGCAATTTCTAGTTCATTCCTGAAGCGTACGCGTCAGGCGCGCGAAGCCGCGCCCGACGACGGGGACGGATTCTACCCAAAGCCTTGAAAGGCTAGGAGAAAACCCGATGAGCTGGACCGACGAAAGGGTCGCACTCCTGACGAAACTGTGGGCGGACGGCCTGTCCGCCAGCCAGATCGCGGCCGAACTCGGCGGGATCACCCGCAATGCGGTGATCGGCAAAGTCCATCGCCTCGGCCTCTCCGGGCGCGCCAAGAGCCCTTCCTCGTCCAGCCCAAGGCCGCGCAAGGCGCGTTCTTCCGGCATGCTGCGGGGGCCGCGATCGTCGTTGCGCGGCAATACCGCACTGGCTTACGACTATGAGCCCGAGCCGGAGCCGGAGCTGATCGAAATCCCGCTCGAGCAGCGCAAAACCCTGCTGCAGTTGACCGATAAGACCTGCCGTTGGCCGATCGGCGATCCGGGCAGTGCGGAATTCTTCTTCTGCGGCGGCGAAAACGCGAACGAGCAGACTTATTGCGCATATCACTCGCGGGTCGCTTACCAACCCATGAGCGACCGCCGGCGCGACAAGCGCCCTTTTCGAGGTTAGCTCAGCTCGCCCGCCCGAAGCGGTCGTCGAGCGAATAGCCGGCCCCGCGCACGGTGCGGATCGGGTCGGCCATGTGGCCGCGGTTGATGGCCTTGCGCAACCGGCCGACATGCACGTCCACGGTGCGCTCGTCGATATAGATATCGCTGCCCCAGACACCGTCGAGCAATTGCTCGCGCGAGAACACACGGCCCGGGCGCTCCATCAGGAACTCCAGCAGGCGATACTCGGTCGGCCCGAGATCGATGGGGCGGCCGCTGCGTGAAACCCGTTTCTTTTCGCGATCGAGTTCGATGTCGCCGATGTTGAGCACGAGCGCGACCCGCTCGGGATTGGCGCGGCGCAACAGCGCGCGCACGCGCGCCAGAAGTTCAGGCACCGAAAACGGCTTGACGATGTAATCGTCGGCGCCGGTAGCGAGCCCGCGCACCTTTTCGCTTTCCTCGCCGCGGGCGGTGAGCATGATGATCGGCAGTTGGCGGGTTTCCGGCCGCGCACGCAGACGGCGGCATAACTCTATGCCGGACAGGCCTGGCAGCATCCAGTCGAGCACCACCAGATCCGGACTACTCTCCTTGAGGCGGGTATCGGCCTCGTCGCCGCGCGCGGCGGTCTCAACCTCGTAGCCTTCGGCCTCGAGATTGTAGCGGAGCAGCATGGTGAGCGGCTCTTCGTCCTCCACGATCAGGATGCGTGCGTTCATGCGAAGCCTCGCTATCTTTCGGTGGCCGTCCGCAGCGCGGGAATGGTCGTGGTATCGCCCTTCGGCCTGTGCTCCGTGAGCGGCCGGCCTTCGATGACGTAGTGCACCGTTTCGGCGATATTGGTGGCGTGGTCGCCCATGCGCTCGATGTTCTTGGCACAGAACAAGAGATGAATACAGAAAGTGATGTTGCGCGGGTCTTCCATCATATAGGTGAGCAGTTCGCGGAACACCGAAGTGCAGACCGCGTCGATCTCCTCGTCGCCGCGCCACACCGCCATCGCTTTGCTGTCGTCGCGGCGCGCATAGGCATCGAGCACGGCTTTCATCTGGCCGAGCACCATATCGGCCATATGCTCGACGCCGCGGATCAGCTTGGGCGGCGGGAATTCGCCGTTGAGGGCGATCACCCGTTTGGCGATGTTCTTGGCAAGATCGCCGATGCGCTCCAGATCGTTGGCGATCCGCAGCGCGCCAACGATCTCGCGCAAATCGACCGCCATTGGCTGACGGCGGGCGATGGTCAGCACCGCCTTTTCCTCGATCTCACGCTGCAAAGCATCGATATTGGCGTCCGCCTGCGTGATGCGTGTCGCGAGCGCGCTGTCGCGCTTGGCCAGCGCATCGACGGAATCGGCGACCTGCTTTTCGGCGAGGCCGCCCATCTCGGCGACCATACGGGCGAGGTCCTGCAGGTCGGTGTCGAAGGCCTTGGTGGTGTGCAAATCGTTCATTGTTGTTGTCCTTCAGTCGCGGACTGGCTCATCGGTGTTAGCCGAAGCGACCGGTTATATAATCCTGGGTACGGCGGTCGTTAGGCGTGGTGAACATGCGCGTGGTTTCGCCGTATTCGACCAACTCGCCGAGATACATGAAGGCGGTGAAGTCGGACACGCGCGCGGCCTGCTGCATGTTGTGGGTCACGATGGCGATGGTGTAGTCGTCCTTGAGTTCGTCGATCAGCTCCTCGATCTTGGCCGTGGAAATCGGGTCGAGCGCCGAGCACGGCTCGTCGAATAGGATAACCTCCGGCCGCACCGCGACGGTGCGGGCGATGCAAAGCCGCTGTTGCTGGCCGCCCGAAAGCGAGAGCCCGTTGGCGTTGAGTTTGTCTTTGACCTCTTCCCACAAGGCGGCGCGTTGCAGCGCATGCTGCACGCGGCCTTCCAGTTCGGATTTCGGCAGTCGCTCGTACAGCCGGATGCCGAAGGCGATATTCTCGAAAATCGTCATCGGGAACGGCGTCGGCTTCTGGAATACCATGCCGACCTTGGCGCGCAGCATGTTGAGATCTTGCGAGGGGCTGAGAATTTCCTCGTCATCGAGCCTCACATACCCGCTGGCGCGCTGGTTCGGATACAGGTCGTACATGCGGTTGAGGACGCGCAGCAGCGTGGACTTGCCGCAGCCGGACGGACCGATGAACGCGGTCACCTTGCCCTGGTAAAGCGAGCAATTGATGTTCTTCAGCGCGCGGTTATCGCCGTAAAAGAAATCCAGGTTCCGGATCGAAACCTTTTCCAACAAATCTTCGGCGTTGGATGCCGCGTGTGTGACGGTCGGTACCGTGTAAGATGCTACGCTCATGATGATTTTCTCTGTGCCGCTAAAAGCCGGGCGATGATACTGAGCGCAAGCACCGCCAAGGTAATGATCAGCGCGCCGGTCCAAGCTAGTTTCTGCCAGTCCTTGTAGGGACTGAGCGCGAACTGGAAGATAACGACCGGTAGGCTAGCGACCGGAGCATTCAGGTTGGTGCTCCAGAACTGGTTGTTGAGTGCGGTGAACAACAGCGGCGCGGTTTCGCCGCTGATGCGCGCGACCGCCAGCAGCACTCCGGTGATCATGCCGGCGCGCGCGGCGCGATAGGCGACCTTGGTGATCATCAGCGCCCGCGGCAGGCCGATCGAAGCGGCGGCCTCGCGCAGCGTATCGGGCACCAGCGTGAGCATGTCCTCGGTGGTGCGCACCACCACCGGCACCACGATCACTGCCAGCGAGACGGCGCCGGCCCAGCCGGAGAAATGGCCCATCCGGGCCACCATGATTTCGTAGATGAACAGACCGATCACGATCGAGGGCGCGCTGAGCAGGATGTCGTTGATGAAGCGCACCACCGTGGTTAATTTGTCGTAGCGACCATATTCCGCCATGTAAGTGCCGGCGAGCATGCCAAGCGGTGTGCCGATCGCCACCGCGATCACCGTCATGACCAGGCTGCCCATGATCGGATTGAGCAGCCCACCCGCCGAGCCGGGCGGCGGCGTCATCTCGGTGAACACCGCCAGCGACAGCCCGCTGAAGCCTTTCCACAGCAGCACGCCGAGAATCAGCACCAGCCAGCTCAGGCCGAAAGCGGTCGCGGTAAACGACAGCCCCATCGTGATGACATTGCGGCGGCGGCGTTTCGCGTAAAGCGGGGAGGAGGCGCCTGATATCATGACCATGGTCAGGCTCCGACCCGCGCGTTGAGACGCATCAACATCAGGCGCGCGAAAGCGAGCACGATGAAGGTGATCACGAACAGGATAAGGCCGAGCTCAATAAGGGACGAGGTGTAAATGTCCTCGACCGCCTCAGTAAACTCGTTGGCGATGGTGGCCGAGATCGTCGTGCCCGGCGCCATTATCGATCCGGCAATTCGGTGCGCATTACCGATCACGAAGGTCACGGCCATGGTTTCGCCGAGCGCGCGGCCGAGGCCGAGCATGACGCCGCCGATCACGCCGACACGGGTGAATGGCAGCACCACATAACGCACCACCTCCCAAGTGGTGCACCCGAGCCCATAGGCTGCCTCCTTGAGCACTGGTGGCACCGCTTCGAACACGTCGCGCGAGATCGACGTGATGAACGGCAGCACCATGATGGCCAGGATCAGGCCGGCGGTCATGATCCCAATGCCATAGGGGGGGCCCTCGAACAACGTAGAGAGCACCGGCACGTTGCCGAACACTGCGATCAGGAACGGCTGCACGTATTGCTGTAGGAACGGGGCGAACACGAACAGGCCCCAGATGCCGAAGATGATGCTGGGAATGCCGGCGAGCAATTCTATGGCAATGCCGATCGGGCGGCGCAGCCACATCGGGCAGAGTTCAGTGAGGAACAGCGCGATGAACAGGCCGACCGGAACTGCAATCAGCATGGCGATGATTGAGGTGACGACGGTGCCGTAGATCGGCGCGATGGCACCAAATTTTTCCGTGACCGGGTTCCAGGTTTCATCGATCAGGAAGGTCAGGCCGAAGGCGCGTATTGCCGGCAACGAGCCGTAGACCAGTGAAACGATGATCCCGCCAAGGATGACAAGAACGGTTACGGCGGCGGCGCGCGTGAGTTGGCGGAACGCCGCATCGCCTAATCGCAAATGCCGGAGAACCTTGGCCCGGTCGACCTGCTCAGAGGCCGACATGATTCCGCCCTGAAACGCAACGTCAACCACGGGTCGCCTCCCGGCGGGTTGCATCAGGCTCTCCCTTTGGTTCAAGCGGACCCGGGGAAGCCACTCAAGCGGCCTACTGGCCGCGTGACAAGCCGCCTTGCGAGCGGCGGTGGACAAGGAAAGGGCGCCATGCCGGCGCCCTTTCCCGTTATCATCGGATCAGAACACGGGCTTACCACTCGCGTCCTTGATCTCAGCCTTCCAGTATTTCTCAATATCCGCGGTCACATTGGCCGGCATCGGCACATAGTCTAGCTCCGCGGCCATCTTAGCTCCGTTCTTGTAGGCCCAAGCGAAGAACTTCAGCGCTTCGCCGGTAGCGACCGAATCGGAGGGCTGCTTGTAGATGAGGATCCAGGTCGCCGCCGTCATCGGCCACGACTTGTCGCCGGGCTGATTGGCGAGGATCACGCCGAAGCCGGGCTGCGATTTCCAGTCGGCGTTGGCCGCCGCAGCCTGGAACGCCTCGGAGGTTGGCGCCACCGTCTCGCCGGCCTTGTTGACCATCTTGGTGTAGGTCAGCTTGTTCTGCAGCGCATAGGCGTACTCGACGTAACCGACCGAACCCTTGGTGTTGGCGACGTTGTTGGCGACGCCTTCGTTGCCCTTGGCGCCGATGCCCATCGGCCACTGCACCGAGGTGTTGACGCCGACCTTCGTCTTCCAATCGGTGCTCACGTCCGACAAATAGTAGACGAAGTTAAATGTCGTACCCGAACCGTCCGAACGATGCACGACGGCGATCGCCTGGCTGGGCAGCTTGACGCTCGGGTTGAGCTTCTTAATCGCCGGATCATCCCAGGTCTTGATCTCACCCAGGAACATCTTGGCAAGTGTCGGCCCGTCAATCGTCAGTTCGCCGGGCTTAATGCCTTCGAGGTTGACGACCGGCACGATGCCGCCCATCACTGCCGGGAACTGGGCGAGACCGAGCTTGTCGAGCTCTTCACCTTTGAGCGGCGCATCGCTAGCGCCAAAGGTCACGGTCTTGTTGGTGATCTGCTTGATGCCGCCGCCGGAACCGATCGACTGATAGTTCAGTCCGTTACCGGTTTCCTTTTTGTAGGCGTCGGCCCATTTGGCGTAAATCGGATAGGGGAAGGTGGCGCCGGCGCCGGAAATGTCGGCGGCCTGAGCCGGAACGAAGGCAGCGGCGATGAAACCGGCGGCTGCCCAAATTGTGGACCTTGTCGTCCAGTGTTTCACGGGTTTCTCCATGTTGGCGGCCAAAAGCGTGCGCGGGGTTTGATGCCCGTGATTTCCGCCTTTGCGCCCGTGCTGCGGGCGGCCGCTATTGTTTAAGACGCACTCCAAGACTGAGCTTCGGACAGGTTTTTTGGTCGCGTTGGATCGAGAGTTTCCGAAGTCGAGGTCAGCTATAGGCGTTGCATGTCACCGTTCTATAAACGCTTGGTGACAGTCACATGACAACCTAACGGTTTGATTTTGCTTCTAATTCGTTCGGTGGCTTGGAATCGGGGGTGTGTAACGGCAGATGCATGGTGAAGGTGGCGCCCTCGCCCGGCGTGCTCTCGATGTTCAATCGGCCGCCGTGGCGATTGAGCACGTGCTTGACCAGCGCCAGACCCAATCCGGTTCCACCCTGGGCGCGGCTGTCGGCGACATCGACCCGGTAGAACCGCTCGGTCAGGCGAGGCAGATGTTCGGGCGCGATCCCGGGGCCGTAATCGCGCACGCCTAAACGCACCTCTGGCACACCGGCACGGGTTTGGCTGCGCGCGAGCGTAATATCGATCCGTTTGCCGGCGGCGCCGTATTTGAGCGCGTTCTCCACCAGGTTTTCGAGAGCGCGGATCAATTCGTCGCGGTCGCCGAGCACGATCAGGGCGTCCGGCGGCGCGACAACCTTGATCATGACTTCACGGTCGCGCGCCAATGTCTGCAAGCCATCGGTCACTTGGCGCACCATCGGGGCCAAGTCGAGCGGCGTGCTCGGTTGCAAATGCGCGTTGAGTTCGATACGCGACAATGAGAGCAGATCGTCGATCAGGCGTGCCATACGGGTGGCCTGCCCCTGCATGATGCCTAAGAATTTCTCGCGCGCCGCCGGATCGTTCTTGGCGGGGCCCTGCAAGGTCTCAATGAAGCCCAGCAATGCAGCGAGCGGCGTACGCAATTCATGGCTAGCATTGGCGATGAAGTCGGCGCGCATTTCCTCGACCCGGCGCAGCGGGGTGAGATCGTTGAACGTCATCAGCAGAATGTCGGCGCGCGCGACGCCGACGTTCGCCAGTTTCACCGGCCTCACGAAGGCTTCGAACCAGCGGTCGACCGGCACGCGCTCGAAGAATTCGACCCGTTGCGGCGTCCGGCTGGCGGTGGCGCGCCGGATCGCATCGACCAGCTCGGGCATGCGCAACGTGATCAGGGCGGGCTCACCGCGGCGCAGCGCCGGCGCAATCGCCGACGCCGCCGCGTTGAAGGCGATGACGCGGCCGTCGCGGTCGAGCACGATCGCCGGCCCGGGCAATCCGCCGATCAGCAACTCGATCAGCGCCGCCTGCGGATGTGCGGTGCTGCGGTCGTAAATCGGCAGATCCAGCCCGGAATGGGCATCCGCGCCCAACCTGCCGACCAGCGCAAGCCAAGCCCCGCGCAAGCGCCTTGGCCAATCCGCGCCGCGCGGCAAGTTTGCGCCGTTATCTTCGCTCGCCATGGTCTATCGGCGCTGGTTTCTCGGCCTCGATCTCGCTGCGGAGCGGCGCGGTCACGCTTTTCACCGGATGCAACGCGGGTTTAGCACGCGCGCCCCGCATATTGAGCACTATTTCCCGCGTGCCCAAAATAATCAGCGCGACGACGAACGGCACCAAATAATAAAGCATCCGAAACAACAGCAAGCCCGCCAACACACTTTCCTTGTCGAATTGCCACAAAGCCACCAGCATGGCGGCGTCGAATACGCCGAGACCGCCGGGCGCGTGGCTGGCGAAGCCGAGCAGCGTCGCCGATACGAACACCACCGCCAGCGTCACAAAACCGATGTTCGGCTCACCCGGCAGCAGCATGTACATGGCAAGCGCGCAACAGCCGAGGTCGAGAATTCCGATGCAGATCTGCAATAGCGTGGACGGCCCGCTCGGCAGATTCACTTTCCATTCGCCCCGCCCGATCTCGCGCGGCGCGCTCCAGATCCAGCCGAGATAGGAAGCGAGCACCGTCAGGATGGCCGCCGCAATGCAGCGGTTGGCCCAGTTCGGAAGCTGATCGATCAAGCCCGCGGCCTGCGGTGTATAGGCGACGCCGAGACCAAGCACGGTCGCGTTGCCGAGCCAGAACGTCAGGCCCGCCACGAAACAGATTTTGGCCACCTCGATGGCGTCGAGCCCGTAAGCCGAGTAAATGCGGTAGCGCACCGCGCCCCCGGTGAACACGGTGGCTCCGACATTGTGGCCGATCGAATAACTGGTGAAGCCGGACAACGCCGCGATCCGATACGGGATTTCCTTCCGCCCGATCGTGCGCAGTGCAAACCAGTCGTAGCACGTGAGCGTGAAATAGGCACAGGCGACGAATGCGGCGGCCGCAAGAATGTGGCGCTTCTCGGTCGCCTTCAGCGCAGCGATGACCTCGTCAACTTTGATATCGCGCAACATATGGATCAGTACCACCACCGCCACGGTGATAATCGCCAGACTGAGAAGCACGCCGATTCTATTCCAGCCGATTTTGTTCTGGAAAAATCGCGCCCCCGCGCGCAGCAAATTGAGCATCTCTCCTCCGGCACTCGATCTCGGTTTTACCCGAGATCGGCTCCTTTAAAACGCAAGTCGGCTATAAACGACTTGCGGCGCACACAGGTCCCCCGGCCAAGCGACCCCGCGGCGCCGCGCACTATGAGACCCAACTAGCAGAACTCATTCCCGGGCGCGAGTGGACTGCCGCCCGCCCCCAAGATTTGCTAGATTGCACTGTAAATGGCCACATGGCTCAACAAAGGCCGATTGGAGGACGCCCCCATGAGTGAGTTCGATTGTTCCCTGCCGCGCCGCGCATTACTTCAATGCGCCGCTACCGGCCTCGGTGCCGGCCTGTTGTCCGGCCTTTCCCCAATCGCGCAGGCGCAAACCACCTCTGCCGGCGACGCGATATGGAACCATGAATATTGGGCGAAAAAAGGCGACGTGAAGCTTAATCTTTGGCGCAAACGCATTGGCGCGCCCAAGCCGGGCGCACCGGCGCTGCCGGTTGTGTTCCTGGTGCACGGGTCATCGAACTCGGCGCGCTCCTCCTACGACCTCACGGTGGCTGGCAAGGGCGAATATTCGCTCATGAATGTGCTGGCGCGTTACGGTTATGACGTTTGGACCATGGACCATGACGGCTACGGCCACTCAGATTCATCCGGCAATAATTCCGACATCGCCAGCGGTATCGAGGATCTCAAGGCTGCGATTCCGGTCGTCATGACGGAGACCGGGCAGCAAAAGGTGCATTTCTACGGCACCTCGTCCGGCGGCATCCGCGCCGCGGCCTATGCGCAGGCGCAGCCAGAGCGCGTCGACCGTCTTATCATTTGCGCCTTTACCTACAAAGGTAACGGCGCGGCGGAAATCGAACGGCGACGAAAGCAAATCGACGCCCTGCGCGCCAGCCCGCGCCGCAAGCGCGACGCGGCGATGATCCACTCGATCTTCACTCGCGACGGTCACCCTTCGCTTTACGACCCGGCGATGGTCGAGGCGCTTGTTGCCGACGAAATGAAATTCGGCAACGAGATTCCGAGCGGCACCTATCTCGACATGGCGGCGAACATGCCGATCGTCGATCCCAAGAAAATATTATCGCCCGTGCTGATGCTGCGCGGCGAGTTCGACGGCAACTCGACCAATGACGACCTGCTCGATTTTTATCGCCAACTGCCGAACGGCGACCGCCAGTTCGTCATCTTGCCGCAAACCGCGCATAGCGCCGGCTACAGCAAGAACCGGCACCTGCTGTTTTACGCGATGCACAGCTTCCTCGCGCAGCCGGCACCGATCGGGGCTTAAACGGTCTGGATTTATGGAGCGGTGAAAAACTCGCGCAACGCCGCGGTCGTCTCCGCCGGCGCCTCGTCCATGAGGTAATGCCCGCTGGGCACCGCCTTGGCATCGACGATGTTGCTAGCGTAGCCCTTCCATATTTCGGCCGGGCCTGGATTGTGATTGCGCCCGACGCCGCCAGTCGCGCCCCACAGCAGCAACACGGGGCATTCGATCTTGCGGCCGGTCACCATGTCTTTTTCGTCGTGCTCCAGGTCGATACTGGCCGCGGCGCGGTAATCCTCGCATATGGCGTGGATCGTCGCCGGATTGCGGAAGCAGCGTTTGTATTCGGCGAGCGCGTCCTTGTCGAAGAAACTCAGGCCCTGTTTGGTCTTCGCCAGCTTCTTTTCGATGAACCAGTCCGGATCGGCGCCCATCATGCGTTCCGGCATGTCGAAAGGCTGGATGTTGAAAAACCAATGCCAGGAAAACGTCGCCCATTGCTTGTTGATGTGTTTGTACAAGTAATGCTGCGGGACGATATCGAGGATCGCCGCGCGCGTCACCGTCTTCGGGTGATCGAGGCACATGCGGTGTAGGACGCGCGCGCCGCGGTCGTGGCCGGCGGCGTAGAATTTGTCGAAGCCGAGCGTCGCCATCACCTCGACCTGATCCTGCGCCATGGCGCGGAACGAATAGCCGGAATGGTTGTCGCCGCCGGGCGGCTTTTCGGAATCGCCATAGCCGCGCAAATCGGTGGCCACTATGGTGAAACGCTGAGCCAGCGTAGGCGCGACCTTGTGCCAATTCAGATGCGTGAAAGGGTTGCCGTGCATCAGCAGCAGCGGCGGCCCGCTACCGCCGACGACGGTCACGATGCTTGCGCCGCTGGTCTTGATCTCGGTCCGCTTGAAGCCTTCCAGCATTCTAGTTTCCAAAATATTCCGCCCGCCGGCTTATTTCGCGGCAGCCTAGCAATACCGTACCCTCGGCGGGGGCCTCCACCTAATCTTAGCCAAAAAACCCACAAATCGGGTGTTTTGGCCGGCTTTCGCTTGCCGAGTCATGTCAGAAAAGGGGAAACTGGTGCCACCTGCCCCATGGCCAGGGTCGCGGATGCCAAATTTCTTCGATTTTGCTTGAACCTAGTCGCCCCCGCCAGCGACCCATACACGAGCCAATAAGCCTGCGATGCAAACGACTTCGGACGAGGTTCTGATCGCAAGGATCGCAGGTGGCGACCGGCTCGCGATGCAGGTGCTGTTCGCGCGGCACCACGTTCGTGTGTACCGGTTCGTGCTGCGTCTGGTGCACAACGAGGCCACGGCGGAGGATTTAATCAGCGAGGTGTTCCTCGACGTCTGGCGGCAGGCGGACAAGTTCGAGGGCCGTTCGGCCGTCTCCACCTGGATGTTGAGCATCGCGCGTTTCAAGGCGCTGTCGACACTGCGGCGCAAACCGGAACAGGAACTAGATGATGAAACGGCGGAGCAGATCGAGGACCATGCCGACAACCCCGAGGTCGCCCTGGCGAAAAAGGACAAAGCCGCGGTCTTGCGGCAAGCCTTAAGCAAGCTTTCCGCCGAACATCGGGAGGTCGTGGATCTCGTATACTACCACGAGAAGTCGGTGGAGGAAGTCGCGGGAATAGTCGGCATCCCGGAAGCGACCGTAAAGACGCGCATGTTCTATGCGCGCAAGAAATTATCGGAGCTCCTGAAGGAGCAAGGAATCGATCGAGGTTGGCCATGACGACGACAAACAAAGAAGCGCACAACGACATCGAAGAGCTGCTGCCGTGGCATGCGGCGGGAACGCTGAGCCGTCGCGACGCCCAGCGGGTCGAAGCGGCGCTGGCCAGCGACCCCGAACTCGCTCGTCGCTATGCGATGGTGCGTGAGGAAATGGGCGAGACCATCCTGCTCAACGAGACGCTGGGCGCGCCCTCGGCGCACGCCATGGAAAAGCTGTTCGCCAAGATCGATGCCGAACCGCTACGCAAGCCCACCACGTCGCTCAATCTCGGTGCGCGCGTTGTGGAATATTTCGCAAGCCTGTCGCCGCGCACGCTGGCTTGGTCGGCGAGCGCCGCCGCAATTGCCATTCTGCTGCAGGCCGGACTGATCGCCAGCATCATGATCAAGGAGAAGAGCGCCGACGGCTATGAGACCGCGTCGGCGCCCAGCACGAATCCGGGCGTCGGCGCCTTCACGATCATCCGCTTCGCGCCGCAGGCTTCGTCCGACGACATCACCAAGTTTCTCGAGGCCAACAAGTTGCAGGTCGCGGCCGGGCCGATGGCCGGCGGGCTCTATAAAGTCCGTGTCGCGGTGACTGGGCTGCCCAAGGGTGAGCTCGCGCGCATCGTCAAGAAGCTGCAAGAAGACAAGATCGTCGGCTTCATTGCCACGACCGAGTGAGATGAGCAAACCGCACCCGGAATCTCATCATGCGAGCGCATCGTAACGCCATCCTCTGCATTGCGGCCGTCGCGACGCTAATCTCGGTGGCGGCCGACGTTGCCTTCGCGCAAAGAGTCTTCAGCCGCGGCCCATCGTCGAATACCGGCGTCAGCGGGCCATCACGTGGTGGTGGCGGCAATTATGGCGGTGGTGGCTACCGCGGCGGCTGGGGCGGGCCCGGCGTGATCATGGTCGTCCCGCACATGGGGCCGTCCGGCGGCCAATATATCGGCGGCGACGACGACCTACCGCAAGGCACAAGGCGCCTGCCGCAGCGCTCGACGCGGCGCGGACCGAGCGGGGCGCCTGCGGCCAACGAACGGCGGCTGGTGCCCGACGAAGTAGTGATCGAAGTCGCCAACTCGGTCAGTTCGCAGCAAGTCGACGCGCTGCAACGCCGGCATCGGCTCACCCGCATCGAATCGCAGACGTTCCAGTTGTCCGGTACGACTTTGTTCCGCTGGCGGATTCCTGATCGCCGCTCGGTCGCCGCGGTGGTGCGTGCGCTGGAATCCGATCGGGTCGTCGCCACGGCGCAGCCGAATTACCTGTTCGCGCTGCAACAAGATGAGGCGAAGGCAGCGGCCGAAGGCGACGCTGCGCAATACGAACTCGCCAAGTTGCATTTGCCGCAGGCGCACACCCTCGCCAAAGGCGACAACGTGCCGGTGGCGGTCATCGACTCCGGCGTCGATGCCGATCATCCCGAGCTGGTTGGCGCGGCCGCGCAAACCTACGACACCTTGTCGGCGCCGATGACGCCACACAAGCATGGCACCGCCATCGCCGGCCTGATCGCGGCCCATGGCAAACTGATGGGCGCGGCGCCGCGCGCGCATATCCTGGCGATCCGCGCTTTCGATGGCACGGGCGCCAGCGCCGAAGGCACCACGTTCAACATTCTCAAAGGTCTCGACTGGGCCGCGGCGAACGGCGCGCGCGTCATCAATATGAGTTTTGCCGGACCGCCCGATCCAGCGATGCACCGCAGCCTGGAAGCGGCGCACAAGAAAGGCATCGTGCTGGTGGCGGCAGCCGGAAATGCCGGGCCGAAATCGCCGCCGCTCTATCCCGCCGCCGATCCGAACGTGATCGCGGTGACCGCGACCGATGCCGACGACAAATTATTCGAGCAGGCCAATCGCGGCCGCCATATCGCGGTGGCGGCGCCCGGCACGCAAATTCTGGTCGCGATCCCGGATGGCGGCTATGAAGTCGCCTCCGGCACGTCCTATTCCGCGGCGGAAGTGAGCGGGATCGTCGCGCTGATGCTCGAGCACAACGGCGACCTCACGCCCGATAAAGTGCGCGACATCCTGTTGGCGACGGCGAAGGATCTCGGCCCCAAGGGCCGCGACATCATGTTCGGCGCCGGGCTTGCCGATGCCTATGGCGCCGTTAGGTCAGAACCGGCCCCGAAAACAGCCGCCATGCCGCGACCGGTCTCGCGCGTCGGCACTGGCGCGCGCTGAAACGTCCCCGCCCACTTGCGGCCGCGATAAAAACCTCCAATTGTGAGGCAAATATACGTTTCATCGGAGACGAAATGACCGTAAGTGCCCAGCCGCAGATGCTGCCGTTGCGCGTGACGCGCAATGAAAGGATCGCCGACGGCATCCATATGTTGGAATTTCGCGATGCCGGCGGCCAGTCGCTGCCGGAATTTTCCGCCGGCGCGCATATCGCGATCCGGGCGCCGAACGGGCTGCTGCGCAAATATTCCCTCTGCAACGACCCGGCCGAGCGCAACCGCTATCTGGTCGCGGTCAAGCGCGAGACCAACGGCCGCGGCGGCTCCACCAATCTCATCGACAATGTGAAGGCCGGCGACGAGCTGATGGTGGCCACGCCGGTCAACGATTTTGAGCTGCCGCCGCGCGCGCAGTATTTCCTATTCATCGCCGGCGGTATCGGCATCACGCCGATCATGGCCATGATCCGAGAGATACAGCGGCAAGGAAAACGGTTCCGCCTGTTCTATTGCTCGCGTTCGCCGGAAACGACCGCATTCCTCGACGAGCTGAACGCGCCCGAACTCAAGGACAATGTCGTCATCCACTACGATCAAGGTGATCCGGCTCGATCACTCGACCTCAAGCCGGTGCTGGCCGAGCGGAAAAACCGTGAGCACCTGTATTGCTGCGGGCCGCGCCCGTTGATGGAAGCGGTGCGCAATATGACCGACCACTGGTCGTCGACTGCGGTGCATTTCGAGGCCTTCAGCGAAGCCGAGACGCACAAACCGACCGACAAGCCGTTCAAGGTCCGGCTCGCGCGTTCTGGCGACGTCATCGATGTGCCCACCAGCAAGACCATCCTCGAAGCCTTACGCGATCACGGCCTCGAGGTGCCGAGCTCGTGCGAAACCGGCACCTGCGGGACCTGCCGCACCAAGCTCATCGCCGGCGAGGTCGACCATCGCGACCTGGTCCTCGCCGAGCACGAGCGCAAAGACACCATCATGATTTGCGTCTCGCGCGCGCTAACCGACGAAATTACGATCGACCGCTAGAATTTATTGCTGGATCGAGCGCAGATAGGCGCTCACCGAGCGGGCGTCGTCGTCGCTGAATTTGATTTCCGGCATACCGGGATGGCCGGACAGGATGCCGCGCCTGAGGTCCTGCGCGAAATAGTCCAGCTCGAAGCTGCGGCCGAGCATGCGAAGCGGCACCGCGCCGGACATTTGGCTCTTGCCGGATTTTCCGATCGCATGACAGCTTGCGCAGAATTCCTCGAGCAGCTCGCGCCCGCGCCGGACCGGGTCCTGCGCCTGCGCGGCGGAACCCAATATCGACAGCACCAATAATGGCGCCATCAGCAGCAGAATGACCGTCGGCAGCCGGTGCATCGCGAAACTCGGGGGCCCGCAGTGGGTAAACCGTGGCGCGCCGGAAGGGATTCGAACCCCTGACCCCCAGATTCGAAGTTTTAGGGTACTGGTTTCGCATGGTTTTTTCCGGTTAATACTTGGACGCTTTGTTTTCATATGTCAGCGCAAAAACCTCTTATTTATGGGCTATTCCGCACCACCCGGTATCGTTCGTAACCGTGACCCTAGAATTTTGTTCGCCCCTCAAACGGCCATAATGCCGTGCGAATGCCATGCGAATATAGTAAGCACAGGAGGCGCGCCATGGCACGCGCGAATACGGACGCTCACAAGTCTATCAATATCACTGATGAGTCCGTTGCTGCCTTACCCTATGCTAAAGGGGCGCGCGGCGTCTACATCGCTCGGGACAAGGAAATCAGTGGCTTTCGCTGCGTCGTCAATCGAAGCAGTAAACGCCTGGTCTATCAAGGCGAGCTACGCGAGGGTGGTAAGCGGCGCACCGTGTATAAGCGCTTGGGCGATCCAAAACACGTGAAGGTCGGCGAGGCGCGGGCGCGGGCACTCGAAGAGTTGGCGAGGCTTGCGCGGCTCACGGAACCGGACGCCAAGGCGGGCCTCACCCTTGAACAGGCGTGGCAGGACCCAGACGAGGGATACAAAGCTCGGCTGGTGAAAAAGGGCCGTAGTACCCGCACTATCGCCGACTACGAGCAAAAACTCGCGGCACATCTAAAGCCCACATTCGGAAAGCTCGCCCTCCGGGATATCACCCGCTCTGACGTGACGCGATTTCATGACCGGCTGACCGCGGACGTGGGTCCCTATGCCGCGAACGGCGCCTGCCGCGTCGGACATGCGATCTACGCTCATGCCGTCCTCGGCATGGAGACGCCCGGCCTTAACCCGCTTAATCCCTTCCGCGCCCGCGACCTTCACAACCCAGAAAAGGCTCGCCAGACCGGTATTGCTGAGCGCGAACTCCCCGGTTGGTTTGCCCAAGTGCTCACACTGGATAACCCTGTCATGCGTGAGTTTTGGCTCATGACCGCGTTGACGGGACTACGACGCCGCGATGTATGCTGCCTACAGTGGGAGCACGTTAACCTCAAAGAACGCTACGTCGAAATTCCGTCGCCCAAGGGGGGCGAGGATAGGGCATTTAAGTGTCCTCTGAAGTCCGCCGATGGTCAGGTCACTAGAACGCGTACGGCGCGCCGGTAAGGTTCTGTGTGATATCGAGCGGTGTCACATATGGGTATTGCCCAGTATAACAAGCAAGAGCGGCCACGTTGAGGAAGTGAAAAACAAAAATCTCGACAAGAGCCCGCACGCGCTACGCCACTCGTTTCGCGCCTTCTGCGCGGGAGCAAAGGTGAGCACCGTGCATTCGCGATTGTTAATAAATCATAAAATAAGCAAGGACGTTCACGAAAGCTACATGACGCTCGGCGCGATGTTTGATCAGTTACGCGATGCGAGCGAGGGCGTGAGCGCCTTTATACTGCGGCATCTGCGGGGCGCAGAGAAGCAATTGGAGCGGCGGCTGAGGGAGCAATTGGCTGCAAGCTAATTCGTGGAACACAATTATTTTTGGGCGGCGGGTAGGAGTAGCGTCCGACGTGCCTGCGCGGTCACGGTCGAGTTGGAACAGACCCGGCCTTTACTTGCGCGCCGTTTTACGATAGGTTGTAAATATTAGTCGGCCCTGGATCGCTGGCGGGAAACCACTCTTTCTAGGGAAGTAGCTCTGACCAGTTGGCTTGTGAGAAGACCCTCACCCTACTCGGTCGCGGACACGGCCAACGCCTGAGGCGCGCCGATAAAATTCCGCTCAGCGCGACGACATGTGCAACCCGATTTACACGGGCTTGCCGTCGCGCAGGGTCCAACATGTAAAATGGACGGATGACGACGGCGAGTCTCACAAGGAGACACGCATGTCTAATGTCACTGGTGGCGAACCGCCCATTGCAGCGCTGATGCGCGAGACCGCCGCAACGACTGTCAAAGCTGTACTCGCTGAGTTGCGTCGGTCGCCGCTCATCCAGCCAGAATATTTCTCACTGCAAGACGCCGCAATTTATTGCGGATACTCGGAACAGCAATTCTCCGAATTTGTCCGCCGTGGCATTGCACCCAAGAGTGTGTTGTTCAGTCGAAACGCGCGCCGCTTCAAGCGCAGTGACTTGGACGCGTGGTGCGCGACAGGTGGGCCATCGCAATATCACGAGGATGATTTACCTAAGGGCGGTCACGCGACGAGTTGGCGCCGGTAATCGGAGGCACACATGTCGACCGAAACAGAGAATAACGTCGTCGATCTCCTTCAATTCAGGCGCGACCGAATCCGCCGGCGCACGATGCAAAACGCGGTCGAGGAAGATGATCGCAATATTTATTATATGGGCGCGTCAATCACCGACATTGCTCGTCTCGGTGCACTCAATGCTGACCTGTCGTGCGACATTTCCGATCCGCGGAATGCGAAGTATCGCGTGCCGCTTGCGGATCCGGCTGACGAAATTATCGCACGTGACATGGCGGGTGTCAGTTTCGGTGCGGTCGCCGAGCTGCACGCTGATGAAGCAAAATTCGATAGCGATAAGGCATATGAACAATGCCTCGTCGATGCGCGCCGCATGCAGATTGACCCCGAATATATCCGCCTCTTCGGAGGGAGTTGACCTACCGCTGCACAAATATGGAGCAACCAAGATGCATTCGATGACAGCCATGTAACTAAATTAAGGAGTGAGAAATATGCCTAGTAATTCCACATCACCACTAAAGGAGAAAGAAATGACTACAATCCATCGCTTTATTCTCGATGATGAACGCAACGTTGTTGATATTCTTAACCCTACCGGCCCAAAGGGCTACTGGCATGAAGGTGAATTCGAAGACGAAATTAATCTTCGCGAAAAAATTCTTTGGCAGCGTCTAATCGAACCCGTCGACGACCTCATTATTAATCTTCAATCGGACCAGATGCGTCCGGACGGAACCAAAATTAAACCGTTCAACAAAGAGGCTTCGGCGATCAGTAACGTGATCTATAATACAATCCGGGCGTCGCAATTGAATGCGTTCAAACCTGCTGTGTCCTCGAGCAGGCTTGCTGGAGAACTCAAGCGCGAAAAGATTGGCCTGCAAAAATTTACGTCAATCTCGCTCTTCCGCGATGACGTTGAACGTATATTGCGCGACCTCTATGGCGATATTGATAGTGAAGCATTGGAACGCACTTTGCGGGCTGTGTTGATTATCGTCATGGAGTTCACGGAATTTTTGCGCAAAGATCTTTGGCAAGAACATCAAGATGCGATGGACTGGGATTACATACGGGGGATCGGTGTGCCCGAAGGATACGGTATTTCCGGTAGTGATCATAGACGCGGAATGATGGCGGTTTCCGATCTCGGAACACGTGTTCGTAAAGTTCGTAAAAATCCCTCCGCGTTCAGCAAATATACGGTTGAGTTCGCAAGGGCGTGCAATGAGATAATTGTGATTGCGGACGACGATACTGTGGCACCAGCGGATGGGTCTTTCGAACTTGAAATTCCATTCTAGGCCCTGCGATGGGGGCGATGATGCAAGTTATATCCAAACGAGAAGAGATACAGCGTAAGCGCGAAGGAACTTGGGATCCCGCGACGATGGTGAGTGAAACCACGGCCGAGGGCGTGGCGTTGCGGTCCGCTATGGCGAATCCGAACGCGCCGTTGCAGCCGCCGGTGCAGAGTGAAATCATCGTCGAGGCTCAGCCGAATGCGCAATACACGCCGTCGCGACCTGCTGCGTCCGTCATCCCTGATGGCGCGCTGCCGAGCGTACCGAGGCATTGGGGCACCGAAGAGGTGTCGGTGGAAAGCGGGGCAAATATTGCTCGCATTAAAACCCGATATTTCCGAGGGGACCGACGCCTGCGCGGCTTCCGCTTCACACGCACGCGTGAGGGTAAGACGGAAGTTGAATACCACTTGTTCGACGACAACTCGACAGCAGAGGCCCGGATCATTGAATTGCTACGTCTTGGTTTTGAGGTTCAGACTGACATCGAACTCGCTGTTGCGTTTCTGCGCTTATGGCCGACGTCATTCATTCACTTAACAGCAATTCACATCAATCCTGTGACCCATGAGAAGGATCTGATTGAGGCGCAATCCTTCAATCGAGCGCAGCTTGACAATGGCAGCGTTGCCCGCTGGCTCGAGGCACGTCAGGGATGTGCAAATTTGTATTTCAACGAGAATGAACTTTCCCGCCAGATGACTGTGCGGACCAAGAAGTCCGATATCCGGGCGGGTGTCGGCTTCGCGGTTGATATCGATGTCCCCGAAGGAATGAATTACCAAGAAGGGATCGAGAAGCTGCTCGCGTACGTTGATATGTGCCCGCACAAGCCCAGCGGCGTCATTGTGTCGGGCGGCGGCGTCCAAGTACAATATTTGCTGCAGGAACCCGTCCTAATCGACGGTGACTTGGCAAAGACTTCGGAGTTTGAACGTTACAGCCGCAAGTTACAGACCGACTACAGCGAACTTGTAGGCGTCGATGGCAAGGTTGATGCGACGCAGAGTGTGGAGCACATTTTTAGACTTCCTGGCACGATTAATGTTCCCGACGCAAAAAAAATTGCTAGGGGACGTCAGCCAGCGTTTGCGCGCGTGGATTGGATGGATTGGGACTTGCGATATCCGATCCGGGAATTAAACAATCGGAGAAGCCTAAGCGCGAGGCTTCAAGGGGCAACGCCGAGCTGCCGGACAGCCACGATTGCATCACGCCCGACCAACTTGAGCTGCTGCTCTCCGCTCTCGATCCGACGGACTACCGCGATTATGCAAAGTGGCTCCCACTAATGATGGCCAGTCATCACGCGACCGACGGACATGGCCGCGAGGGGTTTATTCAATGGTCGATCTCCGACCAGCCTTACGCCAATGACAGGGAGAAAATCGGCCGCGCCTGGGACGGACTGCAACTTGACCGATCAGACAACGTGACTATTGGAACGCTTTATCACGAAGTCAAACAAGCCGGGCGCGACGATCTCATCAAACAGATTAGCGATGATGCTAATGTATTAATTCTAAGCCAAAGCAACTGGCCTCAGTCTGCGCGGAAGTTCATCGCCCGTATGAGGTGCAACCTGCACTACCACAACGGCGATTGGTCGACTACTGCCGCGGCGCCTATCGAGATATTGAGGATGACGCAATCAAAGCTGAGGCACACAAGTTCCTCGATAGTGCGAAGGCCCGAGTCTTGAAGGATAGGGAATTTGTTTTGGTGCCATTCGAGCCAAACAACAATGACGTTGCCGAGCTCGTTGGCGCGCTGAAGCGCGAGACGCACGTCAGCCGTGAGGCGCTGTGGCCGCCGTGCTGGTTGCCGGAGCACACGGACCTATGCCGAAGAGTGATGAGTGCATCAGCTTTCCGAACGGAATTCTGCATCTTCCAAGCGCCGAGTTCCATCCTCCGACACCTAACTTCTTCACACGCAACGCGGTCGAGTTTAATTTCGACCCGAACGCGCCAGAGCCGAAGGTGTGGTTCAACACGGTCAACGAGTGGTGGCATCCGAGAGAGAACGGAAATCCATCCGAGAACGTCGCAACGTTACAAGAAATTATGGGATACTTGCTCGTCCCAGACACGTCACAGCAGAAGATGTTCTTCGTGTTGCCCACCGCGGCCGGTAAGGGTTTTATCCGAAACGCTCACGCAGCTGGTTGGCCAAAGCGACGCATTCCCTTCTATGAGTACGCTCGGTGGAGAATTCGGGCGAATGCCGCTGATCGGCAAGCAGTTAGCCGTCATCTCCGAATTAAAAGTCGGGCGGAAGGATGACCCCAGCGCTCTCGCTGCGATCCTGCTCGCCATCTCCGGGGAGGACAACGTCAGCGTGAACCGCAAGAATAAGGGTTTTTGGGAAGGTAAACTTAACGTGCGTTTCCTATTTCTTGGCAACTCTATCCCGAAATTTGCCGACGACGGCACCGCACTCGGCAACCGACTCGTGATCCTTCGCATGAGCAACAGCTTTCTCGGCAAGGAGGACTTGACGCTCGAGGCAAGGATCAAGAATGAGTTTCCTGGCATTCTGAATTGGGCTATTGCGGGTGGCGGCGCCTCAGGAAGCGTGGTCATTTTGCCGAAACGGTAGACGGGTTGGAAGCTAAGCGGGTTCATCCGGCTGGCGTCTCCGGTGCTCTCGTTCGTCAGCGAACGATGTACGCTGGCCCGGACGAACAGATCACAAAGCAGGAACTCACGATAAATTTAAGGAGTGGTGCTCCGACAACGGGCGGCTGCCTGAAGCAAGGAGGAGTTCGGCGCTGCGCTCGCCGCGTGCTGGCCGGCCAGGTCAGGGACTATCGCCCAGAGGAGCATTTGTCGGACGGGACGGTTAAACGGCCTCACAAGTGGAAGGGAATTGGACTGATCGATGCACACGTCCCTTTCTGAAATTCCGTCCACCGCGTCCAGCGGACTGACCAATCATGGCTTTGGAAAAACTGCATCCAAGTTAGGCGAGAGCCCAGAATCCTCTTCAACTAAAGAGGATGATTACGATAGCGCCGTCCGCTGGACACGATGGACGGAACCCTCGATCCCAAAGAAGGTTCGAGCACAGCGATGCGCTCCCACGCAATGCGCTGCTGCACGTCCAGCGCGACCAGGGTTGCTGATCCTGGGGCTAGATGTTTGCGGAGCCGCCCGCTCCTGCCTTATGCAATGCTCACCAATGTGGTTTAGTTCGACAAAAAGTAGAGCCTCGTTGTCCAGTGTCAGGGGTTTCACGGATGTCTGACAACGGGACGTAACACTATGATTTCAGTTACAATTCGCGATGCAGCGCCAGATACAAGCGGTTATCCCTCGCGAGATTTCAGTCTCCCAACTATACCTTCCCGGACACAAAACGTACTTGCCGTTCGTAATCTCAATCGGATCAAAGATCTATGAGCGCTTGGGTATGACTTAACCGGCAGGCCTTTAACGAATGCATGGCTGCTGATCGCCCGGGCTACAACCCGTGGCGCCACAAGTGTACTGTCGGCTTCGATCTCGCCACAGGTTCATAAAGCGCCCTGGCGCGAGTTCGGTATAGCGCACCGTCGATTGGATCGAGCGATGGCCCAAGTACGCTTGCAGCGTCCTGGTGTCAGTGCCCCGGTTGGCTAGCAGAAAGCCGCATGCGTGCCGCAACATGTGCGGGTGAACCTTGAAGCCTATCTTGGCTTCGATGCCCGCCCGTTCAATCAAGCTCGCAAAGCCAGCTGTGGTAAACGGTGCACCTCGCTCACTCACGAACACGAATGGCGTTTTGGCCTCCCGCTTCAATGCTCGTAGCGCCCTCAGTTCATCGCCCATGAGCGATGCGTTGTGGTGACCCCGCCCTTGGCGCGGCGGACGTGCAGCGTAGCGGTTTCAAACTCGACTTCGGTCCATTGCAGGTCGCAGAGTTCTGACACCCGCAGACCGTGACGGAACGCGATCCGCATTGTGCTGTCGCGAAGCCCGTGACGATTACCCTTGGCCGCCTCGATCAGCTTCTCAACCTCGCGTTCGGTCAAATGTTCTCGCGGCCGAACGTCCCTGTTCGGGGGCCTGCGGAGTTGAACTGCCCGTAATTCTTTGGCTGGCGACACCAGCTTAAGGTTCAGTTTTGCCACGTATTTGCACTCCCTGTAACCTATCACTGCCCGTAATCTTATTAGATAGGGCAGTTAGAAGACAATTCAGCGCAATTTTATTTGTCCCTTGTACTGGGCGACTTCGCTCAGGATGCGCAGTTCATCTGGCGTGTGCGAGGTCAGCTTTGGAAGCATCGTATGATCCCATCCTAACGCACTACGCGCAGTTCAGAATTCCGCTCGCCTCTTGCCACCCAATCTGTTGGTATTGGCAAACGCACGGGCGGATCAAGCATCTCCATCAGCTCCCGGCGGCGGGTAATGTCCATATTTACGCAGCCATCGGCCCTTGCCCATCGGCCAAATCGAAGGTCCTTGCGCTGGGCCGTCGCGCAGTGCGTAAAACCACCCACGATCATCGCGGTGATAAAACGTCACACCATCAAGGCGAAAAGCTGCGCCATCGAGGTGGACCCACCATGGGTGCGTACCATCAAAACGATGTCGGGAAAAAACGTGGCGTGGGCGCGGAACGGTAGCGCCGACATGTTTTGGGTGAAACGGGAATTTTGGGGGTGTGGATCAGTTCTATTTCGCGGTCGACCAGCATTGGCTTCGACGTCCTGCAGCTTAAACATATGTACTCCGGGCTGAATTGTTACCTCCGCGCATCGCATCTCTAAGGTGGTAGCGGCGGCATGGCGTTTAAACGCACCGGCGCTGGCTCTACCCCCACCCCTACCCTCCTAAACGGTTCAACACCGGCGAACGGCCGGGTTATCAACGACGTCCGTCCCAAAAATTCAAAAGGGCAGAAATTTGGAAAAAAATAATCAAAAAGGACTGCCTCGTTGGATGCGTATCTGTCGGTGTGAGCACGTATCCGTCAGTCACTCGTTTTCGAGCACGATGACGATTTCGACTAACTCATCCGCCAGTTGCCCCGGCAAGCGCCTCTGAAACGCATTTGCCAACTCGCGATAGTACCAAAGTGTATCTTCTTTTGGGCTGTTGAACCGCCCCCACACGGTGGTCCGACTTTAGGGTTACGAAGATCGCGGAGAATTGAACGGGCATTATGGATCTTGTCTGACAAAGAAATCAAAAGGGTTTCCTGATCTGCGGTCTCAAGGTGTTCGATGTATCGCATTTTACGTGTGCGTTTATCTTCCTTTTGTTGGCCGGCAGAGGTATTGACCACACTGTCGGAGCAGGAACGCACGATATCCGCGACACGATCCCCGAAGCGGTTGCGTATGTCCGAGAGACGCGGCTCTCCACCCTGATCTTCGACGGCATCGTGCAGAAGGGCAGCGATGGCCATGTCTTCAGAGCCGCCATATTCGAGCACGGTCGCGGCTACCGCGAGGAGATGCGCCACATATGGAGTTGAAGTTCCTTTGCGAACCTGGCCGCCGTGAACGTGGGTGGCATATAGCAGGGCTCGATCAAATCGATCGGTTAGTACGGTTGCGTTTAACATTTAATGACCTCCAAAAATTTGGCTGTGTCTCATCTTGATGTGATAGCTACTCAATATCATCGCGGGATCGGACGCGAAAATCTGGCAATACCAAATCGGCCGGAATCCAGCCGACCTCCCCGTTAGGCCATTTTGCCCATCGCCAACCCGTAAAGGGGCTAAACACCCATGCGCCGGGACGGCAATTCGCAAGTCGGCACTTGGCACCATGAGCGTCGAGCATCACCTTTGACCCGCGTGGACGGTCCGCGTGCAGATGAGGAAGAGTTAACAGGACAGCCGGAATAGGGATTTGATCGATCGACGGCAGGATCTCCTTTGCCGAGCCGTGTCGTCCATCCATCCACTCGACCATGTACAGAAATTTTTCTCCGACCTCTGACCAAGGTACGCCCGCCGAGGTTACGTCAC
>CAVZVP010000009.1:0-79208 GCA_963778745.1 uncultured Alphaproteobacteria bacterium | reverse complement strand
TGGCACGGCCGAGTTCATGCAAAAGTATCAGGATCGCGCGGCCAAGGCCGGCGTCGATCCGCTCGGCTATTACATGGCGCCTTACGGCTACACGTATCTCGACGTCTTAGGCCAGGCGATCACGGCGACCAAGAGCCTCGACGACGGCAAGCTCGCCGACTACATCCGCAAGACCACGTTCAAGACCATCGTCGGCGACATTTCGTTCGGCAAGGGTGGCGAGTTCGCCAAGGCGCGCGTGTTCCAGGCGCAATTCCGCGGCATCAAGGGCAACACCGTCGACCAGTTCAAGGATCCGAACGTCGAGGTCATCATCACCCCGGCCGAGTACAAGTCGGGCAGCATCATCTACCCCTACGAAAAGGCCAAGCAATAGGCCGCCCCAACCTGCCCACAATTGGGCATTCGATGCGGCGCGGTCGAAAGACCGCGCCGTGTCCGTTTTGGGCTTCTGCAATTGGATAGGGCGCCACTCGGTATGAGTAGACCATTGCGCCCGGCGCTGTCATGATTGGTCATCGAATAAAACAAGATCAATCGGGAGGAGCCACATGATGACTTATTTCAAATCGCAGACATGGGCCTGGTATACGGGGGCAGCCGCTCTCGTGGTCAGCGCGATGTTTGCGGTCCCCGGACACGCGCAGACGACGGAGCCGATCAAGATCGGATTTGCCATGTCGCAGACCGGTCCGCTTGCCGCCAATGGTAAGTCGTCGCTGTTGTCGATGAAGATTTGGGAAGATGACGTCAACGCCAAGGGCGGGCTGCTCGGCCGGCCGGTCAAGCTTATCTACTACGACGATCAGAGCAGCCCGGCGCAGGTTCCCAGCATCTACGCCAAGCTGCTCGATATCGACAAAGTCGATCTGATCGTCAGCGGCTATGCCTCGACCCAGATCGCCGCGGCGATGCCGACGGCCATCGGTAGAAAAAAACTGTTCGTCAGCCTGTTCGGGACCGGCGTCAACGAGACGTTCAACTATTCAAAATACTTCTCGATGATCCCGAACGGCCCAACCCCGAAGCCGGCCTTCACGCGCGGATTCTTCAAGGTCGCCGAAGTCCAGAAGCCCAAGCCGCAAACGATTGCCTTGGCCTCTGCCGATGCCGAGTTCGGACACAACGCTTGCGAAGGTGCACGTGAAAACGCCAAGGCGTCCGGATTCAAGGTCGTCTACGATAAGAGCTATCCGCCGACGACAGTCGACTTCACGTCGATCGTGCGGGCGATCCAGTCTACGAATCCGGACCTTCTGGTGGTCTGCTCCTACCCGCTCGACACCGTCGGCATGGTCAAGGCCATGCACGAAGTCGGCTTCAAGCCGAAGATGTGGGGCGGTGCGATGGTCGGCCTGCAGGCGACTGTGTTCAAGCTCCAGCTTGGCCCGATGCTCAATGGCGTCGTCAACTTTGAGACTTGGCTGCCGGTCAAGTCGATGGAGTTCCCCGGCGCGTTGGATTTGCTCAAGAAGTACCAGGATCGCGCCAAGGCCGAGGGCGTCGACCCGCTCGGCTATTACATGCCGGTGTGGGCCTATGCTTATTTGCAAGTGCTCGGCGACTCCATCGCCGCCACCAAGAGTCTTAATGACGACGCGCTGGCCGAATACCTCCACAAGACCACCTTCAAGACCGTGGTCGGCAACGTGAAATTCAACGCGCAGGGCGAGTGGGCGGAAGAGCGCACGCTGGCGGCCCAGTTCCAGAACATCAAGGGCAACACGATCGACGACTTCCGCGATCTGAAGACCGAGGTGATCGTCTATCCGCCGCAATACAAGACCGGCGAGGTGATCTATCCTTACGAGAAGGCGAAGTAAGCTATCCTTCACGGCGAAACGAAACGGCGCGGGAGAAATCCCGCGCCGTTTTTGTTAGCGCATGCGCGTCACATACCGAGATAGAACTTGCGGATCAAGTCGTTGTTGTTGAGCTCGGCGGCTGAGCGCCCCTCAAAGGCGATTTTGCCGTGCACGATGACATAGCCGCGGTCGGCGATGCGGATGGCTTGGGTGAAATTCTGCTCGGCCATCAACACCGTGAGCCGGTAGTGCTCCTTGAGCTCCTTGATGGCGTCGATGGTGCGCGCGACCAAGAGCGGCGCCAGCCCGACCGAAGGCTCGTCCACCAGCAGGATGCGCGGCGCCAGCATCAGCGCGCGGGCGAGCGCCAGCATCTGCTGCTCGCCGCCGCTCATGGAGCCGGCGAGCTGGCTGCGCCGCTCGGCCAGGCGCGGAAACGCCTCGAAGCAGAAATCGAGATTGGTTTTGATCTGCGCGCGCGCCTTGGGCCGGAAGGCGCCCAGCATCAGGTTTTCTTCGACTGTCAATTTCGGGAACAGCCGGCGTCCTTCCGGTACCAGCGCAATGCCGAGATCGACGATCTGCTCGGTTTTCATTCCGACCAGGTCGTGCTTCTCGCCGTCGATTTCCGCCACGATACGCCCGGCCACCGGGCGCAGGATACCCAAGATGCACTTCATCAACGTGCTCTTGCCATTGCCATTGGTGCCGAGCAGCGCCACCGTCTCGCCGGCGTTCACTGTCATCGAGACGTCCTCGATCACCCGCACCGCGCCGTAGGCGGCGTGCACGTTTTCGATGGTGAGACTACTGCCCAAGATAAGCCCTCACCACTTCGGGGTCGCGCACCACGTCTTCCGGCTTGCCGTCGGCGACCTTCTTGCCCGACACCAGCACGGCCAGCCGTTGCGAGAAGCTCATCACCGCGCTCATGATGTGTTCGATCAGAATGATGGTGATGCCGCGCTCGTTCAACTTCACCAGCAGCGCCAAAATGTCCTCGATCTCGGAATGCGACAGCCCGGCCATCGATTCGTCGGCGATCAGCAGTTTTGGCTCCGCCGCCATGGCGCGCGCAAGCTCGAGCTTGCGCATCTCGACTTGCGTCAAGTCGCGCGGCATCTGTTTGCCCTTCTGCGCCAGCCCGAACATGTCGAGCAGCTCGTGGCAACGCGCATCGAGATCGCCGGCCGAGCGCAACGGCCCCAAGCGCGCGTGTACGGTGTAGAGCAGGGGGATGCGCAAATTGTCGGCGAGCGTCATGCTGTGGAACGGCCGCGGCAGCTGAAAGCTGCGCGCCAGCCCGCGATGGGTGCGCTGGTGGGCGGCGAGTCCATCGATCGAATGGCCGTCGAAATTCACGGTGCCGGTCTCGTTCTGCAAGGTGCCGCAGATGCAATTGACCAGCGTGCTCTTGCCCGAGCCGTTCGGGCCGATCAGCCCGAGCCGCTCGCCCGGCTGCACCTCGAGATCGATGCCGTCGAGCGCGACGAAGCCGCCGAAGCGCTTGCTGATATTGTCGACGTGCAGCAGCGCGCTCATGGCTTCCTCCGCGCGCGCAGGCGTTCTTGCACCAGCCCGACCAGCCCGTTGGGCGCGATGATGACGAAGGCGACCAGCAGCAGGCCGACGATCAGCAAATTGACCGCCGAGGAGATCGTGACGGTGGCGATCTGTTGCAGCGAGCCGAGCAAAATGGTGCCCACCAGCGGGCCGATCCAGCTGGTGGTGCCGCCGATCATCGGCATGGCGATCGAATTGACCGCGTATTCCAGGCCGAACGTGGACGACGGCTGCAGATAGCCGATGTAATAGGGGAACGGCGCGCCGGCCATGCCCATGAAGGCGCCCGACAGCGTGGTGGCGATCAGCTTCAGGCGCAGCGTCGGCACGCCGCAGGCTTCCGCCGCCATCTCGTCGTCACGGATAGTGGCGAAGCCGAAGCCGAGCTGCGAGCGCTCGATCGTGCGCGCTGTGGCCAAGGCAATCACCGCCAGCACCAGCATCAGGACGAACAGATATTCGATGTAGTTGATCTCGAAACCGGCAAATTCGAGCGTCTCCGGCCGGATGATGTAGGCGCCGCGCGAGCCGCCGACGAAGTCCCAGTTCACCACCAGCGTTTGCAGCACCACCGCCAGCGCCAGCGTGGCGATGGCGAAGAAGGCGCCACGCAGCCGAAGTGTCAGGTAGCCCATGCCGAAGCCGACGACGCCCGACACCATCGCGCCGATCACGATCAGGATCGGCACCGGCAGCGGAAAGATCTTGTGCATGAACACCGACGAATAGGCGCCGAGCGCAAAAAACGCGGCCGAGCCGAAATTCACGTAGCCGCAATAGCCGCCGAGGATGTTCCAGGCGGTCGCCAGCACGATGAATTGCAGGATCGTGTAGCCGGCGAAATAGAAGTAATCGAGGTGCAGCCAATGGGCGAAGGCCAGCACCAGCAGGCCGACGCCGATCGAGATAGTTGAGAATTTCAGGGCGTTCACGGGCTACCGTCCCAACAGTCCCGCCGGCCGGAAGGCCAGCGTCAGAAGCAGAAAACCGAACGCCACCGCCGGCGCCCATGACGGACCGTAGAAGGTGGAGGTGAGGCTCTCGACCACGCCGAGCAGCATGGCCGCGATCAGCGTGCCTGGCATGCTGCCGAGCCCGCCCAGCACGCAAATCGCGAAAATACGACCGATATAGTCGCGCCCGACCGAGGGCTCGATCGGCTGAATGATGATGAGCAGCGCGCCGGCGATCGAGGCGGCGGCAATCGAAATCGCGAAAGCGACGCGCTTGATGCGGATCGGATCGGCCGCCATCAACTGCAGGGCGAGCTGGTCCTGCGACACCGCCATGATGGCGCGGCCGAGAAAAGTGCGGGTGACGAACAGTTGCAGCGAGGCGAACAGCGTCAGCGCCACCAGGCAGGGCACCAGCATGCGCAGCGGCAGGTCGATCAGTCCGATATGGATGCTGGGGCCGATATAGGCGGCTTCGACGTAACGATAGTCGACGCCGAACACCAGGATCAGCGACACTTCGGTGACGAACAGCAGGCCGAAAAAGAACGCGAGCCCGCGCAGGGATTCCTGGCCGCGTTTTTCGAACGACTGGTAATAGACCTGATAGACCAACGCGCCGAGCGCGTAGAACGCCGGTAGCGCGAGGATGCTCACCACGATCGGGTCGACGCCGTAATTGATGTTGATGAAATAGGCGATGTACGAGCCGAGGATGATGAAAGCCGGATGCGCGATGTTGACGATGTCGAGCATGCCGAACGAGATCGAAACGCCGGCGGTGACAGCGGCGTAGAAGGCGCCGAGCAGCAGCCCGGCGACGATCGCGTTAACCAAAAGATCCCAGGAAATGTCCATGCCGCTCCCAACCGGCGCATTCGTTCAAACAGATCGCGTTGCAGCGATGATCGCCGGCACTGCGGCGACCCGCGCGACAAATGTGGTCGCGATCTGCATGTCGAACAGGCCGGTCTTGTTTCCCCTCTGAACTTAAGTTTCTTCTTTGCCCGAATTGGCTCCGGGCTTTGCGCGGCAGTTTGCAGGAAGCCCGGCAGCTTGGCTAGCCCATTGATCGATCAGCTGAAGCCGCCCACCCGCGGCCAAACGAAACGCCCGCCGCCGGACTTCAGCCGGGTCGGCGGGCGTTAACGGAAAAGCGCTGGCTCAGGCGGCGGCTTGCGGCCGCACGCCCTCGGGCAGCGGCATCGGCTTGTTGGCACTGTCTTTGAACTCGACAGTCATGAACACCATCTCGCGGTCGCCGAGATTTTCCAGGTCGTGCACCTTGAATTCGCCCTTGCCGTAGGTTTCGTGCCGCGTTTCGCCCGGCGCATAGGTGTATTCGACCGTCGAGCCGTCATGCACGTGCTGACGGCCGCGCCCGCCGGAGACCGCGGTCCAGAAATAATCCAGCACGTGGCGGTGGAACCCGATGCGCTCGCCGGGGGCGAGGCGGATGATCCATACCCGCGTGCGCTCGGTCTCCGACAGCAGCGTGGAGCCGACGCAGGGGTTCGGATTCTTGGCCTCGCGCTCGAATTCCGCGACGAGCTCGGCCGGCCACTGCGATTTGTCCTTTTTCTCGGCGGCCTTGTCGAGCATGCTCAGAGCCATGGGAAATCCTCCACTGCGCTTTGCGCTCATATATAGCATATTTCGCTGAACGGAAAGATTGAGGGCAATCCATTGGCCGGGTCCAAGGCGGTTATCATCGGCGGCTCTATGAGCGGCTTGCTGTGCGGGCTGATGCTGCGCCGGGCCGGTTGGACCGTGGATATCTACGAGCGGGTGGAAAGCGAGCTGTCCGGCCGCGGCGCCGGCATCGTCGCGCAAGCTGAACTGATCGAGCGCTTGCGCGCGCTCGGGCTCGCCACCCATGCGCTCGGCGTTGCCATCACCACCCGCAAGGCCCTCGACGCGCAAGGCCGGCTGACCGAGGAAGTCCATTGCCCGCAGATGCTCACCGCCTGGGAGCGCGTTTACCGGCTGCTGCGCGACGCTTTTCCGCCCGAGCGCTATCACCGCGGCCGCGGGCTCGCCGGTTTCGAGCCCGGGACCGATTCGGTGCTGGCGCGGTTTTCCGACGGCGAAACGATCGATGCCGACCTGCTGGTCGGCGCCGACGGCACGCGCTCGACCGTGCGCCAGCAGGCGCTGCCCGAGGCCACGCCGCTTTATGCCGGCTATTGCGCCTGGCGCGCGCTGATCGCGGAAGACACCATTCCTCCCGAAACCCATCGTGACCTATTCGAGTTCATGACCTTTACGCTGCCGCCGGGCGAGCAATTTCTCGGCTATCCAGTGGCGGGGCCGGACAACGATCTGCGCCCGGGCCATCGCCGCTACAACGTGGTGTGGTACCGGCCGGCCGACGAGAAAACCAAGCTGCAATGGCTGCTCACCGACGATCGCGGCACCACGCACGCGATTTCGATCCCGCCGCCGTTGATCCGCAGCGCGGCGGTCGCGGAAATGCGCGCCGCTGCCGAGCGGCTGCTGGGGCCGCAGCTCCGCCAGATCGTAAAGTTGATCGAGGAACCGATCTTGCAGCCGATCTACGATCTCGAATCGCCGCGCATGGCGTTCGGCCGGGTGGCGATTCTCGGCGACGCGGCCTTCGTGGCGCGCCCGCACGTGGCCGCCGGCGTCTCCAAGGCGGCGGACGATGCCGCGGCGTTGGCGCAGGCGCTGCAGGCCGAGGCCGACGTGCCGGCGGCGCTCAAACGCTTTGAGGCGGCGCGCTTGCGCGAGAACACGCTTATCATCGAGCGCGCGCGCCATCTCGGCGCCTATCTGCAGGCGACGCAAACGCAGGAAGAGCGCGCGCGCGCCGGCATCCACAGCACCGACGCCGCGGTGATCGCGGAAACCGCGGTGCTGGATTTCCTCTACGCTTAGATCCCCAACAGCTTCTTTGCATTGCCGCCGGCGAGCGCCGCGCGCGTGCCGGCGTCGAAGCTCTCGACCGAATTGATGTGGCCGATCGGGTCGAACTCCAGCATGTCGAATGGGTAGTCGGTGCCCAGGACGATGCGGTCGGCGCCATAGGTCTTTACCAGCGCCTCAAGCTGATGCGGCGTAAAAACGACCGTGTCGAAATAGACGTTCCGCCGCAGATAGGTCGTCGGCGGCATTGGCAAATTGCCGTGCGCATCCGACCGTGCGCCCCAGGCATGATCGATGCGGCCGGAATAGGCGCCGAGGAAGCCGCCGCCGTGCACGGCCAGAACGCGAAGCTTCGGATGGCGTTCGAAGACGCCGTCGAAGATCAGGTAGTGCAGCGCCATCGTGGTGTCGAGCGGGTTGCCGATCACGTTGTTGAAGTAAAAGCGTGAGAAACGCTGCGGCTGAGTGAAACCGGTCGGGTGGATCAGCACCAGTGCGTCAAGCTCCTCGGCTTTTTTCCAGAACGGAGCGAAAGCGGGATCGGATAGCTCCTTGCCGTTGACGTTGGTGAGAATCTCGACGCCCTTGAAGCCGAGCGTCTTCATGCCGCGTTCGAGTTCCTTTGCCGCCTCGTTGCCGTCCTGCATTGGCACGCCGCCGAGCGCAACCAGCCGGTCGCTGTGCTTGCTGACATATTCGGCGATGCCGTCGTTGAGGGCGCAGGCGGCCTGCACGCCGACATCCACGGGCAGGGAGTAATAGATTTGCGGCGGCGCTGGGCAGACGAGCTGCATGTCGACGCCCATCTCGTCCATGACGCTAAAGCGTTCATCTGTCGTGCTTATGCGCGTGCGGATGTCGGCCGCCTGCTTTGCCATCAAAGCCTGCGTCTCGGGCGTCGAGTCCTGAACCAGCGGATCGGTGGATTGTTTGAGATGCGGCGTCACGATCTCGGCGACGCGCGGCACCGCGACATGAGCGTGCATATCGACGGTGAGACTTTTCGGCCGTGCCTCGCGCCCCGGCTTGCCGTGTTTGCGCGCCGCGGTGTTCGCGTATTTGTTCCAGAACGTCATTGTGGTCGTGCCTTTCGATTAGAATACGCCAAGTTGCTGCCGCAGCGTCTCGTCGTCCTGCTTGAGCGCGGCCGGGGTGGACGTCACCGCCACCCGCCCGGAATTGAGGATGACGATGTCGTCGGCAACGTCGAACACCAGCATCGGGTTCTGCTCGACCAGCACGATCGATAACCCGCTTTCCTTCAGCTTGCGAATGGTGGCCATGACCTCGGCCACGATCTGCGGCGCCAGCCCTTCCGACGGCTCGTCCATCAGCAGCACGCGCGGATTACCCATCAGCGCGCGGCCAATCGCCAGCATCTGCTGCTCGCCGCCCGACAGATGCGCCGCAATCTGCTTGTGCCGCTCGGCGAGGCGCGGAAACATCGCGAAGACGGTATCGGCGGTCCACGGCGCGTGCCTGCTGCCGGCATCCGGCTTGCGCGCGGCGACCATCAGATTCTCGCGCACGGTGAGGCTCTTGAAGATGCGGCGGCCCTGCGGCACCAGCGCCACGCCGCGCGCCGCGATCATCTCGGGCGACATGCCACTGACGGCCGTGCCGGACACCCACACCGAGCCGCGCCGCGGCGGCAGCAGGCCCATGGTGACGTTCATGCAGGTTGATTTGCCGGCGCCGTTGCGTCCGAGCAGGCCGAGCATGCGCGCCTCGCCCAGCTCGAACGACACGTCCGCCAGCACGTGGCTGTCGCCGTAATAGGCGTCGATGTGTTCAAGACAGAGCGCACTAGTGGCCAAGGTAGACCTCCCGGGTGCGCGGGTCGGCTACCACTTCGGCGCGGTTGCCTTCGACGATCACCTCGCCGAAATGCAACAGCGTGATGCGCTCGGCGAATTCCAGCGCCACGTCCATGTTGTGCTCGATCATCACGATGGTCACGTCGCGTGGGATGGCCAGCAGCAATTGTTTCACGTCGCGCCGTTCGTCGATCGACATGCCGGCGAACGGCTCGTCGAGCAGCAGTACTTTCGGATTCTGCGCCAGCGCCATGGCGATCTCGACACGGCGGCGTTCGCCGTAGGACGTCTGCGCCAGCGGCCGCTCGGCGATATGCGCGAGGCCGACCCGCTCCAGCGCCGCGCGGCCGTGCTCGATCAGATGGCCTTGATGCTTGATGTCGATCAGCGGGTTCCAGCGCGCCGGCGAAAGTCCGAGCAGCGCCAGCGCGACATTGTGGATGATGGTGTCGCGCGGGAACAGCGTGATGATCTGGTAGGTGCGCGCCATGCCGAGATGCGGGCGGCGCCGGCTCGGCGTCTTGGTGATGTCTTGTCCAAACAGATGGATAGAGCCTTTATCGGGGTTGATCTCGCCGGTGATCAGATTGAACAGCGTGGTCTTGCCGGCGCCGTTGGGGCCGATGATGAGCCGCCGTTCGCCCGGCTCGACATTGAGGTTGACGCTGCGTGTTACATGCAAGCCGCCGAAAGATTTGTCCAAGCCCGTGACGGTGAGCGCGCTCATGGCTTGCCCTCCGTCGCCGCGGCTTTGCCGGACGCGTTCTTCTTTCGCCAGGCCAGCCGCCAAAGCCGCGCGCTACCGGGCACCAGGCCTTCCGGCATCAGGATGACGATGGCCACGAAGATGGCGCCGAGCAGGAAATTCCAGCGCTCGATGAAACCGCTGACCACGGTCTTGACCACCACCACCAGCGCGGCGCCGACCATCGGGCCGAGCAGCGTGCCGGCGCCACCCGAAATCACCATCAGCAGCACCTCGGCCGAGGAGGTGAGCGCCAGCGTCTGCGGGCTGATGAATTGCGTATAGTAGACGAACAAGATGCCGGACACGGCGGTCAACAAGCCGGACACCAGGCAGGCATAGAAGCGGATCATCCAGACGTGATAGCCGAGCGCATTCATGCGGCGCGGCTGGTCGCGCGTGCCCATCAGCGAGGCGCCGAACGGCGAGCGCACGAATACCGTCATCGCCGCCACCGACAGCATGAATATGACCAACGTCGTGTAGTAGAACGTGTTCGCCGATGAGAGCGAATATCCGAACGGCGCCGGGCGGCCTGACACGTTGATGCCGTTATCGCCGCCGGTCAAGCTGATCCAGCGATAGGCTAGGCCCCACAGGATTTCGCCCAGCGCCAGCGTGATCATGATGAAGCCGATGCCGGTCGAGCGCAGCGACAGCACGGCGTATACCGCCATCGAGGCGATCCCGACGATGAGCGCGACAACGATCGCCGCGGTGTGCCCGTGCCCGGTCTGCAGCATGTAGGCGGTGGCGTAGGCGGCGATGCCGAACAGCCCGGCATGCCCGAGCGACACCAGCCCGGCATAGCCCACCAGCACGTTCAGGCCGAGCGCGAAGATCGCGTAGAACAGGATTTGGCTGGCGACGTTGATGTAGTAATCGCCGGGCATCCAATAGGGCACGGTGACGAGCGCTACGAACGCGATGCCGAGGACGATGAGGCGCGCGTTCATGGCACGTGCCTGCCAAACAGGCCCTGTGGGCGCAACAGTAGCACCAGCAGCATCGGCATGAACAGGACGAAATATGCGAGCTCAGGCAGAAGTGCTTGGCCAAAATTGTAAATGAAGCCGACAATGATGCTGCCGACGAACGAGCCGAGCAGGCTGCCGGTGCCGCCGAGAATGACCACCACCAGCGCCAGCGGCAGCATGTCCTGGTCGAGCCCCGGATAGACCGACAAGATCGGTCCGCCGATGATGCCGGCGAAAGCGGCAAGGCCGGCACCGAGCGCGAACACAATGGTGAAAAGCTGCGACACGCGGATGCCGACCACGCGCGCCATGTCGGGGTCGTCGACGCCGGCGCGGATCATGGCGCCGAGCCGCGTGCGGTCGAGCAGCAGCCAGAGCCCGACGGCGACCACCATGGCGATGACGATGATCGCCAACCGGTACATCGGAAATGCCACCGACGCGATGCGGGCAAATCCGCCTAGCCCGGCGGGTGTGGTGACGTTGAGCGGGTCGCCGCCCCACACCAGCAGACAGAAATCGGCGGCCATGAACGACAGGCCGAGCGTCACCAGCACTTGCGCCAGTTGATCGCCGGGCAGGCGGCGCAGCAGCAGTCGTTCGGCCAATGCGCCGCACGCGGCCACGACAAGTGTTGCCAGGATCGCCGCCAGCCAAAAATTCAGTTGAAAGCCGAGCATGCCCACGACGAAGGTGGCGCCGACATAGGCGCCCAGCATGAACAGCGAGCCGTGCGTCAAATTCGGAATCCGCATCAGCCCGAAGATCAGGGAAAAGCCCGCCGACAGTAAAAACAGCAGTCCGCCGAACGTGACGCTGTTGACCGTCAGCACCAGCCAAAAAGTCATAACAGCAGTGTTCCCAAGCCGGTTTCTTTTTGTATTCGCACGATCTTTTTCGAAGACCCGTTCCCACGATCCGGGATCATGCGCAAAAAATCCGCGGGCGCCGGTGTGGCGCCCGCGGAATGGTTTTAATCAAGTCTTGAGCGGCGGATAGTTGCGCGAATAGACCGGCTGCTCGAGGAACTTCTTCTCGTCATAGGTCCAGAACTGGCTCACATTGTTGTAGGTCTTGACCGTCTTATTGACGAGCTTGCCGTTCACTTTCTCGACGCGGCGAATGTAGAAGTCGCCGATCACATTGCCGAAATGGTCGAACTTGATGTTGCCGCGCGGCGTATCCTTCAGATCGACCGAGCGTAGCGCCTTGACGAAGGCTTCCTTATCGTCGGATTTGCCGTTGGCCTTTTCCAGGCCGGCGGCGACCACGGCGGCGGCGACGTAGAGGCCGGCGGCGTAGAAGCCCGGGTCGACGTTGTAGTCCTTCTGCATCGCCGCGACGAAGCGCTTGTTGCTGTCGTTAGCGAGGTCGAGCGTATAGGGGCAGCAGCTGTACATGCCGACCGCTTCGTCGCCGAAAGCGCGCATGAGCGCATCATCGCCACCGGTTTCGCCGGTCACCACTGGAAATTTCAGCCCGGCCGCGGCGTAGGTTTTCATGAAGCGTAGCGGGTTCGAGCCGGCGAAGCCTTGGCACACGCCGTCGCAATCCGCGATCTGCGCGACGAAGGGCGTGTAGTCGGGCGTGACCAGCGGCGGCCAGATCTTGTTGACGACCTTGCCGCCGCTTTCCTCGAAGGTCTGCTGGAAGGCACCCATCTGCTCATAGCCGAAGGCAAAGTCCTCGGAGATGGTGACGACCTTCTTGAGCTTGAGTTCCTTGGCCGCGAAGTCGGCCATCGGGTGCATGGCTTGCCCGGACGTCGCCGACGGTCGCAGGAAGTATGGATTGGGCTTACGCTGCGTCATGTCCTCGGCGCCGGCGAGGCTGAGCATCGGCGTCTTATGTTCTTTGATATAGTCGGTGATGGCGAGCAGCTCGAAAGCGGCGAGCGGCCCGAGGATGGCGTCGACCTTGTCGCGCTCGATCAGCTCCTGCGCCTTGGTCTTGGTGCCGGCCGGATTGCCGCCGGTATCGGTGGAGAGGAATTCGACCTTGCGGCCGGCGAAGGTGTAGTTCTTCTCCTTCAGGTACGTAACGACGCCCTGTTCCATCTGGATGCCGCCCTGCGCCAGCGGTCCGGTCTTGATGGTGAGCAGGCCGAGCTTGAAGGGCGCGGCTTGCGCGATGGCTGGCGCCGGGAATTTGAACGTTGCCAGCGCTGCACCAGCAGCCGTTGCGGCCATAAATTTACGGCGGGTAACTTTGTGAGACATTGTATCCTCCCTCGATCGCCCCTAGCGGGGCTGCACATTTTTAGGCGGCGTCGTGCGGGCATCTTTGACCAGCCTGCACGGGCGAATTCAACACTAAATCATGAAGCTTCTTTCCGGGCCGCCGTTGCAAGGATGGCGGACCGAACCAAAGCCATCATCGGCCAATGTATTCCAGTCTGTAAAGCCCGGTTGCGGCGTTGCGCCGCGGCATACAGTATCGCCTCTATTGCAGTAGTGGGCATAAAGCGGCCGGCCGTGCTAGAATTGCGATCGGCAAGAACGGTACTGGCGATCATCGGCGGGGAGCGGCCGCGATGGCCATGAACGGATTTGAGGTCAAGCCATTATCCGGCTCGGTCGGTGCCGAAATTCTAGGCATCGATCTTACCGCGGAGCCGGGCCACAACGTCATCGCCGCCATTCGTCAGACCTGGCTCGAGCACGGCGTGATCTTCTTCCGCGACCAAGATATGCCGCCGGCGAAATTTCTCGGCTTTGCGAAACGCTTCGGCGATGTGGTCGAATATCCCTTCATCAAGGGTATCGAGGGATTTCCTGAGATCATTCCGGTCGTCAAGCTCGAGCACGAGACGAAGAATTTCGGCGGCATCTGGCACACCGACACCGCCTATCTCGACATGCCGCCCATGGCCACCATGCTGATCGCGCGCGAGGTGCCGCCCTATGGCGGCGACACGCTGTTCGCGAACATGTATCTGGCCTATGAAACGCTATCCGCCGGCATGAAGCGCATGCTGGAGGGAATGACCGCGGTCAACCACTCGGCCAAGGCCGACGTCACCCGCACGCGCGAGGACCGCCTGCGCGACGGCGCCAAGCCCGAGGCCAAGAAGGAATTCATCAGCGAGCATCCGGTGGTGCGCACCCATCCGGAAACCGGGCGCAAGGCGCTCTACGTCAATGTCGGGCACACGGTGCGCTTCAAGGACATGAGCGAGGCAGAGAGCGCGCCGATCCTGAACTTCCTGTTCCAGCACCAGACGCGGCCCGAGTTCACTTGCCGCTTCAGTTGGCGCGTCGGTTCGCTGGCGTTCTGGGATAATCGCTGCGTGCTGCACAATCCGGTCAACGACTACCACGGCTATCGCCGCGTCATGCACCGGGTGACGCTCGCCGGCGACAAGCCGCGCTAAATACCTAGATAGCTCGACTTGATCTCGTCGTTGGCCTTGAGCACTTCCGGCTTGGCTGAATAGACCACCTGGCCCTTGCTCATCACGTGCACGTAGTCGACCAGCTTGAGCGCGAGATGCGCGCTCTGCTCGACCAGCAGGATCGACAGGCCTTCTTCCTTCAGCTTGCCGATCGCTTCCCACAGGCCCTGAATGATGATCGGCGCCAGGCCCTTCCGACGGCTCGTCCATGATCAGGCAATCGGGGTTGGTCATCAGCGCGCGGCCGATCGCCAGCATCTGCTGCTCGCCGCCCGACAACGTCTTGGCGCGCTGATTACGCCGCTCGTGCAGGCGCGGGAACAGTTTGTAGACGCGGTCGAGATTCCAGCCGTGGCGGTCGGGGTGGCGCTCGGCCACCAGCAGGTTTTCCTCCACACCGAGCGTCGGAAACACCCGGCGGCCCTGCGGCACCAGGCCCATGCCGCTGCGCACGGTCTCGAACGAGGATTTCCCGGTGATGTCGTCGCCCTTGAACACGATTTTGCCGCGGCGCGGCGGATTGAAACCGACGATGGAATTCACCAGCGTGGTCTTGCCGACGCCGTTGCGGCCCGAGCAGGCCCAGAATTTGTCCTTGCTCTAGCTGCAATGACAAACCTTGGAGGACGTAGGCGTCCCCGTAATAAGTGTGAATGTCCTGGACTTCGAGAATCGCCATGACTCAATCGGTCCCCAGATAGATTTCCTGGACTCTTTTGCTGTCGTGGATTTGCTCGGGCGTGCCGGTTTCCAGAACTTCGCCGAAGTGCAGAACCGAGATTTGCGCAGCGACGTCGAACACCACGTCCATGTCATGCTCGATCAGGAGGATCGCCAGACCAGGGTCGAGCTTCATCAAGAACTCGGCCATTTCGGTGGATTCGCCCGAGGACAGGCCGGCGGCCGGCTCGTCGAGAAGAAGAATCTTCGGATCGCTGGCGAGCCCCAGAACAATCTCGAGCTGGCGCTGCTCGCCGTGCGACAGATTGCGAACTTCGACGTCCTTGCGGTCGAGGAAGCCGGCGTTTTCGAGCAGTTGATAGGCCTTGTCGTAGACTTCTTTGTACGACGACAAAAACCGCCACATCACGAATTTCGACCGCCGCAGACCCTTGATCGCCAGCAGAACATTGTCGAGCACGGTCAATTTCGGAAACAAACTCGTGACCTGAAACGTGCGCGCCATGCCGAGCGCGGTGCGCTGATGACTCGGCCAGCTGGTCACATCCTGGCCGAACAGAATGATACTGCCGGCAGTCGCCGGGAAGATTCCGGTTATCACATTGAACAGCGTGGTTTTTCCGGCGCCGTTCGGGCCGATGATGGCCTTGCGGTCGCCCGGCATGATTTTGAGCGTGACGTCGCGCACGGCTTGCAGGCCGCCGAAACTCTTGCACAGGCCTTTCAATTCGAGAACGGGTACGTCGCTGCTCACGCTTGCAACTCTCTGTCTGATCGAAAGAAATTGCCGGGGCGCGGGCGAACGAGCCCCGGCATTGGTCGACGTTATTCGCAGAACTTGCAGGGCGGGTAGTCGCGGTCATAGACCGGATGCGCGAGGAACTTGTCCTTACCCTCGGTCCAGAACTGGCAGACCTTCGGATAGGTCTTGATCACGGTGTTCCAGAGCTCGTCCTTCTCGTAGCCGAACATCTTCTTCTTCTCGACCTTCTTGATGTAGACGTTCTCGATCGGGTTACGCATGTCGTCGAGCTCGACCGGACCGCGCGGCGCGTCGAGCTTGATGCCGGCCATCAGCTTGATGAACTCTTCCGGCCCTGGATATTTCCCGCCGGCCTTCTGGATCGCTTTGTCGATCCACATGGCGGTGGTGTAGTTGTTTTCCGAGTAGTAGCCCGGAACCTTGCCGAATTTGGCGCGGTAGGCCTTCACGAAGGTCTGGTTCGCCGGCGTATCGATCGCCGCGCTGTAGTGCAGCGCCGACACGTCGCCGATCACTTCGTCGCCCATGAACGGCAGCACGAACTCGTCATAGCTGACGCCGCTGCCGAGGATCGGCTTCTTGATGCCGGCCGCGCGCAGCTGCTTGGGGAACTGCAGCGCCATCGGGCCGACCATGGTGGTGAAGATACCGTCGGCGTCGGCCTTGAAAGTCGGGATATAGGGCCCGAAGTCTTTGGTGCCGAGCGGGGGCCAGATTTTCTGGATCACTTTGCCGCCGCAGGCTTCGAACGCGGATTGGAAGCCGCCGGCCGTTTCGTAGCCGAAGGCATAGTCGGCCGCGATGACGATGACTTTCTTGAAGCCGTTGTCGCAAGCCCACTGTCCGAGCGGGTGATGCGGCAGCGACGACGTCCAACTGGTGCGCATGAAATACGGATACTTGCCGAGCTGCCGCTGCGTCAGGTCGTCGGCGGACGAGACCGAAGAAATGTACAACGTCTTCTCCGCCGTGCTGACCGGCGCCAGCGCGTAGCCGGTAGAGGCGAGCAACCCGCCGATGAACATGTGTACCTTGTCTTGCAACACCAGCTTTTTGGCCTTGGTGACGCCGGCGTCGGGCTTGCCCTGGTCGTCCTCGACGATGAATTTGACGTCCATGCCGCCGAGCTTGTTGTCGTGTTCGGCGAGATAGAGTTGAAAGCCGTCGACCATGTCCTTGCCGACTTGCGCGAAGATACCGGTCACCGGCGCGATGTAGCCGATGCGCAGTTCTTCCGCGTTGGCCGGTGCAGTTACGGCAAGTCCGAGCGCGAGCCAACTTCCGAGCAGCAATTTTTGCATTTTATTCTTCATTGTCGTCCTCCCTTGTTGTCGTGAACTTCCCGATGCGAGTCAGGAAGGCTTCGATGTCAGTTTCTTCGAACCGTCGCCTTTGCCTTGAGATGCGAGCCGCTGCCGCCAGCGCGACGGGATGCCCATCAGGCCCATCGGCAGATAGAGGATCGTCAGCACGTAGACGCCGCCGAGCGCGTACTGCCACCACGGCACCAGCGTGGAGAGATATTCGCGCAAGCCGAACACGATGGCCGTGCCGATGGTGGCGCCGACCAGGGTGCCGGCGCCGCCGAGCACGACCATCAGCAGCGAATCCACCGAGGTGGTCAGCACCACGGTTTCCGGGCTGACGTGACCGTTGGTGTGCGCCCATAGCACGCCGGCCAGGCCGCCGAAGCCGCCGGCGATGATGAAGGCGATGTATTTGTGCAGCCAGGTGTTGTAGCCGAGGATCTGCATGCGCAATTCGCGCTCGCGGATGCCCTCCAGGCTTTGGCCAAATGGCGAGCGCACCAGCACGTACATCAGCACCATGGACACGGCGAAGAACGCGAACACGAGATAGAAGAAGGTCACCTCATTCGATAGATCGAGGCCGAAACTCGGGCGCCCGCTGATATTGATCCCGTTGTCGCCGCCGGTAAGCGAATTCCAGCGATAGGCCAGACCCCACACGCATTGGCCGAGCGCCAGCGTGATCATCAGGAAATAAACGCCGCCGGCCCGGATCGCGAACAATCCGAACAGCGCGGCCAATGCGGCGCCGAGCAGGATACCGAGCACTAGCACCAGCCAGAAATCCCAGCCCATGCCGACATGGAATTTGGTGGCCAGCACCGCGGTGAGATAGGCGCCGACGCCGAAATAAGCCGCTTGTCCCATCGAGGACATGCCGGTGTAGCCGAGCAGGAGGTCAACGCTCATGGCGAGGATGGCGAAAGCCATCGTGCGGGTCGCCAGCAGCACGACGAACGAGCCGGAGTGCGGAACGATATAGGCGAGCGCCAGCAGCCCGACCACGACCATCAGAATTTTAATTTTTTGGCTCACCATTGTCAGCCGCTCAATCTCGTCCGAACAGGCCGGTCGGCTTGATCGCCAGGATCAAAACCATGGGCGCGTAAAGCGTGAAGTAGGAGACTTCCGGGAACAGCGCCTTGCCGAAATTGTCGGCGAGGCCGACGAGTAGCGCGCCGATCGCGGCGCCGCCCAGGCTGCCCATGCCGCCGATGATCACCACCGCGAAGGCGAGCGGCAGCATTTCGAAATCGAGGCCGGGATAGATGCCGAGAAAAGCGCCGCCCGCCACGCCGCCGAGCGCGGCCAAGAATGCGCCGAGCGCAAAGATGAACATGGAGACACGGTTGGTGTCGATGCCGACGCCGCGCGCCATCTGCGCATCATCGACGGTCGCACGCACGGCGGCGCCCATGCGGGTCTTTTCCATCACTAGCCAAATCGCCACGCCGATGACCAAGGCGAGCGCGATCATGAACATCCGATAGGCCGGAAAATATATTCCGCCGATCACAATGCTCTGCGTGAATACGGGCGGCGGGTTGATATCCATATTGTTGCCGCCCCAGATATCGAGCGCGCCTTGCTGGAACAGGAAAGCGAAGCCGACCGTGAGCAGCACCTGACGCAGCACATCATTATCGACGGGGACAATGGAAACGCGGCTTAAGACGAAAAACACGACGATGGCGGCGAGCGCGACCGCGGCGATAAATTGACCCCGGCTCGCGCCGATCGCTGGCGACCAGCGTGCGATCGCCAAAGCGATGAGGACGCCCACTCCGAACGCGATCACGGCATTGCGAAGATGCGCAAAACCTTCAGATCGCAAAAACAGGCGCTCCATCACGATGCCGATCGCGGCAACCGCGAGCGCCGCCACCGGCAGCGACAGCGCCCAGGAGCCGGTGACCGCGATCACCGACAGCGCGATGTAGCCGCCCCATAGAAAATAGGCGCCATGGGAAAGATTGACGATCCGCATGACGCCGAAAATCAACGACAGGCCGCTGCCCACGAGGAACAGCAGCGCGCCATAGGATATGCCGTTGAAAGCCTGGACGACCCAGAACTGTATGTTCATTCCCCCTCTGGTCCTTCTGTTAATTCGAAGGTTGCAGCTACCTTACCTTAGGTTTGCCGGAAATGAACACCCCAAATGGTTGTCGCCGCTATTTGCGTCCACGGCGTATGCCGGCTGCCTTCTTTATCGGCGGAATGATCGGCAGCAGCAGATAGGCCGCTTTGCCGCCGCTGAAATGCAGCGTGGTGGTGCCGCTGAAAACGGCGGGCGGGCGGTCGCGCGGATCGTTGTGCAGGAACGGGCCGCAGCCGGTGAGCTCGTTCTTGAAATTCGACAGCTTGCCGCCGCTGGCGCCGCCATATTCGTAATCCTTGCCGCGCACCGAGAGGCCGATGCGATAGCCGGCGGGCACTGCGATCGAAGTCGGCCAGATCTCGATGTCGAGTTCGACCGGCTTGCCCTTGGTCAGCGGCTGCTTCTTGTCGTGGGTGTGATAAGGCCGGTAGGGCAGCGACAATTTCTTGTCGAGCTTGCGGTGCGAGGCGCGCAGCCAGCCTTGTGCGATCGGCGTGTGCGGATCGATGGCGCCCTGGAACACCACTTCCTTCAGGTCGCCGGTGAACACGCGCAGCACGATGAAGAAGTCAGCGTCCTTGGTGGACGAGGAGGCAAACAGCTTGAGCGCCGAGGGGCCGGTGATCTCGGTCTCGTGCTCGAGCGCCGGGGTGAGGAAGGTGAGGCCTTCGCCCATGGCTTCGAAGGCGAGCTTGGCGCTGCCGGACGGCTTCTTGGTCGAGAGCGCCATGCTCTTGGGATCGAGAAAGAACTTGGTCCATTGCGTGCGCGCGATCGGCCATTCGTTCTCAGGCCGCGCCACGAATTTCTCGCCCGGGTGGCGCATCTGCAGCAGCACTTTCGGCTGTTTCGACCAGCCGGTGTCCTTGCCGTGCAGGAAATGGTCGAAGAAGCGCAGCTGCTGCTCGCGGCCGTAGTCGGTGTAGAAATGCGTCCAGTGTTCGATGCCGTGCGCCTCCAGCCACTTCTGTTTGGAGGCGGCGCGCACGAAGCCTTCGAAATTGCCGCGCGGATGCAGGCCCTGGCCGCCCCAATTCGCGGCCGAAAATAACGGCGTCACCACCTGCGACCAGACCGGCGAGCGGTCGCGGTGATATTTGTCATCCAGCGGATGCTTGCGAATCTGGCCGCCGAAATCGGAGCGGTTCTTGGCGAGCGCTTCTTCCCTCAGCGTCTCCGGCCCGCACACCAGTTCGCCGTGCACGCGGCTGCGGCCGCCTTTTTCGCCGAGGCCGTACTGCACGACCTTGACTTGCATGTCGTACCAGTTCTCCCAGAACGTCGAGAGGATGCCGCCGTGATGCGTCATGTCGCGGTACCAGTCGGCCGAGCCCTCCCACACGCACATGGCGGCGAGATGCGGCGGCTGCAGCGACGCCACATGCCATTGGTTCATGCCGTAATAGGAGATGCCGTTGAGGCCGACTTTGCCGCTCGACCAGGGCTGCACGCCCGCCCATTCGATGCAGTCGTAGTAATCCTTGGTCTCGCGCGGCGAGAAATGGTCGATGAAACCGGGCGAGCAGCCGGCGCCGCGCGAATCGACGCGCACGCAGACATAGTCGTGCGGCACCCATTTCTCCGGGTCGACCACTTCCCAACTCTGGTAGAGGTTGCTCGAGCCCGCGGTGACGTCGGGATGTTTTTCCGCCATGCGCTGCCAGGCGCTCGGATAGCCGTCCTGGAAGGCGAGGTTCTTGGCGTAGGGGCCGTAGGTCAGCAGGACCGGAAATTGCCCGTCTTTCGCCGGGCGAAAAACATCGGCGCGCAGCTCCAGGCCGTCGTCCATGGTGATAGGCACGTTCCAGTCGATCCGCATGCCATTGCGAAGTTCCGATAGCTGCTGCAACGACGCCATCACGCTCTCCCGCAAAACCTACCGCGTCTTCGCGCCCGCCTTCTTGCGCTTGACCTTCGCCATCTTCTCCAGCACGGCGCAGACCGCGGCGGTGTCTTGCGCGCCGAAGCCGCTCTTCATCGCCTTGATGTAGATTCCCTTGGAGGCGTCGAACATCGGGGTCGGCACGTTGATCTTGCGCGCGTAGTCGCCGATCACGCGCATGTCCTTGTCCCAGACGTCGATCTTCATGGTGACGTCTTTGTACTTGCCCTTCACCATCATCGGCGCGCGCAATTCGAACACGCGCGAATTGCCGGCGCCCGGCGTGATGAGGTCGAAAATCAATTGCGGCGGCAGTCCGGCCTTCATGCCCAGCACCATGGCTTCGGCGCTGGCCACGTTGTTGATGGCGACCAAAAGGTTGGCCACGTATTTCATCTTGCTGCCGTTGCCGAAGGCGCCGACGTCGTAGACCTCGCGGCCGAAGGCCTGGAACAGCGGGCGCAGCCGCTTGATCGCGGCGCGAATCGCCGCTGGCGTAAAATACCAGGTCGCGGGCGGCGGCCTGCGAGCCGGTGCCGCTGACCGGCGTGTCGAGCATGACGTGGCCGGCCTTGGCGAGGACGCGCGCGGCTTTTTCCTTATCTGAAATTGCGAAGGTGCTCATTTCCACCAGCAGCAAGCGCTTCAGCTTGGCGGCGGCGATTTTGCGCACACTGTCCATCAAGGCCTGCGGCTTGGGCAGGCTGGTGAGGATGGTCGGCACTTTGGCCGCTAGCTCGGCGGCGTTGCGCGCGATCTCGACGCCGGCGCGGGCGGCCTCGCGGCGGCGCGCGGCGCTGATGTCGTAGCCGATCACCCGCCAGCCGGCTTGGACGAGGTTTTTCGCGAACGCCCCGCCCATGATACCGAGGCCGATAATGCCGACGGTGCCCTTGCCCTTCTTGGCCGCAACCATTCAAAATTCCCCATTGTGAAATTCAACGCAGCAATGTGCATACGCGTTCGGATTTCATAATGGCCGGTGGAGGGGCTGTCGAGTGGGCAATTGTCGCAAGGCGGCTTTCAAGCCGCGCCATGATCGCCTATCGTCCCGGGAAAAGCAGTGAGGGAGGACTTGATGCATATCGGAATAGCCGGTCTCGGCGCCATGGGCGGCAACGTCGCCGCGCGGCTGATGGAAGTCGGCCACCAGGTTACCGTCTGGAATCGCTCGCCGGACAAGACCAAGCCGCTGGCCGAGGCCGGCGCCAAGGTCGCAGCCTCTCCGGCCGCCGTCGCCACCGCCAGCGAGGTTGTCATCACCATGCTGACCGACGGCGCGGCGATCGACGCCGTGTACAACGGGCCCAACGGGCTGCTGTCCGGCGACGTCAAGGGCAAGCTGTTCATCGAGATGAGCACGGTGGCGCCCAAGGTCGAGACCGAACTCGCGCCCAAGGTGCGCGCCAAGGGCGCCGCACTTGTGGAGTGTCCGGTCGGCGGCTCGACCGCGCCCGCCCGCAAGGGCCAACTGCTCGGGCTGATGGGCGCCGAGCCGGCCGATGCCGCACGCGCCAAGCCGATCCTCGATCAGCTTTGCCGCAAGGTCGAGCATTGCGGGCCGGTCGGCACCGGCGCGGCGATGAAGCTCGCGATCAATCTGCCGCTGATGGTGGCCTGGCAGGCCTATGGCGAGGCTTTCGCTATCGCCCGCAGCGTCGGCTGGGAGCCGAAGCGCCTGCTCGATCTGTTCGTCGAGAGCAACGGCGCCAACAAAGCGCTGGCGATGCGCGCCGAGATGATCGTCAAAATGTTCGAGGGCAAGGATCCCGGGCCGACCACCTTCTCGATCGCCAACGGCGTCAAGGACCTGCGCACCATGGTCGCGACCGGCGAGTCGCTGGGCGCCGACATGATCGCGACCAAGGCCGCGCTCGCCGGCTTCGAGGACGCCACCCAACACGGCAACGGCGGTGGCGACGGCTCGCGCATGACGGTCTATTGGACGCAGCGGAAAAAGTAATCGACGGCAAAGCACGGCCGGGGAGGCCATCCATGAAACTCTTTTCGTTCTGGCGCTCGCTGGCGACGTTCCGCGTGCGCATCGCGCTCAACCTCAAGGGCATCACGCCCGACGAGGTGATCGACGTCAATCTGATGCAGGGCAAGCAACGCGACGAAGCCTTCGCCAAGGTCAATCCGATGAAGGCGCTGCCCGCGCTGATCTTGGACGACGGCACCGTGCTGTTCGAGTTGCTCGCCATCCTCGAATATCTCGATGAGACGCATCCCAACCCGCCGCTGCTGCCGAAGGAGCCGAAAGCGCGCGCGCGCGTGCGCGGCCTGGCGCAGATCATCGCCTGCGACACCCATCCGCTGATCGTGCCGCGGGTGCGCGAATATCTCGCGCACGAATACAAGATCGACGAACCGGGCGTGCTGAAATGGGGCCACCATTGGCATGTCGAGGCCTTGAAGGCGCTGGAGACCAACCTCTCGACGTCGCCGCACACCGGGCGCTATTGCCAAGGCGACCAGATCACCATCGCCGACATCTGCCTGGCCGGGCAGGCGGCCGGATCGACCTATTTCAAGGTGGACATCGCGTCGTTTCCAACCGTCAAGCGCATCGTCGACACCTGCATGGCCAACGATGCCTTCGCGCGCGCACATCCGATGAAGCAGCCCGGCGCGCCGGCGGCGGCCTGACGTATGCTGCAAACCGCAATCGTCGGCCTCGGCTGGTGGGGCAAGACTTTGGTGAAGGCGGCGCGCGATTTCGGCGCGCCGATTCGTTTTGTGCGCGGCGTCACGCTCGAGCCCGACACGGTGCGCGATTTCGCCGCGGAACATAAGATCGCCATCGGCACCTCGTTCGAGGAGGTTATTGCCGATCCGCAGATTCAGGCGGTGATCCTGGCGACGCCGCACTCCAAGCACCGCGCGCAAGTCGAGGCGGCGGCGGCGGCCAAGAAACAGATCTACTGCGAAAAGCCCTTCGCGCTCAGCAAGGTCGACGCGGCAGCCATGTTGGAAGCCTGCCGGCGCGCCGGTGTCGTGATCGGCGTCGGCCATCATTTCCGGCTGATGCCGTCGATGCGCGTGCTGGCCGAGCTCAAAGACGCCGGCGCCTTCGGCACCATCATGTATGCCGAGGGCAATTACAGCCACGATTGGCTGGCGAACTTGCCGACCGATAGTTGGCGGGTGGCGAAGGAGGAAAGCCGCGCCGGCGCCATGACCGGCATGGGCATCCATGTGCTCGATTGTTTCCGCGATCTGATCGGGCCGATGAAGCGCATCAGTGCGCTGTCGAAGGCGCGCACGCTCAAGCTGCCGACCGGCGACACGACGTCCGCCTTGATCGAATTCGAGAACGGCGCCACCGGCACGCTCGCCACCACGCTGAAGACGCCGTTTGTCTGGCGCATCGCGCTGTACGGCGAAAACTGCTGGGCGGAAAGCGTCAGCGAGACGCGCGCGATCGTGCATCGTGCCGGTAAGGAACCGGAAACGATCGACCGGCCGGCCGACTTTCATCTCGGCCGCAACCTGGATTATTTCGCCAAGGCCGCGATGGGGCAGGGCGCGTTCCCTATTTCACCCGCAGGCATTTTACAAACGGCGGCGGCGCTGGAAGCGGTGTTCAAATCGGCGGATACCGACGGCGCGTGTATGACGGTGTGACCGGCGCGATTTCATGAATGTGCAAAGCGATCGCTTGCCGGAATTTGATTTCGGATCGACAGCCGTTCAACATAGCTAACGATTCAATAGCGCACGGTCCGGGCAATCGTTTTGAAAAAGCTGATCCGCCGCCAATGGCGACGGGCGAAATGCGACCATCAATTTCAATCCGAACATATTGGGAAGGCGCCCGTTAACCATCGGTACCATTTGACCGAACGAACCGCCGGGACGCGCACAAGCCTAAGGCGATTGATTAAACCCGGATTGCCGCTTTTGGACCTGCTCAAGCATCGCAAGGCAACCGGGTCGTTCAGCGGCGATCCGTCCGAATATTATTCGAAATTACTGAAGCATATCGCCAAGCGGACGCTGTCGATTTAAAACGTGGAAACCCCCGACGGGCGTATCATCAAAATCATGAACCAGCCGATGCCGGACGGCGGCTGGGTCGCTACCCACGAGGATATTACCTTGAAAGTGGCGGCGGAAAATGAATTGAGGAAACAGGAAGAGCAACTGAACGCAGCCTTGGAAAATATTTCACAGGGCGTATGCATGTTCGATGCGTCGCAGCGCTTGATCGTCTGCAATAAGCAATATGCCGATATATACGGCCTGGACGATGAGCAGACAAAACCCGGCACGCCGCTTCACGCGATTTTGGAAAACAGAATCGCCAACGGAAATACGCCGGAAGACTATGAGACATACATTCGGGATCGACTTAACGAAGTATCGGTCAACCAGCCGTACCAAACCATCAATCGGCTGAAAGACGGGCGTTACGTCGCGGTCGTCCACCGTCCGATGGGCAATGGCGGATGGGTCGCCACGCACCAGGATATCACCGAGGCAGCCCGCCGTCTGCAAACGGCCGCCGAAGGTGCCTATCTCGCCCGTATCGGCGGTGACGAATTTATCCTGGTCTTGGAAAGTGACGCGCTGCCGGATTCAGCCGAGACGCTCGGCGAACGTTTCTTAGCCGCCTTTAAATCCGATTTTGTGATCTCGGCTTGAGTATCGGCGTCGCGACTTTCCCCGCCGATGGCAGGGATGCCAAAGCGCTGATCGCGAATGCGGACGCCGCGCTTTACGAGGCCAAATCCGAAGTGCGTGGGTCGGTGCGGTTTTTCGAGGCAAAGCTCGGATCCCGCTTGCGCGAGCGGCGCGAATTGCAAATAGACCTGCGGGCGGCTTTGGATCGCGGCGATCTGCATTTGCATTATCAGCCGCAGCACACGATCGGGTTGGATAAAGTGACCGGCTTTGAAGCGCTTGTTCGCTGGCAATGTCCGAAGCGTGGCATGGTCCCGCCCGCCACGTTCATTTCGGTTGCAGAGCAAAGCAGCCTCATCATTCCCTTGGGAGAATGGATATTACGCGAAGCCTGCAGAGAAGCGGCTTCCTGGGAGAAGCCGCTTAAAGTCGGCGTGAATATTTCTCCGGTTCAATTCCATCACGGCGACTTGCCGAACCTCGTGCATTCGGTCCTGCTCGAAACCGGCTTAAAGCCGGAACGACTCGAATTGGAAATCACCGAAGGCGTATTGATCGATGACTTCTCACGCGCGGTTTCGATCTTGCGCAAGCTGAGGTCGCTCGGCATCCACGTCGCATTGGATGATTTCGGATCGGGATATTCGTCGTTGTCGTATCTGCACGCATTCCCGTTCGAAAAGATCAAGATCGACCGGACATTTATCGGCGACCTGGAGCACAATCATCATTCGACGGCGATTGTTCGGGCGATCATCACGCTCTGTCACAGCCTGAATATTCCGGTTCTCGCCGAAGGCGTCGAGACGGAAACTCAGCTGGCGTTCCTGGCGCAGGAAGGCTGTGACGAAGTGCAGGGATATTTCACCGGCCGGCCATTTCCCATCGATGCTTACGCTGAATTGATTGGCCGTGCGGTCGCAAAAATGGGCAAAAAGGTCCTGGCGGGCTAATTCAATAAAGCGGAATGCGGTAGCATAAAGCCGCGCAACGACCCCGTATCAGGACGGAATCTTATGCTTCAGGATCGCTTCGTGCCGCCGAGCGGCGCCTTTACCCGCAGCGTTCGCGTGCGGTTTTCGCACTGCGATCCCGCCGGCATCGTCTATTTCCCGCATTACTTCGACATCTTCAACGGGCTGATCGAAGACTGGTACAAGGAAGAGCTCGGCTACGACTATGCCGACCTGGTGATGGGCAGCAGGTACGGCTTCCCCTTCGTCCACCTTGACTGCGACTTCAAGATCCCGAGCCGGATGGGCGAGGCGATCAACTTGACCTTGTTGATCGAAAGGGTCGGGCGCTCGTCGCTGACGATGTGCATCATCTGCCATCTGGACGGGCTCGAGCGGCTGCGCGCCCACATGGTCACCGCCATGATGTCGCTCGAGACGCGCAAGCCTGTGCCGCTGCCGCCGGCCTTGCGCGACAAGATCGAAGCCTATCGGCGCAAGACCGCGCCCGGTTGACGGTGTGCATTATTTCTCAATCGGAAAGCCGACGATGCTGCCCCATTCGGTCCACGAGCCGTCGTAGATCTTGACGTTGGGCAGGCCGAGAAGTTGGCCGAGCGCGAGCCAGCCGATGGTGGCGCGATGGCTCAGCCGGCAATAGCAGACAACCTCGTCGAATTGTTCCGGAGCAACGCCGGCGGCGGCAAGCATGCGACGAAGCTCGCCGGGTGACTTGAACGAATCGTCCTCGTTCAGCAACTCTTTGAAATAGAGATGTACGGCGCCCGGGATGCGCCCGGTTCGCTCGGCGCCGTGATCGGTCTTGAAGGAATAATCGGAGACGCGCTCACCTGAGTATTCTTCCGGCGAGCGCAGGTCGAGCAAAAGCCGCCGCGGCTCCCGCAGATGCTCGCGCACATTGTCGCGGCCGATCCGCATCGACGACGGTCCCGCCGGTGGCGCCGGATAGGCCACCGCGGCAAAGCGCGGCACGTCTTTTGATAGCGGCCGTCCTTCCATCACCCATTTGCGGCGTCCGCCGTCGAGCAGCCGCAGGTTTGCATGCCCGGCCATGGTGAAAGCCCAGAAGGCGTAGCTGCCGAATTGAACTGGATCGCCGTACAGCACGACGGTCGACTGCGGGCCGATGCCCAGGCGTCCGAATATTTCCGCCATCGCGGCGGGCGTGATGAAATCGCGATCGGTCTCGTGCCAGCACGCCGTTTTCCAATAGAACCACAGCGCGCCCGGGATGTGCCCTTCGCGATAGGTCTTGTCGTCGCGGATGTTGCAGACCTCGATGATGCGAAGATCGGGATCGGCGAGATGATCCTCAAGCCAGCCGGTGGAGACGAGCGGGGAGGAAACCATCGGAAATTCTCCTTACACACTCGCAGCCGTGGCAAACCGGTGCATTACGCGGAGATTTTCCGCTGTTTCGTTCCCGCGATTGTATCGTCCCACGCCGCATGAATATGCGACACCTCCTGCTCGAAGCGTTCGAGGAACAACCGCGCCTGGGTCGAGAGCGTGCGCCGGGTCGGTTGGATGACCACGAACTCGGCGTGCAACTCGGGCGCAACGATCGGATTGACGATCAGCTCGCCGCGGCCGACGTCGTTGATCGAGATCACGCTCGGCAGGATCGTCACGTAGTCAGTGCGCGCGACGAATTCGAGCGTGGCGATCATGGCGTCCATTTCCAGCATGGCCGCGACTTCGACGCCGTGGCTGTGGAAATACGTTTCCAGATTGCGCCGGCGGATATTGTCCGGCCCCGGCACCACGAATTTCAGCGGCACGCATTCCGACAGCCGCAGCGGCGCCAGCGGCGCAAAACCGCGCCGCGGGCCGGAGATCAGCATCTCGCGATCGCGCACCAGCAGGCGCGATTTCAGCCCGATGGTGCCCTCGAAGGCCGGCACCACCGCGAAGTCGAGCTCTTCGTCGAGCACCATGTCGGTGAGCGAGCCGCTGTAGCCTTCGACGATGTGCAGGCGCACCTCGGGGCAGCGCGGCACGAAATCCTCCAGCACCGGCGCCAGCACCGCGCGGGTGAAAGTCGGCATCAGCCCGATGCGCAAGTCGCCCGTGACCTGGCCGGCAAGCGCACGCGCCTGCTCGGCGGCGTTTTCCAGCGCGCCGACCGCTTCCACACAGCTTTTATAGTAGCGCATGCCGGCCGGCGTCGGCGTCACGCGCCCGGCCGCGCGCTCGAACAGCTTGACGCCGAGCTTGCGCTCGACGGCCGCCACGTGCTGAGAAATGCCTGATTGTGTTGCGTTTTCCCGCTCAGCCGCCCGGGTGAACGAACCCTCCTCACATACCGCTATGACGGCCCGGACCTGGCGCAGGGGGATATTACGCATGAACGGTCTCTATTAGAAAATTTAATGAACGAACGCAAAAGATATTATTTCTTCTTGAGTTGCTATCTGGCTTAGGATTTCGCAAGTCAGCAACGTAACGGTGCGGTCTGCGCGCCGGTCGGGAGGATAACCATGGGTGCGAATTTCGGCATTGCGGGTATGGATTGGCAGCAGAGGGTCAACTGGGACCGGCTGCGTGAGTATCGCATCGAGCGCGCCCGCGCGATGATGAAGAAGCACGGTCTTGGCGCCATGCTCTGCATGTACGACGAGAACGTTCGCTACATCACCGCTACGCTGACCCCGGGCTGGTGCCGGCTCAAGCCGGGCCTGCGCTACGCCATGCTGTGCGGTGACGGCCGGCCAATTATATTCGAGCAGGGCGACATTGGCTTCCAGATCGAACGCCATAGCCCGTGGATCCCGAAGGAAAACGTGCGCCACTCGTTCGCCTGGATCAAAGGCGCGGCCGGTCCGGCCTCGACCCAGCAGGTAGGCAAGTTCGCCAATGCTGTCATCCAGGCCATGAAGGACAATGGCGTCGCCGGCCAGAAGCTCGGCGTCGACTTCATCGACATCAACATGATTCAGGTTTTCAAGGAAAAGAACATCAACTGGGTCGACGGCATGACCCCGATGATGGAAGCGCGCGCGGTCAAGAGCCCGGACGAGCAGGAATGTTTCCGCATCGTCGGCGCCATCGGCGACGCGACGCACTGGGAATGCATGAAGTTCCTGCGCCCGGGCGTCACCGAAAACCAGGTCACCGCGCATCTGATGCAATATCTCTACAACATCCCGGGCATGGAAGACGTCGAGGACGTGATCGTGTCGTCCGGCCCGAACACCTGGCCGAATTGGCGCAACTTTTCCGACCGCATCATCCAGCCCGGCGACATCGTATTCATGGATTTGGCAGCTCTCACCTGGAACGGCTACAAGTCCTGCTATTACCGTACCTACTGCGTCGGCAAGGAGCCCACGCAGGAGCAGAAGGACACCTACAATACCGCGCTCAAGTGGCTTTACAACTCGATCGGCGCGGTGAAGGTTGGCGCCACCACGCGCGACATCGCGATGAAGTGGCCGTCGGCGCAAGAGACCTGGGGTTACGAGGACGAAGACCAGGCGGCCGCCAATCTGTGGGGCCACGGGCTCGGCCTTGCGCAATACGATCCGCCAGTGATCTCGCGCATCTGGTCGCTCGATCATCCGATCGATATCCAGGAAGGCATGACCTTCGCGCTCGAAACGCAACACGGCAAGAAGTACCGCTACGGCGTGCGCATCGAGGAAATGCTGATCGTGAAGAAGAACGAGATCGAGATCGTGTCGAACTTCCCGGTCAAGCAGATCACCGTCGTCGATCCGCTGCCGGGCTACGGCGATCACGTGAAATAAGCTTCACCTCTCCCCGCAAGCGGGGAGAGTTCGACCACGCGAAGCGTGGTCGGGTGAGGGGGCGTTTCGGAAATTCTGAGCGATTGATATTGCCCCTCACCCCGACCCTCTCCCCGTAAGAACGGGGAGAGGGAGTGCGCCGTGCCCTGTGTTATTGCAGAGAATCAAACGGCCATGATCGCCTTCATCCTCCCGCTCAGCGACCCCGCCGCCACCGACCCTGAAAAAGTCGGGCCGAAGGCGGCCAATCTGGCGGCGTTGACACAGGCTGGCTTGCCGACGCCGGGTGGTTTCGCGCTCACGGCGCAGGCCTATCATCATCAGGCGCGCCATCTCGGCATCGATGGCTTGCTCGCCCAGTACAGCAAGTTGCATACCCAATTCAACGAGGATGACCGGTCGACCTCGCGCCGGCTGTCGATCGCGATCCGCCTGGCGTTCTACGAGAAGCCGATTGCGCCGGAGATTCTTGAGCCATTGCTGGCGGCCTGGCGCGCGATGAGGTCTGATGGTTCGCTCGGTGCGGTGCGTTCCTCGGCGCTGCTCGAAGACCGCAAGGGCGCCAATTTCGCCGGCCAGTTCGAAAGCTTCCTCGGGCTCAACGACGAAACCGAATTCCTCACCGCGGTGCGCGCCTGCTGGGCGGCGTTGTGGACCTCGCACGCGCGCCGCTACATGGAAAATCATGAATTGTCGCCGGCCGACACCGCGATGGGCGTGTTGATCCAGCCGCTGATTGCCGCGAGCGCATCGGGCGGCGGCTTGAGCGAGACATCGGAAGGCCAGATGCTGATTTCGGCCACTTGGGGGCTCGGTTCGGCGATCGCGCAAGGTGAGGTAGTGCCGGACCGTATCGTGCTTTCCAAGAACGGGTTCCTGCGCACGGTGGAAGCCGGCCGCAAAAGCCATCGCGACGTCTGCGCGCACGGCGAATCGGCGCCGCAACTGGTGCCCGACGAACTGGTGAGCGAGCCGAGTCTGACGCCCGGCGAAGCCGCTACGCTCGGACGCCTGCTGCGCAAATGCGAGCAGCTCGCCGGCCAGCCGGTCGAGATCGAGTGGGCGCTGGACGAGGTTGGTTTCAAGCTGCTGCAATCGCGGCCGCTGCATGTCGAGCCGGCGATCGTTCCGGACGAAATTTGGCTGGGGCATCCCGGCATCAACGGCCATCCCGCCGGAATCGGCTGGGGCTCCGGCCGCGCGGTGGTGGTGAATTGCGAATGCGAATTGGAGCGGGTGGGGCCGGGCGACATCCTGGTCACGCGCGTGGCGGGGCCTGCGCTCAGCCAAATCTTGCCGAAGGTGGCCGGCGTGGTGGCCGAGCTCGGCGGTTCTACCTCGCATCTCGCTTCGCTCGCGCGCGAGCGCGGCATTCCGATGGTGCTCGGCGTGCTCGGCGCCACCCGCAAGATTCCGGACGGCGCGCAATGCGCCGTCGACGGCGTCGCTGGCATCGTACGGTGGCAGCGATGAGCGGCAAACCGCGCGTCTTCGTCACCCAGCCGATCGCGCCCAGTGCGCTCGCGCGGCTGCGCACGATCGCCGACGTCAAGATCAACGCCAACTCGAGCAAGATCATCACTAAGGCGAAGATGATCGCGGCGGTGAAAAAATGCGACATCTTATTTCCGCTGCTGCACGACGAAATCGATCGCGCGGTGCTGCGCGCCAATCCGAAATTGCGCGCGGTCACCTCGATGACGATCACGCCAGACCGCATCGACGTGGCCGAGGCGACGCGGCGCGGGATCGCAGTGACCGTGATACCGCCGATCGTGGCGGAATCGGTCGCCGACTTGCATATCGGGCTGATGATCGCGGCGGCGCGGCGGATGATCGAGGGCGACCGCTCGGTGCGGGCGAGCCGCTTTCCCGGCTCGCAGTCGAACCATTTCGCCGGCAGCTTCGTGCACGGCAAGACCCTCGGGCTGATCGCGGTCGGGCGTATCGGCCAGGCCACCGCGCGGCGCGCGCGCGGCTTCGACATGCGCATCATTTATTGGGGGCCGCGCCGCAAGCCGGACCTCGAGCGCGAATTGCAGATGCAATACATGCCGCTCGATCAATTGCTGGCCGAATCCGATTTCGTCTCGCTGCACCAGCCGCTCAACGCCGAAACGCGACACATGATCTCGGACCGCGAGTTCGCACTGATGAAGCCGACCGCCTTCATCATCAACACCGCGCGCGGCGCAGTGATCGACGAGGCGGCGCTGGTGCGCGCACTTAAAGCGAAGAAAATCGCGGGCGCCGGCCTCGACGTGTTCGAGAACGAGCCGAAGGTTCCTGCGGCCCTACTCAAAATGAAGAACGTGGTGCTCACGCCGCATCTCGGCAGCGCGGTGATGGAGCTGCGCGACGTGATGGCGAATATCGTGGTCGACAACATTCGGGCGCTGATCGACGGCCGACTGCCGCCGAATTGCGTCAATCCGCAAGTTTTGCCGCAGGTGCTCAAGCCGACCTGACGGTGTGGACTAGCAAAAACCGGGAGAAGAAAAATGGCTGAACTGCCCAAACTCGACGTCGTGATCGGAAATAACTTCGGTCATCTGCCGATGTTCATCGGCGCGGAGAAGGGCTACTTCAAGCAGCACGGTGTCAACGCCAAGATGCTGGTGGTCGACACCGGCACCGACATGGTCAACGCCATGCACGACGGCCGCGCCCAGATCGGCGACATGAGCACCACGACCTACCTCAAGGCGGTGCATGCCGGCGAGCCGTTCAAGGTGGTCGGCCTCATCATGAACGACGCCACCAAAGATAATTGCGACACACCGCTCGCCATTGTCACCAAGAAGGGTCGCGGCATCGAGGCCGGCAAGCTCGGCGATCTCAAGGGCAAGAAGATCGGTCTCGCGCGCGGGCAGACCTCCGACGAGTATTTCAAGATGGTGCTGCGGCGCGCCAAGATGAAATACGAAGAGCTCACCATCGAGAACATCTGGTCGCAGTTCGGCCTCGCCCCGGCGCTCGCTGAAGGCAAGGTTGACGCGGTGGTGTCATGGGAGCCCTACGTGACGCAGGTACTCACCCAGGTGCCGGATTCGTACGAGGTGATCCGCGGCGGCCAGCACATGTCCTACGTGATGGTGGCGACCGCGCACGGTCCGACGATCGAGAGCAAGCCGGAACTGGCCAAGGCGATCGCCGCCGGCCTCGCGCAGTCCTCGCACTTCACCCGCAATAATCGCGACGAGGCGGTGGAGATCTTCGCCAAATGGGTGCCGGGCACCGATGTGGCGATCGGCAAGAAGGCCATCCGGCATATTTCCTTTGATCCGCGGCTGTCGCCGAATGTGCTGCGCGCCTTCGAGAACGCCGAGGACGAGGTTCTGATGAACACGCTGAAGGGCGCAGCCCGGCTTAACGTGCCCAGCCTGTTCCGGCCGCAGTTCATGGCCGAGGTCGAGAAAGAACACCCGGAATATTTCGCGGATCTTCCGAAGCTGACGTAGCCTTTATTCCTCCCCTGAAAGGGGAGGGTGGCTGCGAGCATTAGCGAGCAGCCGGGTGGTGTAACTATCCGGCGATCCCCACCCGGCTCGCTTCGCTCGCCACCCTCCCCGCAAGCGGGGAGGGACAAGCGGGGAGGGATAAGAAATCACTCCGCCGTCCGGCCGCCGCGAAACTTATTACTTCTCCCGCGCCCACGTCACGATGACGCGAACCACCTTGTTGTTGACGTTGGGGTGCGGCATCGGCGGGCTCTCGATGTGTAGGACGTCGTCGCCCTCGAAGTGGATGAAGCGCACCTGCTCGCCACCGATCCAGGCCTCGTTCCAGGCCACCTCGACCTTGGTGATGACCTTGCCGTCCTCGACGCGGTAGCGGCCGCTATAGGAAATCATCGTGCGCAGTGCCTTGGCGCGGTCCTCGTCGGTCTTCGGCACCGGGCGGCCGTCGGCGGTGACCAGCGCCAGCCAGCGCCCTTCCGGCGTGGCGATCTGATAGCCGCGCGGATGCTCGCCGAGCACCGGCGTGCGCTCCTTGGTCTGCGCGTCCTCGTAGACCACGGAGACCAGCTTCCAGGTGCCGACGATCCGGTCTTTGTCGGCGGCCTGCGCCGGCAAACTCATGAGCAGCAGGACGGCAAACGCGAATGCGCGCATCGATCCCTCCCGGGTGATTGAAGCAAGAAAAGTCTATTCCGCCGTCCAGCCGCCGTCGATCACCAGCGAGGTGCCGGTCATCAGCGCCGAGGCGTCGCCCGCCAGGAATACGATGGCGCCGGTCAGGTCCTCGAGCTGGCCGAGACGGCCGAGCTTGATGCGCTTGAGCGTGTCGGTGCGGAACGCCTCGTTCTGGAAGAACGGCCGCGTCATCGGCGTCTCGATAAACGTGGGCGCCAGGGTGTTGACGCGGATCTTGTGCGGGCGCCAGCTCGATCGCCATCGCCTTGGTGAAGCCTTCCATCGCGTGTTTGGTGGCGCAATAGACCGTGCGCGTGGGCCCGCCGACATGGCCCATCTGCGACGACATGTTGATGATCGAGCCGGGCTTCTTCGCTTCGATTAGCTTGCGCGCCACCGCCTGCGCCACGAAATAGGCGGCGCGCACGTTGAGCTCGAACACGAAGTCGAAATCTTCCACCTTCACGTCGACGAACAGCGTCGGCTTGTTGGTGCCGGCATTGTTCACGAGAATGTCGAACGGCGCCTGCGCGGCGATTGTTGTTTTCACCGCGTCCACGTCGCGCACGTCGAGCGTGAGCGGCAACGCCTGCTGGCCGCGCGCGCGGATCGCCTCGGCGGCTTCCTCGATCTCCTTGGACGTGCGGGCGGCAAGCGTGACATGCGCGCCGGCATCGGCCAGCGCGGAGGCGGCGGCCAGGCCCAGCCCGCGCCCGGCGCCGGTCACCAGCGCGCGCCGGCCGTCGAGGCGAAACGACGGCGTCTTGGTCAGGTCCACGCTCACTCCGCCGCCTGGGCGTAGGGCACGTTGCGGCCGCCGTAGCGGCGCACGCGGATATTGGCCTGCTCGGCGTGGGCGGTGAAGCCCTCCAGGATGCACAGCCGCGAGCAGACTTCGCCGATCTTGGCGCTGGCCTCGTCAGTGAGCACCTTTTGATAGGTGCAGGTCTTGATGAACTTGCCGACCCACAGGCCGCCGGTGAAGCGCGCGTTCTTCTTGGTCGGCAGCGTGTGGTTGGTGCCGATCACCTTGTCGCCGTAAGCGACGTTAGTGCGCGGCCCGAGGAACAGCGAGCCGTAATTTTTCATGTTGTTGAGGAAATAGTCGGGGTCGCGCGTCATCACCTGCACGTGCTCGGACGCCACCCGGTCGGCCTCGGCGACCATCTCGTCGTAGCTGTCGCAAACGATCACCTCGCCATAGTCCTTCCAGGCCTGGCCGGCGAGATCGGCGCTCGGCAGGATTTTCAATAGCCGTTCGACCTCGCCCATGGTGTCGCGCGCGAGCTTCTCGGAATTGGTGATCAGCACCGCCGGCGAGTTAGGCCCGTGCTCGGCCTGGCCGAGCAGGTCGGTGGCGCAGATTTCGCCGTCCACGCTGTCGTCGGCGATCACAAGCGTCTCGGTCGGCCCGGCCAGCAGGTCGATGCCGATACGCCCGAACAATTGGCGCTTGGCCTCCGCCACATAGGCGTTGCCGGGGCCGACGATCATGTCAACCGGCGTGATGCTCTCGGTGCCGAGCGCCATGGCGGCGACGGCCTGCACGCCGCCCAGCACATAGATGTCGTCGGCGCCGCCGAAATGCATAGCCGCGACAATGGCCGGATGCGGGCCGCCCTTGAACGGCGGCGCGCAGGCGATGATACGCTTCACGCCCGCCACTTTGGCGGTGACGATCGACATATGCGCGCTGGCGACCATCGGATAGCGTCCGCCCGGCACGTAGCAGCCGATCGAGTTCACCGGGATATGGCGGTGGCCGAGCACGACGCCGGGCAGCGTCTCGACTTCGAGGTCGTGCATGCTGTCGCGTTGCTTTTGCGCGAAGTTGCGCACTTGGGCTTGGGCAAATTTGATGTCTTCGATGTCGCGCTTGCGCACCTGAGATATGGCGTGTTCGATTTCGGCAGGCGAGAGTTTGAAATCTTTCGGCGACCATTTGTCGAATTTCTCCGACAATTCGCGGATCGCCGCGTCCTTGCCCGCATCGACCTGCGCTAGGATGCCCTCGACCGTCTCGCGCACTTTGGCGTCGGCGGCCTTGATCGCGCTCGCGTCCATTCCGCGCTTGAGCCAACGGGGCATGACGATTCTCCTTTTGCTTTCTTATCCCTCCCCTGAAAGGGGAGGGTGGCTGCGAGCCATAGCGAGCAGTCGGGTGAGGTTATAGCAAACGCGCCCCCACCCGGCTCTCCATAGCGCGTCGAAGACGCGCGTAAACGCGCTTATGGCTCGCCACCCTCCCCCTACCGGGGGAGGGATATTCTATTTTATCGCCTGCGGATTGATCGGCGAGCCTGTGCCGCCGGTGATGATCAGCGGCGGGCCGCAGAAGAAGAATTCGTAGACGCCGTCCTCGGCGCAGTCCTCGGCCAGTTCCTTGAGATAGAAAATCTCGCCCATGCACAGGCCCATCGCCGGGATCACCACCCAGTGCCAGGGCTGGTTGGCTTCGGTGGTCTCGTTCGGCCGCACTTCGACGCCCCAGGTGTCGGAGCAGATCGCGGCGAGCTGCTTTTCCTGGCACCAGTAGCAGTTCTCGAACCTGACGCCGGGCGCATCGCCGCCGGCATAGCCGCCCCATTCGCCTTCCTTCAGGCAGTGCTCCATCTGCCCGGTCCGCACGATGACGAAATCGCCGCGCCCGATCGATACGTTCTGGTCCTTGGCGCACTTGTCGAGTTCGTCGTTGGAAATGCTTTCGCCGTCCTTCATCCAGGGCACGCCGCGGAAGCGCGCGATGTCGAGCAGCACGCCGCGCCCGACCATCTTGCTCTTGGAATTCTCGATGCCGAGCACGGAGAGGCCGCGCGAGTCGATCAGTTTGGCGTCGTGGCCGTTATAGGCTTTGTCCTCATAGAAGACGTGACCGAGCGCATCCCAATGGGTGGCGCCCTGCACGCACAGCATGAGGGTGTCGTCGGCGTAGCGGATCTTGTTCCAGTCCTGCTGGCCGGAGATGGCGTCGGTGCCGGTAGCGAGCATCTGGTGGATCGGATTGAAGCGACCGCCGAACAGGCCGGTTTGCGGCCCGGTGCGGTCGAGTGGGATGCCGAGTGCGAACACCTTGCCGGTGCGGATCAGGCCGGCGGCCTTGGTGATGTCCTCCGGTGTGACATGGTTGAGCGTGCCGATCTGGTCATCTTTGCCCCAGCGGCCCCAGTTCGAGAGTTTCTTGGAGGCCTCGGCGATCGCCTGTTTGCCAACCTTGATGTCCATGGAGTTCATCCCTTTTTGTCGTTTTTACAGGCCGCAACTGTGACGAAAGATCGGCCAATAACATCTTACATTGCGCATGATCTTATCCGAAAACCGGGTTCCACTTTTCGCGATCATGCGCGTGCAATATTGCGCCGGGTTGCGGTGTTTCAGCAAGCGGGTGAGCACGCCGGGTTTTGACAGGCCACGGGCAAATTTCACATGATCAATATCAAGGAGCCGGCCGACCCGAGCCGGGCACGAGGGAGGTATTCATGATGCGAAATCTGATCGCGCCGGTTGCCGCAGCAATTGTTATCGCGCTGGCGCTGCCGGCTAAGGCCGGCGACATCGTCGACGAGTGGGCCAGCGTGAAGGCGCCGCCGCCGCCCGCGCTCAAACCGGTGACGGTGGACCCGAATACTACTGCTTTGCTGATGCTCGATTTCATGAACCAGAACTGCGGCAAACGGCCGCGCTGTTCGGCCACGATACCTGCGGTGAAGAAGCTGCTGGGCGCGGCGCGCGCCGCCAAAGTCTTGGTGGTCTATTCCCTGATCGCCAATACCACGCCGGCCGACGTGATCAAGGACGTGGCGCCGCAGGCGGACGATCCGCATGTGCTGTCCGGCCCTGACAAGTTCCTGCACACCGAGCTCGAGAAGATTCTCAAGGACAAGGGCGTAAAGACCGTGATCGCGGTCGGCACGTCGTCGAATGGCGCGGTACTTTATACGGCGAGCGGTGCGATCTTCCGCGGCATGAAAGCGATCGTGCCGGTGGACGGCATGTCGGCGGTCGATCCTTACGCCGACTACAGCGCGGTGTTCACCTTCGCCGACGCGCCGCGGCTGTCGACGGAAGCAACGTTGACCAAGATCGACATGATTAAGTTTTAAGTTCTTATCCCTCCCCCTGCGGGGGAGGGATAAAAAGCGTCACACCTTCCTCAACGCCTTTAGAATCTTCCCTGGCGTGAACGGCATGTCGGTGAGCGGCGCGGCGCCGAGCGGGCGCAACGCGTCGTTGATGGCGTTCATCACCGAGCCGGGCGCGCCGGCGGTGCCGGCTTCTCCGGCGCCCTTGGCGCCGAGTTCCGAGTTGGCGGTGGGCGAGACCACGTGGCCGCATTCGATGTCGGGCATTTCAGCTGCCATCGGCACCAGGTAATCAGCCATGTTGCCGTTAAGCATTTGCCCGCGCTCGTCATAGAGACAGTGCTCGAACAGCGCGGCGCCGATGCCTTGCACCACGCCGCCGCGGATCTGTTCGTCGACCAGTTGCGGATTGATGATGGTGCCGCAATCCTCCACGCACCAGTGCTTGAGCAATTTCACAAAGCCGGTTTCGGTGTCGACCTCGAGATAGCTCGCCTGGATGCCGTTGGTGAAGGCGAAGGGCCAGGCGCGCGGCACGTAATGGCGCGTCGCCATCAGCTCGGCCTGGAAGCCGGGCGGCAGCGTGTCGGGCCGGAAATAAGCGACGCGCGCCAGTTCCTCGAGCGGCAGGCGTTCGGTTCCGCTGGTCTTGTCGACTACGATGCCGTTGCGGATATCGAGGTCTTCCGGCTTGGCTTGCAGCATCGCGCCCGCGACCGCCAGCACATTACCGCGCAAGGCCTTGCCGGCCTGCCAGGCCGCTTCGCCACCGATGCCGGCCGCGCGCGAGGCCCAGGTGCCGCCGCCATAGGGCGTGTTGTCGGTGTCGCCGGTGATCACGCGCACTTTGTCGATTGATACGCCGAACGAAGTGGCGACGCATTGCGCCACTACGGCCTCGGCGCCTTGGCCCTGCTCGGTGACGCCGGTCGCCACGTTGATATTGCCTTGCGCGTCGAGCTTCACCGTGGCGCCGTCCTGCGAGGTGATGCGGGCGCCGCCGACGCCGTAGAACGCGGCAGACGGATTAGTCACCTCGATAAACGAAGCAAAGCCGATGCCGCGATAGATGCCTTGTGCGCGCAGCTTCTTCTGTTCGGCGCGCAAGCCGGCGTAATTCATCATCGAGTTGAGATGGGCGAGCGACTCGTGGTGAGAGAGTTTCTCGTACTTGAGCCCAACCGCGGACGTGTACGGATAGGCGTCGTCGGCGATCAGATTGCGGCGGCGGATTTCCAGCGGGTCCATGCCGATTTTCGCCGCCGCCAGTTCCACAAGCCCTTCCGTCACCGCCACCGCGATCGGGTGGCCGACCGCGCGGTACTGGCACATGACGTTTTTGTTCTGGAACACCACGCGCGCCTGCGCCCGGTAGTTGCCGCAGGTGTAGGGGCCGCCGACCAGGTTGACGATCTGGTTCGCCTCGATGCCGCTGGTGCGCGGATAGACCGAATAGGGGCCGATGCCGGTGAGATCGTCGATCTCGAAGGCGGTGATGATACCGTCGTTCTTGACGCCGATCTTGGCCTTGATGCGATGGTCGCGGGCGTGGATGTCGGTGACGAAACTCTCGATGCGGTCGGCGACGAACTTCACCGGCCGCTTGAGCAGCTTGGACAGCGCCACCGTCGCCATTTCGTCGGCATAGGTGTGCACCTTGATGCCGAACGAGCCGCCGACATCGTTCGTCAACACGCGCACTTGGTGTTCCGCCAAGCCGAGGTGCTTGGCGAACAGGTTCTGCATCATATGAGGCGCTTGCGTGCCGTGATAGACGGTCATCCTCTCGTCGCCCGCATTCCAGTCGGCGACCACCGCTCGCGGCTCGGTGGTGACGCCGGTGTGGCGGCCGAACATGAAGGTGGTCTCCACCACCGCGTCGGATTCGGCGAAGGCTTTGTCGGGCGTGCCGACTTCCAGCTTGCGCTCGAAGCAGAGATTGTCGCCGAGCGAGGAATGGATCACCGGCGTATTCTTGTCGAGCGCGGTTTCCGGATCGGTGACCGCGGGGAGGGGCTCGTATTTTACCTCGACCAGCTCGCAGGCATCCTCCGCTTGCGCGCGCGTGCGCGCCACCACGGCGGCGACCGCCTCGCCCTGCCAGTAGGCGCGCTCGACCGCGATCGGGAATTGCGGCGCGGATTTCAGGCCCTTCAAGTGAGTAAGGACGCCGACCCAGGGCGTCATGACTTTCGCGAGTTCCGCGCCAGTGATTATCGCAATCACGCCGTGCGATTTTTTCGCGGCCTCGGCGGCGATCGACTTGATGCGCGCGTGCGCATGCGGCGAGCGCACGAAGGCAACATGGGCCATGCGCGGCAAAGTGACGTCGCTGACATATTGCCCGCGCCCTTGCGTCAGGCGCTGTAAATTCGGTCGCGGCACCGAGCGACCGATATAGGAGTTCGGCCGATCGAGCGCGGTCAGCACGGGCGGGGAGTCGTCGGTGATTTTCATCGCTTCACTCCGTGCCGCGCCCGCGCGACGGCTTCAACCGCATCCACGATGGCGTGATAGCCAGTGCAGCGGCAGTAGTTGCCGGACAGATGTTTGCGGATGGCATCGCGGCTGGGTACGCCGCCACGTTTGAGGAGTTCCTGCGACGCCGCGAGCATGCCAGGCGTGCAATAGCCGCATTGCAGCGCGTTGCGCTGTTCGAAGGCGGCCTGCAGGTCGGCGATTTCCCCGCTGTCCGACAGGCCTTCGATGGTCTCGACCTTGGCGCCATCGCATTGTACCGCCAGCATTAGGCAGCCGCGCACGATCTCGCCGTTGACGCGCACGGTACAGGCGCCGCAGACGCCGTGCTCGCAGCCGACATGGCTGCCGGTGAGCGATAGTTCCTCGCGCAGAAAATCGACCAGCGTCTTGCGCGCCTCGACGCGCTCGCTGACGCGCTCGCCGTTGACGATGAGAGAGATGTCGAGGGCGAGATCGCTCATGACCGCGCCTCCAGCAATTGCTTGGCCACGCGGCGGACCAGCACGCCGGCGAGATGTTTCTTGGTGGCGGCGGTGGCCTGCACGTCGTCCTGCGGCTCAAGATCGAGCGCGGCAACGGCGGCATCCACATTGCCGGTGGCCAGTGCGGCTTCGGCTTTCTTCGCCCGCACCGCCGTGGCGCCGACGCCGAAAAAAGCCAGCCGCACGTCGGCAAGCCCTTTGCCGTCGGCGCGCGCGCTGGCGGCCAAGCCCACCATCGCGTAATCGCCGTGCCGGCGCGCAAGCTCGGCAAAGCCGGCGCGTGTGTTTTTGTCGGCGGCAAGGATGCGCACCGCCGTGAGAATTTCCTGCGGACGCAGCGCGGTCTCGAACAGCCCCTTGAAGAAAGCGTCGGCCTTCACCTTGCGCTTGCCTTTGGGGCCGGTGATTTCGATCTCGGCTCCGAGCGCGAGCATGCAGGCGGGCAATTCCGCCGCCGGGTCGGCGAAGGCGATGGAGCCGCCGAAAGTGCCGCGGTTGCGGATTGCGGCGTGCCCGATATGCGGCATGGCGAGCGCGATCAGCGGCGCGTGCTTGGCGATCAGCCCGGAGCGCTCAACCTGGGTGTGACGCGCCAAGGCGCCGATCTCGACGAATTTGCCCTTTTTGGCGATGCCGTCGAGGCCCTTGATGCCGTTGATGTCGATCAGCAACTCCGGCGCCGACAGCCGCATGTTGAGCGTGGCGATCAGGCTCTGCCCGCCGGCGAGCAGACGTGCGTCGTCTCTATGCTTGGATAGCAGCGCAACCACTTCCTTAAGCGTGCGCGCCTTCGTATAGGCGAATGGCGCCGGCTTCACTGACGTCCTCCCGAATATTTTTTTGTATTGTGACTGGGAACGCGGACAGGTCAATGTATAAAGCCCGCTCAAAATCAAGGGAGGCACCCATGGCAAAAGAATTCGAAGGCAAGGTGGTGGTCGTCAGCGGGGGCAGCCGCGGCATCGGTCGGGCGATCGCGGCGGCCTTCGCGCGCGAGGGCGCGCAAACGGTGCTGGCGGCCTCCAATGCTGCCAATCTCGCCGAGGGCGCCAAAGCGGTCGCCGCCGCCGGCGGGCCAGCGCCGGTGACCGTTGCCGGCGACCTGCGCACGCTGGCCGGCTGCGAGCAGCTATTCGCCGAGGTCAACAAGCGGTTCCAGCGCTGCGACGTGCTGGTCAACAATGCCGGCGCGACCAAAGGTGGCAAGTTCTTGGAGCAGCAAGACGACGCCTGGACCGATGGCTTCGCGCTGAAGTTTCACGCCGCGGTGCGGCTGACGCGGCTGTTCTGGCCGCTGCTCAAGCAGTCGCACGGCACCATCGTCAACATCGTCGGCGGCGCCGCGCGCACGCCGGGCCCGGACTTCCTGGTCGGCGGCGCGGTCAATGCGGCGATGGCGAATTTCGCCAAAGGGCTGACCGCACTCGGCAACCGCGACGACGTCAATATCAACGTCATCCATCCCGGGCAGACGCAGACCGACCGTGTCGAGCAGCTATTCGCGCAATTCGCCAAGGCGCAGAACAAGACGGTCGAGCAGGTGCGCGCCGAGGCGTTGAGCAAAAGCGGTTTGCGCCGCATCGGCCAGCCGGAGGACGTCGCCGAGCTGGCGCTGTTCCTGGCAAGCGCCAAGGCGCGCCACATCCACGGCACCGCGATCGCGCTCGATGGCGGCGGCACGCCGGGGTATTACTGATTAGGCGAGCGTCTTAACAATATCGATGGCCCGCCGCAGCAGCGTCATCGAGGCTTCCAGCGTGCGGAAGGCGGCGTGCGCGGTCAGCGTCACGTTCGGCAACTTCGCCAAAGGATGATCGGGCTTCAGCGGCTCGGCGTGGAACACATCGAGCCCGGCGTGGCGGATGTGGCCGCTTGTGAGCGCGGCGACCAGTGCGGCTTCGTCCACCAACGCGCCGCGCGCGGTATTGACCAAGATGACTCCCGGCTTCATGCGGGCGATGCGTTCGGCGGACAAAAAGCCGCGCGTTTCGTCGTTGAGCGTGAGGTTGATCGACACCACATCGGCCCGTGCCAGCAGAGTGTCGAGATCGGCGAGTGGCACGCCGGCCCGGCGCGTACGATTCCAGCCGATCACCTCCATGCCCATGCCTTTGCCGATGCGCGCGACTTCGCGGCCGATGCTGCCGAGCCCGATCACGCCCAAAGTCTTGCCCAGCAACTGCACGCCTTCGTGCGGGGTCCAAACCCCGCTGCGCACCTCGCGGTCCATGCGCGCGACGTCGCGCGCGGCCGCCACAATCAATGCAATGGAATGCTCGGCCACCGCGGTATCGCCGTAGCCTTTGATGATGTGCACTTTGATGCCGCGCGCCTCCAGTTCGCTGATATTCATGTAGCTCGCCGGACCGGTGCCGAGGAACACGATGTGCTTGAGTTCCGGGCATTGCGCCACCAGCGGCGTCGGCATGTAGGAATGGTCGTCAATGGCGATGTCATAGCCGCGGATCACGCGCGGCAGCTCCTCGCGCGCAAACGCCTCGCGGTTAACGTCGATTCTCGGATCGTCTGGGCGGATCACGAGCGCCCACACCGGCGCTAGCTGGTCGTTGCAATCGAGAAAGACGGTTTTCATCGGATCCCGGCGTTGACGGCCCCGCGCACAGAGAATAGATGCAAGCGCGCGCCGCTCATCCCGCAGCATAATGCCGAACCGCCGACGCTTCCATGCCGCCCGAAAAGGGGCGCAGCCCACTGGAATTTCGATGAAACTTGCAAGCTATAAAGTACGCGGGCGGGGCAGCTTCGGCGCGGTCATAGGCGAAGGTTCGCTCGAGGGCGTGGTCGATCTCAAGACGCGGCTCGCCCCGCAATTCATAAGCGTGCTCGATCTGCTGCGCGAGGGCGGGCTCGCGATTGCACGCGACGTCGTGCATGGCGTGCGCGCCGATTTCCCGCTACGCGAGATTGAATTCCTGCCGCCGGTGCTGGCGCCTGAAAAAATCCTCGGCATCGGGATCAATTATGCCAACCGCAATGCCGACTACGGCGAGGCCGAGACGCCGCAATATCCCAGTCTATTCTACCGCGCGCCCGGCTCGCTGGTCGGGCACCAGCAGCCAATCGTGCGCCCAAGGGAATCCGAGCAGCTCGATTATGAAGGCGAGATCGCGCTGGTGATCGGTCGCGTCGGACGGCGCATCGCGCCGGAGCGCGCGCTCGATCACGTGGTGGGCGCCATGCTGTGCAACGAGGGCACCATCCGCGACTGGACGCGCCACGGCAAGTTCAACGTGACGCAGGGCAAGAATTGGGATGCCAGCGGCAGCATCGGCCCTTGGTTGGTGACCGCCGACGAGATCGATCTCGTCAAGCCGCTGCACATCACGACGAAGATCAATGGGGAGTTGACCCAGGACGATACCACCGCCAGCATGATCAGACCGTTTTCCGAGCTGATTGCCTATGTCAGCACCTTCATGACGCTCAAGCCCGGCGATATCATGATCACCGGCACGCCGGTCAAGCTCGCCCCGCGTAGCGATCCACCGCGCTGGCTCAAGCCGGGCGACGTGGTGGAAATCGAAGTGCCGCAGATCGGCGTGTTGCGCAATACAGTGGTGGCGGAAGCATGAGCGCGGAACGTAAAAACGTCTGCATCATCGCCTGGCCAGCGGCACATTCGCGCTCGCCGCTGATCCACAATTATTGGATCAAGCAGCATAACCTCAACGCCGAATACAAGCGTGAGGCGGTGCCGCCGGAAAAACTAACCGAGTTCCTCACGCATCTGCGCGAACGCGGCTATATCGGCGGCAACGTCACGGTGCCGCACAAGCAAGCCGCGATGGCGCTGTCGGAACCGGACGAGCGTGCTAAAGCGGTCGGCGCCGCCAATACGCTGTGGTACGACGACGGCAAACTGCGCTCGACCAATACCGACGTCGAGGGTTTCCTCGCCAATCTCGACGCCGCCACGCCGGGCTGGGATCGCGGCTTGGAGACCGCCGCGGTGCTGGGTGCCGGCGGTGGCGCCCGCGCTGTGGTATTCGCGCTGATCCAGCGCAGCGTCGGGCGCATTTATGTCATCAACCGCACCATCGAGCGGGTGGACGCTTTGAAAAAGAAATTTGGCGCCCGCGTGCACGCCGCCAGGTGGGACGAAACTACCGGCCTGTTGGGCGGCGCCGGGCTGCTGGTCAATACGACGACCTTGGGCATGGTTGGCCAGCCGCCGCTGGAGATCAATTTGCGTTGTCCGGCCTCGCTGGTGGTGGCGGACTTGGTCTATGCGCCGCTGGAGACCGGTCTTCTGAAGCTGGCGCGCGAACGCGGCCTGCGTACGGCCGACGGGCTCGGCATGCTGCTACATCAGGCGGTGCGCGGCTTCGAACGCTGGTTCGGCGTGCGCCCGGAAGTGACGCCCGAACTGCGTGCGCTGGTGGAAGCCGATCTGGGGGCAAAACCGCCTGGAACTCTTCAAGAAAGCGTGAAACCGCTGGCCAAAAAAGCCCGCCGGAATAAGTAGCGCAGCCAGGGGTTATCCGCGTGAGGGCCTGGCGCAACGACGCCGCCCGCAGGGAGGACACAATGTCGAATATGTATATGACGCGGCGCGCGCTCGGCGCTGCCGCCATCGCCTTGAGCCTGGTGGCGACTGCCGCGCTGGCGCAGCAGCCGTCACGTATCCGCGGCCAGATCGAGAAAGCCGACGGCGCCATGCTGGTGCTCAAGACCCGCGACGGCGCCACGCTGAACGTGAAGGTTGCCGATGACGCGCGCGTAGCGGCGCTGGTCAAGGCCTCGCTCGCCGACATCAAGACCGATAGCTTCATCGGTATCGCCGGCATGCCGCAGTCGGACGACAGCATCCAGGCGTTCTCGATCCACATCTTCCTGCCGGCTCAGCGCGGCGTGGTGCCCGACCGCCACGGCCCCTGGGATGCCAAGCCGGGCAGCACCATGACCAACGGCTATGTCGAGAACTTGGTCGCCAGCAAGGACGGCGAAACGCTGATGGTGAAATACAAGGACGGCGAGAAGAAGATCGTGGTCACGCCGCAGACGGTGATCACCGCGGTCGCGCCGGGCAAGAAGGAAGAACTCGTGGCCGGCACGCCAATCATCATCATGGCTTCCGAGAAGCAGGCGGATAGCTCGGTGCTGGCGAAAGTCCTCTACGTCGGTCGCGCCGGCCCGCCGGCAATGTAAGGAGACGCCCCATGATCGCGCGAATTGTGTTTGGCGCGCTATGCGCCGCGGCGCTGGCGACCGTATCGGCGTCGGCGCAGGACAAACCCGTGCGCGTGCGCGGCACCGTCGAGCAGATAGACGGGTCGATGATGACTGTGAAGGCACGCGACGGCGAGATGCTGAAGATTAAATTGGCGGATGACGCGAAGGTCGTCGCCCTGGTCAAGGCTTCAATTGCCGATATCAAGCCAGGATCATTTGTCGGCTCGACGGCGATGCCGGAACAGGACGGCAGCTGGAAGGCCGTGGAGGTGCACATTTTTCCGGAAGCGATGCGCGGCACCGGCGAGGGCGATCGGCCTTATGACTACAAGCCGAAAAGCACCATGACCAACGGCACGGTCGATGCTTCCGTCGCAAAGGTCAGTGGCTCGACCATGACGCTCAAATACAAAGAAGGTGAAAAGAAAATCGATGTCACACCCGAAACCGTAATCGTCATGTATGCAGCCGGCAGCAAGGACGAACTCAAGCCGGGAGCAAAGATCTACATTCCGGGCGCGATCAAACAGGCGGATGGATCGCTGATGACCGGGCGGGTCAATGTCGGGCGCGATGTCGCGCCGCCGATGTGATTAAACCGCGCGTCGCGTCGGCGCGTGCGCCGAACCGGGCGCGGGCACGTCAAGGTCGGCGGCGAGTTCCGGCATTTCGCGCATCAGCCGCAGCAGCCGGTTGCGGCCGCCCAGCACGCGCGCCTCGCGCTGATCTTCGACCGGGCGGCGCACCTCATCGGCGCGCGTGAGGCTGTCGATGTCGGCGCCCTGATCGGCCAGCCGCGCCAGCAGCATTGTGAGATCCTCGAGCGCGTCGGCCACCACGTGGATGACGCCCGATTCCTCCTGCACGCGGCCGGCGACCGCCACATAGCGTGCGCTTAAGACCACCGGGCGCACGCGCTCGAACACCTTCGGCCAGACGATCACGTTGGCGACCGCGCTCTCGTCCTCAATGGTCATGAACACCACGCCTTTGGCCGAGCCCGGCCGTTGCCGGCAGGTGACCAGACCGGAGATGCGCACGCACGTATCATTGGCGAGGCCGCGCAGCGTCTCGTTGCGCAGGATTTTGTGCGCGGCGAGGTCAGCGCGCAGGAATTGCGCCGGATGCGCGCGCAAAGAGAGACGCAGGAAGCGGTAGTCGTTGACGACTTCCTCGCCCAGCGGCATGGGGGGGAGCGCAACGTCGGGTTCGCGCGATCTTGCCTGCTTCCTCTCCCACAAGGGGGGAGGTGAATAAGAGAACAGCGGCAAATCATCATCGCTACCGCCGACGCGGCCGAGCGCCTTGGCCGCCCAGAGTGCTTCGCGCCGCGTGAGGCCGAGAGAATTGAAAGCATCGGCATCGGCCAGCCGCTCCAGCACGCGCGGCGACAAGCCGGTGCGCAGCCAGACATCGCGCACGGAGTCGTAGGCAACGCCGCGCCGCACGACGATCGACTTTGCATCGTCTTCCGACAGCCCTTTGATCTCGCGCAGGCCGAGGCGCAGCGCGTGCGTGGCGCGGATGTCGCGGTGCATCTCGCGATGCAATTCATGCAGGCACTCGGCCGCGGGCTTCCCTGGTTCAAGCGTCGAATCCCATTGCGAATGATTGACGTCGGGCGGGCGCACCTCGACGCCGTGCTCGCGCGCATCGCGCACGATCTGCGCCGGCGCGTAGAAGCCCATCGGCTGCGCGTTGAGCAGCGCGGCGGTGAAGGCGTCGGGATAGCGGCATTTCAGCCAGGCCGAGACATAGACCAGCAGCGCGAAACTGGCGGCGTGGCTTTCCGGGAAGCCGTATTCGCCGAAGCCCTCGATCTGGTGGAAGCAGCGCTCGGCGAAGTCGCGCGCGTAGCCGTTCGCCAGCATGCCGTCGATCATTTTGCGCTGGAAACTGCCGATGGTGCCGACGCGCTTGAAGGTGGCCATGGCGCGGCGCAATTTGTCGGCCTCCGCCGGCGTGAAGCCAGCGGCGACGATGGCAATCTTCATCGCCTGTTCCTGGAACAGCGGCACGCCCAGGGTCTTGGATAGCACCGCTTCCAACTCCTTCGACGGATAGACCACCTGCTCCTGTCCGCGCCGGCGGCGCAAATAGGGGTGCACCATGTCGCCCTGGATCGGCCCCGGCCGCACGATCGCCACTTCGATCACCAGGTCGTAGAAATTGGCCGGCTTCAGGCGCGGCAGCATGGTCATCTGCGCGCGGCTCTCCACCTGGAACACGCCGAGCGAATCCGCGCGGCCCAGCATGCGGTAGACGGCGCGGTCCTCGGCAGGAATCGTGGCCAGCGTGAGCTTTTCGCCATAGTGCCGCTCCACCAAATCCAGCGCCTTGCGCAGGCAGGACAGCATGCCGAGGCCGAGCACGTCGATCTTCAGAATGCCGAGCGCGTCGAGATCGTCCTTGTCCCATTCGACGAAGGTGCGCTCCGGCATGGCGCCGTTGCCGATCGGCATCACCTCGTCGAGCCGGCTGCGCGTGATGACGAAGCCGCCGACGTGCTGCGACAGATGGCGCGGGAAGCCGGCGATCGCGCGCGAAAGCGCGCTGATCTGCTTGACGCGCTGGTTGCCCGGATCGAGCCCGGCGCGCGCGAGGTCGGCCTTGCCGTCGCCGCCGCCGCCCCAGATCGAGGAGGACAGCGCACCGATGGTGTCTTCGCTCAAGCCGAAGGCCTTGCCGACCTCGCGGATCGCCGAACGGCCGCGGTAGCTGATGACGGTCGCCGCGATACCGGCGCGCTCGCGGCCGTATTTGCCGTAGATATATTGGATCACCTCCTCGCGCCGCTCGTGTTCGAAATCGACGTCGATGTCGGGCGGCTCGCGCCGCTCCGGCGAGATGAAGCGCTCGAACAAGAGGTCGGCGCGGTCGGGATCGACCTCGGTGACGCCGAGGCAGAAGCAGACCGCGGAATTGGCGGCCGAGCCGCGGCCCTGGCAGAGGATGCCTTGGCTGCGCGCGAAGCACACGATGTCGTAGACGGTGAGGAAGTAGGGCGCGTAGGCAAGCTTCGCGATCAGCGCCAGTTCGTGTTCGATGTTGGCGCGCACCTTGGCCGGCAGGCCGTGCGGATAGCGCGTGGCGGCGCCTTGGTAAGTAAGATGCGCCAGCGCGTCTTGCGCGTTGGCAAAACCGTTGATGCTCTCATCGGGATATTCGTAGCGCAGCTCATCGAGCGAAAAGGTGAGCGCTTCACTCAAGCGCGACGTTTCCTCGATCGCCTCCGGCGCGTCGCGGAACAGCCGCGCCATTTCGTCCGGGGATTTAAGATGGCGCTCGGCATTGGCGGCGAGCTTGCGGCCGGCGCGGTCGATGGTGGTTTTCTCACGGATGCAGGTGAGTACGTCAGCGAGCATCCGCCGGTCGGGATGGTGATAGAGCACGTCGTTGATCGCGATCAGCGGCACGTTCGCCTCGCGCGCCAACGCAACGCTGCGCGCCAGCCGCGCCCGGTCGCGCCCGCGATAGGGCATGGAAGCGGCAAGTCGCGCGCGGCCGGGGGCCGTGGTGCGTAGCCGCGAAAGCAGCGCCGCATCGCCCGACATCGCAATCAGTTCAAGTCCGAAAATATGCGTCAGCAGGTCGTCGAGTTGCAGGATGCACTCGCCCTTCTTGCCGCGCAGGTTGCCGAGTGTGAGCAGATGGCAGAGCCTTCCCCAGCCGGCGCGGTCGCGTGGAAAAGCGAGGATGTCGGGCGTGCCGTCGGCGAACACCAGCCGTGCGCCGGGGTGATATTTCAGCGCCAGGTTCAGTTCGCGCTTGGCCAGATGCGCACGCACCACGCCGGCGACCGAGTTGCGGTCGGCGAGGCCGATGCTGGCTAAGCCCAGCTGGGCCGCCTGCGCCATCAGCTCTTCCGGATGCGAGGCCCCGCGCAGGAAGGAGAAATTCGAGGCGCAGGCGAATTCGAGGTAACGCATTTACGCATACTCAATCTCATGCGAACGTCCCGTGCAGGAACCAGGTCGGCGCGGCGGCGCCTTGGGCGAGATCGCGGTAAAGCCCGGCGCGGAACAGCCAGAAACGCAGGCCCGTCTTGTCTTCCACCCGAAAGTAATCCCGCGCGGGTCCGCCGTGTTCTCTCCACCAGGCGCCCTCAATGCGCTCGGGGCCTTCGGCGGCGATCACCTCGTGCAGCGCGCGCCGCCACCTGAAGCGTAACGGCGGGCCGTCCGGCACTTCCGCCACCGCCTCGATCGGTTCCGGCTTTTGCAGCAGTCGCAATGGGCGCGGCGCCAAGTCCGCCTCGGCGCGGAACTGGCGGAACGCCGGCCAGCCAGAATCGGCGCTGGCCGTCTGCGCCGACACGGCGACGGCGGCGATCTCAGGGATGTGACTGTCCTGCACGATCAGCCGGCGCACGCGGCGCGCGCCTAGCCGCGCGCTCAGGCGGTCGATCAGGCGGTCGACTTGCGCCGCGTCTTCGCCGCCGCCGATGCCGATCTGTTCGGGTGGTATCGGCTCTGCAACCACCACCGACAGCCGCGCCATGTCGAAGCCGAAGCCGGGATCGAATTCGTCGGCGAGCGCCGCCAGCCGCTCGACGAACAGCGCGCGGATTTGTTCGGGATCGCGCAACGGGCGCGAACAGCCGGCGGCGATGCGGCGCACTGCGCCGTCGGTGCGAAACAGCGTGAGCTCGATGCGCCGCGCCCCGTCGCCGCGCCGCTCCAGCGCGAATTGCAGGCGCGCCGCCAGCCGCGCGAGGATCGCCAGCACGTCCTGCTCGCGCGCGATCGGTTCATGAAAACACTGCTCGGCGACGTAAGGCGCGACCGGCAGCCGCGGATTAAGCGGCTCGTGCTCGCGCCTAAGCGCGCGGTCGAGCTGGCGCAGCAAGTCCGTGCCGAAGCGGGCGGTGAGCGGGCTGCGCGGCAGATCGACGATATCGCCCACGCGCTTGAGACCGACGCGCGCCAGCGCCGAAACGGTCTCCGGCGGAAGCCGCAACGCGGAAAGCGGTAGCGGCGCCAGCAGAGCGCGCTCCTCGCCGCAGGCATAGCTTGCCGGCTCGCCATAATGCGCGGCGGCCCAAGCGGCGCCGATGGTTCCGGCGATGGCGATGGTGTAGGTAAAGCCCGCTTGCGCGATGCGCTGGCCCAGATCGGCGACCAGTTGGTGCTCGCCGCCGTAAAGATGCGCGCAGCCACCGATGTCGAGCGTGAGGCAGTCGGGAGTGTCGACCGCCACCAGCGGCGTGTAGCGCAGGCACCAGTCGGCGATATTCTCCAGCAGCGCGGCGTCGGCCTCGACGTCTTCCTCGATCGCCTGCAGCGTCGGATGCATGGCGCGCGCCTGCGCCAGCGCGAGACCCGTATGCAGGCCGAGCCGTTCCGCCGTCTCGTCAACGGCGACGATCAACTCGGCATTGCCGCGCTTGCCGGTGATGACGAGTGCTTCATCCCTCCCCCGAAGGGGGAGGGTGGCCGGCGAAGCCGGCCGGGTGGGGAACGATGCAGCATGGGATACCCCACCCGGCCGCTCGCTGACGCTCGCGTCCACCCTCCCCTTGCAGGGGAGGGATAAGAAAGAATCACACGATCTTGCGATGCGGTCGGTCGAGAGCCGGCGCAGCCACAGGCTGAGCAGGCGTTGCGAGCAGGAAGCACTCATCGCTGTCACTCCATTCGAGAATCCATGATCCGAGCGGGCCGCGGCGGTTGCGTACGAGCTCGACGGCGAAACGGGCATTGGGTGCGGCGCCGACGATCCAGCGGGTGGCGGCAGTGGAGGCGTCGTTCGGCGGCGCCGCCCGCAGCAGCAGCGCGAGCGCGCCGCTTTCCGCTGCCGCCAGCGAAAGCCGGCGTACTGCCACCGCGTCGATTTCGCCGTGGCGCAGTTCGCCGATCACGGCGCCGATGGCGCGGCAGCGCAGCGCCTCCTCCATCGCCCACAGCAGATCGTGCGGTCGCGTGGCCGCGATCGTCAGCAGGCGCTCGGGGAGAAGGCCAAAGGCATCAAGGCCGGGTCCGTAAGGCGCGCCGCTTTCGGCGAGCGCCATATCCTCGGCGATCCAGAGCAGGTGGCGAGAAGAAACCAGCCCGAGAGCGAACCCCGTCGCCGCGGCGAGATGGGCCTCGCTCACCGCCGCGATCTCGTGCAGTGCACCGCGCGCCAGGCCGCCGCTGAGCGCTTCGTCGATTGTGCTGATGCCGAAGGGCAGGGTGCCCGCGCCGTCCGCGATCCCGGCGGTTTTCTGCAAGGCCTGCAGGCGCTGGCGCAGCTGCTCGATCATGGCATTAAGCCTCTGGAGACGCGTATAAATCCGGCCCGATGAGGCAGGCTCCGCGCCTATTATGTTCACTATTTGTTCTAATGTGACTCCGACCCTTGGGATCGTCAAGCCGCAAGGGATAGGGGGCAGGCCGCGGTCGGGCGCAGGCCCTGGCGAAAATCAGTCTTGCTTGAGCAGCGCGCGCCCGCGCGGCGTGAGCACGAGTCGCGAGCCCTGCATGCTGCTGCCGTTCTGGAAGCGGACCAGGCCGTCCGAGATGGCGTCCTCCCAGATCGACAGATGCGGGCAGCTGCGCCGCCAGGCTTCGGCGTCGGCATAGCTGCGCGGGGCTTCCTCCACCCAGGCGAGGAACTGCTGCGTCAAAGCGTGCGCGGCGGTTTGCATGACGACTCGAATTTATACGCGAACGGCTAACCTTTCCAGGTCGGCGCGCGCGGATGCACCACGTCCTTGAAACTGTCGAAGGTTTTCCAGGCCGGCTCCGGCGTCTCGCATTTCGGCTGCGGAGTGTAGATCGACGGCCCGGTCATCTGCATGTTGGGGATATAGCGCGGGCAATTGGGGAAGATGGCGCGCGCCTCGACCCGTACGATCAATTGCGCGTCGACGGTCTCGCCGAGCAACGGATCGGCGTCGCTCACGCGCGCGCTGCCATTGATGCGCAGCCGCTTTGGTTTGTCGTGCAGCGCGATGAACAGCAGGCCGACATTGGGGTTCACGATCACATTGCCGAGGCTCTTGAACATGCCGTTGCCATCATAGTCGGGAAACGCCAGTTCGGACGGCCCGGTGACGCGCACGAAGCCCGGCATGCCGCCCTTGAACGAGCAATCGGGCCGGCCTTGCGCGTCGGCGGTGGCGAGGAAGAAATAGGCCGCGCCCTCAATGAAGGCCTTGTCGTCCGCGTTGAACGCCGTGCGCGTCAGCTTTTCTTCCAGCCGGTCGGAGATGCGCCGGCTGTCGAAACGGTCCTGCAGTTGGCGGTTGCCGTCATGATACATGATGCTCATCGCAGTTCCTCGCGTGTCATCGACTTGTGTCGGGGGCATGCGCGGGGAACTTTGGCACGGCTGGCGAAAGACTGACGTAAAATTTTCTTGAGTAACGTCAAGCAAAGCGGGTGCGCCACCGGCAACGCGCTGGCGTATGGGCTGACGGAGGAGTGGGTTGTTTTGTCGTCCCGGCCAAGGCCGCACAGCGGCCGCGAGCCGGGACCCATAGCCACCATGTTGTCGATCCGGCACGGCGTATGGGTCCCCGCTTTCGCGGGGGCGACAATTTTTATTTGCGCTTGCGCGTGGCCTTCTTCGCCCCGCCGCCGACAATCACGTGGCGGCCGATATCGGCAATCGTATTGGTGCCCGTGAGCGCCATGGTGACGCTGAGTTCCTTCTGCAGGATGTCGATCGCCTTGGCGACCCCGGCCTGGCCGCCGGCGCCGAGCCCGTAGATATAGGCGCGGCCGATCATGCAGGCACGCGCACCCAGCGCCAGCGCGCGCATCACGTCGGCGCCGGTGCGGATGCCGCCGTCGAACAGCACCTCGGTGTCGGAGCCGACCGCGTCGGCAATCGCCGGCAGCGCCGAGATCGAGGACGGCGCGCCGTCGAGCTGGCGGCCGCCGTGGTTCGACACCACGACGGCGTCGGCGCCGAGCTTAACCGCGGTCTTGGCGTCCTCGACGTCAAGGATGCCTTTCAGGATCAATTTGCCGGGCCAGATCTTCTTGATCCATTCCACGTCCTTCCAGCTCAGCGCCGGATCGAACTGTTCGCCGACCCACTTGGCGAGCTGGTTGACATTCTCCATGCCCTGCACGTGACCGGCGAGATTGCCGAAGGTCTTGCGCTTGCCGTTGAGAATGCTCCAGGCCCAGGCCGGCTTGGTGGCCACGTCGATGATGTTCTTGAGGCGGATTTCCGGCGGCACGGTCATGCCGTTCTTGATGTCGCGGTGGCGCTGGCCGAGCACCTGTAAATCCACTGTGAGCACCAGTGCGCTGCACTTCGCCGCCGACGCGCGCGCCAGGACGTCCTTCGAGAAACCGCGGTCCTTGATCACGTAAAGCTGGAACCAGAACGGTTTGCCGGTCGCCTCCGCCACGTCTTCGATCGAGCAGATCGACATAGTGGAGAGCGTGAACGGAATGCCGGCCTCGTTGGCGGCGCGCGCCGACAGAATCTCTCCGTCGCCGTGTTGCATGCCACACAGTCCGATCGGCGCCAGCGCGAACGGCGCGGCTACCTTCTGTCCGACGATGGTGGTGGCGAGGCTGCGCGAGGACACGTCGACTAGGATGCGCTGGCGCAGCTTGATCCCTTCCAGATCGGTGCGGTTGGCGCGCAGCGTCTCCTCGTTATAGGAGCCGCTGTCGGCGTAATCGAAAAAGGCGCGCGGTACCCGCCGGCGGGCGAGTTGGCGCAGGTCGTCGATACAGGTGATGTGCTTCATGGGGTGCCCGGAACTTTCGCCAATTGAACAATCGGGTAGCACGGCGGCGGGGGCGGCGAAACGGGCGGTTCCGGTGGTATTTCCGTGCATATTCGGCAGGGGCAAATGTTAATGGCCTGCGGTAACGATTATTCATAATTTTTGAAGCAAATTCACGGCGTTGGCTCTATTATGCGGACTCGCGGGGCAGGCACCGCCGCCCGCCAAAAACAGCCATTGCGGGCCGCAGAGCCGTCAGTAAGCGTCAGGGGCAGTTCATGGTTCGTCGTTATTTCGGCACCGACGGCATTCGCGGCCGGGCCAATCGGGTCATTACCCCCGAACTGGCGCTCAAGGTCGGTCAAGCCGCCGGGCTGATCTTCAAGAACGGCGACCACCGCCATCGCGTCTTGATTGGCAAAGATACCCGCCTCTCCGGCTACATGATCGAGACCGCGCTGGTCGCCGGCTTCACCTCGGTCGGCATGGACGTGCTGCTGACCGGTCCGATCCCGACTCCGGCGGTCGGCATGCTAGCGCGCTCGATGCGCGCCGATCTCGGCGTCATGATCTCGGCCTCGCATAACCCCTATGCCGACAACGGCATCAAGCTGTTCGGCCCCGACGGCTACAAGCTCAGCGATCAGGTCGAAAGCGAGATCGAAGCGCTAATCGATTCCGATCTGGGTAAGCGTCTGGCCAAGAGCGACGATCTCGGTCGCGCCAAGCGCATCGACGGTGTGCAGGACCGCTATATCGAATTCGCCAAGCTCACGCTGCCGCGTGCGATCGATTTGTCCGGCCTACGCGTGGTGATCGATTGCGCCAATGGCGCCGCCTACAAAGTGGCGCCGGGCGCGCTGTGGGAACTGGGCGCAGACGTTGTCTCGATCGGGGTCGAGCCCGACGGTATGAATATCAACAAGGACTGCGGCTCCACCGAATTGACCGCGATCTCCAACAAGGTGCGCGAGATGCGCGCCGATATCGGCATTGCGCTCGACGGCGACGCCGACCGCGTCATGATCGTGGACGAGCGCGGCCATGCGATAGACGGCGACCAGTTGCTCGCGGTCATTGCCGAAAGCTGGAAGGAAGACGGCCGGCTGCAACGCCCGGGCGTGGTCGCCACCGTGATGTCCAATCTCGGGCTCGAGCGCCATCTCGCCGGGATCGGCCTCGAACTGGTGCGTACGCCGGTCGGCGACCGCTACGTGCTCGAACACATGCGCGCGCACGGATTCAATGTCGGCGGCGAGCCCTCCGGCCACATTATCCTCTCCGACTACACCACCACTGGCGACGGGTTCATCGCCGCCCTGCAGGTGCTCGCTGTGATCAAGCGCAGCAACAAGCCGGTATCGGAACTCTGCCACCGCTTCGAGCCGCTACCGCAAGTGCTCAAGAACGTGCGCTACAAGAACGGCAAGCCGCTGGAAAACTCTGCCGTGCGCTCCGCCATCGCCAGCGCCGAAAAGAAGCTCGGCCGCGGCGGCCGCCTGATCGTGCGCCCGTCCGGCACCGAACCGGTGATCCGGGTCATGGGCGAAGGCGACGACAAAGTGCTGGTCGAGGCGGTCGTCGACGACGTGGTCGAGGCGCTGACCGAAGTGGCCGCCTAAGGCGCGGCTTGCGCCTGGCGGTTTTGCCGGCACCGAAAAATTCGGTAATCCCGTCACACGAGCATTACCAGCCGTCGCTACCTGCACGAGGATGCTACCTATAAGAGACTAAACGGGTGAAGGACTATCGATGCGTGTGCAGCCCATTCTGGGCAACACACGAATTCGACGAGGGACGATCGCGGCATCGACGATTTCAGCCGCAACGGGCGGCCGCTGCCGAGACCCATCCCGCCGCCGCCGGGGTCTGCGCGCCCGCCAGCCTCCCCGACGGCTCGACGGTCCTTTACAGCGTCATGATCGCCTACGGCTTTACCGCTGGGCTCGGTGTCGAAATGGCACTTCTGCAAAATGTGTTTGTTCGCGCCGAATGGGAATTTATCCAATTCCCCAATATCGCCGACTTTCGCGTGTCGGCAAACTCCGCGCGCCTCGGCGTCGGGCTGAAGTTCTAGCGCGCCGGCGGCGGCGGTTTTTGGAGCCGTAACGCGGTTTTTTCGTTCGTAGCCCCGGCTCCCAATAACGCCCTTCGACTTTAATCGGCATGACGGGTGATTGACCCGGCGCGGCAACTCGACTATTCCCGCCAGTGGGACACCCTTCCCCAACGAGGGGCACCTATCTGGAAGGATAGATATATGACAGCGAACAAGCCCGGCTTGCGGCCGGTGATCCCGCACTTCTCGTCCGGCCCCTGCGCCAAGCGCCCCGGCTGGAGTCTCACAGCCCTCACCGACGCGGTGTTAGGACGCTCCCACCGATCCAAGATCGGCAAGGCGAAGCTCAAACGCGCCATCGACCTCACCCGCGAGGTGCTGGAAGTTCCCGCCGACTATCGCATCGGCATCGTGCCGGCTTCCGATACCGGCGCGGTGGAAATGGCGCTTTGGTCGCTTCTAGGCGCACGGCCGGTCACCATGCTTGCCTGGGAATCCTTCGGCGAAGGCTGGGTCAGCGACGTCACCAGAGAGCTCAAGCTCAAGGACGTGACCGTCGTGAAGGCGCCCTATGGCGATCTGCCCGACCTGACGAAAATCAATTTTTCGACCGATGTGGTGTTCACCTGGAACGGCACCACTTCCGGCGTGCGGGTGCCGAACGGCGACTGGATCGCCGCCAAGCGGGAAGGCCTCACGATTTGCGACGCTACCTCGGCGGCCTTCGCGCAAAGGCTCGACTGGCCAAAGCTCGATGTCGTCACCTTCTCCTGGCAGAAGGCGCTCGGCGGGGAGGGCGCGCACGGCATGCTCATTCTCTCCCCGCGCGCGGTGGCGCAGCTCGAGAGCCACAAGCCGGCCTGGCCGCTGCCGAAGATTTTCCGGCTCACCAAAGGCGGCAAGATCAACGAGGACATTTTCGCCGGCGAGACCATCAACACGCCGTCGATGCTCTGCGTCGAGGATTATCTCGACACGCTTACCTGGGCGAAATCGGTCGGCGGGCTTGCCGCCACCATCGCGCGCTCGGACGCCAACGCCAAGGTGATTGCCGATTGGGTCGCGATCACGCCGTGGGTCGAGAATCTGGCCAACAATGAAAGCCAAAGCTCGAACACCTCGGTGTGCCTCAAGGTGATCGATCCGGCGGTGACGCGATTGTCCGCCGACGATCAGGCGGCGTTCGCCAAGACGCTTGCCGGCCTACTGGAGAAGGAAGGCGTCGCCTACGACATCGCCTATTACCGCGACGCGCCGCCCGGCCTGCGCATCTGGTGTGGGGCGACGGCGGAGACCGCCGACCTGGAGGCGCTCACGCCCTGGCTCGACTGGGCCTTCGCCGAAGCCAAAGCAGCGCTGCCGAAGGCGGCGTAACGCTCAATATTTTCGTCCCCCGCATGCGGGGGAGATGACGACCGATAAACCCATTCAAAAAGCAGTATTCGCCATGCCTAAAGTTCTCATCTCCGATGCGCTCTCGCCCGCCGCCGTGCAAATCTTCAAGGATCGCGGCATCGAGGTCGATTTCCAGCCCGCCCTCGGCAAGGACAAAGAGAAACTCGCCGAGCTCATCGGCAATTACGATGGCCTCGCCATCCGCTCGGCCACCAAAGTGTCGGCCAAGATCCTCGAAAAGGCCAAGAACCTGAAGGTGATCGGCCGCGCCGGCATCGGCGTCGACAATGTCGACATTCCAGCGGCAACCGCGCGCGGCGTCATCGTGATGAACACGCCGTTCGGCAATTCCATTACCACCGCCGAACACGCGATCTCGTTGATGCTGGCGTTGGCGCGACAAATCCCGGAAGCCGACGTGTCCACACGCGCCGGTAAGTGGGAAAAGAACAAGTTCATGGGCGTGGAAATTTTCTCCAAGACGCTCGGCATTATCGGCTGCGGCAATATCGGCTCCATCGTCGCCGACCGCGGCGTCGGCCTGCGCATGAAGGTGATCGCCTACGATCCGTTTTTGTCGGAGGAACGCGCGCGCGATCTCGGCGTCGACAAGGTCGAGCTCGACGAGCTGTTCAAACGCGCCGATTTCATTACGCTGCACACCCCGCTTACCGACAAGACTAGGAACATCATCGATGTCGCGGCGATCAAGAAATTGAAAAAGGGCGTGCGCATAATCAATTGCGCGCGCGGCGGCCTGGTCGACGAGGCGGCTTTGGCCGAAGCGCTCAAGGCGGGGCAGGTTGCGGGCGCGGCCTTCGACGTGTTCGTCGAGGAGCCGGCGACGCAGAGCCCGCTATTCAGCCTGCCCAACGTAGTGTGCACGCCGCATCTCGGTGCCGCCACGTCCGAGGCGCAGGAAAACGTGGCGCTGCAGGTGGCCGAGCAAATGTCGGACTATCTGCTGCGCGGCGCGATATCCAATGCGGTCAATTTTCCCTCGATCAGTGCCGAGGAAGCGCCGAAGCTCAAGCCGTTCGTCGCACTCGCCGACAAGCTCGGCTCCTTCGCCGGGCAGTTGACGGAAAACGCGATCAAGGAAATCCAGATCACCTACGAAGGCGCGGTAGCGCAGATGAATATCAAGGCGCTGACCTCGGCGGTGCTCTCCGGCCTGCTGCGGCCGATGCTCGGCAACGACGTCAACGTGGTGTCGGCGCCAGTAGTAGCGCGCGAGCGCGGCATGGCGGTGGAGGAGACCACGCGTGACGCGGCCGGCGATTATGACAGCCTGATCACCGTGACAGTGATGACCGACAAGCAGAAACGCTGGGTGTCCGGCACCGTGTTCGCCGACGGTCGCCCGCGCATCGTCAACATCAAGGGCATCCGCATGGACGCCGAGTTCGGCCCCTCGATGATCTACATCACCAATCACGACAAGCCGGGATTTATCGGCCGCTTCTCGTCCACTCTGGGCGAGGCCGGCATCAACATCGCCACCTTCCATGTTGGCCGCGAGGCGCCAGGCGCCAATGCCATCGCGCTGATCGAGATCGACGGCGAACTTCCCGACGACGTGCTCGCCAAGGTGCGCGCGCTGCCGCAGGTGCAGCAGGCCAAGCCGCTGCATTTCTAGAAATAGCGACGTAATATCAATTTCTTATGAGACGCCGCCCGGAGCCACCCCGGCGGCGTTCCCTGCCTTGCCTCGGCCGGATTGATCCTTTATCCGAAGGTGGACCTGGCCGGCACCGTCCGGCGCCAGTGTCCAAATTGCTGGCGCGGGGGATGCAGTTCTAATGGCGAATGTGGTGGTGGTCGGGTCGCAGTGGGGCGACGAGGGCAAGGGTAAGATCGTCGACTGGCTGTCCGAGCAGGCCGACATCGTCGTGCGCTTCCAGGGCGGCCATAATGCCGGCCACACGCTGGTGATCGACGGCGTCACCTACAAGTTGTCGCTGCTGCCGTCCGGCGTGGTGCGCGGCGGCAAGCTGTCGGTCATCGGCAACGGCGTCGTGCTCGATCCGCATGCTCTGCTCGAGGAGATAGGCCGGCTCAAACAGGTGGGCGTGACGGTGAGCCGCGACAATCTGCGCATCGCCGAGAATGCGACGCTCATCCTTCCGCTGCACCAAGAGCTCGACGTTGCCCGTGAAGCGGCGTCAGGCAAGGGCGCCATCGGCACCACCGGCCGCGGCATCGGGCCCGCTTACGAGGACAAGGTCGGCCGTCGCGCGATCCGCCTGATGGACCTCGCCGACTTGCAAATGCTCGGCGGCAAGATCGAACGTCTGCTGGCGCACCACAATGCGCTGCGCCGCGGTCTCGGCATGCCCGAGGTCGAGCCGCGCACGGTGTACGACGAACTGGCGGCGGTGGCGCCGAAGGTGCTGCCTTACATGGATTCGGTGTGGCAACTGCTCGACACCAAACGGCGCGAGGGCAAACGCATCTTGTTCGAAGGCGCGCAAGGCGCATTGCTCGATATCGATCACGGCACCTATCCTTACGTCACCTCATCCAACACCGTCGCCTCGCAGGCGGCGACCGGTTCGGGCCTCGGGCCGAGCGCGATCGACTACGTGCTCGGCATCTGCAAGGCCTACACCACGCGCGTCGGCGCCGGCCCGTTCCCGACCGAACAGAACAATCCCATCGGCGATCGGCTCGGCGAGCGCGGCCGCGAATTCGGCACCGTGACCGGTCGCAAACGGCGCTGCGGCTGGTTCGACGCCGTGCTCGTCCGCCAAACGGTGCGCACCAGCGGCATCGACGGCATTGCGCTCACCAAGCTCGATATCCTGGACGGATTCGACGACATCAAGGTCTGCGTGGGCTACCGTCTGGACGGCCGCGAGATCGACTATCTGCCCGCCAGCGAGCACGCGCAGGCCCGGGTCGAGCCCGTCTACGAGAGCGCGGAAGGCTGGCAGGAGGGCACCGCCCATGCGCGCTCCTGGGCGCAATTGCCGGCGCAAGCGGTGAAATATGTACGCCGCATCGAGGAGCTGATCGGTTGCCCGGTGACCCTGCTTTCGACCAGCCCGGAGCGCGAAGACACGATTCTAATGAAGAACCCGTTTGAGCTATGATTAGGCAAATACGACATAAAGTGGGATTACGCTAAGATCCGATGGCTGATTATCACCCCCTGATCGCGCGCGCCGTTAACGGCCTCGACAAGAACACGGGCGAAAACCGCCGTGCGCTGTACGAGCGCGCGCGCAGCGCGCTGGTCAATCAGTTGCGCAGCGTCGATCCGGCGCTCGACGAATCCGACATCACGCGCGAGCGGCTGGCGCTCGAGGAGGCAATCCGCAAGGTCGAAGCGGAAGCGGGCAAGCGCGCGCGCCCAGAGGCTCCCGAAGCAACCGGGCCGAAAAAGACCCTTTCGGACCAAGGCTTGCGCGGCTTCCGTGCGACGGCGGCCGCGGCCGAGGGCCTGGGAGACGCGGCCGCCGCCGCCAACCGGTCGGCGCACGAGGTCTACGAGACGATGCCCGGCGATCGTCCGCCGCAGATCGCCGATAGCGGGCAGCCGCCGCCTGAACATTACTTCGAGCCTCCCGGCGCCGAGCTCGAGTTCGCAACAGGCGGATGGCGCGCCGACGGCGGACGAACGGATGCCGCCGCCATATGCGGATGCCGCGCCGTCGTTAGGCGATGAGCAAGACGACGAGGTCTACGCTCGGCCGCCGCGCTCTTTCGGCCGCGTCATCAGGTTTTTCGTGCTGATGCTGGTGCTGGGCGGCCTCGCCGGTGGCGCCTACTCGCAGCGCGAAGCGATCATGTCGATGGTGGCGAGTTTCCGTAGCGCTCCGCCGCCGAAACCGCGCGAAGCGGCGGCGCCCACCAGCAAGCCGAAGATCCCCGATCGCGTCGGAACGGCCCCCGGGACGTCGGCGCCTGCCAATGCGCCGGCCGCCGCGGTCGCGCAAAAGGTCGTGCTGTATGACGAGGATCCGAGCGACCCGAAGGGCAAGCGCTATGTCGGCTCGGCGCTCTGGCGTACCGAAACGGTGTCGCCGGGGCCGGGGCTCGCGCCTGAACTCGCGGTGCGCGCCGACGTGGAAATCCCTGAGCGGCACTTGCGCATGACCTGGTCGCTCCGCCGCAACACCGACAAGGCGCTGCCGGCGAGCCACACAATCGAAATCATGTTCACGCTGCCGGCGGATTTTGCCGAAGGCGGCATCGGCAACGTGCCGGGCGTGCTGATGAAACAGGACGAGCAGGCGCGCGGCGTGCCGCTCGCGGGTCTCGCGGTGAAGGTGACCAACGGCTATTTCCTGATCGGGCTCTCCGCCGTCGACGTCGACGTGGCGCGCAATATCCAGCTGTTGAAGGAGCGCGACTGGTTCGACATCCCGGTCGTTTATACCAGTAACAAGCGCGCCATCCTCGCGCTCGAGAAGGGCACGCCCGGCGTGCGCGCCTTCGAGGAAGCGTTTAGGGCGTGGGGGCAGTAGGCGCCGCAGTCTTAATTGTTGGGTAAAAAACAAAATGTCCGGGACATGCCCGGCCATTGTCGTTTCATAAAATGTCGCCGCTTTTGATTTAATGCATCGTCGTCGAAATCGCCGGCGTTGCCTTCGGCTGCTCCAGAACGGCGATGCGGTTCTTCACCGCCTTCTGCACCTTCTCGAAGGCGCGCACCTCGATCTGGCGCACGCGCTCGCGCGAGACGCCGAATTCGGAAGCCAGATCCTCGAGCGTGATCGGATCGTCGGCGAGGCGGCGCGCCTCGAAAATGCGCCGCTCGCGATCGTTGAGCACATCAAGCGCGCCGATCAGCGCCTGGTGGCGGTTATCGCTTTCCTCGTGATCGGCCAGCAGGCGCTCCTGGCTGGGCGCGTCGCTGACCAGCCAATCCTGCCACTCGCCGCTTTCGCCGTCGTCGCGGATCGGCGCGTTGAGCGAGGCGTCGCCGCCCAGGCGGCGGTTCATGTCGACCACGTCCTGCTCGTTGACGCCCAGCCGCTTGGCGATGACCTTGACCTGATCAGGCCGCAAGTCGCCTTCGTCGAGCGCGGAAATCTTGCTCTTGGCCTTGCGCAGGTTGAAGAACAACTTCTTCTGGTTGGCGGTGGTGCCCATCTTCACCAGCGACCACGAGCGCAAAATGTATTCCTGGATTGCGGCCTTGATCCACCACATGGCGTAGGTGGCGAGCCGGAAGCCCTTTTCGGGCTCGAAGCGCTTGACCGCCTGCATCAGGCCGACATTGCCTTCGGAAACGACTTCCGAAATCGGCAGGCCGTAGCCGCGATAGCCCATGGCGATCTTGGCGACCAGGCGGAGATGGCTGGTGACGAGCTTGTGCGCGGCTTCACGATCGCCGTGCTCACGCCAGCTGCGCGCCAGCATGTATTCCTGCTGCGGTTCCAGCATAGGGAACCGGCGGATTTCTTCCAAATAGTGTGAAAGGCCGGATTCGGCCTTGAGTGCCGGCAAAGCGGCTGAACGGGCCATGATAGCGCCCTCCTTAAGTTGCCCCCGATGAATCGGCGGGCGATTGAGCCGCCGCTCCCCGAGCCGACGGCACCCATCCAATTTTGCGACCGCGAAAACTTGATCGCAGGTGCAGCATAGCGGAACCGGGCACCGAAAACCAGCGTCAGCCCGTCACGTCGCCGTGACGCCGGCGTTATGGCCCAAGCCACTGTTCGAATTGGCCTATTTCGACGGCTGCCGCCCTAGGTTGCGGCTCTCCGCAGCCAGGGCATCACGTAAACGCCGCAAATCGCCCGGCAGTTCCGATTGGAACCGCAGGCTTTTTCCTGATTGGGGGTGTTCGATAGCGAGTATATAAGCATGCAAGGCCTGTCTTCCAAGACCCTCCAAGGCGGTGCGCGCTGCGGGCGAAAGCAGGTTGGCTTTGGTTTTGAAGCCCATGCCGTAGCTGGCGTCGCCCAAGATCGGATGGCCGATATGGGCCAAATGCACCCTGATTTGATGGGTACGGCCGGTCTCGAGCGTGCAGGCCAAAAGGCTGGCAACCGGCTTGCCGTCCGTCCCGGCGAATCGCTCCAGTACCTGCCAGTGGGTTACGGCTTCCCGGCCGCCTTCGCGCACCGCGCGTTTGTCGCGAGCCTGCGGATGCCGGTCGAGCGGCGCGTCAATGGTGCCCTTCGGTTTCGCCGGCGCACCCCAGACTAGAGCGAGATAGCCGCGTTCAATACCGCTTTCGCTCTTGTTGGCGAACTGGGCACTGAGCGCGCAGTGGGCGGCGTCGGTCTTGGCCACCACCATGAGGCCGGTGGTGTCCTTGTCGAGCCGGTGCACGATGCCGGGCCGCTTGACCCCGCCGATGCCGGACAGGCTGTCGCCGCAATGGGCGATCAGCGCGTTGACCAGCGTGCCCTTGGCGTGGCCGGCGGCCGGATGCACCACCAGGCCTTTCGGCTTATCGATGACAATGAGTGCATCGTCCTCATAGACGATAGTGAGCGAGATGGGCTCGCCCGCGGGCTTGGCTTGTTCGGGCACCGGCAACGTGACGGTGACCATGTCGCCGGAATTGACGTGTGTCGCGGGATCGCGGATCGTGCGCGCCTCGATCGCCGCTTGTATCGTCACTTGGCCATCGAGGATCAGCGCCTTCAGGCGCGAACGCGACAGCGCCGGGATGCGCACGGCCAGCACGCGATCGAGCCGCTGGCCTTGCTCCTCGGCGGCGATCTTGACCGTCTCGACTGTCTCATCAGCCATGGTTCAACCGATGTCCGACGACCAGACGCCCCTTAATCCGGAAGCGGCCGCGGCGATTGGCAAGGTGCGCTGGATGATGGTGATCGTCACCACGGTTACTTTCGTCGCGATTGCTCTCGTGCTCGTCGTCATCGGCTACCGCCTTTTTCATGTGAAGGAAAGCGCTCCGTCTTTCGCGGATGTCACGGATACGCTGCCAGCCGGCGCCAAGGTGCTCTCGATCGCGGTCGGCGCCGACCACATCGTGGTGACGATCGAGGTCGGCGGCGTCACCGAATTGCGCACATTTGATCCCGATACGCTGAAGCCGCTGGGGCGGCTGCGGCTTGAAGCTAAAGCGCCCTGATCTTCTCCAACACTGGCAGCAGGTAGCCGTTGAACTTCTCCGGGTCCTCGCTCATCGGAAAATGCCCGAGGCCTTTCATGATGGTAGCCTGCGCGCCGGTGCGTTCGGCGATCGCCAGCGTGCCCTCGGCCGTGCAGGAATAGTCGTATTCGCCAGTGAGCAAATAAAGCGGACATCGCGTGATGTCGATCTCGCCGACTTTGCCGCGGATGTCGCCGTCGATCATGTAGAAATGCAGATCGCCTTTGAACACGCCGGGCCCGCTCTGCATGTAATGCCACAGCGTTTCCCATTTTTCAGTGGCCGGCGCGGTCGGCGCCACGAGGCCGGAAATCACGCCGGCGCAAACCATGCCGCCGTGTACGTCGGGCCGGTTGAGCCAACTGAGATCGTAATAGGGATCGGTATGCGCCGCCGACTCCAGCCCGATCAGCGCGCGGAAACGCTCCGGACATTCGTGGGCAAGATGCAACACGATGCGCCCGCCGATCGAACAGCCCATGGCGACCGGCTTGTCGAGGCCGAGCGCATCGGCGACTTCCAAGATCATGCGCACGTAATCGCGCGAGGTGAGTTGATATTCCTCGTCCTGCCAGCCGGCCGGCGGCGACGACTTGCCGTGCCAGGGCATGTCGAAAGCGATGACACGGAAACTTTCCGTCACGTGCGCATCGTTCATCAGGCCGCGGAACTGGCGCGCGTCGGAGCCGGCGGTGTGCAGGCAGAGCAGGGGGATGCCTTTTCCCGCTTCCTCGACATAAAGCCGGTGCGGCCTACCGAGCAGGTCGAGATGCAGGTAGCGCCCGGCAATGGGTTCGAAGGCCGGCTTCATCGCGCAGCGTCCTTGCGCGGCGCGGCGATCACATCCTTGAAATAGAGCAGGTTGGACATGAAGGGATGGATGTCGCCTTCCACCCGCATCAGTTTCTGCTTCACCAGCGCGAATATGTCGGTGAAGCCGAGCGGCGGCAGCGGCTGCCAGAATTTTTCCCAGACGCCGCGTGAGGCGCGCAAAGCGAAACTAAAGTCCGCCGTGATGAACGGTCCCGGCGTCACCTGGGTGATGCGGCCTTCTTGCACCCGGATCAGCGTATAGGCCTCGTCGATGGCGATCATGAAGGTGGTGTCGACGAAGCGGCCGCGCCGGATGAGCTTGGCGTCGGCGTTCACGAGGGGGGCGATGCGGTCGATCATGCGAAGGGCTCCTAGCTGCCGTCATAGGGTGGAATGCTATGCCGCCGGCCGCAAGCTTGCGTGCTCGGGAGATCGAGGCTATCTCGATAAGCCTTGGCCCAAGCTCCCTTCGTCTAGCGGCCCAGGACGTCGCCCTCTCACGGCGAAAACAGGGGTTCGAGTCCCCTAGGGAGCGCCATATAAATCAATAGCTTAGCGTAGATCTTAGTTTGGCGATGGACGGCATCTCCAACTTTTCTCCAATAGACGGTGCTTTCAACAGATTATTTCGACTGATTGGTGCTGCGTCGAGGCCCGCGAATCCTTCCCAGCGAAATTGCGGTAGGCGTGGTCTCGTTCTCGCTTTGCAATCGACGAAGAGCGCGCACTCCGATCCGTTCAATGGAGGACATTGGGTATGCCCTCCTTGGCCCTACGGAGGCGCAGGACAGCGCGATTGAATTCGACCTAAAAACCAACCCACTTCAGAAGCCCGGACCCATGCCGGAGGCGTTGAGGACCTTCCACGAACTGTCGACGTGAGGACTGCGCCGTCAGGCAGGGCTAACGTGAGGACTGCGCCGTCGGCCTAGGCGAACCCCGCCCCATGCTGGACAGGCCCCGGCCGTCGCGCGAAGGAAGACCCGGTTCAAAAATCCCTAGGACCCAAAAACTCGCATTAACTTTTGAATAACCAATTCGATGCGTTCGGACCCGATGCCAATAAATGCCGCCTTGCCGATTGGCACTGCTGGCTCACCATCCTACGGCTTGCCCTGCCGATAGGTGCCGTGCCGCTTTACGTTTAGCCGGTAGAAAGGTGACAAACTAAGACCGCCGCCCTGTTCAGAACTTGTTTGCCATCGGTGAGATGGAAATAGTAACGCGGCATGGCAGGATCTCACGTGCTTGCATCGACAGTCTCAAGCCGATGCTCTGGGACCCACAACTACCATCCCGATCGCGAGCCGTCACGGCATGCGGGGCCACAATTCGGAAGGCATCCAGTTGAGGAAAATATGCTCAAGCCCACAAGGTGTTATGATTTAGGTCAATGAAAGCTATGAATGCAGCGTGTCGTATTGGGCGACCAAAAAGCCAAACGGCCCAATTATGTATCAACAGCCGCATGCGATACCGACCGGCCGACCGCTCATCCGGCGTTTCTGGGCGAGTGCCAGCGGCTTCTGGTTTGGGGACACCCGCCGAAGGGCCTGGCTGCTCACCCTCGGTCTTATCGCGCTCATTCTTATCCAGGTCGCTTTCCAGTACCGGATGAATATCTGGAGCCGCGACATCTTCAACGCGCTTGAGAAAAAGAACGGGGACGCGGTCTGGACGCAAGCCCTAATCTTCGGTTCGCTGGTGGTGAGCATGGTGGGGTTGGCCATCATCGCCGTGTACGGGCGCATGACAATCCAGCGTGGGTGGCGCGAGTGGTTGACCAACCATCTGGTCGGCAAGTGGTTGGCAAATGGCCACTACTACCAACTCGATTTGGTGACGGGAGACCATCAGAACCCGGAGGGCCGCATCGGTGATGATGCGCGTGTCGCCACCGACGCGCCGGTCGACTTCGTCGTCGGCATCTTCAGCGCCGCGGTCACGGCGGTGACGTTCGTCGGGGTGCTTTGGTTCGTCGGTGGCAGTCTGACACTCGGCACGCCGACGACACCCATTGTCATCCCCGGCTACCTAGTGATCGCGGCGATCATTTACGCAGCCATCACCAGCGCGGCGGTCATCCTGGTGGCGAGCCGCTTCGTCGCGGTTTCCGAGCGCGTGAACCAATCGGAGGCTGAATTTCGCTATGCACTGACCCGCGTGCGGGAAAACGGCGAGAGCATCGCGCTGCTGGGCGGCGAGAAAGAAGAGCGGGCTGGATTGCGGCAAGGCCTCGGTGCGGTCATCCTGCGATGGCTCGACCTCTGCCATCAGCATATGCGCTACACGCTCGTTTCCAACGCCCATTGGCTGATAGCGCCGGTGGTCCCGCTCGTCCTATGTGCGCCGAAATACGTCGCGGGGGCCATGACACTCGGCGAGGTCATGCAAGCGGCGGCAGCGTTCGTTCAGGTCCAGTCGGCGTTCAATTGGCTGCTCGAAAACTATCCGCGGCTCGCAGGTTGGGCAGCGTCGGCGCGCCGCGTTGGATCGCTCCTGGCCTCTATCGACCATCTTGAGGCAGCCGGCGTGCCCGGTGCGTCGCGCGCGATCACGCGGACCGAGCACGAAGGCTCAACGCTTCGCCTGCAAAATCTTTCGGTTGAGCTCGACGACGGCACCGTCGTTGTCAAAGATGCCGACGTGCTCATCGAACCTGGCGAAAGAGTTCTCCTGCTCGGAGAATCCGGTACGGGAAAAACCACGCTCACACGCGCGATTGCCGGTCTGTGGCCGTGGGGGCAAGGCAACATCGCCGTTCCGAGCGGCGTCAAGATGGTCCTGATGCCGCAGCGGCCTTATATCCCGCTTGGCACACTTCGGCGCGCCGCTACTTACCCGTTGTCACCCGTCGATGCTCCTGACGGCAAGCTACGCGAGTTAATGGAGTCGGCAGGCCTCGGCTACCTTGTCAAACATCTAGACGAAGAGGCCCCCTGGAACCGCACCTTGTCCGGCGGCGAATGTCAGCGTCTCGCCTTCGTGCGTTTGCTCCTGCATCAACCGGATATCGTCGTCATGGACGAGGCAACGTCGGCGCTCGATCCGCTGAGCCAGGGACATTTGATGACGCTCGTTGCCGAACGCCTTCCCCGCACCGCCATCGTGAGCATAGCGCACCGGCCAGAGCTTGAGGCATTCCACCATCGCAAGATCGTGTTCGAGCGGCGGCCGGGCGGGTCTCGCATGATAGGCGATAGCGTTTTGTTGCCGCCGGCGACCGGTTTGCTTCCCCGGATTGTTGCATGGCTGCGCCGCCGCTCAACGATAGCTTCGGTGCATAGTAGTTGAAGATCGGAGCGCTATTTGCGTTTTGCTCGATTGCCGAGCAGACGATCGAACTCCCTCTTGGACACGCCGTAACACTCGCACGAACGCTGCATCAGGCCACGGCGATCGAGGATTGTGACGTTGCCACGTATGTACCGGATGAGGCCGACCCGTTGCAGGGCACCTGCCGCAGCTGACACCCCAGTCCGCTGCACCCCTAGCATCATGGCCAAGAACTCCTGCGTGAGCAGAAACTCATCCGATTGCATGCGGTCATGCGTCATCAGAAGCCAGCGGCAACATCGTTGCTGTAGAGAGTGAAAATGATTGCATGCAGCAGACTGCGCGACCTGGTTGAAGAAGGCGTGGGTATAGCGAAGCATGACGGCTCTCATCGAAGCGCTTCGCGTCAGTTCCTTTTTGAACAGGCTTGCCTTCATTCTGAGGCCAGCACCAGGGACTTGGACATAAACGCTTGTCGGCGCCCGGTCGTCGCCCAACACGACAGGCAGGCCCACTAAGCCCTCGTTGCCGATGGTTCCGACCTCGGCTGCCTCGCCGTTCTTCATAGTGTTTACCAGGGAGCCGACGCCGGTCTCGATGAAATAGACAAATCCGATGGGCTTGTTCGCACGATAGAGAGACTGCCGGTACCCCAGCGGAATCCGATGAAGGTGCGGGCGAAGCCGTTGGTAATCTCTGGACGGCAGCAAACCGAGCAATCGGTTGGCATGCGGATCCGACGCCTTGCGGCTGGCCACCACTTCGCTGCTCCTTTTGGTTATGCCCAAACAGCTTGACTTGGCGCGGGTTGCTCGCGCTTGGCCTCGACCAACGATTTTTTCGGTTTCTTGTCGCTGGGTCTCGTCAATGGAGCCCAGCGGCCAATCGCCTGCGAACGCTGCGCTCGTTTGACGTCCGAGGCAAGGCCAATGTGGCAAGGCTAATGTCTTGTATCGGACGTTAAGCTAGAGGTGTCGCGCTCCTGCGGCAGAATGACAGGCATGACAGGGTTGCTGCCCTAGAATGTCTGGAATCGGACATATCGCTCGACTCCTTCCATACAAGGGCGCAGCCTGCGGTAACGGTCCGGTCGCGATACCAAAGGACCGCTGATGCGCTTGAGCTGGCCCCTTGACCCCCCAATCCCCGAAGCAGGCCGCATTTTAGCGCATAGTTCTTCCAACGGTCGCGCGATCCGACCGTTTTTTCTTCCTGCGCAGGAGGGCGAGTCATGGATAAATCCATGAAAGCATTCGTCGAGCGCCAAAATGTTGTGCATTACATTGACCAACTCAAAACCGAAATCGATCCTGTTAAGCGCAATGTGGTTTTGAAACTGTTGGCCGAAGAAGTGGCTTTGAAGCTGTTGGCCGAAGAAGACGTAAAGCAGGTCAATGCTGCGACTTGATATCCCTCCGGTACCGTCGCCATGGCTGCGCGGAGCGAGAAAGGCACAACTTTCTTCCGCTCGTGCCGAGGTGCGGAAGAGAGACGTTCAATGGTTTTGATTATCGAAGGCAAACTCGATGGGTGGCCCTAAAGCCGTGACTATCATCGGCCGGGCCTCGTTACAACACCAACACAGGGGGCTGCTATGCTTTCAGCTTTAATCGGAGTTCTGATTATTTGCGTCGTGGGCGCAATATGTTTTTGGGTCATCGAAAAGTTCGTTAATGACGGTCGTTTGGCAAATCTTTTAAAAATACTCGTGGTGCTGGTCTGCCTGGGAGCGATTCTCCAACGGCTGCTGCCCCTGGCGGGGATTAATTGGTTTTAGCTGCGGCTCACAACGGCACCGTCCGATGCTGTCGTCGCGACGGTTGTTTCGACTGGACACCGCATAGTGGAGCGGGACGCGATAAGCGCAGGTTGATCTAAGGCGGCGTTTCTACGGCTAAAGGGAGCATCTGGCTATGAATCGCAACGGTCTCTACCTCGTTATCCGCGTTCTCGCCATCGGCGCCGTGGCCTTCGGCTATCAACTCTACCAGGAACAGCAAAAGACCACCGGCATCGAAATCAGCGTCGGCAAAGGTGGAATTACCATCGAGAAAAAGTAGTTTAATATTTCGCGAGCGGCGCACTGACAGAAAGGCACTTAAGCAAGACGATCTACAATTTAAAGTGTTGAGTTACGAAGAGGCACAATGCTCAGTTAGATCCTGCCAATGGAGATAAGACCATGTCGCTGGGACTCATTCTCGTCATTATTCTCATCATCTTCCTAGTTGGTGGCTTTAGTGGTCGGTTTGGCGGCTACGGCTACGGTTACGGTCATGGTGGTGTCGGTGTCCTTGGTACCATTCTGATTATCGTTGTCGTTCTTATGCTGCTAGGGCGGCTGTGAACCGATAGGCGGAGCATCGGATGGGTCGTCTTAGGCTGCATCCGGAGCGCCACTTCGTCGAGCGCGTCGGTTGGCTGCGCGCCGCGGTGCTTGGCGCCAACGACGGCATCATCTCGACCGCAAGTTTGATTGTCGGCGTGGCCGCAGCCGCGGCAAACCAGAATGCTGTATTGATCGCGGAAGTCGCGGGACTGGTAGCCGGCGCCATGGCGATGGCCGCCGGCGAATATGTGTCGGTCAGCTCGCAATCCGACACCGAACGAGCGGATCTTGCGCGCGAGCGCAAGGAGCTTAGCGAGAATCCGGCATTCGAGCTTGATGAGCTGACGGAAATCTACGTCAAGCGTGGTGTCGATCAGGTGCTTGCGCGGCAGGTTGCCCAGCAGCTGATGGCGAAGGATGCCTTGACCGCGCACGCGCGCGATGAGCTTGGCATTTCGGAAATCACCACTGCGCGTCCGGTTCAGGCCGCGCTGACATCGGCGGTAACATTTTCTACCGGCGCTGCTATGCCCCTGCTGATGGTTATCGTGTCACCCGCTAGTTTGCTCGTTCCAATCGTGTCTGCGGCGTCTTTGGGATTTCTTGCACTTCTAGGTGCGGTCGGGGGACGCGCAGGCGGCGCAAACGTTTTGCGCGCCACGATCCGGGTGACATTCTGGGGCGCCTTGGCGATGGCACTCACTGCCGGGATCGGAAAATTATTTGGTACAATTGTCTGAAAATTTGGCCAGCGCGCAATGCGCAGCGGGCTTCGGGTCATTCGCGAGTGAGCCATTCGGCGCCCGTGCCGATCAATGTCCGCTATTGCTCTAATCGCGACCGAATTTCGCGGCGCAGCGAATTGACGCTATGTGCCAAAAGGCGACATCGCACGCTTGGTTTGAAATGAAAGAGACTGCCAACTAAAGCGGCCTCGGATTTGCGGACCTGCGCTCTTAAACCTGCCACCATCTAACTTTCAGCCGCGGCAGTAAATTCCGGCATGGCTTTAAGCTGGGCCTTGGTCGCATCAAGGACGGCGTGATCGGGGTAGTTGGTGTACGTGGCGCCCCCTGGGTTGGGGGCTAAAGCGCCGCCTGAAGCGGTCACCCACTTAAGGTTTTCGAATTTCACTGTGACGAGATGCTTGCGCATTCCGAGAAATCCGCCGACGCCAAGGATGACCCCTTGAATTTTTCCGTTCTTGTCGACGAGCAAGTCCGAGATATCGGCGATTTTTTCGTTGCTGTTGTTATAGACAGTCATGCCAATCAGTTTCGAGGAACGCCACTGGCTCGCGTCCGCCTGGGATATAATGGTGATTGCGTCAGGCGTCCCGGCAGCGGTTTGGGCAAAAGCCGGTGTGCTAATCAAAGCAAGGCCGAATAGCGCTGCGGCGAGATATTTGCTGGACATTAAATTTCTCTGTTTGATTGCCCCCATAGAAGTACAATCCGTGAAGACGTCTTAGGTTCCGTGGCGATGTCGGGAAATGCGGACAAAGGATTACCAATCGGCAAGGCACAAGGTGCCAGGCCCCCCATCATGGCCCAGGTTAGAACGGCAGGGCCTTTCTCGTGCCGAGCTTATGGGCGCAGATCGCCGCCTCTTATAAGGAACACAATTGGGGACCAAGGCTCTCGACTTGTCGCAGCGAACAGCACATACCGATGACCAAATGATTCGGTGACGGGGCGACATAATCTTCTTAGGCTGCGACGAAGGATGGACACCCGCTGACAATATCACTGCCTATTCTGAGAATACCGCCCCTCCTACTAATACCCGCGTGTTCCCAGCGTGGAGAAGATATCCACCTGGTTCGGATTGAGCCCGCAGCGCCGGCTCACGATCTCCGAACGTTTGAATGCGCTGGGCGCGGGTATTCTATGGACGTCGATTTCAAATTTAGAAATAACTAGCCGTAAAATTCTATTTCGCTCCGAATAAATTTTAGAAAACGGACCAGTCTAACAAAGTTTCGGTAATAGTAACGCATGCTCAAAGAGCTAGCAAAGGAATTGAACAGCGCGGGCTTTCCCAACATTCAGGACATACAACATCGACAAGGCAGGGAATTTCTCACTCCCGACGGCTGTGTATCCGTCTATTCGCTGGGGGAAGCGGCGCCCACTGAAGATTGGTTTCTTCCCACTCTTTCCGAACTCATAGCGGCATGTGGAGAGAAGTTTTTCTCTCTTATTTTAGATCGTGAAAAATGGCGATGCACAGCGTTGGGATATGAAGGACATGATGATTTATACACAACTCCTTCTGAAGCCGTCGCCCGCTTGTGGTTGGCCCTGAATAAGTAGGTATGACGGAACTCGCGCTTCAATTCCACCACATCATCATCTGCGCGATATCGCGTGCGCCGTTGCGGTCCGCCTTGTTGATCAGACCTTCAAAACCGAATGTCCTGTGTGTGCCGAAAACCTTATCCGCATTGATGAGGCGGCAAAATCGCGTAAGTTGGCACAACGATTGGGCTGCTGTGTTTATTGCTCGCCCACGCGGCAGCGCCATTCAAGTCGAAGAGCCGGCTTGTGGCAGAGAATGCGGTTCTCCGGCCGGGGAGCATTATCGTTCCCAACGAAGCGCCCCATGCAAAAACCCCGCCGTTTCCGGCGGGGCTGAATTGCTCGGAGCCCGAAGGCTCATTAAGCCGAATGCAGGCGCAACGTGTTAATGTTACGTTTCGCTCGGGTGTCAGTCGATGATTTCAACGATGCGGTGCGTGCGCGGATCGACCAGCACGGCATGCTCGTTCACGTAAGTGTAGCGGTAACCTGTCACGTGGTAATCGGCCGGAACCTCGTAGTAGGTGACCCCGCTCTCCGGCAATACGGCGCCCACGCGGAGTTCGTCGCTATAGCGATAGGACGGCAGCCCCTGGTGCACGACATATTCGTGGAAGCGTGGACGCTCTTCTACGCCAAGAATACCACCGACAGTGCCGACGGCGGCACCGACTGTGCCCCCGACAATCGCGCCGACCGGACCCGCAGCGCGGGCACCCTGGGCCGCACCTTCTTCCGCCCCGCGAACGGTGCCCTGCGCCTGCGCCGCTACCGGCAGCGCCAACGTGGCGATAAACATCATCGATACCAAAAACTTGGTCTTCATAAATCACTCCATTGTTGATGGGAATTCCAACCGCCTGGGGTTGGGCTAGTTGGCTGAATATATCCAAACGCGCACAGCCGCTTTTTGTTCCATAGCATTTCGATAATCGTTCTATTGCAGCCGGAATCTGTTTTCACTTTTAAATCATGGGTGCGCTCGCCGACGATGGAACGAAGGTAGTCACCGGAGGGTAGTCGAAGTGATCGGAGGGGCCCTTGCAGCGCCTTCATGCCCGCAACGCGGACATTGACCAACGGACGGATCACCGAGACATACGCGAACTTGCCGGGGTCGATAGCATCCGGGCCATTTGAGCGACCCAGCAACGACAAAGCAGCGATCAGCGATTGAAACTCTCGCCACTGATCGGCATTGCGCCTTTCGCTAATCCGGACGGAAACATTGCGCCGGTGTAGCGTTGCAAAATGCATCCCCAGTCGCCGCTTTGCCCGAACTGCTCTCGCCCGATGATCGTAACCCGAACCATCGCGCAGTTCTGCAGCGATATGCCCGCATCCCGGCAGGCCAGCGGGTAGGGTTGGTAAACAATTTTAGGATTAGTTTGCGAGCTTCAAGTTCACGTCACATCACAAGGTGACGAACGGCATCGAGTATAATTATAAAAAGCGGAACGCAAAACCCGTCACCTCGGCGGGTACGTTTAAATTCGTTTCTTTTTCTTGAGCGGCGCTTTTCCCTGCGGCTACAATAGTTCCCTGCGCACTCGTTATAATGCCCTTACTCGCCATTTCCGCTCCTCCATGGCCATCCCCTGGGTGACTTCGACGAGGACGCTATACTGATTTTTTTTCCTGGTATTTATGTCCCTAATCTACGATTTCGTATTTGAGCAACGATTGCCAACTCTCGCCGCACTCGATGCGGTTTGAGGAGGATAGTTCAGCGGATTGGCGGGATGCGCGATCCGTCGTTCACGACTTCATCAGCCCGGCGGCTTTCAGCGCATGGGTGATCACGGCCTGCACGTCGATAAGGTTGGTGCGTATACTTTTCGCCTCGAGCGCCTCGGCGACGGGGTCGCACGCAATGCCCGACGTTTCCGTGGTCGCACGGCCCTGGCGTCGTGGGGCGGGGACAATCGAGGCGGATTCGCTCTGTTTGATCGGAGCGGTACGCGGATGTTCGGTCAGGCCCCAGAATTTCGCGATGTGATAGGAGGACGAGATGCCCACGTCGAGCAGAAAGGCGCCCGGCACGCCGACGTGCTCGTCGGACGGCCCGGTCGCGAGGGGCGTGCCGTGCGCCATGGCTGGGATGGCGTAGGATTCGATTACGCTCTGGCCTGCTGGATTGCGCCAGATCTGGCGCGGATATCCGTCGACCCGATCGGTCGAGGTCGGCGGGAGGTCGAGGCCGTGCACGTCGGCCCACTGCTTGATGATCTCGCCGGCGTTCTTCGACTTCACCACCGGATCGGCGCCACCGTGCCACACCGATACGCGCGGCCACGGACCCTTGTGCGGCGACGCGGCGCGCACGAGATCGCCCCATTCGCGCGCTGAACGGGCCCGCACCTGACCCATGCTCTCGAAAGCCTCCTTGACATTGGTGGCAGTGCCGTAAGGCAGGCCGGCGATGATGGCGCCGGCGGCGAAGACGTCGGGATAGGTGGCGAGCATGACGGAGGTCATCGCGCCGCCGGCGGAAAGGCCGGTGACGAACACGCGGCGACGGTCGATCCCGTGATCGACGATCATTTTCTCAACCATGCAGCGGATCGACATGGCCTCGCCTCGCCCGCGCTCGATGTCGCCGGCGCAAAACCAGTTGAAGCAGTTTTTTGCATTGTTCGTGAGCTGCTGTTCCGGCAGCAGGAGCACGAAACCGTGGCGATCGGCGAGCGTCGACCAGCCGGCACCGAAATCGTAGCTCGCGGCCGTCTGGGTACAACCGTGCAGGACGACCACTAGCGTCGGCTGCGGGTCCGCCGGTAAGTATTTGAACATGCGTAGAGCGCCGGGATTGGAGCCGAACCCCGTCACCTCGGTCAAACGGTCGAACGCCGGATCGAAGTCGCGCGCTCGCAACTGCGCGCGAGGCATCGAGCGCAACATGGTTTCCCACTGGCGACGATGCCGGGCGAAGTTGGCTATCTTGGTTCCGAGATTGAGCAAGTTGATCGTCCTTTTTCGATGTCAACTGTACGGCGAGCTTACCATTGATTCTGTTGCACCGCAGCATGATTTATTGCTATGCAGCATATGGGATTGAGAGGGCGGGTTTCCTACCCACCGGAGCCGCCTGCTAATTCGCGCAATATTTGTCTATCCATATAATACATCATGATTACAATATCTTAGTTGGCAATCCGGCATTGATAAAGTTCCGCGCGCGTAACTTCCCTAGCCACCGTTACGATCACGAATTCTAACTATTTCCCCAATCATATTGCGTTGCAGCATTTACTAACTATATATGGATTTCGAGCGATCGTACTGGTGCTCCGAAAAGCGGCTCCGCCGGGTGCGACATACGAGACCTCCGACAAGCGCCCAGGGCGTCGCCGTGCGGAAGTCCTCAGCAGGAAACGCCCTAAGGATTAAGTGCCATGTTGGACTCAACAACCAAAACCACGACTGCGAAGCCCGCCAGTTCCTCCAAGGTAGATGCTACGCAGGCATTTCGCGCGACGGCTGAAAAAGGCACCGCGCAAGCCAAGGAAGCTTTTGAGAAGGTGAGCGCCGCGACGGCTGAAGCCACTGATTTGATCAAGAACAGCTATTCGACGGCCATTAAAGGTGCGCAGGACTACAACACCAAGGTCATCGAGTTCGCTCAAACCAATACCAAGGTGGCCCTCGAGTTCGTCCAAAAACTGTCCGGCGTAAAATCGCCTTCAGATCTCATCGAATTGTCGACCGACCATTCACGCGAGCAGTTTGCGACACTAACTGAGCAGACCAAGGAACTTGCAGCGCTGGCTCAGAAGGTCACGCTCGCGGCCGTGGAGCCTCTCAAGACGGGCGTTACCAGGGCATTCGGCCAGTCCACTTGAGGGTTGGTTCGAAGGACGAATCGTTGAAATCATAGAATAACAGTCGAAACAAATTGACTGAACAAAGATGCGCTCAGGCCTTGAAACCAGAGCGCATTTTTATTTGAGGGCTGATCGAAGCCAGAGATTAGAAGTTGGTCGCGTCTCACAGCCACGAACGCCACGACTATCGATGGCGACGACAAGCGACCGCGGCCTTTTGAGCCGCCTGCAACGTTCATAAAATATGCTAGGTCCGGATTTACTCGTTTAGAGTCGGCGGACGCATTGCGACAGGCAGTAACGGTCCGTACTCTGTGCGGATTGGGTTCCAATCGTTATACTAGCGCCGTCGGAACTTCGCCGATCTCCAAGGATTAAGATTGGCTGCTCGCTTAGATGACTTTTCTTTTTTTGGTTCTTTCATGAAATCATCACCATCCTCGAAGACAACCAGCGGCGCCAAGGCCGCTCATGCTCCACTGACTTTTAAAGATAAGATTCTCCGAGTGCTGGGGCCAGGCCTATTACCGGCGCATCCGATGACGACCCCAGCGGCATCGCGACATATTCTCAAGCTGGAGCGCAGTTCGGCTTCAGCATCACCTGGACGCTTCTATTTACATATCCGCTTATGGCCGCCATCCAGGAGATCAGCGGCCGCATCGGACGAATTACCGGAAAGGGGATCGCGGCTAATCTACGCCAACATTATCCGAATTGGCTGCTGCAGAGCATTGTCGCGCTGGTTTTGATAGCAAACACGATCAATATTAGGGCAGATCTCGGGCCCATGGGGGACGCCGCCACTCTGCTCATTGGCAGTCCACGGATTATGTACATCGTTTTATTTGCCGTTCTAT
>CAVZVP010000008.1:0-283425 GCA_963778745.1 uncultured Alphaproteobacteria bacterium | reverse complement strand
GCGCGCCGGAAGGGATTCGAACCCCTGACCCCCAGATTCGAAGTCTGGTGCTCTATCCAGCTGAGCTACCGGCGCGTGATTGAGTGGAGTAAAGGCGAGCGTCCCTTTTGTCCATCCAGGGTCAGGCCACCGGCACGTTGCGGTCGGGTGTAACCACCACATCGGTCTCTGGAAGGGCCTCGCCTCGCAACACGGCCTTGGCATTCACCACGGCCCGCGCCACGATACCGGAGAAATTGTCGAGTGTGGCCCCCGCCAAATGCGACGTGACCACGGTGTTATCCAGTTCGAGCAGCGGGCTGCCGACCGGCGGCTCGCTGGCAAAGGCATCGATGCCGGCTCCGAACAAGTGTCCTTCTTTCAAAGCCGCCGCCAGCGCGGCTTCGTCCACCAGACCGCCGCGCGCGCAATTAATCAAGACGGCGTCGGGTTTCATCGCGCGAATTCGCTTGGGATCAATGATGCCGGCCGTTTGCGGCAGCAGCGGCAGGTGCAACGAGACGATGTCGGCGGTGCGTACCAGCTCATCGAGATCGGCATAACGGACGCCAAAGCTTTGCTCGACGTCGCGCGGCGCGCGCACCGGGTCGTAGTAAAGGATCGTAGCCTCGAAACCGCGCAGCCTTTTCGCCACTTCCTTGCCAACCGCACCGAACCCGACCAGCCCGACCGTCTTGTCTTGCAATTGCCGATGCATGCCGCGCGCGTCTTCCTTTTGCCAGGCGCCAGCGCGGGTACGGGCGTCGATCTGCGGAAGCTGGCGATAGACCGCGAGCATCAGGAGGATCGTGTGTTCAGCGACCGGAATGCTGTTGCCGGCATGCAGCCGCGCCACGCCGATCCCTCGGCTGCGGCAAACATCGAGTTCGATCCGATCGACGCCGGCTCCGAGCTTTTGGATGAAGCGAAGCCGCCGGGCCTCGGTCAGCAATTCTTTCGGCATCGGGGCCGCCATGACGAATGCGATTTCGGCGTCGCGCAATACCGCCGCGCGCGCGGCCAAGGTACTTTCTTCGATGAACGACACGGTCCAATTCGCTGGAACGGCCGCCTTGATCGCCGTCTTGATGTGCGGATGAAACTTGTCGAGGATGGCGACCGTGATTTTGGGCATAGCTGATCCGATCCAAATCCCGCTAACGATAGTAATGCATGCTGTGAATTGCTGCTATCGTGCCGAGCGAACCGACCGGGAGAAATTGCAATGACCACGACCGTCGAAGTGCTGGCCGCCGCGTTCAAGGATGCCGGCACGCCATTCATAGTGGGTCACCCGGGCGGCGAGTTGGTCGAACTGATGGAAGCGGCGCGCCAGCGCCAGATGCGTTTTCTCCTGATGAAACAGGAAGTGGCCGGCGCCATGCTGGCCTCGACCTGGGGCGACCTCACCGGCAGCCCGGGAATTTGCCTGTCCACGCGCGGGCCCGGCGCCGCCAATATGGTCAACGGCGTGGCGCACGCATTTCTCGATCGCTCGCCGCTGATCGCGATTACCGATTCCTATTCCCGCCCCACTTATGAGACCGGCCTGCGCCAGCGCATCAACCAGCTCGCTGTTTACGAGCCGATCGTGAAGTGGAGCACGACCATCGACGCCAAGACCGTGCGCCAGCAGGTGCGCCGCGCTATGCGCACCGCGACTGGCGCGCCGCCCGGTCCGGTGCATTTCGAATTTCCGCAAAGCGAGACCACGCGCGAGGCCGGCGACTACGCCGCCGAACCGCCGCTGATGCCTAATTGGATCGTGCCCGCTCCGGATCGCGCCGATCTCAAGCCGGCGCTCGACATGCTCGGCAAGTCGAAACGGCCGATCCTGATCGCAGGGCTCGGCGTTTACTGGTGCGGCGCGTCGGCTGAATTCGTCAAATTCGCCGAGCGGCTGGGCGCCCCAGTGCTCACCACCACCAAATGCAAGGGCATGATTCCGGAGGATCATCCGCTGCGCGCCGGCTGCATCATCGGCGGCCTGATCGAGCGCAAGCTGGTGCTGGAGTCCGACCTGATCATTACTGTCGGTCTCGACGCGGTCGAGCTGCAGCCAAAACCATGGCCCTACACATTGCCCGTGTTGGCGCTGTCTTCGGTCCCGAGCACCGATGCGCTGGTGCCGGCCGATCCGGAAATCATCGGCAACCTGAAGGCGCTGCTGGCGGCCTTAGCGCTTTGGGCGCCCGAGGGCACAAATTGGGGCGAGAAGGCCGCCAAGTCGTTCCGGCTGGAGGTTCGCGACGCGCTCAACACGCCCAGCACCGGGCTGTCGCCGCAACGGACGATGGAAGTCGCGCGTGCGGTGTTGCCGCGCAATACGATCGCCACCTGCGATGCCGGCGCCAGCCGGCTGCTGATCGTGCAGAAGTGGGAATCCTACGGACCGCGCGAATTCCTCACCTCGAATGGGCTCGCGTCCATGGGCTACGCGGTGCCCGGCGCGCTGGCGGCGCGCATGGCATTTCCGGACCGGCCCGTGGTCGCCTTCACCGGCGACGGCGGCTTCCTGATGACGGTTGCGGAATTGCAGACCGCCCAACGAGAGAACCTGCCGATCATCGTGCTGGTGTTCGACGACCGCGAAATCGGGCTGATCCGCGTCAAGCAGGAGATCAAGGGTATTCCGCTGCACGGCGTGCAACTCGGCGGCGTGGATTGGGAGAAACTGGCGCAATCCTTCGGCGCCGACGGGGTGGTGGTGGAAACCGAACAGGCCTTGAGCGCTGCGCTCAGCGCCGCGGTGCAATCCAAGCGCACCACCGTCATCGGCGTGCGGATTGACGCTTCGGGTTACGTCGCGCAGTTCAATGCGCTACGCGAACTTTAGGCCTTGAGCCCGTCGCGGATGCCGGCGGTCCATTTCGACGCCGCCGCCGACAGGAATCCGATATCCGACTGGGTGGTCAGAAACAGGCAGCCCTTGCGGACCAGATCGACCTGACGCTGCACATCGCGATTGCCGCCACATCCGGCAAACTTTCCGTGTTTGCGGGCGGCGGCGATGAGACGTTCTTGCGCCGCGACTAAAGCCGGATCGTCGAATTTTCCGGGCTTGCCCAGATTGGCCATCAGATCGTTGCTGCCGAGATGGATCACGTCGATGCCGTCGACCGCCGCGATCGCTTCCACGTTTTCCAGCCCCTCAACGGTTTCGATCATGCAGACCAGCAGGCAACTGTCGTTGAGCTGCGGAACGCTAGCGGTCAGCGGCACCGAACGATAATCGAACTGCGGATAGCCCGCGGTGACCGAGCGTTTGCCGAGCGGGGCAAACTTGCAGATGTCGACCGCCTTGCGTGCCTGCGCGGCCGTATTAACGTCGGGGTAGACGATGCCCATGACACCGTTGTCGAGCAGCAGCGACACGTCCGGATCGTCGATGCCGCGCACGCGCACCAGCGGAGCGATGCCGCAGCCAAGCGAGGCGCTTGCGATGTGGCCGATGGTTTCGAGACTGAACAGCGAATGCTGGCAATCGATGAAGATGAAATCGTGCCCCGTCGTCTTGGCGATACGGGCGATATCGCCCGAGCGCGCGAGCCGCACCGGCATGCCGAGCGCGACCTCGCCGGCCTGCATGCGCGCCTTGACCGGATTGACCAACTTCTCCGCCTGCGGCGCCACGACTTGGCTAACCGCCCTTGAGTTCGTGCGACTCCGGCATGTAGAGCTCTTTCCACGACGAAGGCTGCCGTTTCATAGTGCCCACTTTGTGCATGAAATTGGCAAAGGTCATCGTTTGTTGCGGCGTCGTCGTCCATACATTGTCGGGATCGGCGATGAACTTGGTCATCTCCGCTTGGCTGCTGCGCTTTTCATTGGCGGCCATGATGTAGATCTGCGCGGCCTCACCCGGCGTTTTGTTGATGAAGTCCTCCGCCTCGCTGAGCGCTGCATAAACCGCGCTGGTCACTTTCGGATTGGCGTCGCGAAACTTTTTCGTCATCAGCATCACGCCGTTGGTCGCTGGGCCGCCCAGCGTGTCGTAGGATTTAAGCACGTTGTGCACCCCTGCCGTCGCCAGCTCATAGTAATAAAAGGGCGCCACCGAGTAGTGGCTGTTCACCTCGGTCGCCTTCGACATCACCGAGGTGGCGGCGTCCGGATGCGGGCGGGTGATCGTGAGCGGATCGAGCTTGGCATATTGATCCTGGCCCCATTCCTTGGCGGCCGCCATTTGCAGGCAGATCGCCTGGCTCGACGTTTTGACCGACGGCACGGCGATCTTGTCGTGTTCTTTGAAGTCCTTGATCGTCTTGATGGCCTCGCGGTTGGTCACCAGCATGAACGGCATCGACTGCACGGCGGAGAGCGCGCGCACTTCGTTTGGCGTGCCGGCGGTCTTGTCCCATAGCACGGCCAGGCCTGGCACGCCGGTGACGCCGAAATTCATCTGTCCGCTCAACAGCGCGTCGATCAGCGATTGCGTGCCGCCCATACTCTTGAACTCCGGCTTGAGCGACGCGACGCCGAGCTTTTCTGCATGCTTTTCGATCAGTTTGAAGTGCTCCATCACCATCATCGGCAAATAAGGCAGCCCGGTCTGGCTGATCAGCACGATGCTTGAGACTTCGTCGGCAAAGGCCGAGCGCAAAAGCCCAGGCGTGGCCAGGAGGGGTGCCGCGACAATTGCTTTGCAGAATGCGCGCCTGTGGATCATGAATTCCTCCCGTTGAACTAAGCTGAGTTTGTCACGCGATCAGGATTGCATGCCCCAGCGTTGGACTGTTCTGGTTTCGATGAATCGAAACACCACGTTCTCGACCGCAAGACCAATCAGGATGATGGTGAGCAAGCCGGCAAATACTTCCGGAATATTGAGCTGATTTTTGCTTTCGAAGATGTACCAGCCGAGCCCGCCTTGGCCCGACGACACGCCGAAAATGAGTTCGGCGGCAATCAGCGTTCGCCAGGCAAAGGCCCAGCCGATCTTGAGGCCGGCTAGAATGCTCGGAAACGCGGCGGGAATGAGAATTTTCCCCACGAACCGCAAGCCGTTGAGGTTGTAATTACGCCCCACCATGCGCACCGTTGTGGACACGCTGCGGAATCCGGCCAACGTGTTGAGCGCGACCGCCCACATCACCGAGTGTACCAGAACAAATACAAGACTGCCGGCGCCCAGGCCGAACCAGATCAGCGCGAGCGGCAGCAACGCGATGGCCGGCAGCGGGTTGAACATCGCAGTCATGGTCTCGAGGAAGTCGGTGCCGATCCGCGTGCTGATAGCGAACACGGTGAGCAGCCCGGCGAGCAGCGTGCCGGTAGCAAAGCCGATCAGCAGCACCTGGATCGAGCTGAGCGCGCGGCTTGGTATCGTCCCGTTGCTGACGTCAGCCACCAAAGCCCGCATGGCTTCGCTGAACGGCGGCACCAGCAGCGGATTGTCGAGCCAGCGGCCGTAAATCTCCCAGGCCGCCGCGAGCACCACGAGAATGGCGATCTTGCGCAGCCAAGCCTGGTTATAAATCTTCTCGGCCAGCGTCAGCGGCTTCTGGATAATGCCGAACTGCTCGGGCCCCAGCGTTTCGCGGTAGACATTCGCCCGTTGAACCGCCTCAAGCATTGGGCGCCTCCTCGATCTGATCGGCGAACAGCATGTCGTGAATCTCGCGGCCGAGGGCAGCGGCTTCGTTGGAGTTTTCCTGCCCTCGCGGCACGCTATTGATTTCGGCCTTCACCTGACCCGGATGCGGCGACAACAGCAGGATGCGGCTGCCGATCTTGATCGCTTCCGGTATCGAATGGGTGACGAACAGCACCGTGAATTGCGTTTCATCCCACAGCGCCAAAAGCTCGTCCTGCATGCGCACGCGCGTCAACGCATCGAGCGCGGCGAACGGCTCGTCCATCAGCAGGATATCGGGCTCCATCGCCATGCCGCGCGCGATCGCGACGCGCTGCTTCATGCCGCCGGACAGCGTGTGCGGATAACTGTGGGCGAATTTGGTGAGATTGACCTTCTCGATATAGTGCATGGCGCGCTCGTATGCGCCCTTTGCGTCCAATGTTCCCGTGGTCTTGAGCGGAAAGACGACGTTCTCGAAAACCGTTTTCCACGGCAGCAGCTGATCGAATTCCTGGAACACCATGATGCGGTCCGGGCCCGGCTTCTTGATCAGCTCGCCCTTCAAGCGGATCTCGCCTTCGGTTGGCTGCAGATAGCCGCCGACCGCCTTCAGCAATGTCGACTTGCCGCAGCCCGACGGCCCAAGCACGACGAAACGATCGCCCTGCAGCACGTTGAATCCGACGCGATAGGTGGCGGTGACCAGATGGGCTTGCGTCTTATATTGAATGGTCACCCCGCGCACATCGAGCAATGGGCGCGCGGGATCGGTGCCCGCGTCCGCACGGCCGGCCGACCCTTGCTTGACGTTCCCTGCACTCGATAAGGCAGAATTGGATGCGAGTGCCGCGCCGCTCGCCATCAGCTACTTCCTCCCACCGTCATTATCGTTATTTTTTACGTGAGACTTCGGTATCTCCCGCATCGCTGTCCAATAATAATTTGGACGGTTTCCATAAGCTTGTCTATGCTCCTTCTGGTCGCCCGCGCCACGAGCCGCCCGTGCTCAGACAACAACAATAGCGGGCGCGAGGAACCGCCTGATGAAATCGCGCGAAACGATACGCGTTGGCGCCGGAGCGGGCACTTCCGACGACCGCATGGTGCCGGCGCTCGAACTGGCCGAACGGGGCGATATCGACTACCTGGTGTTCGAGTGCCTCGCCGAGCGCACCGTCTCGCGCGAAAATCTGGCGCGCAGCAAAGACCCGGAACTCGGCTATTCGCCGTCGCTGCACGCGCGCCTGCGCATGGTGCTGCCGACCTGCATCGCCAAGGGCATCCGCATCGTCAGCAACATGGGCGCCGCCAATCCGCTCGGCGGCGCGCGCGCCGCGCGCAAGGAAGCCGCCGATCTGGGTCTCGGCGACGTTGCGGTCGCCGTGGTGCTCGGCGACGACGTTTCGAGTATCGTGAAGCACCGGCCCGAGTTGAATCTGGTCGAGAATGGCGAGCCGCTGGAATCCATTTTGCCTAAAATGATTTCCGCCAATGCCTATCTCGGCGCCGACGTGGTCTGCGAAGCGCTCGGCACCGGCGCGCCGATCGTGCTGTCCGGGCGGGTGGCCGATCCGTCGCTATTTCTGGCGCCAATGCTGCATGAATTCGGCTGGGCCTACGACGATCTGCCGAAGATCGCACAGGGCACCGCCGCCGGCCACTTGCTCGAATGCACGGCGTCGGTCACTGGCGGCTGCTTCGGCTGGCCCGGCAAGAAGGAGGTGCCCGATCTCGCCCGCAACGGCTTTCCTTTCGCCGACGTCAAAGCCGACGGCACCGTCGTGATCGGCAAGACGCCGGATACCGGCGGACGGCTCGATGTCATGACCTGCACCGAGCAATTGATTTACGAGATCCACGACCCGACCGCTTACATTACGCCGGACTGCGTGCTTGACATCACCGGCGTGGCGCTGACGCAAGAGAGCGCGGATCGCGTGCGCGTCGCGGGCGCCCGGGCACGGCCGGCTACCGAAACTTATAAGGTCAATGTCGGCTATGCTGACGGCTATATCGGCGAGGGCGAAGTGTCCTATGGCGGTATCGACGCCGTCGCGCGCGCCAAATGGGCGGCCGAGATCGTCAAGGAGCGCCTGAAGCTGCAAGGCTTCGTCTACGATGATTTCCGCGTCGACCTGATTGGCATGTCGAGCCTGCACGCCCAGGTGGAGATCCGGCCCGAGCCCTACGAGGTCCGACTGCGCATGGCCGGGCGAACGCGCGAGCGCAAGGCCGCGCATGCAATCGGCTTCGAGGTGCGCGCCATGCACATGCACGGCCCTGGCGGCGCCGGTGGCGCCTGCGAGCCGCGCGTGCGCGACGTGCTGGCGGTCAAATCGGTGCTGCTACCGAAGAACCTGGTCAATGCACAGGTGGTCGTGGAGGGCGCACTATGAGTGTCCGTGTCTACGACCTCGCCCACGCGCGTGCCGGCGACAAAGGCAACACCTCGAATATTTCGGTGACCTGCTACGACGCCAAGCATTGGGATTTTCTCGAACGCGAGCTGACGCCCGCACGCGTGGCGGAGGTGTTCAAGCACATCGCCAAAGGTCCAATCCGGCGCCACCCCTTGCGCAATCTCAAGGCGTTCAATTTCGTCATCGAAAACGCGCTCGGCGGCGGCGTCACGGTGTCGCTGGCGCAAGACATCCACGGCAAAAGTCTGAGCAACGTGATGCTGGCAATCGAATTGCCCGATCCGAAATAAGGAGACAAATACGTGAAGGCGAGTGACATCGTGCGTAACGTCGTCAAGGAAAAGCTTAAGCGCAACGAGGTCGTCGCCTCGATGACCATTCGCCTTACCCGCGGCGTCGAGATCGCGCGGTTGGCCAAGACCGCCGGTTTCGACATGATCTACATCGATCTGGAACATTCGACCATGACGCTCGACATGACCGGGCAGATTTGCCTGGCGGCGTTAAGCGTCGGGATCGCTCCCATGGTGCGGGTGCCGGCCAATACGCCCGAATACATCCAACGCGTGCTCGATGGCGGCGCGCTCGGCATCGTCGCCCCTGGCATTAGGTCGGCGGAAGAGGCGCGCGAAGTGGTCAAGGCGGTGAAATTCGCGCCGCTCGGCGAGCGCGGCGCCGGCGGTGCCCTGCCCCATCTGGAGTACCGCTCGTTCCCGACCGCCGAAGCCAATGCCGCGGTCAACGATGCCACCATGGTAATCGTGCAGTTCGAATCCGCCGAGGCGGTGGAGCAAGCCGAGGAAATCGCCGCGGTCGACGGCGTCGACATGGTGCTGATCGGGGTCAACGACATGCTCGCCAGCATGGGGCTTGCCGGCCAGCTTGAGCATCCCAAAGTGCGCGAGGCCTATTCCCGCACCATCGCCGCCTGCCGCAAGCACGGCAAGCACGTCGGCGTCGGCGGCCTCTCGACCAAGCCGAAACTCGCCGCCGAATTCGTCGCCATGGGCGCACGCATGGTGTCCACCGGCACCGATATTCAGTTTCTGCTCGCCGCCATGACCGAGAAGGCGAAGCAGGTGCGCGAGATCCCTGTATGATGGCCGCCGCCAATCCTATTCTCGGTGTCGCGCACACGCCGCCCGCTTTCGAGGTGCCGCGCAATGCCTGCGACTGCCACATGCATATTTTCGGCCCGGTTGAAAAATTTCCGTATTCCAGCAAACGTCTCTATACGCCCGGCGATGCATCGATTGAAGTCTTAGAAGCCCTGCATCGCGCGCTGCATATCGATCGGGTCGTGATCGTGCATCCGAGCCCCTACGGCGCGGACAATGCCTGCACGGTCGACGCCGTGCGCAAGCTCGGCCCGCGGGCGCGCGGTGTCGCCGTCATTGACGACGCCACGAGCGCTCGCTCGCTCGCCGAGATGCACGCGGCCGGGATTCGTGGCGTGCGCGTAAATCTTGAATCTACGGCGAGAGCGATCCCGCCGTCGCCGCGCGTCACCTGCAAGAGGCGGCTGCGCGTGTGGCTCCGCTCGGCTGGCACGTGCAGACCTACACGAACTTGGCGATCCTTTCGGCGCTGCATGACACGATTTTGGCGCTGCCGACGACGCTAGTGGTCGATCACTTCGGTCGCCCGCAAGCGGCACGCGGCACCACACAGCCCGGCTTCGACGCGTTGCTGGCGCTGCTGCGCAGCGGCAAGGTCTACGTGAAGATTTCGGCGGCCTATCGAATTTCGCAACAGCCGAATTATCCCGACGCCGCGCCGATAGCGCGCGCCATGATCGACGCCAACCCGGACCGCATCGTCTGGGGCACCGATTGGCCGCATCCCGGCGCCGCCAAGCGGGATCCGGCCGTGATCGAGCCGTTCCGGCCAGAAGACGATGGCGAGGCGCTTAACCGGCTTGCTGGATGGACCAAAAACCGCACGGAGCTGCAGAGGATTCTCGTCGACAACCCGGCACGGCTCTATCAATTTTAGTGCGTATAAAAACGAGGGAGGAAGCCATGTGGAAAAAGCTCGCAACCGCCGCTCTGTGCGCCATCGCGTTTGGCGGCGCCGCTCAGGCCGAAGTCAACATGGTGAATATGTCGAAGCAGTTCGGCCTGCCTTACCTCCCGATGATTGTCATCGAGGCGCAGCAGCTGATCGAGAAGAACGCCAAATCCGCAGGTCTCGGTGACGTCAAGACCACGTGGACGCAACGCGTGGGACCTTCGGCCGAGCTCGACGCCCTGCTCGCCGGCCAGGCCGACTTCATCGGGCCGGGCGCTACCACGCTGGCGACTATTTGGGAAAAGACCGCCGGCACACCGCAGGAAGTGCGCGCGCTTATCGCCATGCAGTCGATGCCGTTTGTGCTGGTGACGCGCAATCCGAACGTGAAGACGATCGCGGACTTCACCGACAAGGACAAGATCGCGCTGCCAGCGGTCAAACTGACCGGCCATGCGCTCATTCTGGAAATGGAATCCGCCAAGATCTGGGGCGCCGATCACTACGATAAACTCGACTCGATCACCATCACCCGGTCGCATGCCGATGCGGCGGTCGCGGTGATGGGCGGAGGCTCCGAGATCAATTCACATTTCGCCAGTTCGCCTTTCTACTACTACGAACTGGCAACTCCAGGCATTCATCAGGTGCTCAAGTCCTATGACGTGGTCGGCGGCAAGCATACCAACGGCACGCTAGTGGCAACCAAAAAATTCCATGACGCCAACCCGAAAATTTGTGCGGCAGTCGTCGCCGCCTTCAACGACGCCAACGCCTTCATCAAGGCCCATCCGCGCGAAGCGGCGCAACTTTACCTGACGGCGACCAAGGACAAGAACTCGCTCGACGCACTCGAAAAGATGGTGGCTGACCCCGACGTCGACTACACAACCACGCCGGTCAATGTAATGAAATTCGTCGACTTCATGTACAAGGTCGGACGCATCAAGAAAAAACCGGATTCCTGGAAGGACATGTTCTTCCCCGAGGCCTATGGCTTGAATGGCAGTTGAAAACATGACGATAGCGAAAGCCGTTGCGGCGCAAGGTCCGGTCTATGCCAAGGCAGAGGCGGCGGATGCCTTCGGGCGCCGCCTGCTGGTCGCGCATGGCCTATCCGAAGAAGACGCCGCCACCATGGCCGGTTGTCTGGTACGCGCCGACCTGCGCGGCGTCGACACCCACGGCCTGCAATTCCTGCCGCAATATCTCGACCGGCTGCGGCGCGGATTGGTCAATCCCAAGCCGGATCTGGTGGTCGAGAAGGTCACACCGATGGTGGGATCGCTCGACGGACAAAACGGCTACGGCTTCGTCGTCGCCACCAAGGCCATGGCGGCCGCCATGGACATGGCGCGCGAATTCGGCGTCGGGGTCATTTCCGCGCGCCACAGCACGCATTTCGGCATGGCGGCCTGCTACTCGCTACAGGCGCTCGAGGCCGGATTTATTGCGCTCGTCTTTAGCAATGCGTCGCGCGCGATGCCCCCCTGGGGCGGCCGCGAGGCTTTCCTCGGAACCAGCCCGTTCGCCGCCGCAGCGCCGTCCGGCAAGGAACTGCCGTTCGATCTCGACATGTCGCCGGCGGTCGCCGCGCGCGGCAAGATCAGGCGCGCGGCACGCCGTGGCGAGCAAATCCCGCTCGGTTATGCGCTCGATGCGCTAGGCCGGCCGACCACCGATCCGAACGTGGCGCTCGACGGCGGCGTCGTGCTGCCGATCGGCGGGCCGAAAGGTTCTGGCCTGTCGATGCTGATGGACATCATGGGCGGCGTCATCTCGGGTGCGGCTTGCGCCGGCGATGTCGGCAATCAATTCCTCGATTACGACCGCCCGCAGAATGTCGGCCATTTCTTTTTGGCTATGAAGCCCAACCTGTTCATCACTAAAGACGAATACCTCAATCGCATGGATACTCTGGTGCAGCGCGTGCACGCCATTCCGACGGCGGATGGTGTCGATGAAATCCTGATGCCGGGCGAACGCGAGCGCCGTTCCGAAGCCACGCGCCACCGCACCGGCCTGCCCTATCACCCCAAGGAAGTCGCGGCGCTGCAGAAGGAAGCCGCCAAGGCCGGACTGCCGGCTTTGCCGGTTTCGAACGTGCCTTACGAATCGAACCCGCCATGAAGATCAACGATTACGATCTCGACATCGTCGTGCAGGGCTTCCCCGGCAAATCAGTCTGCCATGGCGGGCTGGGCTGGAGCTCGGTGGTGCTGCTGCGCGCGTATAGCCGCATTGTGCTCGTCGATACCGGCGGGTTTAGCATGCGCACCATGTTGATCAAACGCTTCGCGGAACGCGGACTGAAGCCGGCCGATATTACCGATCTGTTGCTCACTCACTCGCATCACGATCATTCGGTGAATTGGACGCTGTTTCCCAATGCGCGCATCGTGATCGGCGCCGACGAGTTGGCGTGGTCGTTGAAAGTGCCGTGGGGCGAAACGCCGGTGCCCGAGCTTTATATGCGCGAGCTCAACACCTGGCCGACGCTGCACACTGCGACGGAAGGCGAGGAAGTGTTTCCCGGCATCACCGCGCATCTCGCACCCGGCCACACGCCCGGATGCCTGGTTTTCGTGCTGCACGAGGGCGAACGCGACGTGATCTTCTCCGGCGACGCCGCCAAGAACCGCGCCGAGCTAGTCTCGGGCACCACCGACATGACCTATGACGCCGCGGTCAGCATGGCATCGATCGATATGATCTGGACGCTGTGGCGCAAGCGACCCGCCAATATCGTCGTGCCTGGCCACGACGTGCCGATGGTGTTGGAAAACGGCAAACCGAAATATATCGACAAGCGCGAAGCCGCCATCACCGCCTGGTACGGCGACGACATGGAGACCACCACGCTGTTCAAATTGACGGTGTGAGCACATTCATGCGGGGAATTCATGCCGCGAGACATTAAAGCCCTGATCGTGGTGCCCGAGAACAACACCACCATAGGGCCGGAAATTTCCGCGCTCTGTCCCGCGCTCGCGCCGATCCCGGTGGCGCGGGTGAAACGTCCGGCCCGCACGCTGCTGCTAGAAGATTTGCCCGCCTATGGCGACGCGACGCTCGCCGCCATCGAGCCGTTCGCGGCGGAACAATTCGATCTGGTGATTTATGGTTGCACCGCTGCGGGTTTCCTCGGCGGTCCGGCCGGCAATGCCCGCATGGTCGAGAAACTGCGCGAGCGAACCGGCGCCACCGTCGTGAGCACCGCCGGCGCGATGATCGACGCGTTGCGCCATGACGGGGTCACCAACACCGCGGTGGTGACGCCCTATCTGCGGCCGGTGAACGACGGCCTGCGCGACTATTTGCAATCCTCGGGCATTGCCGTCGAAACCTTGAACAGCTTTTTCTGCAAGACGACCGCCGAGCTTGGCCAGATCACCGAAGACCAGGTGCTCGACTTGGCTCTCCGCACCGTGACGCCGCAAAGCACGAGCCTGTTCGTCGCCTGCTCGCAACTGCCGACGCTGAACGCGATCGCGACACTGCGCGCACAGCTCGACATTCCCGTCTGGTCCTCGATCCAGGCAACGGCATGGGTCGGCGCCGGCGCGCTGACCGCCAAGGGTTTGCCGGTGCCATTCAATCAAGCAGCATGATGGGAAGGCCATGGACGACATGACCAAGCACGATCCAGACGCCGGCTTTGAGCCGGCTTTCGTGGCGCCGGCGAACGCCTGCGATGCGCATTTCCACGTGTTCGGAGCGGCCGAGCGTTATGCCTATGGCACCGACATCCGCTACAAACCGCCCTACGAGCCGCTCGAGGCCTATCTCAAGCTGGCGCGGCGTCTCGGCTTCGTGCGTTACGTCTTCGTGCAGCCGAGCGCCTATGGCTTCGACAATTCCTGCATGCTCGACGCCATGCGCGAGCTCGATCCGGCAATCCGGCGCGGCATCATCGATCTCGACGAGAACAAGACCGGCGACAAGGAACTGGCCGAGCTGAATGCGCTTGGCGTGCGCGGCATCCGCGTGAATATCTCACCGATTCGCAAGCCGGAGGCCGGGCTTGCCGCCTCGATGCTGCCGCGCATCGGGCGGCTGACCAAGATCTGCGAGGAACTCGGCTGGCATTTGGATTTCCTGATGCCGGGCTGGCTGGTCAGCAAATTGATGCCGACACTGCGCGAATTGCCGATCGAGTTCACGGTCGCGCATATGGGGCTGTTTCCGGCCAATGACGGCCCGGGGCAAGCGGGCTTTCAGGAGTTTCTCAAACTGGCCGGGGACGGCTCCAAGCGCTGCTGGGTCAAGCTGACCGGCATCTATCGCTTCTCGACCGCGCCGGACTTCGCCGACGTCAAGCCGATCGCGCAGACGCTCATGGACAAAGTCCCGGCCCAATTGATATGGGGCAGCGACTTTCCGCATTTGTCGTTCCACGACCGCGTCGGCACAATCCAGCTCTATAATCTGCTGGGCGAGTGGGCGCCCGACCCTAGCCTGCGCAAACGCATCCTTACCGACAATCCCGCCCGGCTGTTCGGATTCAAATAGGCTGATGTAGCAAGAGACAATATTGGGGAGGACGTCATGAATAGACGCGAATTCGTCACCGGACTCCTTGCGCTTCCCGCTTTAGTCCGGCCGGCCGCGGCCGAAGTCTCCAGCATCAAGCTCGGCAAGCAATACGGCCTGCCGTTTCTTCCGCAAATGGTGATGGAGGAGCAAAAACTGATCGAGCAGCACGCAGCCAAGCTCGGCGTCAACGGGCTCGCCGTCGGCTGGCAGACCATGGGCGGCCCGGGCGCGCTCAACGACGGACTGCTGAGCGGACAGATTCAATTTGTCAACGTCGCGTCGCCTTCGCTCGCCACGTTGTGGGACAAGACGCTCGGCTCGCCGCAGGAAGTGCGCGCGGTGTGCACCGTGCAATCGATGCCCTATGTGCTGACGACGCGAAATCCGAACATCAAGACGATCGCCGACTTCAGCGATGCCGATCGTATCGCCGTGCCGACCGTCAAGATTTCAGGCCAGGCCATGGCGCTGCAGATGGCCGCCGCCAAGCTGTGGGGCTTCGACAAATACGACAAACTCGATTCCTTCACCGTGACCATGGGTCACCCCGACGCCATGCAGTCGATGCTCACCGGGCAAACGGTCAACAGCCATTTCGCCGTGGCGCCGTTCAATTATTACGAGCTCAGGAATCCCGCGATTCATACCGTGCTCAAGAGCTACGAAACCGACGGCATGCACACCAACGGCATTCAGGTCACAACCAAGGCCTTCCACGACGCCAATCCGCTGATCTGCAAGGCGGTGCGCGCGTCGCATGAGGAAGCCAATGCGTTCATCAAGCGCGAGCCGAAGGCCGCCGCGGAAATCTATCTCAAGCTAACCAATGACAAGAAGAACTCAGCCGACGATCTGGTGGCGATGATCACCGATCCCGACATCGACTACACGACCGCGCCGGCCAATCTGATGAAGCACGTCGAGTTCATGTACAAAGTCGGCCGCATGAAACACATGCCGGCGTCCTGGCAGGACCTGTTCTTCGCCGAGACACACGACCTCAAGGGCAGCTGACGCCAGACGAGGCCTATTGGGCGGTAATGTGCCCCTCCTTGACGACGCGGCCCCACTTGGCCGTTTCCGCTTCGATGTATTTCCCGAATTCGTCCGGCGCCATTTTCACAACCGACGCGCCTTCCTTCTCGAATTGTTGCTGCAGTTCGGGGGCGTCGAGCGCTGCCGATATAGCCTTGTTGAGTTTCTCGACGATCGCCGGCGGCGTGCCGGCGGGCGCCAGCATGCCCCACCAATTATTGGCCTCGTAACCGGGCACGCCTGCTTCCGCAATCGTCGGCACATCAGGCATTACCGGATTGCGTTTGGCGCCGCCGGTCGCGAGCGCCCTGAGTTGGCCGGATTTGACATGCGGCGTCGTTTGAATCAGCGAACTGAACACGATCTTAGTATGGCCGCCCATGACGTCGATCATCGCGGGGCCGCCGCCCCGGAACGGCACGTGCACGATGTCGACACCGGCCAGCAGCTTGAACAGCTCGCCGCCGAGATGCTGGAAACTGCCGACGCCCGCCGACGCATAATTTAGTTCGCCGGGATTTTGCTTGGCGAGCGCGATCAATTCCTGCACCGAATGAACCGGCAAGTCCGGATTGACCGCAAGAACGTTGGTGCCGCTGCCGAAACTGCCGATCGGAACGAAGGCTTTGGCGTGATCGTAAGGCAGCTTGTAGAGCCAGGGATTGACCGCGTGCGCTAGCGAGATGACGAGCAGCGTATATCCGTCCGGTGCTGCCTTGGAGGCAATATCGGTTCCGATCGTTCCGCCTGCGCCGCCGCGATTATCGACATAGACTTGCTGGCCGAGCGCATCGGTCAAATGACGAGCGACCAGGCGGCCCACCACGTCGTTGCTGCCGCCAGGCGGAAACGGAATGATGAGCCGTATTTGCCTGTTCGGGTAGTCGTCGGCGGCAGCGCCAACGGTCAATGCCAGCAGGACAGCGCCGGCTTTCAGGAATCGCGATAACAGAACAGACATCCCTCCCCCTCCCTTTGGATCCGCAGATATTGGCTGGGCCCCTTAATCAGGGCGCCTGGGATCAAGACCTTAAGGGAAAGCTATCATCATGGGGAGTGGCGCACCCCGAAGAGAACCCGCCCAAACGCGTGTCCCCGACGACGCCTACGCGTCGCCGGGGACATTGGGGTCCCACAACCAGGGACAAACTTAGTAGCCGGAACCAATCAAATAAATTGGTCAGGCCGGGCAGACAGACAGGCCGCTGCAGGCCGCGAGCGTGTAGTTCGAGGCATTCGCGTTCGCCGTACCAGCCGCAGCTTCCAGTGCCTCGTCGGAAACCTCGAAGGCAAAGATTTCTTGTTCAGCCTGTTCAGTTCCCATCGTCGTGTGCGTCATTTCATTGGTCCTTTCGTTCCCTGGTGGCGCTGGTATTCGGGAGAGAAACTCGGATAACCCCAGCCGCCGCGATCAGGTTATCCGCTAAGCTACGTGCCATGTAAAGTTCGAATCAGCTAAATCATGAGGGCAGAAATCGCGTGATCTTCGGTCAAAACAGGCCCCCAACTCCTTGTTCGGGGCGGAATTTCACGTCAAGCGCGTTCTGAATCTCGCCGATTGAGAGCAAAACCGGGCTATTGGCTGCGCCGCTCGACGGCGCGTGGGATTGCCCCGATCCGCCGCCAGCGGCGGGTGCCGCTGGGAGGAAAACCAGGACCTCGTCAATCATTGGATAGAACCTAGTCATGGCAAGGCCCTGCAGTTGTTGGTGCCGACATCATGAGCGTTCTGTCCATATCCCTGTATGAACTACGTCACACTTAAGACGCCGCAGCGGCGCGAAAAGCGCTGGTTTCCCAAAAGCTGCTTGAGAACGGCACCAGCCGTCTCGACGACACGATTTAACATCTGTTGCCCGAATTCCGCAGATGCCGACTTGGCATCTCCAATCACGCCTGTGTCGGCGAGCCGTCTATCGTCCGTCGTCCACGGCCACGTTACCCCGTTTTGGAGGATCGCCTTTCTGATGGCCTCTTCATCAGGGGAGCTTTTCAATTGAGCCAACAGATCCCGCCGAACCAAGTGGGGAGCGATCGCCAACATCATCGACGTCTCGTCTTTTCCGCCATGTATTTCATGAAACGCTGAATTCGCGTCAACGCCCGCCAAGGCGGCCGGATGCAGGATGCAGACATTGAGATCAAAATCAGCGCGCAAATCTTGCGCCAAAGCTTCCAGAATTCCCCTGTTGCCGCCGTGGCCATTGATGACGACAAGATTACGCGCCGGCAGGGCGCGAACGATTTCCCGCCCCAGGTCGCGCATGAGGATCGTCATTCCTTGGATCGACAGCGACATGGTGCCGGGCGCCCACTCATGCTCGCGCGCGAGACTTATCGACATCGTTGGAAGCTGCCAAAGGTCGAATTCTTTGCTCCACTTGGAAATAATTAGGTTTGTAATTCCCTCAGCCAATACGATATCGGTGTTGAGCGGCAGGTGTGGACCGTGCTGCTCGATCGAGCCAATCGGCAGGCAAAGTATCGAACTCTCGCTGAGAACTTTTGAAATTTCCTGAAAAGTCAGCTCGCCGATCAATCGGCCCGGGCTAGCGTGTGGCATGACCGCTACCGTTCCTTAACCGCGGGAGAAACCCACATGCCGCTTTTGCCACGAAAATATCAATGCCGTCTATATCAAGGTGCCAGCGGAGCCACGTCGTGGGTGACCTCCGATGGTTCGGCCAACGACGCAAGAACATGATTGAGTTGGTGCCCGGCCCGAGCGGCCTTCGCAGTTAAGTAACGGCGATTGTCGGAATTGATCGGCGTCTCAAGCGGCATGCGTCCGGTAATCTCGATTCCAGACTTGGCAAGACCTTCGAGCTTGGCCGGATTATTCGTCAGCAACACCACGCGACGACAGTCGAGCATCTGCAGCATGCGCGCAGCGATTCCATAGTCGCGCTCGTCGTCGTCAAAACCAAGCGTCAGGTTGGCATCGACCGTATCGAGCCCATCGTCCTGCATCTGATAGGTCCGCATCTTGTTGGCGAGGCCAAGCCCGCGTCCCTCCTGCGCCAAATAAAGAACGATGCCGCCACCCACCGCTTCAAGACGCTTAATCGCGAGTTTGAGCTGATCGCCGCAGTCGCACCGCCTCGAGCCGAATACGTCACCGGTGAGACAGGCCGAGTGCAGGCGGACCAATACGGATTTTGAGAAGTCGGGCTTGCCTACAATGATCGCAACCGAACTGCCGCCCATCGCGTCACGAAAAACGACGAAATCCGCGCGCGAGCCGGAATTGAGCGGTACCGAGGCTTTGCTCGCGATCGCAAGGAATTGGATGATTTCTTCGCCGAAATCGCCAACCGCTTTAGCCTCGACGGTGACGAGACGGTGTTCGGATAAAAGCGCATCTGGCGCCGCAATCTCGGCGACGAGCACCGCAGGCAAGCCTTGCGATAGTTTTACGAGTTGGATCGCGGCAATGGCGGCCCGGCCGGCTTCCGTAGCGTCTGGCGGCCGACCGATCTTGGCATCGGCGACAAGCGCGAGGATCGTGTCAGCATCAAATCCTGCAGCGAGTTGCAAAGCCACGGGCATCGTCGCGTCGAGACCGAGCGCAAGCGCCCGACGCGCGGTGACAACCAACCGAGGCACCACCGGCGCACAGAGGGCCGTAAATTCAACAAGCCGTTGCGCGTCAAGTCCCTCGACTGGCAAAGCGAGAAGCGTTTTGCCGTCGCCGGCGATCAACACCGGCCTTCTGGCGTGAAACTCGGTCACCCCGCGACCAACTTCGATCTGCAACTTTGTGCCGAACAAACTCGAAACAACACTCTTCCCGACCGCGCTCATTAGAAACCACTTTCTACCAACATTTCCGGCGGCCATTTAGCCGGCGGCTTAAGTATAGAACACCGCAATCCCTATGCCCATTCCTCGCAATACCGTCTGTTTTGTGCCAACCTTTTGCCGACAATGTTGTTCCAACTAAGGAATTGTGTGCCATTGGACCGCACGCATAAATCGCTGGCCAAGGCCGGGATTCACTCGCCCAGTCAGAGCGGCACATCCGATTCATGGGCAGAATTTGCGCGGTTTTTTCGCACCCTGAGCCAACCTTTGGCACCACCCTGGGGCGAGATTTTCGAGCCACTGCGAGCCGGAACGGTCGACGAAATGGTCGTCGTCGGCCAGATTGGGCAATCGCTCGACGGTCGCATAGCGACTGCGACCGGCCATTCGAAATACATCAATGGACCGGCAGGTCTCGACCACCTGCATCGGCTACGCTCCCTGGTCGACGCCGTCGTCATTGGCGTCGGCACGGCACTCGCCGACGATCCGCAGTTGACGGTACGGCGGGTCGCGGGGCCGCATCCGGCGCGCGTCGCGGTTGATCCAAACGGGAAGCTTGCCGCCAGCGCCAGGCTGTTCGCCAAAGACAGCGTCCGCCGCCTGCTGGTCACGTCGGAAGGAACACAATGCTCTCTGACATCCGAGGTGGAGATTCTGGCCTTGCCCGCCTCCGGCGGACGTATCGCTCCTGCCGCCATCCTCGCCGCACTCGCCGAACGCGGGTTACGCCGCATTCTCATCGAGGGCGGGGCCGACACAGTATCTGGCTTCCTCACTGCCGGTTGCCTCGACCGTCTGCATGTGGTGGTTGCGCCGATCATTCTTGGCGCCGCCGGGCGTGCGAGCTTCATCTTGCCCCCGATCGAGCGGGCCGATCAAGCTTTGCGCATGCCGATACGCGCCCATCAACTCGACGACGAGGTATTGTTCGACTGCGACCTATCGGCTCAGCGTGTGCCGGTCGGCCGTGCGAAAATATCGACATGACCCACGCGGATTGATGAACGTCCGGCGGCGACGGCGCCGCGTCGCCAGGTCAGCCACGTGACAGTGTCGGCGAGCGACAGATCGCCAAGCTCGCGCACCGCACTCGCCCAGCCGGAAAAAATTTCCATCTGAAATTCCCGGTCTTGCGGTCCGATGACCCAATCGGCCTTGCCGTGAATGACGGTGCAGCCCAAGGATTCAAATCGCGCGATGGCAGTACTCGCCGCCGTCGGGCCAAGCGCAGGTCCAAACCCTTTATCCCCGCGCTGATGCGCATTGACGGCGGTCACGATCGCCGCGTCGAGTGGATTGCTCGGGCTGATCTCAATGCGGCCATCATAGCTCAGCGCCGCATAGATCGGGATCGAGCGGGCAAGGGTCTCGACCGCCAGTCGATCCAGCCAAGCCTCCGATACGAGATCGAGCAGCGCCGAGGTGGTGACCAGATCGATCGGCCCGTCGAGCGCGACTTCAAGATCGCGATTGAGGTCGACCGGAACCGTCGTGAGCGTGACGCCCATCGGCCGCGTCATGGTGGAAGCGCGGGCCAGCAGACTGAGATCATTGTCGACAAGCCGCCAGTTCTGAGCGGCGGGAAATCTCGGCGCCAGCGCGCGCAATGTCGAGCCGGTTCCGCAGGCGAGATCGCCAATCCGTATCAAGGGATTGCCGTCCAATGACGCCACGACCGCATTGAGCACCGCCGGATTGCGCGCGCGGGCGTCGTGCGGCTCGCGCAACGCGAGCCAGTCTGCGGAAAATCCGCTCATGCGACGGCCTCCAGTACGGCCGATAATATTTTCGCGGAGTCTTGCCAGGCTGGGAGCCGCTGAGCGGCCGCACGTGCGGCTGCCGCCATGCGGCGTCGTTCGTCAGGATTTTCGATGACACGGCGGAGCGCGAGCGCGAGCGCTCCCGTATCGTCCGGGACAACAAGCAGTCCAGCGCTCCCCGGCACCGTGTCCGGAATAGCGCCCGCGGTGGTTCCAATCACCGGCAGGCCGTAAGCGATGGCCTCGGCATAGGCCATGCCGTAACCCTCGAAGCGGGAGGCGAGCGCGAACAGATCGGCGCTGGCGTACAGTTCAGCGAGATGCTCAGACGATACCTCACCGAGCACCCCGACACGGTCGCTGAGATTAAAGCGCACAATATCGGCATCAAGCTGCGCGGCCGCTTTGGAATCGCGGCTTCGATCGCCGGCGATCGTGAGGTGCCACGGCAGGTCGGGGAGCATGGCAAGCGCGGCGATCAGCACGTCGAATCCCTTGCGCTGCACCACAGCGCCGACGGCAAGCAGTCGCACGATGCCATCGTCGCTGCCACGCGCCGCCGGGGCGGAATCGTTTCCCGGGCATGCGACCACGATGTGATCAGCCGGCACTCCGTAGTCGGCAGCAAGCAGCTGCGCCGTCGTCGCGCTTGTGACAACAACCCGTCTTGCCGCCGCCAGCGCGGCGCGTTCGCTGGCGCGGAATTCATCGACCTGCGCCGCGGACAACCCCGACTCCAACGCGAGCGGATGATGCACGAGCGCGATCAGCGGATGGCGTGGGCAAAGCTGCAAAGCCACTTCGGGCAGAACGCCATAAGCGAGCCCGTCGATGACGATGGGGCACCCCGCCGCGAGGGATATTAGCCGTTCCTGCGCCATTTTGCGCTGCTCTTGGCTCGGTCGCGGGAAGCCTTCGCCGAGATTGACGATATCGACTTTCCAACCGAGACGCTCAAGCTCCGTGATCATGCGGCGGTCGTAGGCATAGCCGCCGGTCGGGGTCGCAAGCGCTCCCGGCACCGCGAACGCGACGCGTCTTACCACAATGCCGCCTCGTACCAGGCGCGCGCGACGTGCAACTCCGAAAGCGTGACACGGATCGCCTTGAGTTCGCGGCCGGCGCGGCCGAGCTTACCTTCGCGCGCGGCCTCCGCCAGCCGATCGTAGATGTGCTTGGTCAGGAATTCGGTCGTGGTGTTGGTGCCTTTGAAGTCCGGCAGGCTGTCGAGATTGCAATAATTGAGCGGCGCGACAGCCGCTTTGACCGCTTCGTGCGCCCGCCCGATATCAATGACGATGCCGTTGGCGTCGAGCGTCTCGGCCATGAATGCCGCGTCGATGACAAATGTTGCCCCATGCAAAGCTTGCGCCGGGCCAAATACGGCGCCGCGGAACGAATGGGCAATCATGATGTGGTCGCGGACTTCGACGGCGAACAAGGCGGCCTCTTATCGATAATTAATGAGCTGACATAGTACGCTGTTCTTGGCGTTTAGAATATCGGGAAGCTTCGCTGGCAGGTCGTAAAACGAGACCGCCGGCGCCAACAAAGCATCCAGGCGCTTATCGGCCATCATTGCCACAGCGGCGGCCAATCGGCGCGCATGCGTCCAATCGGCACGGTGCGACGGAGCAACATGGCCGACTTGGCTTGAGACGAGTTTCAGCCTGCGGCTATGGAATGCGCCACCAAGCGGCACCGGCACTTGGGCGTCGCCATACCAGCTCATCTCGAGCACGGTGGCCTCGAAGCCTGCGAGCGCGAGGGCGGTGGCGAGGCCTTCCGCTGTGCCGCTGGCGTGGATGACCAGGTCGCAATCGAGCGGCGCAGCGTCCGGCCTGGCGAATTTCACGCCGAAACCGCGCGCGAGTTCGGCGCGCGCCGGATTGATGTCGACTAGCGTCACGTTGGCGCCGGCTTGTTGCCCGCAAAGAAAAGCGACCAGCGCGCCGACGACGCCGGCACCGACAATAGCGATGCGGCTGGCCCGGTCAGGCTCCGCGTCCCAGACTCCGTTAAGCGCAGTTTCCATGTTGGCAGCGAGAACCGCGCGCGCCGGTGGTACGCCTTCGGGCAGCATCACGACCACATCGACCGGCACATTGAACAAGGTCTGGTGCGGATGAAGCACAAATGCGATTCCGGCCGATGAGGCCCGGCGGCCCGTCCTCGACCCGCCCGACGGTGGCGTAGCCGTATTTCACCGGAAAAGGGAAGCTTCCGCCCATAAAAGGTGGGCGCATTCGCTCAAACTCGCTCGGCGGAACGCGCCCGGCCAAAACCAGGCTTTCCGTGCCGCGGCTAATGCCACTGTGCAGCGTGTGGATCCGAACCTCGCCCGGCCCGGGCTCGGCAAGCGGCTCGCCCCGGATTTCGACGCGTCCGACGTCCGCATACCAGAGCGCTTGGGTGGTCCGATCAGGCACTTTTCCGTTTCGCCTTGGACTTTGTAACCGCCTCCCGGGTATATCCTGAACGGAGCAAGAAAGCAGGGGGAACTGCCACAGCTATGCTCGACCGTGTGAGCGCGTTTTCCGCGACTGTAGGAAGCCCTGCAACGACTGTCCTCGCCCGCCGCCGGGCGCTGTATGCCGTCCTGGTTGGCGCCACCATGGCCGCGATGCTGTGGCTCGCGGCGGTAGCAGTCCCACCTCACAGCTTCGGCGCCATCTCCTTTCTCGTGCTTTTCACGGTGACCCTGCCCTGGTCGGTGGTCGGGTTCTGGAATGCCACGATCGGTTTTTTGATTATGCGTTTTTGCCGCGATCCGGTTGTTGCCGTGAACCCGCTGGCGGCGAGCATCCGTGGCGACGAGCCGGTGACCGCGTCGACGGCGATCCTGGTGTGCATCCGCAATGAGAGCCCGGACCAGGTGACCCGCAACCTGCAGCCGCTGATGGACGGCCTGGTGCGGGCGCGTGTCGCAAAGTTGTTTCATGTCTATCTGCTGAGCGACAGCAGCGATCCCGGCATTATCGCGGCCGAGACATCCTGCTTCGAGGCATTCATCGGCAAGTGGCAAGGCACGATCCCGGTCACCTACCGGCGCCGCGCGATAAACACCGCCTTCAAGGCCGGCAATATCCGCGATTTCTGCGATCGTTGGGGGAGTAACCACGACTTCGCGGTCACGCTCGATGCCGACAGCTTCATGCCGGCAGAAACCGTGCTGCGGATCGTGCGGATCGCCCAAGCAAACCCCAGCCTCGGCATCCTGCAGACGCTGGTTGTCGGACTGCCGTCGGTGAGCGTCTTCGCGCGTGTGTTCCAGTTCGGAATGCGGCTCGGTATGCGCTCCTACACGCTCGGAGCCACCTGGTGGCAGGGCGATTGCGGGCCCTATTGGGGCCATAACGCCATCATCCGCCTTGCGCCATTCATCGCGCATTGCCGCATGCCGGTGCTGGCCGGCAACGGACCGCTCAGCGGCCACGTTCTCAGCCACGATCAGGTCGAAGCCGCGCTGATGCGCCGCGCCGGCTACGAGGTCAGGGTTCTGCCTGTTGACGGTGTGAGCTGGGAGGAGAACCCGCCGACATTGATGGAATTCAGCCGCCGCGATCTGCGCTGGTGCCAGGGCAACATGCAATATTGGCAGCTCTTGTTCATGCCCGGCTTGAAACCCGTCAGCCGTTTCCAATTGTTGTTCGCGATCCAGATGTATCTCGGCTCGCCGGCCTGGATGGCCATGACGGTAATTGGCATCGTTTTGCTCGCCATTTCCAATACGCCGGCGGCGCAATACGTGCCGGTCAGAGCCGGCGCGGGCACCGCACTGTTTGCTATCATGATGCTGATGACGTTTGCGCCCAAGATCGCAACGATCATCGATATTTTTCTGACGCGCTCGGCGCGCCGTTCCTACAGCGGCACCATGGCGTTCGTATTTAACATCGCGGTCGAAACCGTGTTCATAATTCTGCTGGCCCCGATCATCGCGCTCACGCACACGATTTTTATGACCCGTCTATTTGTGTTTCGCCGCGGCGGAAACTGGACCAGCCAGATGCGCCAAAGCCATGCGGTGCCCTGGCGCCTCGCTGCTAAACGGCTGTGGCCGCAGACGATAGCCGGCTGCACCGTCCTCGGCGTCGTCGCAATGAAGTCGCCGAACGACTTCGGCTTCGCTTTGATGGGCGCGACCGGACTCATTTTGGCGGCGCCGTTCGCGGTTGTAACCGCCTCGCCTCTCATGGGGGCTTTATTCGCGCGGATCGGCATTGGTCGAATTCCGGAAGAAAACGAGCGGCCGGCTGCACTGATACCGCTATGCTTGCCAGCGTTAGACACCGGTTTGCCAGCGGCACGAAAGCAGACCAACAAAGACCATGTTTGATAGCCTCAGAACCGTACGAGGAATCGTGCGATCGCTGCGCATCTATTATGGCGACCGGCAACACGGTCCGGCCATGGATCGCATGTATCGCCGTTTCGTGCAGCCGGGCGATCTCGTATTCGACATCGGCGCGCACGTGGGCGATCGCGTTGCTGCCTTTCGCAGGCTGGGCGCGCGGGTGGTCGCGGTCGAACCGCAGCCGGCGCTGCTGAGAACCTTGCGTCTGTTGTACGGCGGCGATCCGAAGGTCACGATCGAGGCGGCGGCGGTCGGACGACAGCCGGGCGCCGTCGAGCTCAATGTTAATGTCGACAATCCGACCGTCTCGACCGTGTCGACGGATTTCATCGCGGCGGCCACCAACGCGCCCGGCTGGGAAGGCCAAGCATGGTCCAAGCGTATCCGTGTTCCGTTGACGAGCCTCGATACATTGATTGCAACGCACGGCACGCCCGCCTTTATCAAGATCGACGTTGAAGGATTCGAGGCCGAGGTATTGGCCGGCCTGTCCCAGCCGATTCAAGCTTTGTCTTTCGAGTTTACGTTGATCCAGCGCGATACCGCGCGCGCGTGCATCGAACGTTGCGGCGCACTCGGGTACGCCAGCTTCAATGCCGTACTGGGGGAGAGCCAAAGCTTCGAACATCGCGATTGGATCGACGCGCTCGCCATGTCTCGCTGGCTTTGCGCGCTGCCATCCGAAGCCAATTCCGGAGATATCTATGCGCGTCTGGGCTAAATCCAGCCAGACGACTTGGATAATTGCCGGAATGACGGCAGCCGGTTTCGCATTGACACTGTATGTCTTCTACCCCGGCGTCATGACTTTTGATGCCCTGTACATTTACAAAGACATGGCGACGGGCACCTTCGGCGATTGGCAATCGCCGGCAATGTTGGCGTTATGGTTGCTCGTCGATCCGATCGCGCCGGGCACGGGAAGCATCCTGCTCCTGACGGTGTCGCTCTATTGGTTTTCTTTCGCGCAGGCGGCGCTGGCGATTGCGTGGCGCTCGCCCCGGCTTGCGGTCCTGGTGCCGGTTCTCGCGCTTGCGCCGCCCGCATTCGTCCTGGTTGGTGTCATCTGGCGGGATATTTTGTTCGCAGTCGTCTGGATGCTCGCGGCCGCCGCGGTTTTCGCAGCGACCGAACGCGATTGGAAAATGCGCGTCCCCGTTCAGATTATTGGGCTCGGTCTTTTCGCGTTTGGCGTCCTGCTGCGGCCGAATGCGCTTGCCGCCGCGCCGCTTCTCGCGGCCTACCTCATCTGGCCCAAGCGCTTCTTGTGGAAGAGTACCGCGCTGCTTTACGTGCCCGCCGCGCTCGGATTGTATGGCCTGGTGCAGGTCGTCTACTACGACGTCTTCGGCGCGCAACGGCAGTATCCGCTGCACTCGATTATGGTGTTCGACCTCGGCGGCATTTCCCATTTCGCCAAGGAAAATGTTTTTCCCGGCGCATGGACCGAGAAGGAGGCGACCCTCATCACCGACGGCTGTTATCAGCCGATCGCATGGGATATCTATTGGACGCAACAGCCATGTTTGTTCGTGATGCAACGTCTCGAAGGCGAAAAGCTATTCGGTACCCCTGCTCTCGCCGCTGCCTGGCGACAGGCGGTCATCGGACATCCATTCTTCTATCTGCAGCACCGCGTTACTTTTTATTGGACGTTCCTCGCCCGTCCTAGCCTCGCCATGTGGACGCGGGACCTCGACGATGCCGACAAGGTAATTTTTGCCGATAGACCGCGTCTGATGGCGGTAAAGGCAGTGAACGATACACTCCAGGCAACGCCGCTGTTCCGGGCGGGAGCGTGGCTATTGGTCAATGTAGCAGTGTGCCTGTTCGCCTGGCGGCAGCGCAATACGCCGGCGGGTGGCTTCGCCCTCGGCACCTGCGGATCGGCCGTAGTGTATTTGCTGACTTTTTTTGCCATCGGCGTATCCACGGATTTACGATACAGCTACTGGGCGATACTCGCTGGCCTCATTGGCGCGACGGCTGTCGCGCAGCGGCAGACCATAAACGCTGAGCATTCGACGAGATGGTGGCGACGACCGATTGCAGGATGAAGGCCGACTTCGAGACTCAGTCGGCGCGGCGGTCTTTGCGAGGGCTCGTGATCGCCGCCGGCATCGGCGTTTCGATTATCTACGTCGCCGCCGGAATTTTCTCAGAACTTCAGATGTTCGGTGATGGTTCAATCTTTTCATACGCCGTCGCCGCGGAGAGTGCCTGGTCGTTCCATTGGCACAATATTTCGGGCCGTTTGTTCACTTATGTCTATGCCTACATTCCCGCTGAAGCTTATGTCGCCCTGACCAAGAGCGCCAAAGGCGGCATCGTCGTCTACGGTTTGCTGTTCTTCGCGGCCCCAATGCTGGGACTGCTGGTGACACTGGCTGCCGACAGCACAAGCCGCCGCGTGATCTTCGGATACGCCTGTTTTTCCATCGCGTGCCTTTGCCCGCTGGTCTTCGGTTTTCCGACAGAAATGTGGATAGCGCATGCCGTGTTTTGGCCGGTGCTTGCCGTCTGCCTTTGCGCCCCGACTAATCTTCGTGGTGCGGCCGCCGTATTCGCCGGACTGCTGGCACTCGTATTCACGCATGAAGGCGCGATCGTTTTCGCGGCCGCGATCATGTTCGCCCTTTTTCTGCGCGGCTGGCGCAACATAATGTTCATCAGGGCGATCGGCGCATTTTTGGTCGTCATGATGATTTGGATCGTCGTCAAGATTGCAATACCGCCCGACGATTATATTGCCGGCGTACTCGCTGTGGCGGCGTACAAATTTATCGACATTGAGAATCTTGCACAGCCCGCCTTCCTGTCGCTGCTCGCGGCGCTGACGGGCTACGCAATCGTGCTCGTCGTACTGCGACGGGGGATCCCGGCAAGAGCGCCTGCATACGCTGCACTTGCCTGCACCGCCGCACTCGCCATGTACTGGATCTGGTTCGACCGATCGCTGCTCGCGGAGGCTCGCTATAATTTGCGAACGGTGCTGTTGATCGCCACGCCTGCGCTCGGCGTTCTGGCCGCGATCCATTCAATGGACCATGAGGGCCGACGAAAGTCTGCATTTCCGTTCTTGGCGCAACTGGTGGACACAATAGAGAGGCGCGTAAATCCGCCGATGATTTCGGGCGCGGTCCTGCTGACGATGCTGGTCTATGCCGTCGAGACGACGAAATTCGCCAGTGCGTGGATGGATTACAAAGCGGCGGTGCGCGTGCTCGCGACGGGCGCCGACTCCGATCCGGTTCTTGGCGATCCGCTGTTCGTTTCGTCGCGCCGCATCGGCGTCGACCTCAATCGGCTCGCATGGGATTCGACGACCCCATACCTGTCGGTGCTCGTGGCGCCGGACCTCAAACCAACGCGTCTCGTTGTCGATCCGGACGCGGGCTATTTTTGGCTTTCATGCAAGACCGCGACGCAGAGCGAACGGGCCAGCACCGCCATTCCGGCGTTCAGCCGGCGCCTCATTCGGCTGCACGCCTGCCTGCATCGTTAGCATCGCGCCGGGCGCTAAGGCTTTGGTGTCGGCGCAGGCGGCGGCGCGGTCCAGGCCTTGTAGTCGGCTTCGGAAACGCTCGGGAGCTTCTTCAGGAAGGCGACGATGGCCCAGATGTCTTCGTCGGTCGCCCCGGCGGCGCCGAAGCTGGGCATTCCCGTCATGTTGATGCCGTTCTTGATCACCCAAAACAGTTGCGACGGCGTGACGTCAGCGACGACGTCCTTGAGGTCGGGCGGATCCGGGTGCAGCCCTTCCGAGAACTTGGCCCATTTTACGCCGGGAGCGCCGTGGCAATTGACACAACCGTGCTCGTCAAATTCATGGGCGCCGGCCTGCACCTTGGCGGGATCGTCCCAACCGGCCGGCGGCTGGTCATGCGCATGGCGAACGATCGAATTGGTGCGAACCTTGACCAGTGCCCAATTGACGATCGCGGGGTCCTCCTGGCTGGCAACGCTGTAAAAGCCGCCAAAGAAATAGACCGCCGCAACGATGGCGAAAACAACTGCAAGCAAACCGATCGCTGCCAAACTTTTCATTCGTCATCCCCTGGTGCGCAGCCGTTGTTCATATCCCGCATAAGCCTAGGATATTCGACGTACAACGCACGCCGCTGCACTTATAGAGTTCAAAATCACGTGATCAATGCCGATAAAATTCTGCGTGCGGCTAAGCTAGCCATAAACGTTACACCTTTCTCGCCGGTTCGTTCACGCCTGCTAGCTTGCGGGCCCGCGCCTTCTTGTCTTCGATACGCATGCCGCGAGCGATCTGGATACGCTGGGCCTGCGGCGAGCCGGCGCCGTGCAGACTCTCGGTTAAATAGCCGACGGCGTTACGCCCGATCGTCATGTTCTCGATCAAGCGCAAGATGCGCATGCGATCGATCGTGTCCACGCCGCTACGGCCTTGCAGGAATTTGCGGACGAGCGGACCGATTTCGTTGTTCTGCAGATCTTTTTCCGACGGCATGGTGACCACGAGGCCGCCGGCGATATCTTGCGCCAGGCGTGCAATCTCGAATGGAAACCGGGTCACATTGTGCTTGGCGACGTTGGAAAGCATCTCATCGTTGAGGTAAGCGCCGGAGGCCATAGGTTTCGACCGGTAAGCGGCCGCCATACAACTCGAATAGATGGTCTCGTTGAGATGCGTCATCTCCACCAGCTTGTCCTTGATGTGCGACACCGCTTCAACGCCGTTGTGCGATGCGGCTTCGGCCGCTGCGCCAACGAGCACGTCGCCAAGACCAGTTTTGCAGACATACGATGAGCGATGGTAGGTGGTGAAGCGCTCCACCAAAGTCGCTGCGTATTTCCACTCGCCGTCCATGAACACGTGTTCGTGGGGAACAAATACATTGTCAAATATGATCAACGATTCCTGTCCGGCGAATTGAGCGTTGCCGGCGTCAAGCTCGCCGCCGTCGACGATGCGCGTGTCGTTAGTCTGCCGCCCGACAATATATGTGAGCCCGGGCGTATCGACCCGTGCGGCACCCACGACCGACCATTCGCGATCGGCTTCCGTCATGCGCATCGTCGGCATGAAGATGAGCCAATGCGAATTCACCGCGCCGGTCTGATGCATTTTGGCACCGGACACGTAGATGCCCTTCTCGTCCCGGCGCACGACGCGCAGGAACAGGTCGGGATCGGTCTGTTGATTTGGGGCTTTGGAACGGTCGCCTTTTGGATCGGTCATGGCGCCGCCGATCACGATGTTGGCGAGTTGCGCGCGCTTGAGGAACGCGAGGAAACGTTTGTGATAATCGGTTCCGCATTCGGCGTCGATGTCGAAAGTCACCGAATGGCAGGAACCGATGGCGTCAAGCCCGACGCAGCGCTGGAAGCAGGTGCCGGTGCGACGCCCCAATTCGCGCTGCATCTCATGCTTGCCGACGAGATCGTCCGCCTTGGTCGGGACGTGCAGGAAGCGGTTGATGTGAGTTCCCGAGACCTCGCTCCGAACGCAGCCGAGTTCGGGCCGTTCGCTGGCGAGGCGGTAGGTTTCCGCCATCGCATTGATTGACGGCCAGATCACCGGATTGTCGACCGGCTCGGCAACACGTTCGCCCATGAAGAATACGTTCATGCGGCGCCCTCGGAGCGACGCGATGTAATCGTCCGCGGTAACGATCGGGCGGGCGAAGTCGGCCCACAGCGTTTCGACATCTTGCATCGCGTCCTCCGCCTAAATGGAGAGAAAAATTAAATTTGAATAACGGTCTTGTAACAAGACCTATGGCGCGCCGGTCAGAATAAAACTACGAACACGCATGTTATTGAAATCGCAATCTAATTCCAAGGGGCGCGATCGGATCGTATTGCCACTCCTTAGTTAGCCTCAACAGCTTAGAGAATACAATTCTGCGCCTTCCTCTCGCACGAATGCAGCCTAGGTCAAACGCGACCAAGCTATTCAGCACAACTCCAGAACAATGGTCGCTATGCCTCGTTAGCGATCAAAATAATGCGTCGCGACGAATGACGTCATCTGCCAAAAGCAGACAAGCCAGGTCGGGATCCAATCGAACCGGGCTTTCGCAATTCGCATTGCAGCACTATCGAAGCTCGGTTTTTGGCCAAAGATTTTCCCAAAACCTGTTAAATAATTGATTGTTATGGCCGCACCGCCGGGGTTTCGATCGGCAGACCACGAGCGCGCCACGTCAAATAAAGTTCCAACGAAACATATTCCGGCGCGCCATAATCATATGGTTCAGCGCGCATTCCGACGATGCAGTTGCGCAGGCGTCGTTGCAATGAACCCAGCCCCTGCCACTCCAGGCGGTAAATCGGATAGCCGGTCGGATGGCCCTGCGGGATGAGGCTGCTGGCGAGATGCCTGCCCCAGTTGTCATCGTGACATTGCGCACAGCTCAGGTTTATCTGACCTTGGCGCTGGGTGAACAGTTTCCGCCCCGCTTCGATGAACGGCTTGAGCCGCTCATCGTTGTTTTCAATCGGAATGCCACGCGATTGCCGCCCGATATAGGCAGCGAGCGAAAGCAGCTCCTTGCTCTCAAACTTGAACGGCATCGCGTTTTGGTGATCGCTACGGCAAATGTTAATGCGCTGCTCGAGATCGACCGGTCCCTTGCGGGCGGCGTCGTAGGCCGGATAGCGAGCGGCGACGCCTTTCATGCTGTCGGCTGCGTGGCCGTGACAATCGGCGCAGGCGCGGCCGGCGTCGCCGGCCTTGGTGTTCCACAGCGCTTCGCCGTCGAGCACCCAGAGCGTCGCTGGGTTGATCAAATCGTCATCCTGCATCGCCTTGGTGTCGCGGCCGATATCGACATAGCCGGAGTGGCGCTCCGACAGCGGTATTTCGGCGCGGGCGGTGACGACTGCCACGGCAGTAACCAGCAGCACAACCGCAAGCGCGTTTCGCCGGCAACGTGTTGTAGTGACGGTCATTCGATCGTGATCTGCGCCGATGCTGTCTCGTGGAAGCCGTTGTCGCCGTTCCACTCGAAGCCGATCGTGCCGCTTTCGGTTGCAACCGTGAAGAAGGTGATGAAGGGGTTAGCCGCCACGGCCGGATAGAGATCGGCGCGGAAGATCTGCTCGCCATTATAGGTACAGACGAAACCAGTGATGATGTCGCGCGGAATTGGTTGACCAACATCGTTGTGGCGAAAGCCGGTTTCCATGATGTGGGAGATCAGCGTCTTGATCTCAATGGTCTGACCGCGCTTGGCAGTCTTGGGAACGTTGATGAGCGCGCGTGCCATCACAGTGTCTCCAGGCAGGCCGCAAGCGTGACGACAACGTCGGCGGAAGTCGACCAGAACGTGCCGTCGCTCATTTCTGCGACCGCCATGACGGTCTGCGTGTCGGCGAGGCGAAAGCGGGTCGAGAATTTAGCGCGTCCGGCGCGCGGGCCAATGTGGGCGCTGATGACGTTCGGCTGCGGGTTTAATTCGTTGAAGACATGGATCGCCTTGACGTGGTCCTGCGCCGTCATCGGGCTTTCGACTTCGATCGAAAGGGGCACCGTATTGCCGTTCTCGATCAGCGGCGGTACGTCGATGTGGACCTTGCCCTTCTTAACCTGCGCTTCGCCGACCACATTGCGGATGGCCGCCTTCATCGAAGCCGGTGTGGCGTGCGACGGCTCAATCCGGATCGCCATAGCGGCGCCGGCACCGGCGATGGCGCCGAGCAACTGACGTCGGGTCGTGCCTCTGGCGAGGTTCTCCATGTGTGTCTCTGCAATGTTCTAATCGCGCAACGTCGTCAGAAATGCGACGACATCCTCAATCTGTTCCGCCGTCAACACCGGCTTGCCGCGAAACGCGGGCGCTACTCTGGTGAGCCTATCGACCACATAGTAAGAGGGCATAATAGTTTCCAGATTCAACTTGCTGGCGTCGACGATGCGCAAACGCAACTGGCCTTCAGACCAGCGCGACCCGGCGCCTCTCAGATCCGGAGCCAGATCGCCCTGAAAGCGCTCCTCAGGGAAGGGTCCAGAATGGCACAACAGGCACAGGCCGATCTGGCGGGTGGTCACGATCGTCCGGCCGCGGGCTGGATCGCCCTCGGTCCCGGTCAGCGAGGTCGGGATCGCGTCGCCGACGATCTGAAAGGGGCGCAGCGCATCGCCTGCCTCGACCGGTGCGCAGCGGAGCACGATGGCGGCCAGTGTTGTGACGATACGGAGCCTCACCCAAACACCTCGCCGATAATGGTCTGAAACCAGGCGTGGGCCTGTTTGGCTTCGCTCCGTCGAACCTCTCGTCCCGCGCCGAGCAGGCTGACGACCGGACCGCCTTCAGCGTCATTGTACTGGTCGCCGACGGGCCGATACGTTCCCCGCTGCGAGATGGCATATTCAGGCGCGATGAGGCTGTAGCATGAGCTAGTCAGGGTCGGCGGGGCGGGTGTTTCGCCGGCGATCAGCTTTGTTATCGCCGCCGCGCAGATTTTTGCCTGCGAGTTTGCCGCCGATGCAGCGCGCGGCATAGCGCCAGCGATCGCTGCGTCGCCGATGACATGGATGTTGGGCTGCAGCCTGGAAGCGAATGTCACCGGGTCGACCGGGCACCAGCCGGTGCGGTCCGCGACGCCGGCCATTACCGCAATGTGACCGGCCTTCTGCGGCGGAATGACGTTCGCCACCGCTGCCTCGTACGTCTCGAAGTCGGTGGAGAGCGTGCGGGTTGTAACATCGACTGATGTCAGCGACCCACCGTCCGATATCGACACCCACTCGATCAGGCCGGGATAAAGCTCCTTCCAGGCAGCTTCGAATAACCGTTGCATCGTGAAGCTGTCCTTGGCGTCGAGGACGATGACCTTCGAACGCGGCTTCTTTGTCTTGAGGTAATGCGCGATCAAGCTCGCGCGCTCATAAGGTCCTGGGGGACAACGGGCGGGATTGACTGGCGCCGAGATAACGACCGTACCGCCGTTGCCCATAGCTTCCAGCTGGCTGCGCAGCAGTGTAATTTGTTGGTCCCCCTTATAAGCATGGGGAATGATGGCTGCAGCCGCCTCGTCATAACCTTCGATGGCATCCCAACGGAAATCAATGCCCGGCGCGATCACAAGCCGTTCGTATGTGAGCCCCGAACCGTCGGCGAGCGTTACCGTTCGCCCGTGCGGATCCACCGCAGTTGCAGCAGATATGGCGACGGCCACGCCGCTAGCCTGGATTTCAGCATAGTTGAATTGTTGCTGTTTGAGATCCCGCAGGCCCGCTATCACCGCATTGCTCATAGGGGGGGCGGTATAGACGGGGCTCTTTTCGACCAGCGTTACGGCGAGTTGCGGATCGGACTTCTTGAGTAAGCGCGCGCAGGTCGCGCCGGCAAAGCCGCCGCCGACGATGACGATGTGCGGGCCCACTCCTTGCGCAATGACAGGGGAAGGAAAGGCGGCGGGCGCGAGCACGGCGGCCGCCACAGATTGCAAAAACTGGCGTCGATTTTTGCGCGTTCCCGCCATCTCAGATTCCGCTCGTTCGGCAGATCCAACGGGCTCGAATGAATCCGAACCCGCTGGTACCCCCGAAGACCGAACCGTTTTTTGCTCAGATCAAGGGTGGCGACTTGCGCCGCCGCCCTGATATATCACGCCAGCGTGAGCCCGTGGTCCTTGAGCGGGAAGCTTCGATACCGCTTGCCAGTCGCCGCGGTAATCGCGTTGAGCACCGCCGGCGCGGCAACGCAGATCGTCGGTTCGCCGACGCCGCCCCAAAAGCCGCCCGACGGCATGATGATGGTTTCAACCTTTGGCATCTCCTTAATGCGCATCATATCGTAGGTGTCGAAATTTTCCTGCTCGATCCGACCATCCTTGACGGTGCAGCCCCCCAAGAACAGGCCGGTCAAGCCATACACGAACGAACCCGCCACCTGTCGCTCGATTTGAGCGGGATTTACCGCGTAGCCGGGATCTGTAGCGGCGAGGATGCGATGAACCTTCACCTTGTTGCCATCGACTGAAACTTCGGCGCAGGCGGCCACGTAGCTGCCAAAGCACATGGCCTGGGCGAGGCCGCGATAAACCCCGGCGGGTGCCGGCTTGCCCCAACCAACCTTCTCCGCGACCGCATTAAGTACAGCGAGATGCTTCGGATGCTTTCCCATCAACTTGCGCCGGAACTCGAGCGCATCCATGCCCACTTCCTTGGCAAGCTCGTCCATGAAGCATTCGATGTAGATGGCGTTGTGATTGATGTTCACCCCGCGCCAGAATGCCGGGCGGATATGCGGGTTGCGCATCGAATGGTCCACCAAGATATTCGGGATCGAATAGCCGAACGCCGCCTCCGCTCCGCCGGGATAGAAGCCGGAGAAAGTCGCTGGATCGCGACCTTCTTGCATGCGGGCTGGAGCTACGGTGGCGAGAATTGACTGACCCGAAATTCGGTAATGGATGGCGGTCAAGTTATTGTCCGCATCAAAACCGGCAACCATCTTGCATTGTGTGACTGGGTGATACCAGCCTTTCGTCATATCCTCTTCGCGGGACCAGAGGAGCTTCACGGGTGTGCCAGGAACCTCTTTGGCGATAAGAACCGCCTGGCGCACGAAGTCGTGCGATGTCGAACGGCGGCCAAATCCGCCGCCCAGGAAGGTCTTGTAGACCTCGCACTTCGGCAACGGCAAACCGCTCGCCTCCGAGGTCGTTGCGAGTGCCGCTTCGCCGTTCTGCGTCGAGCACCATACTTCGCACTTGTCGTCCGTATAACGCGCGGTGGCGTTCATCGGCTCCATGGTCGCGTGGTTTTGATAGGGATAGCTATAGACCGCTTCGACCTTCTTCGCTGCGCTTGCAATCGCGGCTTTCACGTCCCCGCCCTTGTTGCCAACGAGCGCCTCGTCGACCTCAAGGCCTTCTTTCAGCCAGGCGGCAATCGATGCGCTCGAAACCTTGGCATTGTCGCCCTCATCCCACACGATTGGCAGAGCATCGAGGGCTGTCTTCGCGCGCCACCAACTGTCCGCGACGACAGCGACTGCATAGCCCTCAACCTGGACGACCTTTTTCACTCCCGCGCGGCTTGTGATCTTGGCGGCATCGAAGCTCTTCACTTTACCGCCCACGACCGGGCATGCCTTGATTGCGGCGTAGAGCATTCCAGGCAACCTGATGTCGATTCCGTAAACCGCCTTGCCCTGAGTCTTGTCGGGGGTGTCCAGGCGCTTCACGTCCTTGCCGATGATTTTCCAGTCCTTCGGATCCTTGAGCGCGATGTCTGTCGGCGGCTCGATCTTAGCAGCCGCATTCGCCACTTGGCCGTAGGTTGTGCGCCGGTTCGAAGCCTTATGCGTGATGACGCTATTAGCCGCGAGGCACTCCGAGGCAGGAACTTTCCAGGCGTCGGCAGCGGCCTGAACCAGCATCATGCGTGCGGCCGCACCACCCTTGCGCACGAGTTGGTTCGACGAGCGAATACCCTGGCTTCCGGCGGTGAAGAAATCGCCCCATACACGCTTGCGGGCTACATTCTGTCCGGGCGTTGGAAACTCATAGGTCACCTTCGACCAATCGCATTCCAGTTCTTCGGCAACCATCTGGGCAAGGCCCGTCATGGTTCCCTGTCCCATCTCGGATCGCGCGATCCGAATGACGACAATTTCGTCGGGCTGGATCACGACCCAGGCGTTCACTTCAGGTGCGGCTTCGGCTGATGCGGCATCATCGCCGAAGGGAATATGGAATCCGACCGATAGGCCGCCCATAGCCGCGGCGGATCCAACAAGGAAGGAACGGCGATCGAATTTCGGGATGTAATTCATGTCTTCCTCCCCTCACGCCTTGGCCGCGACAGCACGAATCGCTGCGCGAACCTGCTGGTACGTGCCGCAGCGACAAATATTTGTGATCTCACCATCGATATCAGCGTCAGTCGGTTTCGGCTTTTCTTTTAGGAGCGCAACCACGGCCATGATCATGCCGCTCTGACAATAGCCACACTGCGGCACGTCGTGATCGATCCATGCTTGCTGCACTTTGTGCAGCACTCCATTATTGGCCAGTCCCTCGATCGTCGTGATGTTTTTGCCCGCGGCATCGCTTACCTGAACCGAGCAAGAACGGGTGGGGACGCCATCGACATGAACGGTGCAAGCGCCGCATTGCGCGATACCGCAGCCGTATTTTGTGCCGGTCATGCCGATCGTGTCCCGGATGACCCATAGCAACGGGGTATCCGGCTCGACGTCGACGTTGTGCGATTTTCCATTGAGGGTGAGACTGAGCATTCTGCGTACCTCCCGGATATTCAAGCTCTTTAACCGTTAGTGTAGGCCGCCGAAACTCGAATGCACAAAGCCAAAGTGAACTGCTCGAAATCAATAATTGATGAGCGGAAATATATTTCAGCCGCCACCCGAGGGCCTTTAGCTCAGGCCTTTAGCTGAGGCCTTTATGACAGTTAGGCCATTGGGCGGGCAGCTGTAAGGCAGACGAACCTATTCAGTCGGCACATATATCGCAGTGCAACAAACAGTGCGTTGAAGGGCCTCTCTTCGTGAGACAAATTAGCTAGAATTCTGCGCCATGAAATGGATGCTTGATCGCATAGCGCGATCGCAAAATTTGAGAACGTGCTGGAAACAGATTTTGCAAAACGGCCTGCAAAACGCTCCGGCCAAATCGACACTAAGTAATGGCGCGCGCCGGAAACACTCACATTTCGTCCATAAACACTATGGTTTCAATAGGATAGATCAATATGAAAACCGAAGATACCGACAAATGTACCGTCGTTTTGAGCCGGTGAAACGCCATCAAGTGGTAATGTTTTGACCTTCCATGAACCGCCAAAAGAAGCCGCCGAGATCGAAAGCGCCATAACCGGGCTCAGGAATGAACCCGCGACGGGTCTTATCGTGATGCCGGATGTTTTTATTGCGGTTCATCGCCAGCTGATTATCTCTCTGGCAGCCCGCTACGCCCTTCCGGCTATCTATCCCTTCCGTTACTTCGCCTCCGACGGCGGCTTGATCTCCTATGGCATCGACAATATCGACCTCTTCCAACGCTCAGCGTCGTATGTTGACCGCATCCTCAAAGGCGAGAAGCCTGCTGACCTTCCGGTGCAGGTGCCGACCAAGTACGAAATGGTGATCAACCTCAAGACCGCCAAGGCGCTTTGCCTTGAAGTTCCTCCCTCGCTGCAAGCTCGCGCCGACGAAATGATCGAATAGAGATGCTGTTTGCTGCGGTGCATGAGTTGGCTGTTGGCACATAGCGTCGTTAGCTTCATTGCAGCGCCTACGGTAGCTATTGGAGTAATAGCGGACATGCCGAACGGGTTTCGTGAAGTGAAAAGCTCAAGGCGTGAGGCTGCGGCTTTGCCTGATTCTTACAGCTTACGGCAATCGCAGGCAAAAAGGTGAGAAGGTAAAACGCTCTCGCGCCGCCGTGCGTTTTACCCTGGGGTCTACATACGCCGCGAAGCCGTGGTCATGACGAGGTAATAGCGGCATCGCCACGACGATGTGTGCGCACCATGACAGCGCGCGACACACGATCAAGCCGCAATACTTCGTCAATTTGCCGATGCAAGCGGAGAGACACTCGGCTGGTCTGGGTCAAATCCGAAGAGGTAAACAAGATACTTGTAATACTCTATTATTAAGGGCTGCAATTCCTCCGAAATGGAGCATTTGCAATGCCGCTGCAGCAAGGAGAGGTCCGGGGTTACGACTTCAATCGGTCGGTCGTTGAGTTCACGATGCTCAATCAGGGCAAAGTAATTCTGTGCTCGATCAGCACCGAGGCGATGGACGATCTTGAAGGTAGCCGTGGCGTAAAACCAGATCAGCGCGTGGATCAATTTATGCGGCTGCGCGAAGTAATCGAAGAGCAAGCATCACGTACGTTCTTCAAGGAGCAGGCCCAGGCCGACCGCCCCGTGGTGTTGCGAGCCAACGATTTTATTAGATAATCTCCAATGCTCCCCGCCAACATGCGCGCCAACGGCGTGCGGACGGACCTGGCTTATTTTCGGCTATAGGCCCGCTCAATCAGCGCCAAACAACAGAAGCCGCCAAGAACGTAGAAAAATGCAGGAACTTTTATAGGGCGTCCACGTTAGCGGCAGCGGTCACTTAATTGGGGGTACATGCCAATGGCTAAGCTACGCCCAAATCCCGCAGCACGGCACAGATTTATAGCGTTCATTTTGCGTGCGGCTTTTTGTTTGCTTTTAGTAGTGATGGCTATCGCGGTCCTTCCACGCTTGATGCACATGAGCGACGGTCCGCATGGGATAGTAGCGGCTACGGATACTGACGCTCAGCAAAATCCGCATCAATAGCCGTTCTGAAACACGCCTCCAAGCATTGCCCCGGCGGACCGTGGTCGGACGATGATTACGACGTTTTCGACGGTGAGCGGCACATTGGGCGGATCATGGCGCAGGCCGCGCGCCTGAGCCCGAGGCTGTGTAGGCAGCTGGGCCGCGACACGGTGCAGCGATAATCTAGGAAGCCAAGGCTGCAATGCGCGAACGGTTTGAGGCGCGGTAGCCTACACCCCCTACGGGCTGTCAGCTTTGGTGCCGCCCTAGGGGAAGAATCTTGTCGTCAGCTCCAAACCCGCAACTACTAGGGTCAAACAAACAGCCAACGAGAGGACAAGCGCGACAACATACTCGGTGGTTTCTTCCCATTGAATAGTGTGTGGCATGACTTCCTCCAACACCGCGGCCGCTGTATGCGCTACGTTGCTGGCCGCAGAATAGGCTCATTGGTCACTTCGAGCCTTTCGTTCTGATCAGCTTGCTCTGCTAGCCGGTCATAGCAGCTGGCGAGATGCTCCCATTCAGCGATTAGATTTGCACTATCTGCCTCTAGCGAGTGGGTACGTAAGGAGGCGGCTAGTGCCCTATATTGTTTGCCAGAAGACATTAGCGACTCCACCCAAACATGTTTTTAACACTTAGCCCAACCGCGGAAATGAATACGTGTTCCAACCAAAGCCATTTGTTCCATCAAAAATTTGTAATGTTCCATCCCTTAAGCACGCCCGCGCGGCTCCATTCACTGCCCGATCTAATCGTTGCTATCGCGTATTGCGTCATTCACACCGTCGCGCGATCATGTCTCTATCGAACAAACCTTTAGGGGGCGCCCATGTATCTTTCAGGCGAAAGCATTGTCGTCATTTTGGTGGTGGGCCTAGTTGCCGGCTGGCTGGCCGGCAAGATTGTGCAGGGAACAGGCTTCGGCCTAATCGGCGACATTGCGATTGGAATTGTCGGCGCGTTCATTGCAAGCTCGCCACTGCCCCGGCTCGGCATCGGCCCGGGCATCGGAATAGTTCGCGCAATCATTAATTCCACCATAGGTGCAGTCTTGCTGTTGGTGATTATCCGGCTGTCCGGCGCCGAGGCAGTTGGTAAGACGGTCAACCAAAATATTAGTGTGCTACCTTCAAGCGCGCCTCAAAATCCAGCCCAAGCGGCTCCTGGACGCCGCCAGTTAGTTTGTTCGGCCCGTCGCCAAGGCGTCTGCATCAGTCCATAATACGATCATGACTACAGACGAATGGATAAAGATCTTGATTTCAGTGGCCATTACTGCGGCCATCATTGCAGTAATTTTTTTCGCGATTTCCCACCAATTGACCGTCAATATTTAATACATGAGCACTGTTTTGATCCCACGCCGTGCGCGAGTCATGTCCGACGCGGACTAGCGCCCCGTGACCGTCGAAAGGTTCGGCGCGCGTTGCGGCGTGATTTCCGTGAGGTAACGAACAGCCAGGGAGACCGACTATGGTAACCTATGTCGTGCTAGCCACTTTCACTGATCAAGGCGTCAAAAACGCCAAAGGCTCCCCGAAGCGGGCGGATGCCTTCAAGAAAATGGCGAAGACGATCGGAGTGACCGTGAAGGACATATTCTGGACGCAAGGACGGTACGACATCGTAACAGTCATTGAGGCTCCAGACGAGTTCTCCGTCGCGACCCTTACGTTGAGTTTAGCGCACTTGGCAACATCCGCGCGGAATTGCTGCGAGCCTTTTCGTTAGCTGACATGACAAAGATCGTCGCCCAAATGCTCTAACCGGGTACAATCAATCGGGCCATTACCGATTTGGAATTGGTTAGCCGAATTTACGACCACGGTTTAGGCTTTGGACAACTCGCCTTCCTGTACGACGCGTTCGTGCGGTTCGGTGGTGCTCTTGACCCTGTACTCGTACTCGCCGCCGCTTTCGCTTTTGGGCATTCGCTTCGTGACTTCATAAAAACCGCCGGGAGCCCAGCGGATCGAGGGTGAGAACTGTACAATCTCGCCGATGTGAAATTTGTGGCCGGGCATGGTGTGAGCGCTCCGACGCAGAGATCAGTGTAGCACCAATTATGCTCGGGGCCTGCACAAATCTGTGTTGCACTGCAATGTGCCAATAGTTGCCCTCGCGCGTTTCATTCAATTACCTCGTCGGCGCTCGTGATAAGTGCCGGCGGAACGGTGAGACCCAGCACTTTGCGGACTTGAGGTTGATGTCGCGGACTTTAAAATGGGCAGTTCAAACTGGGCAAAGATAGAAATAGGTGCAGGCGAGTGTAAGGTTCCCCGCTTGTTTGCTCCCCGTGCCCGCCGCAGTCTCCAGTGCATCATCGGGGACTTCGTAAGTAAGAATCTCTTCTTCAGGCCGATCGAGTCCGTTGGTGGTGGTGGCGCTCAGCAGCGTCTCGGCTTGCCGCAGCTTCTCCTTGTCTGTCGGTCGCGATAATTGCTCCCGTAGGTGGAGCAAATATTCATTGTGGACGAAGCGCTCCATGGGAGCCTCCTATAGGGCGCACTACCCTAGTTTTGTACTCTGCGCCTTTAACGCTCAGCGACCTAATGAAAAGGGGCCTTGGGCTTTGCAGGTCTAGCATTGATATAATGAGACTATTTCCATCAAGCGCTTCACCTAGGACAAAGACTGCAATCCTGACGAAACCTTTAGGCTTTGGCGAACGCCGGCTTCTGTTACGCTCATCAATGATCTTGAGCTTTCATGTTTGCGGCTGATGACCGCTTTGGGTCAATTGCTTCACTTCGATGCCTGCGTAATGTCTGCTCTTACCCCAATAGCGACCTTTCAGTGGATGCCTAACTGGTCTGAACCTGAACAGCGAGCTCGGGACCCAAGGTTTCAAGGTCGCAACCTTCAACTCTCGCCACCGCCTTGGAGCGCATCGCGTTCGGCGGTCTTAGTTTGTCACCTTGCTATCGGCCAACCGTTGGCGACGTGAGGCGGCACGGCTCTCTTAATCCTCATCGCTGCATCTCGCCGGAGCGACCGCGGCAGTAAAGAAAATCTTAAGAGGTGTTTTTTGGTCGCACCGAGCTTGGACATAACTCCGCCGTCACTTTGAAGCGGAAACGCGACTTGGTCGGCGCGGACAACGGCGCACGACGATATTGTGATGGCACTGGCGCTCTGCATTTTTTGGGCCACGCACCGGCACAAGCGCGGAGAGGTTTCAGTCAGCGTTGTTCGCATCTGAATTTCACATTGTGTCTTCAGAATCCCCAGCAGGTGTCCCGGCTAACCATCAAAATATTCGATCGAGAGAACCGTTGCGGAATGCATCCAGGCCGATGGCGACCACGTGGTACACTTTTTTCATCGCACGTGCATTGCGTCAGAGTACTTGCCCCGTAAGGGTGATCGAGTCACGTTTACATGCGAGCGAATCCCGAAGCGGTCGACCGGAAGCACAGCAAATACAATTGGTGGCCGCCGCGTGAAGAGCGCTGGCGGCTGTCGACAAGTCGCTTGTCAGGCGCTACGCCGCAACACGATCAGTTGGTGTCGGAGCGCCGCATTCTCGGCTTCAAGCCGGCTCTTCGACTTAAATGGCGAGGACAAGATTGCAAACATAAAGTGTAACCGGGGAGGAATTAGGCGATGGGCCAGCTCCTTGTGATGTTAATTGTTCCCCCACTCGTGGGCGACCTAACGTGAAAATCCTCTCGCTACGTGTTCGGCGCGGCCACCACCGAACCCACGAAAACCACCGAGCGCCTGCCCGGGTCTTTCGCGATTTTCGCCGTCGTCAACCACAATAAACGGATCGAGGTCGCGTGCTTCGCATAGCTGTCGCAAACTGCGCATCTTGGGCACATCTCCGGCAAAAATTTCTGCCCGCTGAAGCCAGGATTTACGGTCATGACAAGAACTACATCCCAGAGAAGCGCCGCGAAGCAGGCATCCGAATTGAAACGCGGCCAGCACAGCCAATCGATCGAGCCGTCGCGGCCGACCAGGGCCCACGTGCCGAGATCGCCGATCATCGCATAGTCTTCGATGCGGGAGGCCATGATGTCCCCCTAGCCCGTTCGACATTCCACACAACGGACAGATACTCCAAGGCTGTCAAGGCTGTAACATTGAACCGTCAATATTGCTCGCTTTCGCCGCCTGGGCCGGATAGGTCAGCACTCCGTCAGGCATCGGCGTCGCGCCCTTCGTCAGACTCGCTGGCGAGACAGTCTTCGGCCCAAGGATATGAAACACGCTCTCGCCGGCGACGAGCAGGTAGTCCGCGATGATCCGGCGGTGGCACCGCCACCACACTGCCTCCGCGCACATCACGGCGCAGCGCCGCACGGCGCCCAATTCGCGCAGCCTCGCGAGGCCGGAACGAAAGCTGCCGCCCATCGCATAGTCGGCGTAGTTGTGAAAGCTCTGGTTCTCCCAGAAGGCGTTGACGTCGGGCGCAATATTCTGCGTGCGCGCGCGGCGCCCGCCGAGTTCCGCGATATGCTCATATGCGATCTGAAAATCCGACAATGATCCAGGAAGTGCCTCTCGATTGAATTGCGGATTTGTCCGCGACCGCGGGATAGTGCGCACATCGACGATGAGGCCAATCTCCGAAGCGGTGAGCAATTCGATGAATTTTCCAATCGGGCGCGTGGAATGGCCAATGGTGAAGAACGGGTAAGCCATGCCTGCAACTGTGCTTTCGAATTCGCGGCCGGCAGTCAACTTCGCGCGAGGATCAAATGCCTTTCAAGTACTCGACCAGATCCTTCTTGTTTGCGTCGTTCAGGTTGAGTTTGAACTGCATATCATAGTGGTTCACGACATCCACCAACGTGGCAAAGCGCCCATCGTGAAAGAAGCCACCCTTTTGGTGCGTCCACAGCCCGGCGAGAGGTGCGGTGCGGTACATGTGGGTCGGCGAGCGGTCGGCCTGGAACGAGTCGATTCCGATCTCACTCGGCGCATGCATGTTGTAGCCCGGCTCGGTGTAGAGCGGCGGTACATGACAGGTCGCGCATTTTCCTGCGCCGTTGAAGACAGTCTTTCCCCGTTCGAATGCAGCCTTGTCGTATGATCCGGCCGGCGCCTTCGGGGCAGGTATCGAGAGTTGGTAGAAATGCAGCGCGGCAAGCTTGGCCGTCGTTTTGTCCGGCGTGTTGCGCGTGTTTCCCGACCCACTCTTTGCGGAGACGGGATATTGGTCCTTGTTGTTGAACCGAGCATCGAAGAATGTCGCCGATCCATGCATCTCGGTTCCCGCGACATAGGCATTCCAATAAGTGACCGATCCAAAGCCGGTCCAGGTGGCGAGGTTCACGCCGGCTAGGCCGAAGGCCGGCGGGATCAATGTTCCCGCCTGCTTGCCGTCGGGGCGAAGGGCCTTTCCATCTTTGTCGAGCTCCGCGTCGTAGCGGCCCGGGCCCCAGCTGCCGAGTACCTTCTTCACGGTTTCGAGATCGACGCCGAGGAGATCGGTGAACGGCTTAAGGTTCGGCGCAAGGGAGACGATCGCGCCGACGTTAAGATCGCGGTTGGCCCAACCGTCGAGCCGCTTACCGATGCCGGGCGCAAACGAGTTGTCGACGGTCGAATGGCAAAACGCGCATTGGATACCCATCGACCTGACGCTGCCGTCAGGATTTGTGAAGACGGTGACGCCGACGACGGCGTTCAACTTGAGAAGGGCAATGGTCGTCGCTGGATCGTCGAGATTAACTTTGCCCGCGGCGAGCTGTTTCTTCAAAGCCCCTGGCAGCGCGTCTGCGTCGACCTTGAGGCCGACAGAAAACGCGGTTTTTGGCGAGACGCCGGGGCCGACACCGCCGTTCTTCTCGCCTGCGATGGCTTTGTGCAACTGGAGCGCATCGCCCCAGAAGGCCTCACTCCCGAATGTCTCGAAGCGGAAGGTCTTCTTGCCCTCTTCGAGCATGGTCTGCGCGTTACGCGCAATATCGACATCGAAACCTGTCTTCGAAGGAGAGGCCGCGAAGGCATATGCAGCGCTGAATAAACCCGCGCCAAGCGCTGCAATGATTGTGGTTCCAATTTTCATACGATGCCTCCTTTTGAAGGACTGCGTCTTGTTAACAAAGCCATTCCAAATTTATTCCGGACGCGGCCATCGCCGAGTGCGGACGCGATTTCCTCTTTCGACCTGCCGAGCTTCTTCGCCCTAAAGGCAACACGTTAATTAGCCGGTTATTAAAGCGTTACGTCCGTTAGATGATCGGTGAGAACAAAGGTTCCCGTGAATTATTCGGAAATGCTGAGCCGTTGCAGAACCGGTTCGATCGTGCGTTCAGTGCATTGAATTGACAGAGAAAAATCACCTCTAAAGCACCGCCTCGTGCTCCATCTTCACCTCGGCCTGCAGGCTAGCGAGATCGCGGAATATCGAAGCGACGGCGAGCACTCGCCCCTTGCGTTTGTATTTCAGCAAGCAATCCTTCGTCTTGATATCGCCGTCGACCGTGATCTCATCCCATTGCTCGGCGTGGCCAACATAATTGATCGGCACGTCGTAGTGCTGGCTCCAGAAGAACGGCACCGCATCGAATTTCTCGCGCTGCCCCAGCATGTTGAGCGCTGCGGTCTGTCCTTGGCGTTGCGCGACTACCCAATGTTCCACGCGGATATTTTCACCGGAATACGGGTCGGGCCAGCGCGCAATATCGCCCGCAGCATAGATACCGGTGACGCTCGTTTCGAGAAAGGCATTCACCAGAATACCGCGATCGATTGCAAGGCCCGCCCGTTCGGCCAGCGCCAAACGTGGCCGCACCCCGATACCAACAACCACGAGGCCGGCTTCAAGCACACCACCACTTTTAAGTGTCGCGCGCTGGCCTTCGATGGCGACCACAGTATCTTCGAGATGAAACACGACCCCGTGCTCCTCGTGCAACGCACGAACGAAGTCGCCCATTTCAGGCCCGAGGACGCGCTCCATCGGCCGTTTTTCCGGCGCCACCACGTGTACTTCGATTTTGCGTGCGCGCAAGGCTGCTGCCACCTCAAGCCCAATAAAGCTTGCACCGATCACGAGCGCGCGGCGCACTCCTTTGGCCGCGCAATGATCGCGCGGCAATCGGCGAGCGAACGCAGCGTGTGAACATGCGGCTGGTCGGCGCCCGGGATCGGCAAGCGCACGGGCTCCGCGCCGGTGGCCAACAGAAGCCGATCGTAAGCCACTTTGTCGCCGGTGGCGGTGACGACATGGCGCGCTTTGGTATCAATGCTGGTGACCTCGGTATTGAGACGCAAATCGATGCCTGCCTCGTCATAGAAGCTGTCCGGACGTAGCGGAATCCAATCCTCGGGTGCACTACCGGCAAGGTAATCCTTGGACAGGTTCGGTCGATCAACCGGTGCAGCGGCGTCACTGCTCAGCATGACGATGCTGCCGCGAAACTCCCGCCGCCGCAGCATCTCCGCCGCGGCGAAACCCGCCGCGCCGCCACCGACGATGACTATCTTGTCAGGCGCATCAGCCGGGGCTTTGGCGCGCGGCTTCGGCTGTTCACGCTTCTCATGAACGAAGACCCGGCCATTTCGTTGCTCGACCCGCCAGCAGTCGAGAGAGCTTATGGCCGGCGCGCGCACGGCTTCGCCGCTGCGCAGATCGAAACAGGCGTGATGCCAGGGGCATCGAATGCTGTCCCCGACTACGAGCCCTTCACTGAGCGGCCCGTGGTAATGGCTGCATTGCGCTGCAATGGCGAATATCTCGGTCCCGCTCTGAACAAGCAAGACCTCCTGGTCACCCACATGACCCACAAGTTTTCCATCTGCAAACTCTGCGAGCGCAACGCCTTGGGTCAGATCGGGGCCGCTAGGCGGGGATTGTTCTTGCGTCATATTTTCTGCCTCCGTCATGCGGCAGCTCCACATTCTCGGCGCAGCCAGCGACTAAAAAACAACCGCGCTCCGCCCTCAGACCGCCATGCTGAGAAATTCCTGACGAGTCAGCGGATTGTCGCGGAAGCAGCCCAACATACAGCTGGTGACCAGATCTGAATCAGGTTTATGCACGCCGCGCGTGGTCATGCAGTGATGCGACGCCTTGATGATGACTGCAACACCCTGAGGTTTAAGGACATCATTGATCGAATTGGCGATTTGAGCCGTCATCTTTTCCTGGATCTGCAGACGCTTGGCGTAGACCTCAACCACGCGGGCGAGCTTGCTGATGCCAACCACACGGCCGCTTGGAACATAGGCCACCCAAGCCTGGCCGATGATGGGCGCCATGTGATGCTCACAATGGCTCTCGAAGCGAATGCCACGCAGCACAATCATTTCGTCATAACCTTCGATTTCCTCGAAAGTTTTTTGCAGAATTCGACTGGGTCCTGGGCATAGCCGACAAAAAACTCTTCGAACGCGCGCGCCATGCGAGCGGGAGTCTCGATCAACCCTTCCCGTTCTGGATCGTCGCCGGTCCATCGAATAATGGTTCGAAACGCAGCTTCGACATCGGCTCGGTCAGGCCGGTCAACCTCTGTACGCAGGGTCCTGATCCCTCCAGCGCATGCACATTTGAACTCATTGAGATGCTTTCCTCTCACCGGACGCCGGAGCGGCACGGGGGATTTGCTGATGTGTTGACGCCAGTTAGATGATTGGCGGACAGAAATGTTCCCGGGAATTATCGGGAAAACCCTAGCCGTTGCATGACGGCATTGGTCATGCGCTCGCAACGCCTGCCGGCGAATGGAAACGCGTCCATCAGGACGGGGCCGATTTGCTTGTCCAGTTGCTCGCGCACGAGCCGCCGCGCGCGATGCAGCCGCGTTTTCACCGTCTCCGGCCGAAGACCGAGGAGGTCCGCGGTTTCCTCGACGCTCATCCCCTCGATCACGCGCGTGATGAATACGATTCGAAAGATCTCGGGCAGATTGTCGGTCGCCCGCTCGACAAGCTGCAGAATTTCTCGTTGCGCCATTGTTCGTTCCGGATCGTCAGATGTCACTGTTTGAGGGAATTTAATGATCTGAGCCTCGGTTCGTTGCGCTTCGAAAGTTTCCAAGTCGACAGCCAGACGTTCGCGCCGCAGCCGCCCCAAAGCTTCATTCATGGTGATGCGGGAAAGCCATGTCGCAAGACTGGAATCGCCGCGAAAGCCATCCAGATGGGTAAAAGCTTTGACATAGGCTTCCTGGACGGCATCTTCGGCTTCGCTGTCGTTCCGCAGGATGCCGCGGGCGATCCGGTAAAGCCGGCGATTGTGCCGCTCCATGATGGTGCGAAACGCCGTGTCGTCACGGGCAAGCGCACGCCGCACGAGTTCGGCATCGTCGGATGGGACCGCAATATGCGGCGCAGGCGCTGATCTCATGACTATTTCCCTTGCTACCGAATTAGATGCGTTTCAAGGGAAAAGGTTCCCGGCTTTTCACCACTATCGTAACAACCCTTTCTGTTTGCAGCATAATTTGTTCAACTCGATCATAACTCGGCTTGTCGCAATAGAGAGGCCGAGGCTGCGATGTCTCATTTGGTGCCAAAAACGAACCTTGCCTACGACGCGACCATCAAATTCCGGAAGCCCTATCGTCGCGCTTTGACGCGCGACGCCAACTGACAAGCGTCAGACCTTTTACCGCATCAAGCGCCTGTTGCGGGCCGGCTTGGAGTCCGTGGCTCGCGAGAATTTCTTCCGGCGTTAGCGTGGGCACGTCGGGAAAAACCGGCCGCCCGCCGGGCAGCTGTACATCGGGTGCACGTGACAAGTGGAAGACGTCATAACGGTCCAGAAACAACCCGAACACGTCCGTGCCGCCAATGACGCCAACGCTGCCGCCTGCCACCCCCAGCACAGCCATGGCTTGCTCCAATGAAGCACCGGCGGGGTTCCAAAATAGGGCCTTTTTATTCGATGGGTCGTCCGCTATGGCCGGAACTTTCCGGGTGAGGATCAATCGCCGACGCAAATCTGAATGCCGCTGACGCTCATGGGAATGGCGGCCATGCACCACCACATCAACCCCATCGAGCCCGCGTTCGAAGAATTTCTGATCAGCCTCGAACTTGAGTTGGTCCGGCATAATACCTGACGCATTCGTGAGCATGCCGTCCTCGGAAACAATGGCATAACCTTCGATGCGACGAGGGTGGGGCATTGGAATCATTTTCCGACTGGGCGAAAATCAGATTGGGTTGGAAACTCGATCGCAATCAGTGCGCGCCTTAGATACCAATGCGAGTGATTTTCCTTGAGCATTATTCCAGTGGATTGTTACGGCATCAAGAGTAGCTCCAGCAAAAATGCCAGTGACAATATCGGAAATAAACTCACCCCACCATGGTATAGCCGCGCGCCTTATCTTTGAGCAAATGTTCAGCGTCTTCCGCGATTTTCTGGAGCAGATCGACCGCAGGACGCACATCGTGAATTAGCCCCGCTGCTTCGCCGACCCAAACGCCTGTGTTATCTGGATCACCACTTTGCATGGCAGTCACGTAACGGTTCATTTCGCGTTCAACCAATGTAGGTTCTACGAGCTCTGCTTCGCGCCCATGCCACTCGTTCACAAATCGGGTTTTCATGACCCGAGCCGTAAATGGTTTAGGCCAATCGACTTTGCGGACAATGTCGACGACGGTCGTGCGGGTGGTTGCATCGCCATCAGCATCGATCGCCGCATTCTGGAATGCAGTATGAACGAGTGCCTCAGCACTCGCCCAAAACCGTGAACCGATCAACGCTCCGTCGGCTCCGAGCATCAGGGCTGCAGCTAACCCACGTCCGTCCACAACGCCACCAGCCGCAACTAGCACGGTCGCAGGCGCGGCCTTTGCCAGGTAATCTGCGATTTCTGGCACCAGGGTGAATGTCGCGCGAACCAAGCCATGCCCGCCGGCTTCTGCCCCCTGAGCGACGATGATTTGAGCGCCGACGTCAACGGCTGCGTGTGCATGCTCCATGTTTTGTACCTGGCAGATCAACGTGGCGCCCGCGGCTTTGATACGCGGGGCGAATTGTAGGGGCGACCCGAATGACAGCATCACGGCAGCAGGCGAATGCGCCAATACGAGCTCAAGCAATACAGGACGTTTGGCGAGCGACCATGTAATAAAACCGCAGCCAACCCGGGTGTTCCGTGCCTCAGCAAATTCGCGTTCTAGCCACTCGGCATCGCCATATCCGCCCCCGATAAGGCCGAGGCCGCCGGCTGTGGTTACTGCGGCGGCAAGCTTGCCACCGGCGGCAAACGCCATCGGCGCCGAGATGATAGGGTGCTCAATACCGAGCAACTCAGTCAATCGCGTATGCAACGCCATTCGTTTTTGCCTGGTAGGAAAGGGAAATAGCGATCAAAGCTAGCATTGCGCTGTGTAGAACGAAAGTTGTGGCGCCGCAGCAGTTCAGTGAGCTGCATGTCGGCTTAGGGTCATTTGCGTCATCTCCGGGATGTCCGAGGGATCATTTCGGCGCAACAGGGAATTCTACCGACCAAATCCGAATTCATAATCGGATGAAGTTTTCGATGCACACCGGGCAGCCCCCCTGCTAATATATCCAGTACAAAAAAGTGAGAACGAAACATGCCGAAATTCCTGATCGAACCGCATTTCCGCCTGCAGGAATGGGTAGCAGAAGAGAAGGACTATTTCCGTCGGGAAGGCCTCGATTATGAATTCCGCGAGCTGGTGCGCGAGACTGACGGTAAGATCCACGATAAGGGCAGCAAGGGCGCCTTCCAGTCGTTCGAGGAAGGCCGCAAGGCGAATGTGAGCTGCGCCTGCCACTGGACCGTTAATGTTGCGGCCTCCAACGGCCACGGCAAGATGGTCACTGACGTCTACTCGGTGGCGCCGGCGGGTATTTTCGTTCCGTCCGATTCGAAGGTGAAGACACCGGCCGATCTTGCCCGGGTGCCGATCTCGGTCGGCTTCCAGTCTGGCAGTCATTACTCAGCCGTGCAAGCGCTGGAAGTCTATCTCAAGCCCGAGCAGATCAACCTGCACTACGCCGACGGAATGTTGTTCAAGCGCATGGAATTGCTGTTGGAGGGCAAGTCGCCGGCCTGCAGCCTGTTCGGCGGACCATATTACTTCGCCGAGCAACTCGGCTTCCGCAAGTTGATCGACACCACCTTCATGATCGGCACCATGATCCACGGCGATCCCGATCCGGACGATTTGCGCAAATTCTTCCGCGCACTGCGCAAGGCGCAGCGCGACATCGACCTACGACCCGAACTCTATACGCATTATTACAAGAACGAATTTCCCGACCGCTTCCATGCCTTGATGGATACGCGGTGCTGGGGTCCGGGCGAGCGGCTGGTGTTCGAGCCCTATACCAAAGAGACTTACGAGGAATCCTTCGAGTGGATCATGGCCCATGGGATATTCCCGGTAGGCAAAATGGGCAGCGGGAAATACGAGCAGGCCACGCTTTCGTTGCGCTAACCATTGACCTGACGGCTTTTTTTAGACCAAGCGTTACGAGCGAATGGCTTCGCTCCATGTTCCGTAACCTGTCTTCTGCGAATCCAGTTTCCATGCCCGCGCAAATCAACGCTAAATTGGTTGGATCAAATTACCGGGTATAGTCCAGATCGATTTCCGGACAACGTTTTCGGAAGGGACAGGAACGAATGGGCGAAAAGAAGCGCAGTTTCTATGGTTGGGGATTTGAGGGGGACGCCGTTTCAGCAGAGGAACTTGGCTGGTTCGAGCGCGCATGGTCCGAGCTTTTCCATGCCGATTGCTTTGACCCAGCACCCATGCCGCGTGAGTTGGAGATCACGTTGCGAGCGTCCCGGTTGTCGTTACCGGCACCCCTGAAGCCGTATTGCACCAACGACAAATACCATCGCCTGCTGCATTGTTATGGCCGCTCGGTCCACGACCTCGCGCGGATGATTCACCGACGGGATTTTTCTAATCCGCCCGATGTGGTTGCGTACCCGCGTGACGAGGACGAAATTCGAGCGGTGCTCGACTGGTGCGGCGCCAACGACCTCGCCGCGATCCCATTCGGTGGTGGCTCCAGCGTCGTTGGCGGTGTGAATCCACCTACCGACGAGCGCTATCGCGGCACCGTGACGATCGACCTTAAGCACCTTAGCCGCGTGCTCGAGGTCGATAAAACATCTCAATCGGCGCGAATCCAAGGCGGCGTCCTCGGCCCGGACCTCGAGCGCCAGCTCAAGCCCAACGGCCTGACGATGCGGTTTTTTCTGCAGGCCTGGGAGTTCTCATCACTGGGCGGATGGATTGCCACTCGCGCCGCCGGGCACTATGCGACCGTCTACAGTCAGATCGACGACCATATTGAGAGCTGCGTGTTGTCACGCCGGCCGGCCTGATCGCGACACGTCGGCTACCAACGTCGGGGGCCGGACCGAATCCCGACCGGCTATTTTTAGGCTCTGAGGGCACGCTCGGCATCATCACCGAGGCGTGGGTCCGCCTGCATCGTCGACCGACGTTTCGACTGTCGACGACCGTGCGCTTTCACGACTATGAGAAGGCTGTCGCCGCTGTGCGGACGATTAGTCAAGCCGGGCTGTATCCGGCCAACGCTCGCCTGATCGAGAGTGACGAGGCCAAATTTACCGAGGCTGGAGATGGCGCCTACGATCTGCTGGTGCTCTCATTCGAGTCGGCAGATCACCCTCTCGAGCCTTGGATGGACCGAGCACTGCAGATCTGCGGCGACTACGGCGGCGAATGGGATCGCAATGCATTGGCCGAGGAAGATTCGCAGCGCCGCGGCGCCGCCGGAAACTGGCGCGACAAGTTCCTACGCGGCCCCTATCTTCGCGAGCACGCGATTGCGCGCGGGGTGATGCGCGATACCACGGAAAGCTGCATCACATGGGACCGCTACATGGAGTTCCAGACTCGGGTCAAAGATGCGACGCTACGAGCCATCCGCGAGGTCACCGGCCGCGCCGGCGCGTGCACTGTGCGCTTCACTCATTTATATCCGGATGGACCTGCACCATATTTCACATGGCACGCGCTTGGCGACAAGACCAAACTGGTCGAACAGTTTTGGGCAATCAAATCCGCCGCCTCGGAAGCTATGGTGAACGCGGGCGGGACGATCACGCACCATCATGCGCTCGGCCGCGACCACCGGACCTGGTACGACCGCGAGCGGCCCGAACTGTTTGGTGACGCATTGAAGGCGGTCAAGCAACGACTGGACCCGCACCATGTCTTGAACCCTGGTATTCTGATTGACCGATGAACGCGTAAGTCCTCAACCATCTGAGGTTGGTCAACTCCTTCGGCTAATCAATACGGATGAGGTTTTCGGTACACACACGGCCCGATGCCAACGCACGAGCGTGTCGGGCTGGATGATTGTGAGCGCCTTTAGGATTGAAGGAAACCAGCGATACAGCTGGATAATGAACCAGCGCGGGAAAACGCCAGCCCAGATTAGACTAATACTTAAGCGGCGTCCCTCGAAGCAGACATCAGACGCCAAAGGTGCCCTGAAGGAACCGCCGCGCAGCGGACACGGGGCGAGCGACGTCATTACCTAAAATCAGGCACGATAGACAGTCCACCGGCGTTGTCAGAATGGCAGTGGACCTTTGTGCTGCCTCCGCAACGTTTGCATTCGTACTTATAGGTGCCGTCAACGCCCTTGTCCGTGCTGACCGTCGATACGCTCATCGCCCACATCTTCTCTCCGCACTGAGTGCAGAACGGTGGCCGGTCGCCTACCCGCTCGTCCGGCGACTGCGGCTTGTCCTCATGAACGAAGGGGGAGGTCATGGCAAAAGCCTTTCTGGTTTTTCTTGCCTAGCCATAATGCGGCAAACTCCTGATAAGTTCCCTATTTGTGCTGGGGCACGGTCCGCAGTCACCGCGCCGCTTGTAGCGCGGCAAACCGGCATCAAAACTGTTGCCGCAGTGCACAGCCAATGTCGCAGATGGGTCAATCGCTGCCGAGCTGTTCAGCCCCTATGCCGACTGTTCTCCGTTTTTGGTCAAATAGGCGACAAATCTTCGGCGCGGCGAATGACGCTTTGTGCCAATAGCCGACATTACGCCTTTGGCCCGCTCTAAAATCAAGAAGCCGTCAACTGAGGTGGCTTATTTGGTTGGTAGTACGTTCTAGCCCGATCACAGGGCGCACAAACGTATGCGTATCTCTTCATGCCAGCAATAATCGGATGCGGGAGAATGGCCTTAAGGGTCATCTCCCTGCCGCACTTTGGGCATAGCGCCATCGTCTTCGCGTTCAAAGGGGTCGTGCTGGTCTCCGCAAACCTGCGGACTATTTCCACGTATCGTTCAATTTCTTTCGGCCCATTTGCGTTAGACGCAACTTGGAAAGATTTCCACACATTCAGTAGGAGATGTTCGGCTCTTATCATTGGGTTACCGCCACGGCTGACGGTGGGTTCACAATGCTATTGAGAAGAGAAAGCTCCATGGGGCGGCGCTATTACGGCCTACTCTAACAACCAGCATCGACATATCCTCGATGGCAAAGGGAATTAATGCTTGCTGACAGAGACGGGCTGGATTGCGCTCGCCATTTTTGGCGGCTGCAATTATTCGCTTTGCGATCAGTTCACGCGCCGTGATTAATGTTCTGAAACGGCGGAGCGAAATGCAAGCTTGGTCGTAAGCCATGCCCATAGCCAAGGTCGCGGTATTGTCGAACGAAACGTCTTTGTTCGAATGAATTCCATACTACCTCCCTTAGCATGAGCGGGAGCGCAAGAGCGTCTCTCAGTCACCGAGGCCCGAGGCTGTTTCGGTGACAATGGTAGGCTAGGCACGTTCGATGCGTTCTGTCTGTTTAAAACAGACCACCGGCGCGTGTTTATTTGCAAATTCGCGGAACTGGGCGGCGCGACAAGGCTTGGTATGCATTCGGAGGGAGGAAACCAAATGGAGAGCACGATGCGTTACGTTATCGCCCTTGCGGCGATTTACCGGCCTTCGCCCTTGCGGCCTCCGCCACGTCCGCTGCTGGGCCCGGCAAATACTGCCTGAGAGGGCCGGCAACGACGATTAATTGCACCTACGAGACCATGGCGTCCTGCGATAAGGCCAAGACTGGTACGCAGACCTGCGTCGCCAACCCCGCCGGCACGACTGGCTCGGGTGCGAACGGGAGCACCAGCAGCCCGATGAGCCCGACGCAGAAAATAACGAGCTACCGATCCACCGGACCCCGCCCTATGCACCCCGCCCCCCATCCCCCGCATAGGGCGGGGTACTTTTCCACGCCGCCGCATTCCGGAAACGTGATCGTCCAGCGCACCGAGTTTCATTTATGTCGGCGTCAGCGAAACTACCCAAACAATTTAGGCCTCCGATATCCAAACTCGTCCTCAAAAATGTTGTGGATCGGAAGTAAGGCCGCCTCAGTTGGCGGCCTCTTTCATTTAATCCACCGCGCCTTGAAATCCGTGGAATGCGATTATTAGGTCGTGAGTAGGATCGCCATGGCGGTAACGGCGGCGAACGCCAGGATAGTTATCATCGGATTGAATAGCCGGTCGGGCTCATATCTGTTTGTCATTCGGGTGCTGCGGGACATAACGACCTCCTTTGAATTTGGAGTGACTTCCCTTGAGTGTAATCGAAATTTAATCCCAAGCGCGGAAACGTGAAGTGCGACAAGTCACAGTTCGCCGTCCGCGAACCAGCGACGATTTGTCCAAAATAAGTCCTCAGGATGTGGCCAATGTGCCGCTCGCCGTCGAACACGTCGAAATCGTCATCCAACCACAGGTCGCCGGTGCGGTGTGGCTTGCAACATGCAGGTGTTCGCCAGCTATACCGTCTTGTCCATCAGTGTGCCGATGCCGGGTGATGGCGACGCGTGATTGGACTTGTTTCTGGCGTCGTCGGTGCCGTCATCGTCCTCGGACTTAATCGCCGCGATGTTCGCATCGTCGGCATAACTCTCTGAGTGCCGATACTTGAGATGCCTATCTGGTCTCGGCCTGCCGACATAATTCGGCACGGTAGTGTTGCAGGTCTCAAGAGTGTGCAATGGATTTGCCCACAATCTGAGAAGACAATCAAGCTTACCGAAGTCGAACCGCATCCCAGCCGCGACGGGTTGGAAATTCATGGATTTAGCTGTCAATTTTGAGGTCCGGTATAATCCCTGGTCGTTCTATCTTCGGCTAAAGAAGAGCCGGCGCTCGCACATCGAGGCTTATTCAAAAACGATAACTAAGTTCCAATCTGCGGCTTCTCATCCAGAACCACGTTTAACAGGGGAACGGTGGATTTCAATGTGGCCGTTGTAATCAATAAGGCCCAATTTCCGAAACTTGTTCATGAAAGCACTGACGCGAGATCGCGTCGTACCGATCATTTTTCCGCGAGTGTCTCTTGGCTGATCTCCACCCAGACAGGCTCGGGCTCACCTTCCTTGCCAAAATTCGCAAGAAGCAGGAGGGTCCGCGCCAGGCATTTATCGCTCGAATTGAACAATTGATGGACCAGAATCCACCTCGACACGGCTATTGCGAAGCCAAGAGGTGCGAGATAAATAACTCGGCAAAGGCCGGCTCTTTGTGAATCACGCGTAGTGATGTCTGCCTTTGAATATCCGCGCGATCACACATTTCTCCGTCACAGCGGCCACTGTTCCCAAACGCGGCGAATTTCTGACAGGCCAAACATCCTCTCGCCCGAAGAAATCGCCGGCTGCCAAAACTGCGACCACAGCTTCCTTGCCCTGCTCGGAAATGACGGTTTTCTTGACCTTGCCTGTCTGAATGTAAAAGACCAAATCCGCAGGTTTCCCCTGCCGATAAACAACTTGATTTTTCGGGTATTCGGATACAGTTCGTCCCCCGTTTACTTTCGCGAGAAAAGTCTTGGGATCGAACGGCGGCTTTTGTTTTCCTTTTCATAATAGGCCCTCCTTATCGTGCGCGATGCCTTCACGCGCGTAAATCGCTACGAGGCTTCACGTGAAGGCAATGTCAGACACACGCTGGTTCCCTGGTTGCTAGTCACCCGCTCGACGTGGCCGCCGAGCTGTCGCGCGCAAAGGTATCGACCAGCCGGCCACCGAGCCCAGAAGTGTCCCCCCCTCGAGGATCGGCCCCTTGCCCGTCGTCGGCGACCGTCAAGCGAAGCTGTCCCGGAATGCGCTTTAGCGTCACCGCGACCGTGCCCTTTGTATCGCTCGGGAACGCATATTTGACGGCATTCGTTACGAGCTGGTTGGCAACGAGCGGAATCGCGCGAGCGGCCGACAGGCGCTCGCTCTCGATGTCGGTTTTGAGCGCGATGGAGGTGCCATCCTCTTTTTGCACTCAACTCGATCAGGTCGTGACACAATGTCTCCAGATAGCTCGCCGCATCGACCGCCTCAACCGACTTGGTTTCTCCCAGCATGGAATAGAGGCGCCCGAGGGCGGCGATGCGATGCGACACCCGTTCAAGTGCCGCCTTGCCCTCGCCGATATTCTGGTTGCGCGCTTCCAAGCTGACCACGGAAACAATAATCTGCAGACTGTTTTTGATTCGGTGGGTCAGCTCTTGCAACAGCATGCCGATACGCTCGCTTGCGATCGCGTGCTCGCGCTCAAGCCTCACGCGCTCGGTGACGTCTTCGATTGCCAGAAGGATCAGTTGTATCTTGTTGCCAGGCCGATAAACCTTGCGCGCGTTGAGGCACATTACGCGTTGGCCGATTGACGGGAAGAACTGTTCAACTTCGAAGTCCTCGAATGTTCTTTCGCCAGAAATGATGGTCTCGAGCGCTTTGCGGAGCTTGGGAATGTCCCACTCTTTATTACCGAGCTCATAGAGCTTTCGCGCCCGACCGTATGCTCTGGCACGACTGAGAATTTGTCGCAGAAGGCGCGGTTCGCGAAGCGGATGGTCAGATCGGGCTCGAGCACGAGCAGGCCTTCACGGATCGTCTCTAAGAGATCCAGTGGGTCGACTTCACGCATGGCCGGCTCCTGCGCATCTTCTGATGACGGGCCTAGCTTTCGACAGCAAGAACATGAGCTTGCTCGAGTGGCCACGTCAGCCTGCCGCCCAGTCTCCATCGTGAGCTAGTTTGGGGTATGTTGTCGGTAATGTACATTACCGAACTGGTGTGGGAGCAACTATCTTATGTGTATGTTTTGGGAAGGTGAAATGCGATACGCTTCTCGGCCAACTGATAACATTCACAAGATGCCTTTGATGAGGCCCTTCCGATTTAATATCGTCAGTTGCCGTCGGCCGCGCTCGATCAAACCTGCGCCTTCCAACTCCCGGGCAGCAATGGTGATGGATGGCCTCTGGGCGCCCAGCATTTCGGCAAGGAGATCCTGCGTAATCAGCAGGATGCGTCCCCGTCACTGCGGTCACGCATCATGAGCAGCCAACGTGCCAGCCGCTGCTTGAGGCTATGTGCGCCGTTGCAAGCCACTGACACCATGACCTGTTCAAGAAAGGCCTGGACGTAAGCGGACATCACATTACGGAAGGAGGGCATCAACTCCATTGCCCGTGCGAAGGCCGCGCGCGACATCTTGGCTGCGCTCCCGGGGATTTGGACCAAAAGCCTGACAGAGGATGTCTTGGCGCCGAAGAAGGCTTGCGATCCCGTACAACCCTCCCGACCGGTCGGTGTCGCCATCTCAATGATGCTGCCGTCCGCATAAACCGCGACCACCGAGACGACACCGCTATCGGGAAAGTAGATGTGGTCGAGCAGACTATCAGCGTCCATGAGAACCTGTCCGCGTTGGCAGCGGATCTGTTCAAGCTCCGGCAGGAGTCGCTTGAGATTGCGGGATGGCAATGCAAGTAAAAGCCGATTGCGGGGCCAATTTGATAAAGTGTTCATACCTTTGAACCGCGCCCGGTGCGCTTTAGTTCCAAGATGAAGCGCGTTCAGGCTGTCCACTGGCGATAGTCTTGGACTGCAGTAGTTTGCGATGGGTTAGCAGCATCCGCAGTTTCTGACTGCGTAACGTCTTCACATGCACCGGACGATAAAGCCCCACCCGCATCATCTGCGCCATCCCGCGTGCATCGTTACGGCCTGTCTTGTTGATCTGTGCCTTCAACACCGCCCGTATGTGCCGCGTCTCGACACAGATCACCGGCAAGACCGCTTCGGCGAGTGCGCCGAAAAGCCATTGTGATAGCGGTCCGGCTTCCAGGCCGATTACCCCATTTAAGTGCTAATATGCGACATTACGCCGATGGGTCAAGATAACGAAAGAAGCCGCCCAATTGAGGCGGCCTCTAGCTTAGAATATCCTACGAGAAGAGAGGTCCGAGTAGGATCTTAAAGATTCGATCTGATCAATTTCATCGCGGACAGCAAAAAATTTCTTCACCAGTAGCCGCGCCGGCGACCAAAGTATCCTCCGCCGCCGAAGAGCATAAAGAGCACAATGACAATCAAGAGCAAATCCATTGAAAGCCTCCTTTAAAGTGAGGCGTCGCGGAGTGTTTCACAAACAGCGTCCGCGATGACCGGCGCCGTTTCAGACCCTAGTCGATTGGCTGAATACATAACTCAACACGCGCAGAGCCAAAAAGGTCCAATCACAATGGCTGATTTGGGCCATTCTCTACCAATGCATTCCGCGCCAGTGCCGGACAATGCGATAGCGACCATTTAAGACATGAGTTCGAAAAGACGCAAAGTGCTAATAGCCGACATCGCGCCGGTGCCCGGACAGACTGAATTGGGTCGGGCGAGCGGAACGATAAGGTGGCTGGCGGGTTGTCCTCTCACGTAGATCTTGTTTCTTTAACGTAGAAGAAAAAGAAGAGAAACGAGTTCTGGCCGCAATCGGCGGCATCAGGGTTACGACGCCCCGACCCGTTGAGTGGGTAAACGAACCAGAGCAGCAGCATTTGGCGCGCTCATCCTCGTTTCCTAGCAGCGCTCCTCGTTGCGTCAACGGTGACGAACGAGAGATTTGCCCGCCTGAGAGACGGCGCGCAAAAACGAGAGGATATGATCATGCGTAAGGAAACAATGAAGCGTGCGGTCGTCATCGCAATCGCCAGTGCGGTCGCTCTCGGGGCCGTTACCACTGTATCGGCCGCCCCAGTTCTATCGAGCACGACAGCTCTCAATAATGCGGCCCCATCGTCGGTTATTGATGTCCGCTATTATCGCCATCGCCACTACCGCAACAATTATGGTCCGGGCATTGCACTCGGCGCATTGGCTGCCGTCGGTGCGGTCGCCGGAGCTGCCACCTATGGGAATGGTTACTATGGCAACCGAGGATATTATGGACGCGGCTACTACGGTGGTGGTCCTTACTACGGCGGCGGCGGTCCCTACTACGGCGGTGGCCCCTACTACGGCTATTAGCGGTGCTGGGAAGTGACAGCTCGGCGTCAATTGACTGCCGGATTGAACTTCCTTCGCTCTACGCCAGGCGCTCTACAACCCTGGGCCATCGCGGCTCAGGGTTCGATGCTTCGCGAAACGAATGGCACAGCCGTAGCGCTCTACGATGTGTACGACGTGAATAAGAGTCGGAACCTAATTTCATGCCGACGCTTTCCTATTGGAGCACGGTTTCTTCATATCCAAAATAACCGATGGCTCAATCCGGAGTAAACAATGAACATTTTTTACATCATCGGTGTCGTGGTCGTAGTACTCTTCGTTGCGGGCTACTTCGGGCTCCACGTCTAAAAAACCCGGGGCGGCGCGACTAGGCACCTCGAAAGAGCCCCGCCACTATGCGGGGGCGGGCACGATGGTTCCGGCGATTGTTAAGTGGTCTTCCGTTATGAAATTGACACCGCAGCGACTGCAATTGAAAACGTTGACCGCTGGCTCATGGAGCACGCCCGCTATGGTTCGGGTTACAATCATCGGGCGAGAGCAGTTCGGGCAAAGCGGCGACTGGGGATGCATATTTCCCACTAACAGGCCCCGCGTGTCCCTCACGAATTGAAACGCCTCACCGCCGCAATGTTTCCATCCGGATTAGCGAATAGTCAGGTGGTCGTCGACTTTGGCGAGGCGCATCTGCGGCGGATCCTTCGAGCCTATGTTGGCTATTACAACGACATAAGAACGCACTGGTCGTTGGACAAAGATGCGCCGGTCTCTCGCCCCGCTCGCGGCGATGAGCTCCGGGCGCTGCGCAAGCTCCAGCGGGAAGCCCCTAAGTCACCGTTCATTTTTGTGAGCGAACGGAAGGCCTGCTTTCTGCGCGGCTCGCTTGACCATTCAATTAAAACTATCCGTCGTGAATGGTCCGCCGCGCGGATGAGGGAGTGTTTGAGGCATTGATTTGAGGGAGCGCAAGATTGGAAAATCCCCACATTCAACTCCGCCGAGATATGCTCTTAATTTTCAGCCGCGGCTCCACTGTATTCTGGTATGGATTTAAGCCGATCCTTGGTTGCATTAAGTACGGCGTGATCCGGGTGCACGGTGCCCCCTGGATCCGGGGCAGGTGAAGCGCTGCCTGGAGCGGTCACCCACTTAAGGTTTTCGAACTTCACCGCAATGAGATGCTCGCGCATTCCAAGAAATTCGCCGACGCCAAGGATGACCCCTTGAATTCTCCCCTCCCGGTCGACAAGCATGTCCGAGATTTTACCGATTTTTTCGTTGCTGTTGTTATAAATATTGAGTCCCAATTAGCGTTTCGAAGCACGCCACTGGCTCGCGTCCTTCTGGGATAAATTGGTGATTGTGTCGGACGTCCCTGTTCCGGTCTGGGCCAATGCCGGTGCGCTAATTAAAGCAATGCCGAATAGCGCTGTGGCGAGATATTTGCCGGACATAAGTCTCTCCTGTTTGACATCCCGCATAAGATGCGGACCCTCAATCTGTGAAGACGTTTTAAGTTCCGCAACTGCGCCAGCGTGGCCGCCTGCCCCGAAATGCGAGTACCAAAATCAGGCCGCACCGCCGAGAAAAGCCGAGATGAACATTACTGCAGATGCGGCAGCCATCACCGCGGTTGCAATCCAGCCTACGTATTTCAAATATCCATGTATCTCAAATCGGCCCATGATGCTCTTGTTCGCAGTCATCAGCATCATGACTGCCATCACCGGAGCGGCCACGACACCATTGATGACTGCACTCCAGAATAGCGCCTTGATCGGTGCAATTGACGAAAAGCTTATTCCAGTTCCGACAAGAGTAGCTACAACGATCGTTGCATAAAATGCCTTAGCCTCTTGTGGTTTGCGCGCAAGACCAATCTTCCACCGACGTGCTTCTGCCAGGGCATAAGCGGCAGACCCGGCAAGAACGGGGATCGCCAGCAGTCCAGTTCCCACAATTCCCAATACAAATATGGCGAATGCAAAGTCGCCAGCAATCGGTTTCAAAGCCTCTGCGGCCTGGCTTGATGTCTCAATATCGGTTTTGCCGGCCGCGTGGAGCGTTGCGGCGGTGGTGAACATGATCGCCAACGATACGAGGTTGGAAAATGCCATTCCGACGTAAGTATCGAGCCGGATTCGCCCGATCGCGTCTGGACCTTGTTCAGGTGATTTTGTCAGAGGCTTTCGAGCTTTGACCGCACCGATCTCTTCCACCTCCTCTGAGGCCTGCCAGAAGAAGAGATAGGGACTAATGGTCGTTCCAAAGATCGCGACGACCGTCGTCCAAAATTCAAGTCGATTGTCAAACGTCGGGATGAAGAAGCCGCGCGCAGCTTCGGCCCATGGAACGTTGACGACGAGCACCGTTCCAAAATAGGCGAACAGAGCGAGCGTGAGCCACTTTAACACCGAGACGTACTTCGAATAGACGATGAGGACTTGAAGGAGGGCACATAGAACGGCAAATAAAACGATGTACATAATCCGTGGACCGCCAATGAGCAGAGTGGCTGCGTCCCCCATGGCCCCGAGATCTGCCCCAATATTGATCGTGTTTGCTATCAAAACCAGCGCGACAATGCTCTGCAGCAGCCAGTTCGGATAATGTTGGCGTAGATTTGCCGCGATCCCCTTTCCGGTAATTCGTCCGATGCGGCCGCTGATCTCCTGGATGGCGGCCATAAGCGGATATGTAAATAGAAGCGTCCAGGTGATGCTGAAGCCGAACTGCGCTCCGGCTTGAGAATATGTCGCGATGCCGCTGGGGTCGTCATCGGATGCGCCGGTAATAAGGCCTGGCCCCAGCACTCGGAGAATCTTATCTTTCAAAGTCAGTGGAGCATGAGCGGCCTTGGCGCCGTTGGTTGTCTTCGAGGATGGTGATGATTTCATGAAAGAACCAAAAAAGAAAAGTCATACTAATCCTTGGTGATCGGCGAAGTTCCACAACGTTAACATAACTATTGGAACCCAATCCGCACAGAGTACGGACCGTTACTGCCTGTCGCAATGCGTCCGCCAACTCCAAACGAGTAAATCCGGACCTAGCATATTTTATGAACGTTGCAGGCGGCTTAAAATGCCGCGGTCGCTTGTCGTCGCATCGATAGTCGTGGCGTTCGTGGCTGAGAGACGCGACTAACTTCTAATCTCTGGCTTCGATCAGTCCTCAAACAAAAATGCGCTCTGGCTTCAGGGCCTGAGCGCATCTTTGTTCAGTCAATTTGTATCGACTGTTATTCTATGATTTCAACGATCCGTCCTTCGAACCAACCCTCAAGTGGACTGGCCGAATGCCCTGGTAACGCCCGTCTTGAGAGGCTCTATGGTCGCAAGCGTGGCCTTCTGAGCCAGCGCAGCAAGTTCCTTGGCCTGCTCGCTCAGTGTCTCGAACTGCTTACGTGAATGATCGGTCGACAATTCGATGATATCTGAAGGCGATTTCAAGCCCGACAGTTTTTGGACGAACTCGAGGGCCACTTTGGTATTGGTTTGAGCAAATTCGATGACCTTGGTGTTATAGTCCTGCGCGCCTTTGACGGCCGCCGAAACGCTGTTCTTGATCAGATCAGTAGCTTCAGCCCTGGCGGCGCTCATCTTCTCGAAAGCTTCCTTGGCTTGCGCGGAGCTGTGTTCAGCCGTCGCGCGGTACGCCTGTATAGCATCCGTCCTGGAGGAGCTAACGGGCTTCGTTGCCGTGGTTTTGTTTGTTGAGTCCAGCATGGCGCTTATCCTTAGGGCGTTTCCTGTTGAAGACTTCCGGACGCGAGGCCCTGAGCGCTGGTCGGATGTCGGTGGACAGCTGGTTCACTTTGGCGGTGAACCTAACGGTTCATAAGTTGGTTGAGTGATGCTCCCGAGGCATTCGGCTTTGCTGGAAAAAGGCCCAGTAGAGAGGTTGCCGACATCGTCCATCGCGTACCAGCCAGGCTTAATGCCGCGAACGTCGGATATAACTTCATTAACGTAGCGGGGAATGGTCATTGTGGTATGCCTTCCAAACGAAGATTGAGCGAATATGCCTAGCGGGATTGAACAAAGCTCCATGACCCTTCCTTTTCGAAAGGAGGTGCCCGCGCCAAAATCACGGCGCGCAATCACATGGACGCGGGTTATTTTTGGCACCCACCCCTAATGCACCCAATTTGGAGTTTGTTGTGCCTGCCGATGGCACCGGTGCCGCTATTTTTAGCGAATGGAGACTTCGGTACGTCCCCAATTTTTATTGGCACTCTAAAACAGATATGGGGAGGCCAGATGCTAACTACAATAGGAACTCTAAGATAAGTTGACGATTGCGCGTGCCCACGCGCTCCAAAAAGATAACAACGGCGCAATGCCGATCAGTGGCGAAAGTTCCAATCGCTGATCGCTGCTTTGTCGTTGCTGGGTCGCTCAAATGGCCCGGATGCTATCGACCCCGGCAAGTTTGCGTATGTCTCGGTGATCCGTCCGTTGGTCAATGTCCGCGTTGCGGGCAGTGAAGCCGCTGCAACGGCCCCTCCGATCACTTCGACTACCCTCCGGTGACTACCTTCGTTCCATCGTCGGCGAGCGCACCCATGATTCAAAAGTGAAAACAGATTCCGGCTGCAATAGAACGATTATCGCAATGCTATGGAACAAAAAGTGGCTGTGCGCGTTTGGATATATTCAGCCCAGAACCCCAGGCGGTTGGAATTCCCATCAACAATGGAGTGATTCATGAAGACCAAGTTTTTGGTATCGATGATGTTTATCGCCACGTTGGCGCTGCCGGTAGCGGCGCAGGCGCAGGGCACCGTTCGCGGCGCGCAAGAAGGTGCGGCCCAGGGTGCCCACGCTGCGGGTCCGGTCGGCGCGATTGTCGGGGGCACAGTCGGTGCCGCCGTCGGCACTGTCGGTGGTATTCTTGGCGTAGAAGAGCGGCCACGCTTCCACGAATATGTCGTGCACCAGGGGCTGCCGTCCTATCGCTATAGCGACGAACTCCGCGTGGGCGCCGTATTGCCGGAGAGCGGGGTCACCTACTACGACGTTCCGGCCGATTACCACGTGACGGGTTACCGCTACACTTACGTGAACGAGCATGCCGTGCTGGTCGATCCGCGCACACACCGCATCGTTGAAATCATCGACTGACACCCGAGCGAAACGTGACATCAACACGTTGCGCCTGCGCGCGGCTTAATGAGCCTTCGGGCTCCGAGCAATTCAGCCCCGCCGGAAACGGCGGGGTTTTTGCATGGGGCGCTTCGTTGGGAACGGATTAGGCGAGTGCGCCTGTAGTCCATCCCATAATGCTCCCCGGTCGGAGAACCGCATTCTCTGCCTCAAGCCGGCTCTTCGACTTGAATGGCGCGGCCACGAGGGCAAGGAATAAACACAGCAGCCCAATCATTGGGCCAACTTAGGCGATTCTGCCGCCCCATCAACGCGGATAAGGTTTTCGGCACACACAGTTCGGAATTGAGCGAAACTCGCGAAACTGTTGGCGCCAAGGGAACCGAGCGTCGAACCAGTAATAACGCCCGTTGCGAAAACGCCGCTTTAGGGCCCGCATCGACACGCTATACTGGCAGAGAAATACGTCCTAACTCTGCGCTCTCCCAAATCACAATGATCTGAAAAGCGATGAACAAGAAGCACCGAGTTCCAACGCCCGCCCACCCCCACACACGACGTGAAGCGCTGCCTTGGCAACAGCCGAAGGCAACTGAGGAAGATCCCGAGGCCTTGCGGCGTGTGCAGACGATCTTGAATAGCCCGAGCTACCGTCGTGCAGATAATGACAGTGATTTTCTCGCACGAAATGGCGTACGCGGCGTGCGTCTACAGATCGACTATCTCAAGCCCGAGCTGCTGCTTGAAGAGCACGAAATTCATCAAACGATCGTGGTTTTTGGGAGTACGCGGATTTGCGAGCCGGATGCCGCGCGTCGCAAGGTGGAGGCGCTGCGCGCATCTTTGACAGCCGACCCAAGTAACAAGGAATTGGAGCGTCGACTGGCAATTGCTGAGCGAATCCATGCCAAGAGTCATTATTACGAGATGGCTCGCGAATTCGGGCAAATCGTGGGCAATACGAATCATGGCGCCCGCAAACACCATACGGTCATCGTAACCGGCGGAGGGCCGGGAATGATGGAGGCCGCCAACCGCGGGGCATTCGATGTCCGAGCCAAGTCCGTCGGACTGAACATCAGCCTACCTCACGAGCAATATCCGAACCCCTACATCACGCCCGAACTCTGTTTCAACTTTCATTATTTTGCCCTGCGCAAGCTGCATTTCCTTCTGCGGGCCAAGGCGCTAGTCGCGTTCCCGGGTGGCTATGGCACGTTCGACGAACTGTTCGAGGTTCTAACTCTGGTGCAGACCCGCAAAATCAAGCCAATCCCCGTCGTGTTGGTGGGTGAGAGCTATTGGCGTCGCGCGGTCGACATGGATTTCCTCGTCGATGAAGGTGTCATCGATGCGGAAGATCGGGATCTGTTCTGGTTTGCCGAGACCGCGCAGGAAATCTGGAACGGTATTTTGCACTGGCACGATGCGAGTGGTGAGCCTTTGCACGCCACAACGTGAGAGCTCTGAATTGCAATGCTGCTGCAACGCCCGTGCAGTTTTCTTTAGCAACAGCGGATACACAGGAGTGTGACTTGAATTTATCCTTCCATGGTGCCGATCGCAGTGTCACGGGCTCCTGTCATTTGGTCGAATGTGCTGGGAAGCGGATCTTGATCGACTGCGGACTACATCAAGGTAGCCGCGAGTTGGATGAAGAAAATGCCAAACCTTTCGGCTTTGATGCTGCCGCCATCGACTACGTATTACTCACCCACGCGCACCTGGATCATTGTGGGCGCCTGCCGTTGCTGGCCAAAAGAGGATTTCGCGGCGAGATCATTACTACGTCTGCGTCGCGTGAGTTGGCGCGACTGGTCATGCTGGATGCGGCCCACCTGCATGAGGAAGACGCGCGCTATCGTGCACGTAAGGTAGGGCACGACGGTGCAAGCCACGCCACAAACGAACCGCTTTATTCGATCCTCGATGCAATGAACTGCCTCGATTATTTCGGACGAACCGCGATCTACGCACAGGTCATTGAGGTCGCCGCCGGCGTGCACGCCACTTTCATCGACGCTGGCCACATCCTGGGCTCGGCCAGCATTTTTCTGGAGCTTGAAGAGCAGAGCCATCGGACCAGCGTGTTATTTTCTGGCGACCTTGGCAACGCCGGGCGCCTCTTGCTGCGTAGCCCCGCGCAGCCGCCACACGCCGAAAACGTTGTGATGGAAACCACATACGGGGACCGATTGCACAAGCAATTGGGCCCATCCATCGATGAGTTTTATGAGGCCATAAACGAAACCTTCAAACGCGGAGGAAACGTCATCATCCCCACGTTCGCCCTGGAGCGCGCACAGGAGCTACTGTATTTCTTGAGTGAAGGAGTCACTCAGGGCCGGCTCGCCAAATCCACGCAAGTGTTCCTGGATTCACCGATGGCGATTTCAGCCACGGAGATCTTCCGACGCCATCCGGAGTGCTTTGAGCCAGCGACCGCGAAGTTGTTTCAAGAGGGGCACGACCCATTTGCTTTACCGGGATTGCATTTCACGCGGGAGACCGCCGCATCCATTGCGATAAACAGCGTCCATGGCGGGGCCATCATCATGGCTGGCGCGGGCATGTGCACCGGCGGCCGTGTGCGCCACCATCTCCAGCACAATCTTGGCCGCGCGGATTCGAGCATCGTGTTCGTCGGCTACGCAGCCGACGGGACTCTCGCGCGCCGTATTATCGACGGCGCCAAGCAGGTGGACATTTTTGGCGAGATTATTCCGGTTCGGGCTCGCATCTACACCATCAATGGTTTCTCCGCTCATGCCGACCAGGCGGAGCTGCTGGCTTGGCAAAAGCAGACCGGTGCGAAACGTACATTCCTTGTCCACGGCGAAGAAGACACCATGAAGCAGTTTGCGGCACATCTAGTTGACACTCGCGTCGAAATGCCGGAGCCGGATCAAGTTTTTGAGTTGTGAGCTAGCACCTTGACGATGCTCGCACCGGGCCCGACCCGGTAAAGTCTGAACTCGAGCGACGACGACCCGCAGTTCAGCGCAAGTACTGATGAACGTGGTCCAGCGCTTGTCATCCGGCTTATGAGGGCCAGCGCCAGTTTTGCACCTCTGGCATATCCTCACCGTGCTCGCTGACGTAAAGCTTGTGACGCTCCATCGTGCTCCAATAGCGCGCCGTTGCTTTCTCCACTTGATCGCGCAGCCGTGGAATTCGCTGGATAGCATCCAGCGCGAGTTGATAGCGGTCAAGATTGTTCAGCACAACCATGTCGAAGGGATTCGTGGTGGTGCCCTCCTCCTTGTAGCCGCGCACATGAATATTGTCATGACAGCAACAGTGGGCAGGCGGTCGCGCACCCATCGCACAATCTGGGCGGCGGACATCGCGCCGGACGTGCGTGCGACCTCTCGGCCTTCGAGGAACAGGATCATCGTCGGGATGCCCCGGATGCCGAGCCGAGAGGCGACCACCTGCTCGGCGTCGGAATTGAGCTTGATCAGCCGCACCTGCCGCTCTAGCTCACGGGCGGCTGCCTCATAGGCCGGCGCCATCATAAGGCATGGTCCGCACCAAGGTGCCCAGACATCGACGAGAACCGGCATGGCGCTGCGCGCGGTCTGGCGGTCGAAGTTCTCTGCATCAACATCCTCGGGATGCCCGACGAACACCTTGGCCCCGCATTTTCCGCATTTCGCGCCGATGGCCGGACCCGACGGTGGCAAGCGATTGACTCCGCCGCATTTGCTGCAGACCACGAGATTTTCAGGCATTTTCTTCTGCCTTCCCCGTGCACGCCGGATGCTTTCGTTGAAGTGGACCTAGCGGCTATTTAACTAACAGCCATTGGAATAATTGCTGCAACAGGCCTTGCGGCAGGGTCAGGCGTACGGCCCGACCAAGGGCACGGTGGCCTGACGATTTACGTCGAACTATTACCCCATATATTACCCCACGAGCCAAAGTGGATCGTTCGCTGTTCTGTTTTTCTAATTAAGTATTTGATTTTGCTGGTGGGCGCACCAGGGCTCGAACCTAGACCCGCTGATTAAGAGTCAGCTGTTCTATTAGCTGAGCTGGGCGCTCGCGTCCCTTTACTAAGTGCCGGCCCCGTACCGTGTGTGGGACATGGCGTTCGGGCGATCTTAGTTTGTCACCTTGCGACCGGCCAACTGCTGGGATGATCCCACCTAATCGGCAGTCCGGCATCTCGCTGCCGGGCCAACCGTGACAGTAAAGCAAATCTTAAGAAGGGATTTTTTGGTCCTAGATATTTTTGACACACTCTTCGCGCGCGCGCAGGGCCCCCGGCCTGTCCAATGGTACTGGGGGGTCTCACTACGCGATGCGACGGCCCAACGCCACAAAGGTATGAGACATGTTTGGAACGAACAATATGGGGTCTTGTACGATCGCACGTACCGGGTCCTGTACGACGCTGGAGTCAATGAGAAGCTGGCAGACGAGTTGGCAACCCAGCGCACGTTAGCCGTGGCGTTGAGGTCGCGCGAGCACCGTCCTGTTGCTGTCGTTGACGCGTTTGAGCCGAGCAATCGATGAGAACAAATTGCGCGGTTGCTTCCACATTGCTTCCATGACAACGCCGCATGGAAGCAAGCTCGAACGCTACATGAGAAACGCCGTTCCTTATCAGGTGTTTAGTGGCGCGCCCGGAAGGATTTCGAACCTCCGACCCCCAGATTTGTAGTCTGGTGCTCTATCCAGCTGAGCTACGGGCGCTGAAACCGCTACCGGGAAATCGGGCTGCGGAACCGAGGGATAGCTATCGCCTAAGGCTGCTATTGGCAAGGGTTACCGGGCGAGACCGACGTCTGCGCGCTATGCGCTCGCCCGTTCGCCGCGCCGGGAGTTGAGATCGACCGCGCGGTCAGGAATTGTAATGCTGAAGGTCGCACCGATGGTTCCCGGCACCAAGCGGATTTCGCCGCCATGGGCACGCACCAGTTCGGCGGCAATGGCCAGGCCCAGTCCGGCGCCGCCGGACCGCGTGGAGCCCTGAAAGGCCTGGAACATATGGGTGCGCGCTTTTTCCGAGACGCCCGGTCCGGTGTCGGACACCTCGATGATCACCACGCTGCCTTCGCGCCGGCCGGTAATGCGGATCTGGTCGCGCGCCGGATCGCGCGCGCCGCGCGCCTCCAGGGCCTGTACGGAATTACGCGCCACATTGACCAGCACGCGGAACAATTGATCGTGGTCGGCCTCCATGGTGAGCCCGCGCTCCACCGACACGATCCATCGGATCGGCACGTCGAGCCCGAGGCCGAGCGCCTCGTACACCTCCTCGATCAGCGGCCCGACTTCGATGGTCTTGCGTTCGGGCGGCGGCTCCTGCGCGGCGCCGTAGGAGAGCGTGGACTGGCAGAACGCGATCGCGCGTTCGAGCGCGCGCATCAGCTTCGGTGCGAAGCGCTGCACCTTCGGGTCCGGCAAAGTCGACAATTGGTCGGAAAACAATTGCGCCGACGCCAATAGGTTGCGCAGGTCGTGATTGATCTTCGACACCGCCAGGCCGAGCGCCGCCAGCCGGTTCTTCTGATGCAGCATCGACGCGAGCTCGCGCTGCATGGCGGCGAGCTCTATCTCGGCCGTGCCGATCTCATCGCCGCGACCGGATTCCGAAATGATGCGCGCCGGATTTTCCGGATCGGCGCGGAACGTGACCATGTTCGCGGTGATGCGGCCCATAGGCCGCACCAGCAGGTAATGCAGCGCCAAGAACACCAGCATCGCGGTGACGCCGGAAATAACCAGCGACAGCAGCAGGATATTCACGGAGAACGTCAGCATCGCCTTGCGCAGCGGCGCTTCGTCGAGAATGATTTCGATGAATTGGCCTTCCGCCATTGGCGCCGGGCCGACGAGCCGCAAAACATCGTTGGGCATGGAAAATAGCATGGTGTCGGACGCATCCATGATCGCGCGCCACCACGACACGTCGCGCATGTCGATGTCATGCTCGATCCGCGACGGCACATTGTTGGCGGCCAGCAGGCGGCGCTGGGTACCCATTTTTATCGCCACCGCGCGCGCGCCGATGCTGTTCAGGATCTGCTTGGCCAGGCTTTCCGGCACCATGCCGCTCGGCGCGGCATCGAGCACCAGCGCGGCGGTGTGCGCGGCAGCCAGGCGGTCATTGAGCCAGTTGAGCCGGAAATTAGCGATCGACGGCACGTAAATGAGAACTTCGGCCACCATCACGAACAAGACAGTGAGGAACAACAGCTTGCCGGAAAGACCAATGCGCGCGCCCGGCGCGACGCCAGAATTTTGGCGCGGCGCCGTCGGCGCAACAGGCTCGCTCGTTGGCTCGGTTCTCGGTTCCAAAACTGCCTCAACCGAAGGTTCGTAGCCAAGCTATGATGCGCCGCACCCAAGGGCCCGTCAAACTCGGCGTGAAATAGTCGATGGCCGCGCGTTTGCCGATTTCCGCCAGCGTCGGATAGGGCAACACAATGCTGGTGAGGCTACGAACATTGAGCCCCTGCGCGATCGCCAATGTCCACATCGCGATCAATTCTCCGGCCTGCGCGCCGACGATGGTAGCGCCTAAAATTTTACCTTTGCCCGAAGTGATGACCTTAATGTGACCGTGCGTCACACGCTCGGCCTGGGCGCGGTCGTTGTCGTGATAAGGCCAGCGCAAGATTCGGATCTTGAGCTTGCGCGCGCGCGCCTGCGCCTCGGTCAATCCGGTCTGCGCGAATTCCGGCTCGGTATAGGTCACCCACGGAACGGCGTCGTTGTTCACCTTGACCCGCAGCCGGAACAGCGCGTTCCGGATCACCAGTCCGGCGTGATAGTTGGCGGCGTGGGTAAACTGCAATTGTCCGGCCGCGACGTCGCCGATCGCAAAGACGCGCCGGTTGGCAGTCTTGAGCTTCTTGTTCACCAGGATGCCGGCGCGGTCGAATTTGATACCCGCCGCGTCGAGATCGAGGCCATCGGTGGTCGGCTTGCGGCCGGTGGCGACCAGCAGATAGTTGCCTTCGATGGTCTCCTCGCCGCCCGCGTCTTCGAACGTCACCGCCACGCGGCCGCTGGCGTGATTGACGCGCGCGACCGTGACGCCGCTGCGCACGACGACGCCCTCGCGGTCGAGTTGGTCGAGTACGATCGCAGCACATTCCGGATCGTCCTTGGCGAGCGGCGCCGCCGCTTCCAGCACGGTCACCACGCTGCCAAGCCGGCGGAAAGCTTGCGCCATTTCCAGGCCGATCGGACCGGCGCCGATGATAATGAGATGGTCGGGCCGCTCAGTCAGCGAAAAAATGGTCTCGTTGGTAAGATAAGGACCCGCGTCGAGCCCCGGGATTGGCGGCAGCGCCGGCGTCGAACCGGTGGCGATCACGAAACGTCGCGCGCGGATTTCGTATTCGTCGCCGACCACGACGGTCCTGCGGTCTTTGAATTTGGCGTGACCTCTGATGACCCGTACGCCCAGCCCGGCAAACCGTTCCGCCGAGTCGGTCGGCGCAATCGCGGCGATCACGCGCTGCACGTGATCGTGCACTTTGGCAAAATCGACATCGACCGCTTGCGCGGTCACCCCGAACGGCGCGGCGCTGCGCATGATCTGCGCGCGCTTGGCGGCCGCCAGCAAGGCCTTTGACGGCACGCAACCGGTGTTGAGGCAATCGCCGCCCATTTTGTGCCGCTCAACGAGTACTATCGGCACGCCGAAAGCAGCCGCAGCCGCGGCGACCGACAAGCCGCCGGAGCCGCCGCCGATCACGCAAATATCGGGTCTGAGGATTTCCGCCATAGCCTTTATGTTTTTACCGTTAGAACTTTTGCCCGCAATAATAAATCAAATTTTACATGGCCGCGCGCGAACGCGCGCGAAGTCTTTTCAGCACCACCGGCAGCAAAGCAAGCAGGCCGAGCGCGATCAGCACGCCGATCAGTTGCGGCGTCAGCACGTCCTTGGCGTCGAACACCATATGACAATCAGTTCTGCCGGCCGCGAGGCAGCCGCCATTTGCAGCTTGTTGCGCGGCGATGACACTGTCGAGACCGGTTCCCGCGAAGGCATAGACCAGCGCGCCCGGAATAACGCCGAGCGCGGTCGCCGCCACAAACGGCGCTAGCCGCACGCCGGCGAAGGCCGGCACCAGGTTGACCAGGAAAAAGGGAAAGGCCGGCACCAGCCGCAGGAACAAGAAGATAGCTGAAGGCGTCGTCGCGGAAGCCTTGCGCGAGTTGCGCGGCACGCGGGCCCGCCCGCCGCAGCAATGGCTCGCCCAGTGCCGTGCGCGCCACCAGAAAGATGAGCGTCGCGCCGATAGTGGCGCCGATCACGGCCGCCGATGCGCCGACCGCAAAGCCGAACAGAAAACCGCCGGCCACCGTGAGAAACACGGCCCCCGGCAACGACAGGGCGACGGCGGCGATGTAGAGCGCGACGTAAGCGAGCAAAGACAGGACTCGATGCGCACTTACGAAGTCGCCGATGGCCATGCGGTGCCTGACCAGCGCCTCAAGCGAAATACCGCTATGCCCGACGACAAGATAGGCGGCCCCGGCAAACATGACGACCACGATTAGCGGCAGAAGCCGGCGGGCCAGGCTGCGCGGTCGGTCGGCGGACGGCGGGATCGCGGACATCCGCGCTATATACACGAAATGGGCGAGCCTGCGGCCCAAGCGGGCCAATCTCACCGCCTTGTGAGCCTTTGTGACCGGGACGAAAAAGGGCACGGCGGCCATGCGCCGGGGGTCGCATTGACGCGCCTCAGCCCCTCCCTTATAAGCCGCGCAAATCGCGTGCCGATCCGTACCTTTGCGGGTTTTCATGGCCGATCTTGGGGCAAACTTGACGCCCTTATCGGCACGGCGCGACCACCGGAGAACTAATCGTGAAGCGGACCTATCAACCGAGCAAGCTTGTACGCAAGCGTCGTCACGGTTTCCGCACGCGCATGGCCACAAAAGGCGGGCGCAAAGTCCTTTCGGCACGGCGCTCGCGCGGGCGCAAGCGGCTTTCCGCCTGACGGCGGGGACCCGAAGCCGCGCGCACTTCTTCCATGGAACGACTGAGGCAACGGGCGGATTTTCTGGCTGCGGCGTCCGGCATCAAGTTCGCTGCCACCGCATTCGTGCTGCAGGCACGCAAACGGGTCGATGACAGCCCAGCCCGCATCGGATTTACCGTGTCGAAAAAGGTCGGCAACGCGGTCGAGCGAAATCGGGTGCGCCGCCGGTTGCGGGAAATTGTCCGGATTGCCGGGTCAAACCGGATACGAATCGGACATGATTACGTGCTAATTGGCCGGCGCGCGGCGCTCAAGGTTCCATTCGCGCGGATTGCAGAAGACTTCGAGGGCGCATTGCGGCAAGTGCATGCGGGGCGCAACGGCAATACGGGATCGCGATGACCGATAATAAGAATACGATTCTTGCCATCGCGCTCTCGGCCCTGGTGCTGATCGCTTGGCAATTCTTCTTCGCCATGCCGCAAGAAAAGGCGAGGCAGGAGAAATTGCAGGCCGAGCAGCTTGCCCAAAAGCAGCAAGCGCCGGCCGGCCAGCCCGGCCAGCCAGCGCAAGTCCCCGCACAGCCGGGAGCGGCGCAGGTCCCAGGTCAAGCGGCCGCGCCGGCCGCCGTGCCGGTCACCCGCGACGCAGCCCTGGCGGCGTCCCCGCGCGTCCCGATCGCAACCGACAGCGTGCAGGGATCGATCGCGCTCAAAGGCGGACGCATCGACGATTTGGCGCTGGTCAAGTTTCGCGAGACAGTCGATCCGAAGTCGCCGCCAATCGTGCTGTTGTCGCCGTCGGGCAGCCCGGAACCGTTTTATGCCGAATTTGGCTGGACCAATGCGGCCGGCGCCAGTCTGAAGGTCCCCACAGCGGACACGCTGTGGACGCAAGCAAGCTCTGGCGCGCTCGGCATCGGCCATCCGGTGACGCTGACCTACGAAAACGGCCAAGGCCTCGAATTCCGCCGCACCATCGCGGTGGACGACAAATATCTGTTCACAATCAAAGACGAGGTGGCGAACAAGAGCGATAAGGCGGTGTCGCTTTTTCCGTTCGCGCTGATCTCGCGCCACGGCACGCCGAAGACGCTCGGCTACTACATCTTGCACGAAGGCTTGATCGGCAAGTTCGGCGACAAGGGTTCCGAGGAAGTCACCTATAAGACGATCGAGGAAAAGAAGGATATCGCATATAACGCCACCAATGTTTGGCTAGGCATTACCGACAAGTACTGGGCGGCCGTGCTGCTGCCCAAAACCGACGGCCATGTGATCGCGAATTTCCGGGCCGACAAGGTTGGCTCGTTCGAGACCTACCAGACCGACTACCTGCTGGACGCGCGGACCATCGCGCCGGGAACGACCGCAACGGCGGATGCCCGGCTGTTCGCGGGCGCCAAGGAAGTCAAAGTCGTCAACGATTACGAAAAACAGCTCAATCTCAATCATTTCGATCTGCTGATCGACTGGGGCTGGTTCTATTTCATCACCAAGCCGCTGTTCTCCTTGATCGACTACATCTACCGGCTGGTCGGCAATTTCGGCGTCGCGATCTTGATCGTCACCGTGCTGATCAAGGGGCTCTTCTTCCCGCTCGCCAACAAGTCCTACGCCTCGATGGCGAAGATGAAGGCGGTGCAGCCGCAGATGGCCGCGCTGAAGGCGCGCTATCCCGACGACAAGGCCAAGCAGCAACAGGAGCTGATGGCGCTCTACAAAAAGGAGAAGATCAATCCTCTGGCCGGTTGTCTGCCGATAGCAATCCAAATTCCGGTGTTCTTCTCGTTGTACAAAGTTTTGTTTGTCACCATCGAAATGCGGCACGCGCCGTTCTTCGGCTGGATCCACGATCTGTCCGCGCCGGATCCGACCAATGTGTTCACGCTGTTCGGCCTCATTCCGTTCGATCCGACGGTCTTGCCTGTCATTGGTCCATTCCTGCATCTCGGCGCATGGGCGATCATCATGGGCATCACCATGTGGGCGCAGATGAAACTCAACCCGGCACCGCCCGATCCGACGCAGGCGATGATCTTCAATTGGATGCCGCTGATTTTCACCTTCATGCTGGCGACTTTCCCGGCCGGACTGGTGATTTACTGGGCCTGGAACAACTCGCTGTCGGTGGTCCAGCAGAGCGTGATCATGCGCAAACACGGCGCGAAGATCGAGTTAATTGACAATATCAAGGCGTTGTTCGTGAAGAAGAAGCCGCAGCAATAGCAGACCAACGTGTTCTTCTGAACTTCTGCCGCAATGTTGTTCTGCGTCGCCGGGCACCGCGCCGATGGAAAAATTCACCCGCGACGAACTCGAAGCCGGCCGGCATCTGTTCGACGGCGAATGGCAGTTCACCGCCGCCGCCGGTTCGGCGGTCTCGCTGCCGAAGATGCGCGGCGCTGAGATCGCGCTCGCCGGCCGCTCTAACGTCGGCAAGTCGAGCCTGCTCAATGCGCTGACCGGCCGCAAGAACCTGGCGCGCACGTCGCGCACCCCCGGCCGCACCCAGGAGCTGATCTTCTTCAGCGGCGGCGGTCCGCTCAACGTGGTGGACATGCCGGGCTACGGCTATGCGGCCGCCGCCAAGAGCAAGATCGCGGCCTGGACCGAGCTGATCCACGACTTCCTGCGTGGTCGCGCCAATCTCGCGCGCGTTTACGTGCTGGTGGACGCCCGTCACGGCCTGAAGGATGCCGACGAGCCGATGTTCGATGCGCTCGGGCGCGCTGCCGTCAGCCATCAAATCGTGCTCACCAAATCCGACGCGGTGAAGCCGGCCGAGCTTGCGCAGCGCATTGCCGAGGTCGAGGACGCGCTCTTAAAGCGTCCGGCCGCCTACCCGAGCGTGCTCGCCACCTCGGCCCATGACGGTACCGGCATCCCGGAATTGCGCGCCGCAATTGCCCAACTTTTGCACGAAAGAAAACGCTAGGGCGCGGGCTTATCGACGGATTGCGGAATGGCGCTGTGGGTGCGCCGACGGCGCAGCGATTAGCGCAAATACATGGAACCCGACCATGACATCAATCATTATAATAAGTATAATTTGACGAGGATAATTCGCCGTTGTGGCGAATGGAGGTGGGTTTGCTCGACTCGACGGCGATATTTATTCCGCCGGCCCCGACGCCGCGCTCAGAGCCTCTCCGCCTGATCGCGCTGCTTAGCACGCTCAAAGTCAATCCGCTCGAAGCGTGGACGCAGGCGCATTTCGAACAGCCGATCGTCATGGGCGGACTGTCCATCGGTCGCGTCGCGGTGGTCAGCGATCCGGCCGCGATCCGCCGCGTGCTGCTTGAGAATAGCGCCAACTATCAGAAAGACTGGATGCAACGGCGCATTTTATCGGCGGGCCTCGCGAATGGACTGCTCAGCGCCGAGGGTAACCAATGGAAGGCCCAGCGCCGCGCGCTGGCACCGCTGTTCTCGCGCAAGAGCGTGCTGGCGTTCTCCGCCGCGATGGTCGATTTGGCGCAGGCTCTGGTCGAGCGGCTCGCCCGGCATCAAGATCAGGTCGTCGACGTTGCGGTCGAAGCGACACGAACCACGCTCGACGTTCTGGAACGGACCATCTTTTCCGATGGGTTTGGCCGGGATGCGGAGGAAATCCGCATCGCAATGAAAAGCTATTTCGACACGATTGGGCGGATCGATCCGCTCGACTTGCTCGGCTTACCGGCAGTCGTGCCCCGACCGAGCCGTTGGCGCTTGCGTCCCATGCTCCGGCTATTCGAGGATGCGATCGATACGATCATTTCGACACGCCGCCGGCAAATCGCCAGGAACAAGCCCGACGTCCCGCGCGATATTTTGACATTCCTCCTCGAAGCTCGTGATCCCGAGACCGACGAGGCGCTGAGCGAGGCCGAGATTCGCGCAAATATCCTCACCTTCATCGCTGCCGGCCAAGAAACCACGGCAAATTGTATCACCTGGTCGTTGTTTCTCCTGTCGCAGTCGCCCGAATGGCGGCAGCGAATCCAATCAGAGGCCGACCGGGAATTCGGCGACGGCAGGGGCAACATGGCCGATCGCCTCGTTGAAACGCGTGCCTTGGTCGAAGAGACGAACCGGCTCTATCCGCCGCTCGCCGCTATAAGTCGCGCCGCGCTCGGACCAGATGAACTCGCCGGTCAGCGGATCCGCCGCGGCACGATGGTGGTTATTGCGCCCTATGTATTGCACCGCCACCGGGCGTTATGGACGAAGCCCGACTGTTTCGATCCGAGCCGCTTCCTCAACGGTGCGCGTGAGAAGATCGACCGATATGCGTATTTGCCGTTCGGCGCCGGGCCGCGCATCTGCATCGGCGCCACTTTCGCGATCCAGGAGGCCACGATCGTCTTGGCGGCGATTATGCGGAATTTCAATCTGGAGCTCGCGCCCGGTCATGAGGTCTGGCCGGTGCTGAAGGTGACGTTACGGCCAAAAGGAGGCTTGCCAATGATCGTCAGGCGGCGAATTCGCTGACCTTGCGATTCACAGGGATCGAACTACTCCGACCGCGATCACCTTGACCGATTGTTGACGCGTGCAACTCGGCCTATCATGGGCTGCGGCGGCCGCCCCTTGCTGCGGCCTATAAAAAACGCGCACAGATCGGGAGGGGAACCATGCCAGGGCGAAAGACCATTCGGCCAGTCACTCGGCGACAGGCCATCGCGACGGTTGCGGGCGGCATGGGGTTGCTAGCGGCGCCTTCGATTGTCGGCGCCCAGGCGCCGCTCACGGTCAAGTTCGTGCAGCAGCGCGGCCTGCTCTATCTGCCGATTGATGAAATGGTCACCGGCGGCATCCTGCAGCAGGAAGCCACCAAGCTCGGCCTTGGCAAGGTTGAAGCCACCGCCCAGACCTTGAGCGGCCCGGCGCCGGTGACCGACGCGTTGCTGTCGGGCTCGGCCGATTACGGCACCGCCGCGCTGCCGTCCTTGCTAAACTTGTGGGACAAAACTCACGGCACCCCGAACGAAGTCAAAGCCGTCGGCACCGTGTCGAACGGCGCCATGGTGCTCTACACCATCAATCCGAACGTCAAGACCATCGCCGATTTCACCGAACAAGACCGCATTGCGGTGCCATCGGTGCGCATATCGTTCAACGCGATGATGCTGGAAATGGCGGCGGAAAAAATCTGGAACGATCCGCATAAACTCGATCATCTCACCGTCGGCCTCGGCCATCCGGACGCGGTCGCGGCGCTGTCGGCCGGCTACGGCAAGGCTAGCATCACCGCGCACATCGCGGTACAGCCTTTCACCGACCGCGGCCTCAAACTGCCGGGCGCGCATGTGGTCGCCGATAGCCGCGAGGTGTTCGGCGGGCCGCTGACGCAGATCACCCTGCTGGCGACCAAGCAGACCAAAGAGAAGAACCCGGTATTGTTCCAGGCGGTCGCCAATGCGCTCAATGAATTGATCAAGGTCGCCAACGCCGACAAGCGCGCCGCCGCGATCCTATGGAAGAATGCGCAGAAAGCGTCGGAAAGTGTCGACGACCTGGTCTCCTTGCTCAGCGATCCCGGTTTCGAATTCACCGCGCAGCCGCACCGCATCGCCTACTTCGCGGCTTTTCTCCACCGTATCGGGAGCATGAAGACCAAGGTTGACGACTGGAAAGATCTCTTTTGGGAGACTGCCTATAATCAGACGGGCGACTGAGCGCGGCGCGCGCGGCTTCTCGCCACCGAATATAGGCACTAACGCATTGTCGAATGCGCTCGAATTCGGCGAGAACCCTCCGGCATTTCAAAGAAAGGCCGACGCGATGGGCAATGCCCGCTTCGATTACATGAATTGCATACAACGGATATCGAACGGCGCTCTGCGTGCGAATGGGGGACGGCTACAGCCGTTCAGCCTCTTTACGCAACCGCGTTTCTTCCGCACGTTTGTGCTCTTCATATTGCAGCCGTTGCGCATAATGCGGGTCATCGAGGACAATACGCCACGCCTGTTCCACGGTAGCCGTTTTTGATGCTCGGTCCTACGTCCGCCATTTCCATGAGCCACACGATGGACAGGACTACAAAAAGGAGAATGCTAAACTCTAACATTCGCTCTGCCTCTCGACCGCAGACGGTTCCTATTATTCATTATTTGGAAATATGCCAAAATTCAAATTCTCCCGCATTGGCATTGATCAAATTTCCTAAACGCGCGTTGACAGTTGCGCCGCATCGTTACTTGCCACCGGCCTTGACACGTTGGGATCGAGTGGCTGGCGCAGGAAGCGGAAGGCTGCGGCATTTGTGCCCGAAAGAAAGCGCTGACGCATTGTCGGGTGCCGCCTACATCGGCTAGAACCCTGCAGCGCTTCAAGGAACCCCCGATGAGCAAAGCCCCCAAAATCGACCCGCAGACGCAGGCGCGCATCCTGTCGGAGGCGCTGCCGCACATGCAGCGCTATGACGAGGAGATCGTCGTGGTGAAATACGGCGGTCACGCCATGGGCCAGGAGCAGACCGCGCGCGACTTCGCCAGCGACATCGTCCTGCTCGAGCAGACCGCGATCAACCCGGTCGTGGTACACGGCGGCGGCCCGCAGATTGCGGCCATGCTCAAGAAGCTCGGCATCAAGTCGGAATTCGCCGCCGGACTGCGTATTACCGACGCCGCCACGGTCGAAATCGTAGAAATGGTGCTGGCCGGCTCGATTAACAAGCAGATCGTCGGCTACATCAATGCCGCCGGCGGCAAGGCGGTCGGGTTGTGCGGCAAAGACGGCAATATGGTGCAGGCGCGTAAAGTGACCCGCACCGTGGTCGACCCAAATTCGAATATCGAAAAAGTAGTCGATCTCGGTTTTGTCGGCGAGCCGGAAAAGGTCGACTTGACCGTGCTCAATCACGTGCTCGGCAAAGAGATGATCCCGGTGCTGGCGCCGCTGGCGACATCCGCAAGCGGCGGCACCTACAACGTCAATGCCGACACTTTCGCCGGCGCCATCGCCGGCGCGCTCAAGGCCAAGCGCCTGCTGCTGCTCACCGACGTGCCCGGCGTGCTCGACAAGGACAAGAACCTGATCAGCGAGCTGTCGGTGGCCGACGCCCGCAAACTGATCGCCGACGGCACCATCTCAGGGGGCATGATCCCCAAGGTCGAAACTTGCATCTACGCGCTCGACCAAGGTGTGGAGGGCGTGGTCATCATGGACGGCAAGATCCCGCATGCCGTCCTGCTCGAACTGCTCACCGACCACGGCGTCGGCACGCTGATGCATCGCTGAGGCGGCCGATCGGCTAGCATGGCCGTATGATTCGCGGTTCGACCTGCATCATTGCAGTGGCAAGCGCGATAGGCGTGGCGCTGGCCGTGCCGGCGCAGGCCGAGCTGAACTCTGTGCAATCGCACCAGTTATCGCCTTGACGCGGCGATCGGGCTGGAGAAGCGCGCCAACGTCGCGACCCGCGGCTGGTTTCGCATCGATCCCGGTGCCTGCCGCCAGGTCGTGGGCGGGCCGCTCGATGTGGATATGGTCTATGTGCATGGGCGCACGCCGCCCGTCTACGGCAGCGCGCCGCTGCCGCAGGCGAACCATGCCGAGCTGTGCATCCGCGACGGCGACTTCGAGATCGCCAATGCGCGCGGCTGCCCGCTCAATCAGCAGGCGCGTTTCACCGCGGCACAGCCGTCCGATTCCCCGAAAGGGCCGACGGTCAATCTTGCGGAAGAAGCCGACTACGACGACGCGCAGGCGCGGCTTGCCGGCATCCAACGCCTGCTGGCGATCGTCGGCTACGACGCCTACCCGATCGACGGCGTTGAGGGCGCCAAAACGCAAGCTTCGATCGCGAAATTCCTCGCCGATCACAAACTGCCGCCAGAGAGCCCATCGAAACCGGATTTTTTCGACGTGCTGCTGGCTGCCGCCGCCAAGCCGGAAGGCATCGGTTTTTCCTGGTGCAACGATACAAAATACCCGGTGATGGCCGCGCTCGGCGTGGTCGAGATGGGCGCGATCGTCAGCCGCGGCTGGTATCGCGTCGAGTCCGGCAAATGTCTGCGGCCCGATCTGCGCGGCGATCCGCACCGGCTCTACAGCTATGCCGAGGCGGTCGACGGCAACGGCCGCACGATTCCGCGTGGCGATGCGCCGCTCGCCTGGGGCGGCAAAGTCGCGCTATGCACCCGCGACGGCAAGTTCGAGTTGAGCGACCACAAAGATTGCGTGGCGCGCGGCTTGAACACAGCCGGCTTTGCCGTCATCGATACCGGCGGCCAGCCCTCGACTACCGTGCGTTTTAGGGAACCTTGAGAGCAGAAACGGCCATTTTTTCAGGGTTTTCATTGTTTTGCGGTTGGGGTTATTCGTGAGATATTGCGGCCGGGAGAACCGAATTAATGACTGACCGCCCGTGTCGCGTCCTCATGGTCTATCCGCGCTTCGCGTCGGACTCGTTTTGGGTCTACACGCCGGCCTGTGAAATCGTGGGCGCCCGTTATCCGACGGCTCCGCTCGGCATGATTACCGTCGCGGCGATGCTGCCGTCCGACTGGGAAGTGCGGCTGGTCAATCGCAATACCGAGGACCTGGCGGAGGGCGATTTGGAATGGGCCGATATGGTGATGACCGGCGGCATGCTTTTCCAGCAGGCCGACGCGCTGCGCATCACCGCGATGGCCCACGCGCTCGGCAAACTTGTTGTGGTCGGCGGACCGGACGTCTCATCGCATCCCTACGTCTACAAGGCGTGCGACTTCCAAATTCTCGGCGAAGCCGAAAGCATCATCGATGCCTTCATCGCAGCCTGGCAGGCCGGGCAGCGCTCAGGGGTATTCGAAGGAGAGAAATTCCAGGTCGACGTCACGAAAACTCCGATCCCGCGTTTCGACCTGCTCAAATTCGACCAGTATCTCTATATCGGCGTGCAATTCTCGCGCGGTTGTCCATTCACCTGCGAGTTCTGCGACATCATCGAGCTCTATGGCCGCAACCCGCGCGCCAAGACGAACGCGCAGATGCTAGCGGAACTCGACCGCTTGTACGAACTCGGTTACCGCGGCCATGTCGATTTCGTCGACGACAACCTGATCGGCAACAAGAAGGCGGTGAAGGCCTTCCTGCCTCACCTGAAGACCTGGCTCGAGCAACACGACTATCCGTTCGAGTTCTCGACCGAGGCGTCGCTCAATCTCGCCGACGACGAGGAACTGCTGCGGCTGATGCGCGATGCGAATTTCTTCGCCGTCTTTGTCGGCATCGAAAGCCCCGACACCGAGACGCTCAAGCAGATGCGCAAGAAACAGAATACGCGCCGCAACATCGCCGAGAGTATTCATCGCATCTATGCGCACGGGATGTTTGTCACGGCAGGCTTCATCGTCGGCTTCGACACCGAGAAGGGATCCATTGCTGAACCCATGATCGACCTGATCGAGGAGACGGCGATTCCCGTGGCCATGGTGGGGCTGCTCTATGCGCTGTCCAGCACCCAGCTTGGCCGGCGCCTCGCCAAGGAGGGACGCCTGTATGCGGGCCATGACGTGCAGATTACCGGTGACGGCGATCAATGCACGGCCGGCCTGAACTTCGACACGTTACGGCCGCGGGCTGACGTGTTGAAGGACTATCGCAGCGTGCTCCATCACGTTTACGACCCGGTCGCCTTCGCCGGCCGCCTGAAGCGCCTGTCGGCATTGCTCGATCGCTCCAAGGGGCGACGCGAACCACCGGCGGGCGATATCAAGCTCAAGGCCGGCGCGATCGCAACCGTGCACCGAATCATCAGCCAGATGCCGGAGGTGCGCGAAATATTCTGGCAGACTTTCACCGAATGTGCAGCGAGCAACCCCAAGTCGGTGCGATTCCTGGTGTTGATGATGGCCATCTATCTCCACGTCGGTCCGTTCTCGCGCAAGGTCATTGCCACCATCGACCGCCAGATCGCAGGCCAGCACAACCAGCCGCCGCCGAGACGCGCGGTCGCTCAGGAACCGGCCGCGGCGGCGATGACTTGACCGCGTGGCCGGCGGTCACCGAACCCAAGCGCAATCCGTGGCAATGAAACGGCGGATGCCCCGCGGATTCGACCGTGTCGAGACCTGGGTGTTCGATCTCGACAACACGCTTTATCCACATCACCTGCTCTGGCAGCAGGTCGACGATCGCATTCGATCTTACGTCGCCGAATTCCTCAAAGTGTCGAAGGACGAGGCGTTTCGGGTGCAGAAGGACTATTACAAGCGCTACGGCACCACCATGCGCGGGCTGATGACCGAGCACGGGCTCGATCCGGACGATTATCTCGAATATGTCCACCAGATCGATCACTCGCCGCTCGAACCCAATCCGGCGCTTGGCGCCGCGCTGGAGAAATTGCCGGGCCGCAAGCTCATCCTCACCAACGGCACCCGCAAGCACGCCGATGCGGTGATGCGGCGGCTGGAGATCCACCAGCATTTCGAAGACGTGTTCGACATCATCGCCGCCGAGCTCGAGCCCAAGCCGGCCGCCAAAACCTATGAACGTTTCCTGGCGCGCCACGACGTCGATCCGGCCAAGGCCGCCATGTTCGAGGATCTCGCGCGCAATCTCGAAGCGCCGCATGCGCTCGGCATGACCACGGTGCTGGTGGTGCCGGAAGGCCAGCGCGAGGTGTTTCGCGAGGACTGGGAATTGGAAGGACGCGGCGAACCGCATATCGACTATCTGACCGACGATCTTGCCGGATTTCTTGAGCTAGTCCTCAGCCGCCAGCGCACGGCTTGACATCCCCTGCCCGGCCCCCGACAAACCGCTCCCAAACGAGCGCCGCGTTGCCCATGCCAAACGACAAGCTTGCCAAGATCATCGACGATGCCTTCGAGAGCCGCGACAAAATCGGCCCGAAGACCAAGGGCGCCGTGCGCAAGGCGGTCGATTCCGCGCTTGGCTTGCTCGACCGCGGCGAGGCGCGCGTCGCCGAGCGGGCGGCCGACGGGCGCTGGCAGGTCAATCAGTGGCTGAAAAAGGCCGTGCTGCTGTCGTTCCGGCTCAACGACATGAGCGCGATTGCGGGCGGCCCCGGCAAGGCGGTGTGGTGGGACAAGGTCGATTCCAAGTTCAAGGGCTGGAACGCCGCACGCTTCCGTAAAAGCGGCTTCCGCGCCGTGCCCGGCTGCGTGGTGCGCCGCTCGGCTTTTATCGCGCCTGGCGTGGTGCTAATGCCGTCCTTCGTCAATCTCGGTGCCTATGTCGACAGTGGCACCATGATCGACACCTGGGCGACCGTCGGAAGTTGTGCGCAGATCGGCAAGAACTGCCACATCTCGGGCGGCGCCGGCATCGGCGGCGTGCTCGAACCGCTGCAAGCAGGCCCGGTCATCATCGAGGACAATTGTTTCGTCGGCGCGCGCTCGGAAGTGGCCGAGGGCGTGGTCCTGCGCACTGGCGCGGTGCTGTCGATGGGCGTGTTCCTCGGCGCCTCGACCAAGATCATTGATCGCGAGAGCGGACAGGTTCTGCAAGGCGAGGTGCCGGCCTATTCCGTGGTGGTACCCGGCACCATGCCCGGCAAGGATGGCGGACCTGGGCTCTACTGTGCGGTCATCGTCAAGCGCGTGGACGAGCGCACGAGGTCGAAGACCAGCATCAACGAGTTGTTGAGGGATTGATCTCAGCGTTAACTGCGCGTCGCTTGTGTTACATCGTCGGGGACGGCATGTCGGAACTTCCAGCCAACACGCGACAGGACGTCTTGCAGAAAGGCGGCGTGTCGAACGACACCCGCGTCTTGATGCTGTTCGAAGCCAACAAGAAGGCCGCCTTGATCGCCTACCTGCTGTGGTTCTTCGTCGGCATTTTCGGTGGCCATAATTTCTATTTCAAACGCACCGGCCTCGCGATCACGCAGTTGATCCTGTCGATTACCATCGTCGGGCTGCTGATCACCTGCGTGTGGATCCTGATCGACGCCTTCCTGATCCCGGGCTGGGTGCGCGACCAGAACAATCTGCTGGCGGCGCAACTCGGAGCCTAGCCTTAATTATGACCGCCGATCCCGTCGCCATCGCCCGCGATCTCTTGCGTTGCCGTTCGGTCACGCCGGCCGAAGGCGGCGCGCTCAAGTTCCTCGAGACCACTTTGAAGGCCGCCGGCTTCAGCGTGCATCGCATGACCTTCAGCGAGCCGGGCGCGGACGACGTGGAGAATCTTTACGCCCGTATCGGCACCGCGGCGCCGCATCTGATGTTCGCCGGCCATACCGACGTAGTGCCGTCGGGCGACGAGAAGGCGTGGCAGCATCCGCCCTTCGCCGGTGAGGTGGCGAACAGCGAACTCTACGGCCGCGGCGCCGTCGACATGAAAGGCGGCATTGCCTGCGGCGTCGCCGCCGTGCTCGATCATCTTGCGGCCAACGGCGGCAAGCCGAAAGGCTCGATCTCGTTTTTGATCACCGGCGACGAGGAAGGCATCGCGGTCAACGGCACGCCTAAGCTGTTGCAATGGGCGGCGGCGCGCGGCGAAAAATTCGATCACTGCATTCTGGGCGAGCCGAGCAATGTCGATGCGCTCGGCGACACCATAAAAATCGGCCGCCGCGGCTCGCTCAATGGCCACCTGATCGTGACCGGCAAGCAAGGCCACGTCGCTTATCCGCAGCGGGCGGAAAATCCGATCCGCGCTTTGGTGACACTTGTTGCGGCATTGCAGGCCGAGGCGCTCGACGACGGCAGCGCGCTGTTTCCGCCCTCGCATCTGGAATTCACGTCGGTCGACGTCGGCAACAAGACGGTCAATCTCATCCCGGGCGAGGCGCGCGCGCGCTTCAATATCCGCTTCAACGACAAGCACACGTTGGATTCGCTCAAAGCTCTGATCGAGCGGCGTGCGGCCAAAGCGGCGGGCGGCAAAATCAAATTCGCATTCCAGTGGGAGCCATCGAACGCCGGCGTCTTCGCCGTCAAGCCGGGGCCGTTCACCAACCTCGTGGTGGATGCGATCGCCAAGGTCACCGGCCGCAAGCCGGAACTCTCCACCAGCGGCGGTACCTCGGACGCGCGTTTCATCACGCAATATTGCCCGGTGGTGGAATTCGGCTTGGTCGGGCAGACCATGCACGCCATCGACGAGCGCGTGCCGGTCGCCGATTTGCAGGCGCTGACGACGGTTTATCGGGCGATATTCGACCGCTACTTCGCCGGGTAATCCACCCGCATCAGATAAAGCCCGTCCGGCGGCGCCACCTGACCGCAGGCGGCGCGGTCGCGCGCGGCGAGCGCGTTGGCGAGATCGTCGGGGCTCCATTTGCCTTCACCGGCCATCACCAGCGAGCCGACCATGGAGCGCACCTGGCTGTGCAGGAACGAGCGCGCCGACGTTGTCACGTTAACGGCGTCGCCGTCGCGCGCGACGCTCAGCACATCGAGCGTCTTCACCGGCGATTTGGCCTGGCATTCGGTGGAGCGGAAAGTGGTGAAGTCGTGCTTGCCGATCAGGCGCTGCGCGGCGGCATGCATGGCCGCGGCATCGAGCGGGCGCGGCACGCGCCAGGCGCGGCCTGCGTCAACCGCCAAATCGGCGCGCCGGTTGATAATACGATAAAGGTAGTGCCGCTTGATGGCCGAAGTCCGAGCATTGAAATCCTCGGCCGCATGCTCGGCGGCGAGGATCGCTATAGGATAGGGCCTTATATGAGCATTAAGGCCGTCGCGAATCGTATCAGTGTCCCAGTCCTTGGTCAGATCGACATGCGCCACCTGCCCGACCGCGTGCACGCCGGCATCGGTGCGCCCGGCGCCCTGCACCGGGGTCTTTTCGCCTGAAAGTGCCTCAATTGCAGCGGTCAGGACGCCCTGCACGGTGGGCTGGTCGGCCTGGATTTGCCAGCCGGCGAAGGGGGTACCGTCATATTCGATGGTCAGCTTGTAGCGGGGCACGTTTGATTCACCTCAAATCCGGCCACGGAGGGCTTCCTATACTAAGGCTTGAATACGAGGGCCCTGTCCATGAAGCGTGAGTTCAAACGGCAAATCGTCGACCTGCTCAACGAGCATCGTATCATGACGATCGCCACAAACCGGGACGACGGCTGGCCGCAAGCGACGGTGGTTGGCTACGGCAATGACGGCATGGTCATCTACTGCCGGATCTCCCACGACAGCCAGAAATACGCCAACATCATGCGCGATCCGCGGGTATCGCTGGCCATCGCTAAGGACTACCCGCAGCCGCTGCAGATCAAGGGCCTGTCGATCGCGGCGACCGCCGCTGTGGTCACCGACCAGGGCGAGATCGACCATGCCGCGCAAATCATCTTGCACCGCTATCCGGAATACAAAGTGATGCCGCCGCTCGACCCCAAGGCGGTGCCGACCATGCGGCTGACGCCCGAGATCGTCTCCATCCTCGATTATTCCAAGGGCTTCGCGCATAGCGACCTGGTTCGCGTCACCGACAACGATCTCGCCGAATTCATCGAAGCGCGCCGGCACCATTGGGCGGGATTTCACGCGGCCTAGGGCGCCCGTCAAGCCAGCCGCACGCCGGGGTCGACTTTGGTGCCGCGCAGGAATTCCTCCGCCGCCATCGGCTGTCTTCCGGCGCGCTGCACTTTCACGAGGCGCACCGCGCCATCGCCACATGCGATGGTGAGCGAACCGTCGAGCGCCGTGCCGGGAGCGCCGGTTCCCACGCCTTTGGTCGAGCGCAGCGCCTTGACGCGCACGCCGCCAAACTCAAACCAGGCGCCGGGAAATGGCGACAGGCCGCGGATGTGGTTGTGCACCTCGCGCCACCGCTTGGTCCAATCGATGCGGGTCTCGTCCTTGCCGATCTTGGCGGCGTAAGTGACACCTTGCTCCGGCTGCGGCGTGAGCGACAGCGAGCCGCGCTCCGCGGCGGCAAGCGCGCGCAGCATCAGATCGGCGCCGAGACGCGCCAGCGCGTCGTGCAGGTCGCCGGCCGTCATGTCCGGTTGAATCGGCACACGGTCAGCCATCGCCATAGCGCCGGTGTCGAGCCCCTCGTCCATCTGCATGATGGTGACGCCGCTTTCCTCGTCTCCGGCTATGACGGCGCGGTTGATCGGCGCGGCACCGCGCCAGCGCGGTAACAGCGAGGCGTGCACGTTGAAACAGCCGAGCCGCGGCGCTTCCAAAATAGGTTTGGGCAGAATGAAGCCATAGGCCACCACCACCGCCGCGTTGGCCTTATGCGCGCGGAACGCGGCCTGCGCCGCTTCGCCCTTCAACGTCTTCGGCGTGAACACCGGCAGGCCAAGTCGCCGCGCCTCGCGTTCGACCGGCGTCGGCTGCAATTCCATGCCGCGCCCGGCGGGCTTAGGCGCGCGGGTGTAAACCGCAACAATCTCGTGCCCGGCCGCGGCGAGCTCGAGCAGCGTTGGCACCGCGAAATCGGGTGTGCCCATGAAGATCAGGCGCATGCAAGCACCATCATGATCGCGGGCGCGCAGGCGCCGGATTTAGCCAATATGATGCGAAGGCTCTTTGTCCTCGGATAGCGGCTTGGCCGGCTCGCCCTTCTTGGCCGCCTTCTTGAATTGCTTCATCACCATGCTGCGCTTGAGCTTGGAGATGTAGTCGATGAACAGAACGCCGTTGGTGTGGTCAATCTCGTGCTGCAAACAAGTGGCGAGCAGGCCGGTGGCCTCGATCTCGTGCGGCGTGCCGTCGAGGTCGAGATATTTCACGCGCACCGCCGACGGCCGCTCGACCTCCTCGTAATATTCCGGGATCGACAGGCAGCCTTCCTCGTAAGTCGACTTCTCGTCGGCTTTCCAGGTTACTTCCGGATTGATGAAGACCTGCGGCGCGGGCGGGTCGTCCTTTTTGGCGAGGTCCAAGGTGACCACGCGCTGCGGCACGCCGATCTGGATGGCGGCGAGCCCAATGCCGGGCGCCGCGTACATGGTCTCAAACATATCGTCGACCAGTTTGCGCAGCGATTTGTCGACCGCCTTCACCGGCTCGGATTTGAGCCGCAGCCGCTTGTCGGGAAGGAAGAGGATGTCACGCACCGCCATGGCCGCGATGTAAGGGTAAGGGGCGACGCGGTCAATGCGCCCCTTTCCGCTTGAGCCACTGGCTTAATCGCCCTACCGTTCGCCCTTCGTTCGCAAGGTTCGACGAATCACGGTAGAAGCTCGCATGCCGGAAACTGTCCTGATCGTCCTCGCCCTGGTCATCGCGATCGGCGTCGTCGCGATCATCATGCTGCAACTGCGCAAGCAGCCGCCTGCCGTGGATCCTGCGGCCGAGCAGCGGCTAACCGAACTCAATGCGCGGCTCGATGCCATGGGTAGCTGGCTGCAAAATTCGCATTCCCAATTGCAGCAGACTGTGAACACGCGGCTCGACGCCGTGACGCAGAATCTCGGCGAGTCGATGAAGACCTCGACCAAGAACACCACCGATCATCTGCAGCAACTGCACGCGCGGCTGGCGGTGATCGATAGCGCGCAGAAGAACATCACCGATCTGGCGTCGACCGTGACATCGCTGCAAAAGGTTTTCGACAACAAGCAGCGCCGCGGCGCCTTCGGCCAAGGCCGGATGGAAGCCATCGTTGCCGACGCTCTGCCGCAGGGCGCCTATGAATTCCAGTTCACGCTGTCGAATAATTCGCGCCCGGATTGCTGCATCCACATGCCGGATAACCGCCATCTCATTATCGATGCCAAATTTCCGCTGGAGGCAACGACCGCGCTAGAAAACGCCAAGAGCGAAGATGAGCGGCTGCAGGCCATGCGCCAGCTGCGGCAGAATCTGGGCAAACATATCGATGACATTTCCGGGAAATATCTCATCAAGGGTGAGACGCAAGACGTCGCCTTCATGTTCATCCCGTCGGAGTCCATGTTTGCCGAACTTTATGACGCGTTCGATGATGTCTTGCAGAAGGGCTACCGGGCCGGCGTGATCATCGTGTCACCGTCTCTGCTGATGCTGGCGATTCAGGTTGTCCAGCAGATCCAGAAAGACGCCCGCATGCGCGAGGCTGCGGACAAAATTCTGAAAGAGGTCGCGCTGATGATCGAAGATGTGGCGCGGCTCAAGGATCGCGTCGAGAATCTCGATAAACACTTCGGCAACGTCAACAGAGACATCGAGCAAATCGTCACGTCGGCCGATAAAATCCTAAGCCGCGGTGAGAAAATCCAGAGCGTCGAGTTTAGCGACGAAACGCCGAGCGCTCAGATCATTCCCGCGCCGATGACACGCAAGCTCGGGATGGGTGAATAACGCAATGACCGCGTCGTCCGACAGTGCGCCGGCGGGTCAAACGTTCTTCGACGCGCTGGCCGTGTACTTCAAGCCGCGCGTGCTGATCGTCATGTTCCTCGGCTTCTCGTCGGGGCTTCCATTGGCATTGTCGGGCGCGACGCTGCTAGTCTGGATGCGCGAGAGCGGCGTCGATCTCGGCACCATCGGCCTGTTTGCGCTGGTCGGCACGCCCTACACCGTGAAATTCCTCTGGGCGCCGCTCACCGACGCGCTCGACGTGCCGCTGCTCGGGCGCTGGCTAGGCCGCCGCCGCGGCTGGCTGGTGTTCACGCAAACTCTCTTGATCGCGGCAATCGTGTTCCTCGGCTCGACCGATCCGGCCAGCGCGCCCGGGCTGGTCGCCGTCGGCGCGCTCTTGGTCGCAACTGCGTCGGCCACGCAAGACATCGTGGTCGACGCCTTCCGCGTCGAAAGCTTGCCGGAAAACGAACAGGCCGCTGGCATGGCCTCTTATGTCGCCGCCTATCGCATCGGCATGCTGGTCTCGACCGCCGGCGCGCTGTTTCTAGTGAGTGCCATCCAGGCCTACGGTTTCGACAAGCAGGCGGCCTGGCACTGGGGCTATGTGGCGATGGGGGCGCTGGTGCTGATCGGCACCTTCACCGCGCTGATCGCCACCGAGCCGGAGCGCTCGCGCCAGGCGGAGGCCGCGCATGCCCATCAAAAGCGGTTCGCGCGCGTGGCCGAGGCCGCCGTCGGCGCGTTCAAGGATTTCCTGAGCTACGAGATGGCCTTCGCCATGCTGGCCTTCGTGGTGCTGTTCAAATTCACTGACGCGCTGTCGGGCGCCATGACGGCACCGTTCGTGATCGATCTCGGATTTACCCGCAACGAATACGCCGCGATCGTGAAAGGCGTCGGGCTGGCGGCGCTCTTGTTGGGCGGCTTTGCTGGCGGCTTTATTGCGCGCGCGCTGCCGCTCGCGACCAGCCTGTGGATCGGAGCCATATTGCAGGCGGCGGCCAATCTCTCGTTCAGCTGCTTGGCGGTCGTCGGCCACAATCCAACCGCGCTGGCGATCGCGATCATCGCGGAAAATTTCACCAGCGCCATCGGCACGGTGATGTTCGTCGCGTACCTGTCGGCGCTCTGCCAGAACCCGCTGCATACGGCGACGCAATACGCGCTGCTGACCGCGCTGGCCGCGGTCGGGCGCACATACTTGTCGTCGGGCGCCGGCTTCATCGCCGAGTTGACCGGCTGGGTCTGGTTCTTCGTGATCTGCGCGCTTGCCGGCCTGCCCAGTTTAATATTGCTGGCCTGGCTGCAGCGGCACGGCCATTTCAAGCGGCTGGAGCCGAAAAAAGGTTAATCAGCGGCGCGGGAATATCCGCCAACGGCGCTCGCCGGCGAAAGAGCGACCGTCGCATTTTTCCTAATAGAAATACGTCTTCGAATTCCGGTCCAGCTCCAGGTCGCCATGGAGCCGCAATCGCCGACGCCGCGGCCTTTACAAAAGCTGCTAAGTGTTTTCTTGCCCGGATCGAAATCGGCTCCCGTCAGGCTCTTGGCGAACGCGAAACGCTTGCCGTCCCAATCCTGAAACGTCAGCAATCGAGCTTTGCCTGTGGCGTCAGTGACGAAGATGATTTGACCGAACTGATAGGCGGCGCCCCAGCATTTGACGATGATCAGCGTTTGCCCACCGCCGAGATCGAAGGAGTTGGGCGCCTCCGCGGCTTCCTCGATCGGCACCGTGCAATCGGCGGTGGCCTTGAAGGCCTCTTCGATCGTCGTGCGCGGCGGCACAGCGCCTTGCGCCAGCGCAATCGCAGCCGAACAACCGAGCACCAGTGCCAACGCAACAATGCGCATTCTGCTACCCATCAAAACAACGTCCGCTGCTTGATCGCGGCCGAGAGCGTGCCCTCGTCGAGATAATCGAGCTCGCCGCCGACCGGCACACCGTGCGCGAGCCGCGTCACCTTCACGTTCGCCTCCTGCAGTAATTCAGTGATGTAATGCGCGGTGGTCTGGCCGTCGACCGTGGCATTGAGCGCCAGGATCAGCTCCTTCACCTGCGGCTCATGCGCACGCGAGATCAACGCGTCGATGGCCAGGTCCTGCGGTCCGACGCCATCGAGCGGCGACAGTGTGCCGCCGAGCACGTGATAGCGGGCGTCGACCGCGTGCGCGCGCTCGAGCGCCCACAGATCGGCAACGTCGGCCACCACCACGATGATCGATTGATCGCGTTTGGTGTCGGTGCATACCGTGCAGGGATTTTGCGTGTCGATATTGCCGCAGGTCTTGCAGATCTCGATCTTCTCCATCGCGATCTGCAAGGCGGACGCGAGCGGCGCCATCAGCAATTCGCGCTTCTTGATTAGATGCAGCGCCGCGCGCCGCGCCGAGCGCGGGCCCAAACCGGGCAGCCGCGCCAGCAACTGGATCAGGCGCTCGATTTCAGGTCCGGCGACGGCGGTGGGCATTAAGTCAGGTTCATCCCCGGCGGAAGCGGCAGGCCGCCGGTGAGGGCCTTCATCTTGTCCTGCATGACGGCTTCCGCCTTGCGCCGGGCATCGGCGTGCGCCGCGATCAGCAGGTCCTCGACAATTTCCCTTTCCGACGGCTTCATGAGCGAATCGTCGATGCGCACGCCCTTGAGATCGCCTTTGGCGGAAAGCCGCACGCTCACCATGCCGCCGCCCGAGGTGCCCTCAACTTCGATGGTGTCGAGCTCGGCCTGTAGCTCCTGCATTTTCGTTTGCAGTTGCGCGGCCTGTTTCATCATGCCCATGAAGTCGACCATTAATCTTCCTCACTATCGGGACGCAGATCGAGTGACACGTCGCCGGCCTCGGCGGCGGGCGCGTTCTGCGTCACGCCGACCACCTTGGCGCCCGGAAAGCGATTGAGCACCGCCTGCACCAGCGGATCGCTTTGCACGCCGCGCTCGAGCTCGGCCTGGCGCTCTTCCGCCTGCGCGCGCACGGTCGCGCTGCCGTGCTCCTGTGAGACCACCACCATCCAGCGTTTTCCGGTCCAGGCGGTGAGCTTGCGTTGCAAATCGTGCACCAGCGCTTTCGGCGCGCTCGCCTCGAGCGCAATCTCGAGCTGGCCATCCTCGCAGCGCACCAGCCGCACGTCGCGCTCCAGTGCCATTTTCATCGTGATGTCGCGCTTCTCCGCGGCCAGCGCGATCAGCGCTTCGAACGACCCGATGGTGAGCGTCGGTGCGGCGGCGACCGGCTCGTGGAGCTCGGGCGCCGGATTCTCAGCGGGCCGCGGCGAGACCGCCGCCGAGGACCGTGTGCTCCCGCGCGGGGTGTCGTAGCGCGGACTAAAATTCTGCGCCGGCAATGGCGCCGCCGCCGCGCCGCCATTGCCTTGCGGGCGCGCGGCACCCTCCTCGCCGAGCGAGCGCACGACTTCGTCCGGCGTCGGCAGATCGGCGGCATAGGCGATGCGCACCAGCACCATCTCGGCGGCAGCGACCGGTCGGCCGGAGGCCTGCACCTCGCTGACGCCTTTGAGCAGCATCTGCCAGGTGCGCGACAGCACGCGCATCGACAATTGCGCCGCGAAGGCGCGGCCGCGCACGCGCTCAGCTTCCGACAGCGACACATCGTCGGCGACCGTCGGCACCACTTTCACACGGGTGACGAAATGGGTGAATTCGGCAAGATCGCCCAGCACCACGCCGGGATCGGCGCCGATGTCGTATTGCGCGCGCAGTTCGCCGAGCGCGGCAGCGACGTCACCTTTCATCAGCGCCTCGAACAAGTCGACGATGCGCACGCGGTCGGCCAAACCGAGCATCTGCCGCACGTCTTCCGCGCGCACGGGACCTGCCGCATGCGCGATCGCCTGATCGAATAGCGAGAGCGAATCGCGCACCGAGCCTTCCGCCGCGCGCGCGATCAAGGCGAGCCCCGCCGGCTCCACTTCGATTTGCTCTTTGGCGGCGATGCCTTCCAGATGCTTGACCAGCAGCGCCGCATCGACGCGGCGCAGGTCGAAGCGCTGGCAGCGCGACAGCACCGTCACCGGCACCTTGCGAATTTCGGTGGTGGCGAAAATGAACTTGGCGTGCGGCGGCGGCTCTTCCAGCGTCTTGAGCAGCGCGTTGAACGCCGCGCCCGAGAGCATATGCACTTCGTCGAGAATGTAGACCTTGTAGCGTGCCGCAACCGGCGCATAGCGGATGGCGTCGTTGATCTGGCGCACATCCTCGACGCTGTTATGCGAGGCGGCGTCCATTTCCAGCACGTCGATGTGGCGGCTTTCGATGATGGCCTGACAATGCACACCCATCGCCGGCATGACGGTGGTCGGCTGGGTGATCGAGCCGTCCGGCAATTCGTAATTGAGCGCGCGGGCGAGGATGCGCGCGGTCGTGGTCTTGCCGACGCCGCGCACGCCGGTGAGAATCCAGGCCTGCGGAATTCGCCCGCTCTCGAACGCGTTCGAGATGGTGCGCACCATGGCATCCTGGCCGATCAGGTCGGCGAAACTGGCCGGCCGGTATTTGCGCGCCAGCACCCGATAGCCAGGCCCCTCGGGGGCGTCGCCGAGGTCGAGGGCCTGGTCGGTGGGTTTCGCGGTTTCGCTCATCGTGCCATCCGACCGGCGGCCGCGCATACGGCGCTATTCGCTTAACGGAAAATAGTGGGAGGCTGACGAGCGACCCGATCCGTGCTCGTTAGGGCTGCTTCCTTCCGGACCTGACCCGGTTGGCGAGTGGCTCGTCCACCGCCAACCTCCCGTTCCTATATCGGGCCAACGGGGCGAGAAAGCAAGCCAGCGGGCCGCCGCTCTGCTAGCTTTCCTCTGAAAGAATCGCGCAGAATTATCCAATGGTTTCAGATACTCCCACGCAATGGTCGTTGCACCCACAGCTCGCACAGGACACGGTTCCTGTCGGCGACCTCGCACTGTCGCGCGTGCTGTTGGCGAACGACGCCAATTTTCCTTGGGCAATCCTGGTGCCGCGGCTGCCGGGACTGGTCGAACTCATCGACCTGGAAGAAAACGCGCAAATCCAACTGCTGGGCGAAATCGCCGCCGCGGCGCGCACGCTCAAGTCCATCACGGAATGCGAGAAGCTCAACATTGCGGCACTCGGCAACCAGGTGCCGCAATTGCATGTCCATGTGATCGCGCGCCGGCATAGCGACGCCGCCTGGCCAAAGCCGGTGTGGGGCGCGGCAGCGCCCGCCGCATACATTCCGGCCGTGCGCGACGGCCTGGTTGGCGCATTGCGCCGCGCCCTTCAAATCGCGCCGGACCGCAAATAGCCCGCATTGCACTTCCCGACTCGCCGTGCGAATTTCCACAACAATGTCCCCTCGCCCCGATCTCGGCCCCAAACCTCGTCTTGGCTATACGCAAAGCCACATCGAACGCGCTGCCGAGCTGCGCCCGGACGCTACCGCCATGGCGCGGCTGGCGGCTAACCGCCAAGCCGGCGCCTATGTGATCGGCGGCGACTGGATCGCGATGAAAAAGGGCGCCCCCCTCAACGATCCGCTGTTTACGCTGGATGAAGCGCGCGCATTGGCGCCAGCGAGCGAAACGGTTTTCCTCGGGCTGCTCGACGGCGCCGCCCGCTTCGGTTACGGCATCGCGCCGGCGGCGGCGGAAACGCTAAAGACCCGCGACGGATTCCTGGTCACCGACCTGCGTTCGATCGCGGTGCAGGGGCTGGTCGAGCCCGGGCACTTGCCGCCGATCGCCGAGGCCAAGGCAGTGCTGCACTGGCACTTGCGTCACCGCTTCTGCGCGAACTGCGGCGCGCCGACGCAGACCGTGCAAGCCGGCTGGAAGCGCGATTGTCCGCAATGCAAGGCGGAACATTTCCCGCGTACCGACCCGGTGGCGATTATGCTGGCGATCGACGGCGACCGCTGCCTGCTCGGCCGGTCGCCACGTTTCTTGCCGACGATGTGGTCGTGCCTGGCCGGCTTCATGGAACCGGGCGAAGCGATCGAGGACGCGGTGCGGCGGGAAACGCGCGAGGAAGCCGGCGTCACTTGCGGCCGGGTGGTTTATTTCCACTCGCAGCCCTGGCCGTTCCCGAGCACGCTGATGATCGGCTGCCACGCCGAGGCCTTGACCCGCGAAATTGTAGTGGACCACGCGGAACTCGATGACGCGCGGTGGTTTACCAAGAAGGAGGTCGCGACCATGCTAATGCGCAAGCACCAAGATGGCTTGACCACGCCGCCGCCGGTGGCGATCGCGCATCATTTGATCCGCGCCTGGGTGGAGGACGAGATCGGCTTTGACTGACGCCGCGCAAAAACGGGTCCCGCGAATTTTGTGCGCCGGCGGCGCCGTGCAGGACATTGTGATGCGGGTGGACCAATTCCCCGATGCCGGCACCAAGGTGCAGGCGTCCGAATTTCTGATCACCAGCGGCGGCCAATCCGGCAATGCCGCTGTCGCGCTCGCCCGCCTTGGCGGCAAAGTGAGCTTTGCCGGCCCGCTTGGCGGCGACGGCGATGAAGTCGCCGAGCGCATCGTCGGCATTCTCATCGGCGAGCACATCGAGTGCAGCGGCGCGGTGCGCGTGCCCGGTGCAATGTCGTCCGTGTCGTTGATATTGGTCGATGCCAAAGGCGAAAAAATGATCGCCACCCGCCGCAACCAGGGTCTGAAAGCGGTGACCCCGGCCGATGCGGATGCGGCGGTTGCCGAAATCGACGCGGTGCTGCTCGACATCCACTATCCGAATTTCGTCACGCCAATCTGCGCGGCGGCGCAAAAGCGCGGCATTCCGCGCGTGCTCGATCTCGACCGAGCAGCGGCACACGACGATCCCCTGGTTATGGCCAGTACGCACGTGATCGCTTCGGCCGAGGCACTACGCGGCAGCGCCGGCCTGTGCGATCTTGCCGCTGGCTTGCGCAAGCTCGGTCAGCGCTACCAGGGCTTTCTCGCGGTCACCGATGGCCCCGCCGGTGTCTATTGGCTCGACCGCGGCGAGGTCCGCCATATGCCGGCCTTCAAGGTCACAGCCATCGACACGCTCGGCGCCGGCGACGTGTTTCACGGCGCTTTCACCTTCCGCTTGGTGGAAAGCGGCGATGTCGTGGAGGCGATGCGCTTTGCGGGCGCTGCTGCCGCCATCAAGTGCACGCGCTTCGGCGGGCTAATGGGCGCGGCGACGCGGGCCGAAGTGGACGAGTTTTTGCAGCAGCGCTAACGCTATTATTTCTTCGACGGACAGGGCGCGCCGCAGGGTGCGCAGGCGCCGGCGAAATCCTCCGGCGAAACCGCGCGGCCGCTCGACGGACTGACGAGGTGGTTGCCGACAATCGCCACCAGCCCCAGAAAAACAACGATGATGTAGACCCTGCGCATTGTGATCACTCGCGCGACAGGCCGAACAACGGCCGTAGCCGAATGCCGATCAGGCAGCCGGGAAGCGCTGCGGCAAACCAGACCCAGCCGTGCAGCGAGCCCGACGCGACGCCGCCGACGAAGGCGCCGATATTGCAGCCAAAGCCGAGCCGCGCGCCCCAGCCCATCAGCAAGCCGCCGACGCCCGCAGCCAGCAGCGATTTTGCCGGCGGCCAAGCGGCCGCCGCGAACGGCTTGGCGGCAGCAGCCGCCGCCATGGCGCCAAACAGCATGCCGAAATCGGTCAGGCTCGATGTATCGGACAGCACCGACTCGGCGAGCGCGTGCTTGGGGCCCGGCCATTGCCAGAATGCCGAATGCGAGAAATCGTAGCCGAGCGCGCTCGCTATTTTAGCGCCCCATACCGTGTATCCGAAGGTCACGCTCCAGGGGTGCCCGCCGGCCACGAACACGGCGACGCACAACAGGCCGATGGCGATGCCGCCGGTCACCATGTTCCGCGGCGGCTTGTAGTTGGCGCCGCGCCGCTTGGCGACCGCGATGATCAAACCGGCGGCTAGCGCGATGCTGACAAGCGTCGCCGCCAACCCGCCCCAGGGCCCGAGATAGTCCGACGCCAGCACCGGATCGATGCCACCAGGCGCGAGAAACGCGGGCAACGACAGGCTGCCGATGACGCTGCCGACGACGAAAAACAATAGCACGATCAGCATGCGCCCCGAACCGCCGCCGACGGTGTAGAGCGTGCCGGAGCCGCAGCCATTGGCGAGTTGCATGCCGATGCCGAAGGTGAAGGCGCCGATCAGCAGCGAAGGCCCGAGCGGCGCAATGGCGCCGCCGAAATTCTGCTTGAGTGCGGCCACCGGCACGACCGCCAGCGCACAGATCGCTATCACGATCAGGCCGCCGAGCAGGCCACCAGCCTCCCCGCGCGTCAGGAAGCACCGCCATGATGCGGTATAGCTGAACTCGGCTTTCAGGAAGACGATGCCGAGGCCGAAGCCGCCCAGGATCAGTGTGGCCGATGCGGGCTGGCCGTCGAGCAGCACCAGCGCGACCAGGATCGCGGTGGCGATCAGCGCCGAGGCCAGAAACAACCGGTCGATGCCGAGCGCGGCGCCCGAGCTGGGCGCCGCCATTGTTGCCGTCGTCATTGAAGTTGCCTTGGTGGAACGGTCAGGTGCCCATGCCGAGCTTCTTCTTCAGATCGTCCCACTTGGTGCGCGCGGACTCAATGGGGCGGCTGGCATTGCTGGTCCATTCGACCATCGAGCCGGCATAGAGCCTCGCCTGCTTGCGATCGAGCAATTCGTGCAGCACGAACCAGTCGGTCGCGGCCCAGTGGCCGGTGTTGCAATAGGCGACGGTCGCGCCCGCCGGCACTTCGCCGGCGATAGTCGCCAGCTCCGCCTTCGGCTTCAGTCTGTTCGTCGCTGGGTCATAAAACTGCGCGCTGTCGATATTGAGCGCGCCGGGAATGTGGCCGTAGGCCGCCGAAGCCGGCGCCTTCTCCTTGCCGAGGAAGAACGAGACCGGGCGCGCATCGACCAACGCGGCGCCGCCGCTCTTCTCGATCGTCTCGACCTCGGAGGCGAGTGCGAGAATGCTGTTGTCGATCGTGGCGGTGAAGATCGCCGGCGACGGGGCCTGGGCACCGGTGGCGAGCGGCAAGCCCGCCGACTTCCAGGCGGCAAGGCCGCCGTCGAGGATCGAGACGTTGCCGACCCCGGCGAATTTCAGCGTCCAATAGATGCGCGCGGCCGAACCGAAATCGAGCACGTTCACGCCGGCCGGCACCACCACGACATGACTGTTCTCGTCGATGCCGAGATCGCCGATGAGCTTTTCGAGCTCCGGCGTGGTCGGCACCATGAACGGCACGTTGTTGCGGGTAACCCGCCAGCCGGCTTTGTCGTAGTCGCTGTGCACGGCGCCCGGGATATGTCCCTGCGCGAAGGTCTCCGGCTTGCTGCCGTCGATGGCCGAGCGGATGTCTAGCACCACCAGGTTCGTATCGCGCAGGTGGCCATTAAGCCATGCGGCGCTCACCAACGGCTGTTGGTCGGCGGCCACGGCGGGCGCGGCAGCAAGCAGTGCAAGCGCGAAACCAACGGCGAGCCGGCGCAGCGTTGCGAGGAATTGCGCGGGGAAGAATTTTGTCATGGGCGTGGGTCCGGTCGAAATAATGCTTGGGAGGCGACGATAGATTACGCTTGAAATAGAATATTTTTCTCTGTAAATACAGGTGAAGCCCTAAAATAAGAATGTCATTCCAATATACGCCGATGATTTAGGCCAACCATTCCAAGTTTTGAAGGAAACAGAGAATGGACACTATCGACCGCAAGATCCTCGCCGTCGTGCAAGAGGACGCTTCGCTCTCGGTCGCCGAAATCGGCCAGCGCGTCGGCTTGTCGTCAACGCCGTGCTGGAAGCGATTGCAGCGGCTGGAGGCTGACGGGGTGATCACGCGCCGCGTCGCGCTGATCGATCCGGAAAAGATCGGGCTGGGCATCACGGTGTTCGTGTCGATCGAGACCGGCGACCACTCGCAGGACTGGCTCAAGCGCTTCGCCGAGGTGGTCAGCGGCATGCCGGAGGTGATGGAATTCTACCGCATGGCCGGCGACGTTGATTACATGTTGCGCGTCGTCGTGCACGACATGCAGACCTATGACGGGTTCTACAAGAAACTGATCGCAACGGTCCCACTCAAGAACGTCACCTCACGCTTCGCCATGGAGCGGATAAAATCGACCACCGCGCTGCCGATTCTCTAAAGTCGGACAAATCGGCCCGGTCGCGCGGTCCCATTAAGAGTGGCGCTCACAGTGTTAAGCATCACTCGCGGGCCTTGCATTGGTCTAGCTTTCGGATCGGACGGCAGTAGCGTTAATTCGGCTTCTGCCGAGGGGTTGTTTTAAAGATGTCCTTATAAAAAGAGTGACGCGTCTCCCCAGACATCCCTCAAACGCTAATAATTTTGATGGCTTGATCGCCACGCGGCTGCCGGCGTCAATGCAAGGCCATGACCTTGATCGCGGCCGGGCCGAGAATGACGATAAACAGCACCGGCAGGAAGAACAAGATCATCGGCACGGTCAGCTTCGGCGGCAGGCCGGCGGCCTTTTTCTCGGCTTCCGCCATGCGCATGTCGCGGCTTTCCTGCGCCATCACGCGCAGCATGGTCGCCAGCGGCGTGCCGTAACGCTCCGCTTGCTGCAATGCCATACAAACAGATTTCACGCCCGCCAAGTCAGTGCGCGTGGCGAGATTCTCGTAGGCCTGGCGGCGGTCCGGCAGATAGGATAGTTCCGCGTTGGTAAGCATAAGTTCCTCGGCTAGCGCAACCGATTGCGAGCCGACCTCATCGCTTACCTTTTTGAACGCAGCCTCGATTGACATGCCGGATTCCACGCAGATCAGAAGCAGGTCGAGCGTGTCTGGGAATGCACGTTTGATCGACAATTGGCGGCGCGCAATTCGGTTCTTGAGGAAGATCAGCGGTGCATGCATGCCGATATAGGCGGCAGCAATGCAAATGCCGAGCTTGACAATCGCCGGCTGGTGTAAATCGACCAGGACAAATAGATAGACCGCGGCGAACAACGCAGCCGCGGCCGGCGTCACCATGCGGAAGAACAGATAGGTGATGTAGGGCGCCTGACCACGATAGCCGGCCTGCACCAATTTGTGCCGCGCCTGTTCTTGCCCGACCCATTTTTTTAGATTGAAGCGGTCGACGATCGCCTGAATGGATTGCTTCGCCGATGGGCGCAGATTGATCTTTTGCTGCGCCTGCGCCATGCGCGCACGTTCGCGCTGACGAATTTTCTCGCGCTCGATCGCGACTGCCTTCATGCGCTTACCGAGCGAATCGGCGAACAACATGGGCATCGAAAGAGTCAAGACAGTGGCGATCGCAGCGATCGCAGCGCTCATCATCGTCAGTGTCTTGACAGTGATCGAATCGATCAGAAAGTCGACCATCGGTATCCTACCTCGTTACGAGGCGCATGGGTTCCGAAAACTATCCACCTCTCGGAATCGTGCGTTAGAAATCAAAATTGATCATTTTCTTCATTACCATTATGCCCATCGACATCCAAAGAACGGAGGCGGCGAGCATCGCGCGACCAAGCGGCTCGGTCCAAAGCAGCGAGATGTAATGCGGGCTGGTGATGTAGACCATCGTCATCACTGCGGGCGGCAGCGCCCCGATTATGCCGGCCGACGCCTTCGCTTCCTGCGACATCGCTTGGATTTTGCCCTTCATTTTCTTGCGGTCGCGCAGCACTCGCGACAGATTGCCGAGTGCTTCCGCGAGATTGCCGCCCGACCTCTGCTGGATCGAGACTACGATGCCGAAGAAATTCGCTTCCGGCACCGGCATCCGCTCGTAAAGTTTGCTGCAGGCCTCGCCCAGAGGCATGCCGACGGCTTGGGTTTCGACGATGGCGCGGAATTCGGACTTCACTGGCTCCGACGCCTCCGTGGTGATCATCTTCAGGCAGTCGTGCAGCGGCAGGCCGGCCTTGACGCCGCGCACGATGATGTCGACCGCGTCCGGAAAGGCCTCGAGAAATTTTTTCTCGCGCCTCTTCTTCAAATAGGACAAAAGCCAGCGCGGCAGACCGAGCGATCCGGCAAGGCCGAGCATGCTGGCGACGATGAAGCCGCCGCCGGTAATCATGCCGAATACAAACATCCCCATTCCCATGCCAATCGAAATCAGGAAGAATTGCCGCTTCGACCAGGATAAACCGGCCTGCGCGATTCGAACCGAGAGCGGCAAGCGTTTGCTTTTCTTGTGGCGCTCGTCAAATTCCTTGAGCGCGGATTCGATGATATCGCGGCGGGACTTCTGTTGCCCACGCGTGGCGCGCGCCGTCGGCTCCGTTTTGGCGACGATGGCCATGCGCTGCTCGGCTTGTCGCTCGCCGGACAGGATCGGATAGACGAAAACCCAGGCCACGCCGCCTAATGCGATGGACGCCAGGAAGACCAGGGCGATCGTTTGCATGTTTCCCCCGACTTAGGCCCGCGCGGCGTTGTTGACGGCTTCCGCGGCGTCGAGCGCGGCCGCCAGGCGCTTTTCCTCGCCGTAGTAGCGGGCGCGATCCCAGAAGCGCGGCCGGCCGATGCCGGTCGAGCGATGGCGGCCGAGGATATTGCCTTGCGCGTCCTCGCCGGTCATGTCGAAGACGAACAGGTCCTGGGTGATGATGACGTCGCCTTCCATCCCCATCACCTCAGTGATGTGGGTGATCTTGCGCGTGCCGTCACGCAGGCGGGCGGTCTGGATCACTAGGTCGATAGAGGCGGTAAGCATCTCGCGAATGGTGCGTGAGGGCAGCGAAAAGCCGCCCATGGTGATCATCGATTCCAGGCGTTGGAGCGCCTCGCGCGGATTGTTGGCGTGCAGCGTGCCCATTGAGCCGTCGTGGCCGGTGTTCATGGCCTGCAGCAGGTCGAACGCCTCGGGTCCGCGCACTTCGCCGACGATTATGCGTTCCGGCCGCATGCGCAGGCAGTTGCGCACCAAGTCGCGCATTGTGACCTGGCCCTCGCCTTCCAGGTTGGGTGGTCGCGTTTCCAGACGCACCACGTGCGGCTGTTGCAGCTGCAATTCGGCAGCGTCTTCGCAGGTGATAATGCGCTCGTCGTCGTCGATGAATTGGGTGAGGCAGTTGAGCAGTGTGGTCTTGCCCGAACCGGTGCCGCCGGACACCAGCGTGTTGACCCGGCTGCGGCCTATGATGCGCAGGATTTCGGCGCCCTGCTCGGTGACGGTGGCGTACTTGACTAACTGAGCGAGCGTCAGCTTGTCCTTTTTGAATTTGCGGATGGTAAGCACGGGGCCATCGATAGCTAGCGGCGGCACGATAGCATTGACGCGCGAGCCGTCCGGCAGGCGCGCGTCGCAGATCGGCGAGGATTCGTCGACCCGACGGCCGATCTGGCTAACGATGCGCTGGCAGATATTGAGCAGCTGCTGGTTATCGCGGAAGCGGATGCCGGTTTTTTGAATTTTGCCTTTGACTTCGATGTAGACGGTGCCGGAGCCGTTCACCATGATGTCGGAGATGTCGTCGCGCGAGAGCAGCGGTTCGAGCGGGCCGAAGCCTAATACGTCGTTGCAGATATCGTCGAGCAGTTCTTCCTGCTCGGAGATCGACATCACGATATTCTTAATCGCGATGATCTCGTTGACGATGTCGCGGATTTCCTCACGCGCGCTGTCGGCATCGAGCCTCGCGAGCTGCGCCAGATCGATCGCCTCGATTAGCGCGCTGAAAATAATGCCCTTGACCTCGTAATAGGTTTCCGAACGGCGGGAGTCGACCGACGTCGGGATTGTATTGATCGCCGAGGGCGCGCGAGTGGGGTTCGGCGCCGAAACCAGCGGCGCGCCCAGTCCGTCTGACGGAATCGGCGCACGGCCGGTTTCCATCGACGCGCCTGGGGCCGGCTTCGGCACTGCGCCCGCTTGTGCTGGCGCGGCATCCGGCGCCGCCGGGACCGCAACGCGCGCCTCAGATGTTCCGCTACGTCTACCGAACACGAGAAAAGTCTCCGAACAATGTCAGCTCGATCGCTTCATCAGTTTGGCGAGCAAGGGAGTGAGCAGGCCGCCGCGGGATCGTTTTGCCGCGGCGCGCCCGGTCAGCACCTGCGCGAATTGGCGGAAGATTTCCGCCGTCTTATGGTTGGACGACACCTCGGCGATCATCTGGCCGTTGTTGGCGGCGGTTCCAAATATCTGCGGTTCGAACGGGATTACCGCGAGCGGCTGATCTTCCAGCGCTTTGGCAAAATCCGCCGGCGTGATCTCCGGCCGCTTCGGCACGCCAACCTGGTTGAGGCAGTAATATGGGCGGTGGTCATTCGGCCGCGCGACGCGCAGAAGATCGACCATGTTCTTGGCGTTGCGCAGGTTGGCAAGATCGGGCCCGGCGACCACCAGGATCTCGTCGGCGCCGACCAGCAGGCGCTTGGTCCAGCCGGACCACACGTGCGGAACATCGAGCACGACGCAGGGGATCGTGCCGCGCAGCGAATCGAGGATCGAGTCGAAGGCGTCAGCGCCGAAATCGTAGACGCGATCGAGCATTGCCGGTGCGGCCAGCAGACTCAAATGATCGGTGCACTTGGATAGCAGACGGTCGACGAAGGAGCTATCGACGCGGTCGGGCGAGAATACCGCGTCGGCGATGCCTTGCGGCGGGTCCTGATTGTAGTCGAGGCCGGCGGTGCCGAAGGCAAGGTCGAGATCGGTCACAACTGAATCGAGCGAGAGATCGCGTGCGATCGCCCAACCGACATTATGCGCGACGGTGGAAGAGCCAACGCCACCCTTGGCGCCGACCACGGCGATGACGCGGCCGAGCGGTTTGGCATCCGGCGCGGAAAACAGTCCGCAAATCGCGCGCACGATGTCAACTGTTCCGACCGGCGCGATCAGATAGTCGCTCACACCGCGCCGCGTCAGCTCGCGATAGAGCGTCACGTCGTTGACTTGGCCTATCACGATCAACTGCGTACCGGCATCGCAGACTTCAGCGAGTTGGTCGAGACCGCGCAGGATTTCGTCGGAATGATTTTCCGATTCGATCACGATGACGTTTGGCGTTGGAGAGTTGCGATAGGCCTCGGCCGCAGCGACGACGCCGCCCATCTGGATTTTAACATGGGCCTTGCCGAGGCGACGGTCTTCGCCAGCGGCCTGCACGGCGGCAGCGGTTTCAACCGTCTCGCAGAATGCTTGGATTGCGATCCGCGGCGCTTGTCCGATGTGTTCGTCGGCAGTCAGGGCGGCCGACTTCGACTCGTTTTCGGCGTTTGGAACTTGTTGAGCGTGCTTTATCATTTTGCGAGATCGCTGATCTTGCCGGTGTCGTAGCCATCGTATTTGCCGGACGGACTTTCGCCTTTGCGGTACTTGTCGATCGCCACCGAGCGGCGTGCCGAATAGGCCGGCGCTTCGCCGCGCGGTTGCACTAGATCGGCGGGATTGTCGACCATGGCGGCGAGATTGCGCTGGCTGGCGCAGCCAAGATTCCAATATGGACGATTCTCGATGTAGACTGGCGTAGGCTCGTAGCTCGGTCCCAAATCGTGTGGCCAAAGGCCGCATGGGCCGGCAGTCGCGCCGAGCTTAGCGTAATTGATCTTGATGCTCGCAAGCGTGAAACTCGACGCCTTATAAGGGCGCACATAGAGTGCATTACGCGGCACGCCGGAAGCGGCAAAAATCGATTTCACCTCGCGCATAGAATCAGCGGCGGCGCGGTTGATAAGTTGGCCATGCGGGACGTCCATGATGATGCCGCTGGTAGCCTCGAGCCTCCACATTTGCGCGAACGAAAGCACGTCGGCGCGCTGGCTAGGGGTGAGCCCGCCGCGATTTCGGCCGAGGAAGATTTCGACGGTGCGCTCGCCTTCCTTCAGAATGATCGGATGGCGTTCACGGTAGTCATTTGGATATGCTTCTTGCGCGACGCGTTGGGTGTAGCAGCCGCCCAACGAGGTAGCGAGACCAATGATTGCCAATACGCGTAGCGCCGCAGCGCCTTGGCGTTCGGCAATCGCTGTTAGAAAGGATATCATCGATCGTCTCCTCATGCCGCTCAATCGAGAATGAATCCGTATTTGCCGTGGTATTCCTGCGGCAACCCGGACTTACCGGAGGCCCCGTAAATGCGATTGAGGCGTCCCAGCAGGTCAGATTGAGCGTCATTGGGATCGGCGAAGCCATCGTCGGGCCGTGACAATTGCTTCTGCGCCACGGCGCGCACTACATAGGGCGTGACAAGAACCATCAATTCAGTTTGGTTATTGATGTAGTCGCGGCTTCTGAACAGAGTGCCGAGGATCGGCAACTGCATCAGGCCCGGGACGCCGTTGATCGCCTGTTTGGTCTGCTCCTGAATCATACCGGCCATGGCCAATGATCCGCCGGACGGAATTTCGACCGTGGTCTCGGCGCGCCGGGTTTGGATCGATGGAACGGTTTGACCTGAAACGGTTATAGAGTCTTGCGTCGATAGGTTGGACACCTCGGTCATCACTTTGAGGCTAATGCGCCCTTCCGACAGCACCACTGGCGTAAAAATCAGGCTAACGCCGAACTGCTTAAAAAGGATCTGCGGTTGGCAGACTGAGCCGCTGTTGTTGCACGTCACCCCGTTGGGGATCGGGACTTCGCCGCCAGCCATGAAGTGCGCGGTTTCACCGGAGATCGCGGTCAGATTGGGTTCGGCCAGCACGCGCGTTACTCCGGCGCTGTCCATCGCCCGCAGCGTCGCGTTAATATTCTTCCCCATAATGTTGAAAACATTATTGGGCGTCGTACCGTTGGCGGAGAAGGCATTTTGCGTATTGAAGTTCACAACGGCGGCGCCCCAATTGAAACTGCCGGAAAGGTCAACACCGAGTTGCTTGATAACGTCGCGGGCAACTTCGGCGACCGTCACCTTGAGCATGACTTGATCGCGCCCGCGAACGGAAATGCGGTTGACCACCTTGGTGCCGTCGCCGACCAGCCGCGAGGCGAGATCGTAGGCCCGCTGCGATTCGAGCAGGGCTGGCGGCGCTACCAGACAGCATGATGCCGTCGCCGACGCCTTCAATGCGGATGTCGGCATTCGGCATCGATCTGCTTAAGCGCGGCGCGCACGCCATTGAGATCGCGCGTGACCGCGATGTCAAAGCCGGCAATCTGCTTGCCATTGGCATCGAAGAAATAACATGTTGGTCTGCCCGACCGTGACGCCGATCATGTAGACGCGGCGCGAGGAGCGAACCACCGCGTTGGCGATCTTGGGATCGGCAACCAGCACGTCTTTTATGTCGGCCGGCAGGTCGATGGCGACCGACTTGCCGATGCCGAGCGGAATGAAGCGCGACGTCGCCTCGCTTGCCGCGATCTGAATCACCGGCGCGGGTCTGTCGGCTGCCAATAGCGGGGCCGACGCAAGGCTTGTGCCTATAACGAGTGCCGTCAGCGCGGCGACGCGGATCGAAATCGTTATCGCCATGTCCCCGTTTCCCCTCGCTCGATCATTTCGGTGCCGTCATCGTGCCTACGCCAAAACGGACGATGTTCACGCCGCTTTTGCGTTTAGGTTCATCGGTTTGCGGCTCGTCGCGGCTCGCGTCGGTGATACTGCGCAATGCCAGCGACAGCGTGCCGAGCTGCTGGGAGACCGCCAACGTTTCGGTCTGACTTGGCGTCAATGCGAGCGTCGCGGTCTTGCCGATTACGACCTTTTGACCGTCCTTCTCCTGCACAATCTGGTCGATTGCCAGCACGCGGATATTGGTGAGGACGATGTCGCTGCTGTGCGTGTCGCCGCCCGCCGCTTTTTCCGCGTCGCGGTCGCGGCGCGTTAGGATGACGTCCACGTGATCGTTCGGCAAGATGAAGCCGCCGGCGCCGGTCTCGGGCGAAATCTGCGTGGATATGGCGCGCATGCCGGACGGCAGGATCGCGGCCATGAATCCGGAGCCTTTGGCATTAACAAGCTTGGCCTCGCGGATCGGTTCGCCATTGACGAATGGATAGCGGGCGATGGACCCGGCGAGCAATTTCGACCGCGTTCGGCATATCGGATCTGCGGATGAAATTTCCGGTTGCCGCGCTGGCTGGCCATTCCTGCCAGTGCACGTCGCCGGGCGAAACCGTTTGACCCATGCTGATATCGGATTTTGCGACAAGAACGTCGACCGTGGCGATCTGGGGTGCCGGCGCGTTGACCTGCGGCGGCTTTTCCGAACGGCCGGCCAGCATGGCGGCAACACCACCCGCTGCGATGGCGACGGTCAGGACTACTAGACGCGCAGCTTTCATACGCTTCACTCTCACCGTGATATGACGGCCGGGTCGGCCGCGTCATCGACATGGCGGCCAGTGCGACCGCTTGAGCTGGATTTCAACAGCTAAAGGTCAAGGTATGGTTAAGCCGCAGTATCTAAATCGAGTTAATATTGTCTTGACGCGATCTTTTCCGGAAACTGGGTCCCTCTTTTCGGGATCATGCGCTCCAATTTCGGACGTTAAATGCCGAACGCGGGCATCCAACCGGTTTTGGGATAGACGGTGAGCGCGGCGGCGGCGAGTGCGATGCCATAGGGCACTCCGCCGCCGGTTTCATGCAGGCGGAGAATCCAGGGCTGGCGGGTAAGCGGCGCCGGCAGCGGTAGACGCCGAAACTGGATCAGCAGCACCGTCAGCACGCCGCCGAACAGCGAAGCATAGACCAGGTAGTCCAGCAGAAAGTCAAAACCGAACCAAAGCGCTGTCGCGGCCGCCAGTTTGGCATCGCCGCCGCCGATCCAGCCCATTGAAAAGAAGCCGAAGGAAATCGTCAGCACCAGTGCGGCAGCGGCCAGATGCATGCCGATTGCCGTCAAACTCATGCCTGTGATGATGGTGAGCAGGAAAAAGCTGCCGGCAAGCGCCAACGAGAGCCGGTTCGAGATGGTCATCGTCAGAAGATCGCTCGAGGCGGCAAACGCCATCAGGGCAGGGAACAACAAGAGCCTGATAACGTCGGTCAGCATATCGTCGTCCTTGCGCGCAAATCGCCTGCCTTCGGGTCAAACTACGCCGTGCAAGCTTACGGTTCGGTTAGCGCACAAAACATTTAATGCCGGTAAACCGCCGCCAAAAACGAAAAGGCTCCGACGACTGGCCGGAGCCTTTATTGCGCTGTCGACGCGCTCGATTACTTGAGCTGGGTCGAGATGGTCGTGAACTTGGCGTTGAGGTTAGTCCCTAGGCTATTGACCGCGGCGATAATCGCAACGGAAATCCCGGCGGCAATCAATCCATACTCGATGGCGGTGGCGCCGGATTCGTTCTTCAACGCACGAAGAGGTTTTTCATAAGGGTAGCTCCCTAAGATCCACACGTGGCTGTCTGAGCTGATCCGGGAGACCGGTTTTGCTCCGGGCTCTTCTGGACCATAGCGACCCTTTTATCAGCGAGGTTCTTGCAAGGGGGGGTTAATACAACCAAAGAAATATAGGGTATTCGAGCGGATATATGCTGTCGATTAACAAGTTATTGAAGAATATCACGGTTAATAAATTGGTTATCAGATTTATACATTAGACATAGTCTAGTCATCGTTACATTACATTGAACGACATGCCTCAGATACTGCAGACCATAAGCCGTAACCTTATTTTGGCTCCAGCCGGGCACCCAATACTGGGCAGCAACTGTCGTAAGACACCGTCATCTTTGGCCGCGCGCCCGGCGCCACTACTGGGCCGCACCTGCCAAGCGCGCCATAAACCCGATCCTAACCGCGCGGGCGGATACCGAATTGACCGATTTCTAACGTCAGCCAGGCTCAAAGTGATGTTTGTCGAGCTGTATTCCGTCCATTTGGTCGCGGGCGCGACCCTTCTTAAGGTCCTCACAACTTCCATAGTCTTTGGCTTCGTCTTTGCCCTGCTGACCCACTGGTCGGCCTGCAATCCGGGCCCGCCCTGGTGGCGCAAGCGCGAGATCGCCGCCGACGTCTGCTACTGGTTTGTGATCCCGCTGGTAGCGCGCTTCGTGCGCATCGGCCTGATGGTGATGGGCGCGGCCTACATTTACAACATTCATGGCGCCGACGAGCTGATCCAATTCTACGATGATGGTTTTGGTCCGCTGGCGGCCATGCCGCTATGGGCGCAGGCGGTCTTTTTCGTGGTCGCGTCGGATTTCCTGACCTACTGGATCCATCGCGCCTATCATGGCGGCGGCTTGTGGAAGTACCACGCCGTCCATCACTCCTCCGAAGATCTCGACTGGATCTCGGCAGCGCGCTTTCACCCCGTCAATATCTTGCTCGGCACCGTCCTGGTTGATGTCGCGCTGCTGTTGGCCGGCATTTCTCCCAATGTAATGCTGTGGGTTGGTCCGTTCACGACCGCAACGTCGGCCTTCGTGCATGCCAATCTGAACTGGACGCTGGGGCCATTCAAATACGTGATCGCCGGCCCGGTCTTTCACCGCTGGCACCACACTCTGCCTGACCGCGGCGGCAACATGAATTTCGCCGGCACCTTCCCGATCTGGGACCTGATGTTCGGCACCTGGACATGCCGGAGAACGAGTTGCCGGACGCCTATGGTATCAACGACCAGAGCTTCCCGGACAGTTTTGGCGCGCCCAGATGCTCTACCCATTTCTGCGCTGAACGAGTGTCTTTGCAATTCATTCACCTATTTACGGTCAAATCTTGAGGCCGGCTGGCCGCTGTTGCGGCGGGCGTCGTGGGCTGGAGAGGTCGATGTCAGCTGTCTTTGGGTGTCGCAGGCGATTTATCGGCGTTTGGGCATGGATAATCATTTTCGCGGCCACGCTCGGCGTCCCCGCGCAAGCCGACACTCTGATAATCAATGTCGATCAAGCGCAGGTAGTGAAACTACCTGAACGGGTAGCCACCATCGTCATCGGAAATCCGTTGATCGCCGATGCCTCGCTGCAAGCGGGCGGCATCCTCGTGGTCACCGGCAAGGGGTACGGCTCCACCAGTCTGCTGGCGCTCGACCGCGCCGGGCAGGTGATTATGGACCGGACGGTGCAGGTGCTGAGCGCGGTCAGCGGAGATCTAGTCACCGTATTCAAGGGCGTCGAACGCGAATCCTATAGCTGCGCCCTGGATTGTGAGCGTCGTCTTACGCTTGGCGACTCGCCGGCCTATTTCAGCGCCATATTGCCGTAAGGCGCTACCCGCAGCGGCCAAGCGCAAACGTCGGCTCCGGCGCGCTAAGCCTGCATCGATTCGACTGCGAACACGGTTAGCAATTGCTTACTCGATGCCTTTCTGTTCGCAGAAATGGAGCAAGAGTTTGACAATGCGCGCCTGCTAGGATTTCGCGACAATTCATCAAATGAGATGGTTGCCATGTTCATTGCAAATCGATGCAAGATTGCAGCGTGTGTGCGGCTATTGCGGACGGACCAACGCGGCAATATAGCCGTTATGATGGCCTTTCTATTACCCGTCTTGATCGGAGGTTTGGGCCTCGGATTTGAGGCGTCGAACTGGTATTTGCAGACACGCGCAATGCTGAATGCCGCTGACTCGGCGGTGATTGCGGCGGCGACTAACAACGGCTCCAATTACGATGTCGAAGCTAAAGCGGTCGCCGCCCAATATGGATTTGTCGACGGCACCAATAATGTAACGGTAACGGCATCGAATACCGCCACGTGTCCCGCTGGGGGCAATACCTGTTACAGCGTGACAATTACCGGCAAGGTCCCGCTCTTTGTATCTCAAGTCGTGGGCTATGCAGGTGATACCACGGTGAGTGGCGTCAAAATGAAAAATGTAAGCAGCGCAGCAATTGCTAAACAATCTACGGTGCTGCAGCCGATTTGCCTATTGGCGCTTAACACCTCCGGCACAGCTCTTCGTACCAATGGCGCACCGAATTCGAATTTTACCGGCTGCACCGTCATGTCGGATTCTGCGGCCACCTGCAATGGCTCAAACCTCCAGGCCACTTACGGTTTAGCCCACGGAACGAATAATGGATGCGGCAATAACCAACAATCAAACATACCGACTGTAGCGGACCCATATTACGCATTACACACCAAGATTCCGTCCAATACCTGCAGTTCGTATCCGCAAGAGACAAAGCATGGTTCGCAATGGTCCGGCGGCACCTCGTGGTCAGGCCCCCAAACTTTGAGCGGCAGTGTGCAAATGTGTGGCGACGTGCAGCTCACCGGAAATGTGGTTATTCACACCGCGGATAACACAACAGGAGCTGTTCTTGTCATTGAAAACGGGCAACTGGATCTCAATGGCTTCACGCTGAGCACCGACAGTACTTCTGCAGTCACCATTGTTTTTTCTGGTACTTCAGGAAACTACAATCATATTCCTACTGACAATTCGACAGGTCAGGGCGGTGTACTCGACATCCAAGCGCCGAGCGGCTCGAACGCACTGTTTCAGGGCATGGCAATTTACCAAGACCCGAATTTAACCACTGGCGTTGACTTTACGTACAAGGGCAACAACCCGGACTGGAAAATCTCCGGCGGAGTTTATCTGCCAAATTCAAATGTCCAGATCAGCGGGAGCGTCAGCCAGTCGACCAACGGGGCAGACTGCTTCGTAATGGTCACAAGCACGGTCTGGATAAATGGAACAAGCAACATTTACCAGCAAACCCCCGATGGTTCCGGCTGCAAGCAAGCTGGATTAAACATGCCCAGCGCGACCATTCCGGGTAGAGCGCAATTGGTCTATTGAGCCGATGCGAATGTTCCGAATATCGGCGAATGGAAAAACCCTCCGCGACCTCGTGAGGAATGCAACTAAGAAGGTCGCGGCCATAAGGTCGGATAAAAAGGGGACATCGGCGATTGAATTTTCATTTTTCGCCGGGCTGCTTTCACTTGCTATGCTGAATATCACCGACGTTTCAATATATCTCTACAAGCGCATGGAGCTCGAGAACGCGGCCCAAATGGGAGCCCAAGCGGCCTGGAAAACTTGCGATCCAAACAAAAACCAAGTTCCAGCCACGACGAATTGCCCTGGGTTGACGACCGCTATTACAAACGCAGTGCATAGCACTTCGCTGGGAACATCTGTTTCATTACAATCTGGCTCCCCGGCAGAGGGATATTACTGCGTAAATAGTTCAGGCGCGCTTCAATACGTCAGCGCCGTTAGCAGCAAGCCCGCCGACTGCACGGCTGCGGGCATGCCCAGTTTGCAACCCGGAGATTACATCCAAATTGCAGCGACATTTGCCTACGCTCCGCTGTTTCCTGGCATAACCGTCGCCGGCAATTTCGCATCGCCAATCACCAAAACAGCAATGATACGATTGCAGTAATCGTGAGAAACTTCAAAATGATTAAATGGAACGACGAGCGCGGTACAACGGCCGTCGAATTTGCTATCGTTTCGCCAATTTTCATCGCCCTCGTAATTGGCATCCTCTATTTGTGCTTGTGTCTATTCCTTGTTGGCAGCCTGCATTACGCCGTGGAAGAAGGCGCGCGCTGTGCCTCGGTAAGAACAGCGGTATGCAAAGATGCGACCACAACGGTCGCCTATGCGCAAAGCCGTTATTTTGGACCAAGTTCGCCCACTTTCACCTACGCCGCAGCGGCCTGTGGTAACTCCGTGAGTGGATCAATAAATTACGTAGCGCAACTAGGTCTGACACAATTTACCGTTCCGATTGCGGCAACCGCGTGCTTCCCTTGAAAAAGTAGTCACATGGATAAACTTCGTCCCGCCGATGAGCTGGCGAGTTGACGGTAGCCTGGAGCACCATCCTTAGATGAGACCACGCGGAGTGTTCGGCGGTCTCAATTCTTACAGCACCGGCGGTGACGAGATCGCGGTGTTGTTCGACGTTGCTGTCAGGTCCCGGCGTCAGGCGGGGGCATCAAAGGCCGAGGGCCCTTTTTCGACCAGCCGCCGCGTTGCTCAAGCATCTGCCGCAGATAGCTGACATTGGCGGCGGCTTCGTCCGCCGGCAAATCGGCACGAGCGATGGTCTCAGCTTCCGCGAAGCGGCCCTGCAGGCCGACGACCAGCGCGAGGTTCTGTCGCACCCTAGGCGCCGCACCGGGGCGTCCCACGGCCTTGCGCAAGGTAGCCTCGGCTCGTTGCAGGTCCTTGGTCAGTGCGTAGGACAGGCCAAGATTGGACAGGACTGATGGCTCATCCGGCGTGATTTTGACAGCGGCCGAATAGTGCTGCTGCGCTTCCACGTGGCGGCCGAGTTGATCGAGCACCGCTCCTTGCGCGTTGAGCACCCGCCAATCCGGATTGTCCGGCGTATGTGCCCGGCTCAGGACATCGAGCGCCTGGTTGTAGTCGCCAGCCTCGGCTAGCGCGCGGCCGTAGGCGCCGAGCAGCGGCATATTGTGTGGATTGCGGATCGTGGCCGTCTCCAGGACGGCGACCGCCTGGGCGTGCTGGTCGGTGGCGCGCAAGGCCTGGGCGTAGCCAATCGCAGCTTCGGCGTCGCCGGGTCTTTCGCGGTAGCGGGCGCCCCAGACCTCAAGCTGGCGCCGCCAGTCGGCGTCGCTGCGCGGGGTGTTATTCGCACTGATCGAGCCGGTGATGTCGTCGCCGGTGGTCTTGCAGCCAGCCACCGACAGGGCCAACACGGCCGCGACAGCGGCGGAGGCAAGCAGGCGAACGGTGCGGGCCGTTCTAGGACGGGGCTGGCATTCCAACGGCATTTCCGAGAAATAAAACGTTAACCCTAACGAGAGGTTAACTTGTAAACTCAGGGGCTATCCCGGTTTAGGATCGGCGCATGAATTTGGGCCTCAGCAAGGACGAAATCGCGCTGCAGTCGCACGCGCGCGCCTTCTCGCAAGACGTGGTGCGACCGCGCGCCGCGCAAATCGACCGTGACGAGCAATACCCGTGGGACCTCGTGAAGGCGCTGGGCGAGGCCGGCTTCCTGGGCATGACGCTACCGAAGGTCTTGGGCGGCAAGGACGCGTCCTTCCTCGACGCCGTGCTGGTAATCGAGGAAATGGCGAAATCCTGCACAGTCACCGCGCGCATCGTGGTCGAGACCAACATGGGCGCGATCTCGACGGTAATGGCCTATGGCAGCGAGGCGCAGAAAAAGCTCTCCGCGCGGCTGGTGCTCGCAGGCGACAAGCCGGCGATCTGCATCACGGAACCGGACGCCGGTTCCGACGCGCTCGCCATGACGACGCGCGCCGACCGCCGCGGCGACGTTTACGTCATCAACGGCAAGAAGCACTGGATCACCGGCGCCGGCGTCTCGCGCCTGCATCTGATTTTTGCGCGCGTGTTCGACGAGCGCGGAAGCGAGCTCGGCATCGGCGGCTTCCTCGCCGTGCGCCAAGAAAACGAAAAAGCGTCAAAGGGTCTGCGCATCGGCAAACGCGAACAGACCATGGGCCTGCGCGGCATGCCGGAAGGCGAACTGGTGTTCGAGAGCCTCGAAGTGCCGGCGGATATGGCAGTGCTGCCGCCGTCCAGCTTGCGCCGCGGCTTCGCCGACCTGATGAACGCCTATAACAGCCAGCGCGTCGGCGCCGGCACGGTGGCGATGGGGATTGCGGCCGGCGCGCTCGAGCACGCGCTCGAATGGGCAAAGACGCGCGAGCAGTTCGGCCGTCCGATCGGCGAATTCCAGGGGCTGCAATGGATGCTCGCCGACATGCAGACCCAGCTCACCGCGGCACGGGTGATGCTCTACACGGCGGCGCGCTCGCGCGGGCCGCACGGCAGCGCCTTCCCCGACCCGATGCTGGCGGCGCAGGCGAAAATCTTCGCCTCCGAGAGCGCAATCAAAATCGTCAACGACGCGCTGCAGTTCTTCGGCGCGCGCGGCTACTCGCAGGAGCTGCCGCTTGAACGCATGGCGCGCGATGTGCGCATGTTTACCATCGGCGGCGGCACCGCGCAGGTTTTGCGCACGCTGGTCGCGTCGAAAATGCTGGGCTGGAAGCTGCCGCAGACCCGCGACGGCTACGCGCCGAAACCCCCTATGCGCGACGCCGCGGAGTAACCATGCATCCGATTTTCGCAAAGCCCGGTGACCCAGCGGCGCCGATCATGTTCGTCACTGCCGCCACGTTTGACCAAGCGATCGAGGTTGTCGATGACCGCGAGCGCACGTTCATTCGTGCCGCCGGATATGAGCCCAAACCTGGGCGGCATCTCGTCGTTCCGGGGCCGGACGGGAAACTCGCCGGCGTGCTGTTTGGCCTGGAAAATTCGGACGAGCCGGTGAAAGACCTGTTCCGCCCCGGGCAACTGTCCACTCTCCTGCCGCAGGGCACTTACCGCTTTGCCAATACGCCGCATGACGCACGACTGGCCGCACTCGCCTTCGCGCTCGGCGCCTATCAATTCACCCGCTACCGCAAGGCGGACGTGCGCAACGTGCGGCTGGTGGTCCCTGAAGGCGTCGACGGCGACGATCTCACTCGCATCGTCGAGGGCGTGACGCTGGCGCGCGATCTCATCAATACGCCGTCCAACGACATGGGTCCGGCCGAGCTAGAAGAAGCCGCCCGGGCGCTCGCCAAGCAGCATGGCACGGTCATAAAGGTCACCACTGGCGATGCGCTCGCAAAAGACTTCCCGCTGATCGCCGCGGTCGGCGCCGGCTCGGCGCGCGCACCGCGCCTGATCGACATGACCTGGGGCAACGAAGGCGGTCCCAAGATCACACTGGTCGGCAAGGGCGTATGCTTCGACACCGGCGGGCTCGACATCAAGAACGACGCCGGCATGCTCAACATGAAGAAGGATATGGCCGGCGGCGCCACGGCATTCGGGCTTGCGCACATGATCATGGCGCGCAAGCTCAAACTGCGGTTGCGCGTGATCGTTCCGGCGGTGGAAAATTCCATCTCCGGCACCAGTTTCCGCCCGCGCGACATCTACACGTCGCGCAAAGGCATCAGCGTCGAGATCGGCAATACCGACGCGGAAGGGCGGCTGGTCCTGGCCGACGCACTCACGCTCGCCGACGAGGATAAGCCGGCGTTGGTCGCCGATTTCGCCACACTCACCGGAGCGGCGCGAGTGGCGCTCGGTCCCGACGTGCCGGCGGCCTTCACCGATGATGATGACCTCGCCGACGAACTCGCTCACTACACGGCGTCCGAGAACGACCCGCTCTGGCGCATGCCGCTGTGGCGGCCCTACGAGGCGATGCTCGATTCCAAGGTGGCCGATACCAACAACGTCAGTACCGGTGGCCAGGGCGGCGCCATCACTGCGGCGCTGTTCCTGCGTAAATTTGTGAGCGCCAAATCCTGGCTGCATCTCGACATCTTCGCTTGGACGCCGGCCGCCAAGCCCGGCCGTCCGGAAGGCGCCGAATTGCAGTCGGCGCGCGCGCTCTACGCGCTGCTCTGCGCGCGTTACTCGTAAAGCCATGGTCGCGCTCGACCCCCGCATCAATCCGTTCCGCCCCGAGATCGCTGCGAAATATCTGCAAGGCCATGTCGAGGCCGCTCGCTTCGTCGAAGGTGCGCGCCACGAGGTGGTCGAGCCGATCGCGGCCGTGCGACGCACGCCATCGCATGAGGCGCGGCTCGACACGCAAGCGCTCCTGGGTGAGCGCGTCGTCGTCTACGAGACGACCGACGAGGGCTGGGCCTGGGGCCAACTCGAGAGCGACGGTTACGTCGGCTGGCTGTCGGCGAATGCGCTCGGCAATCCCGGCAAAGCGCCGAGCCACAAAGTCGCGGTGCCGCGCACGCTCGGCTTTGCGGGACCGGACATCAAGCTGGCGCCGGCGGTGGCGCTGCCGATGGGCGCAAGCGTGGTCATCGTTCGGCAGGACGAACGTTTCGGCATCACGGCGAACGGGTGGCATCTTCCCGTCGTGCATCTGGCGCCGATCAAGGTTAGAGAACCGGATTTCGTCGCGGTGGCCGAAGAATTCCTGCACGCGCCGTATCTGTGGGGCGGCAAGACGTCGCTCGGCATCGACTGTTCGGGGCTGGTGCAGGTGAGCCTGCAGGCCGCCGGACACGCCTGCCCGCGCGATAGCGACATGCAGGAAATGGCGCAGGGTAAATTGTCGTCGCTCGGCGAACTGCGCCGCGGCGATCTGGTGTTCTGGAAGGGCCACGTCGCCATCGCGCTCGACGGCGAGACATTGCTGCACGCCAACGCGCATCATATGGCGGTAGCCATTGAGCCGGTGGCGGAGGCCGTTGCCCGCATCAAGGCGGCGGGCAGCGACGTCACCAGCGTGAAGCGGATCTAGCGCGCGCCACCCAATAGTTCGGCAACGCGACTGCGATTGAGCGCCAGCCATTGCAGCGCAATGACGACCAGACTGCTGTGCATCTCGCCGCGGGCAAGCGCTGCGATCGCAGCGTCAACAGTCACACGCAGAACAAAAAGCTGTTCGCCGTCGGGCGTCGTACACGGACCTTCGCAGATTTGCGATACGTCGACCGCAGCAAGAAAGAACGTCACCGCTTCGTCAGTCAAACCAGGCGTGGTCACATAGCTGCACAGTTCGATCACGGTGCGCGGTGCTACTCCTATTCCCTCGCGACATTCGCGCCGAGCCGCTTTAATGTCTCGTTCGGGTCCACCCGCCCGGCGACGAATTCAATAACGTCGCCTTTTTTATTGGCGAGATGCGCAGGTAGACGAAACTGCCGAACCAAGACAATTTCGTCGCGCGCAAGATCTATCGGCAATACAACCACAACTTTGCTGGCGAAAAGGACATCGCGCTCCTGCGCAAACTGCGGCACCGCCAGCGGCGCGTAGCGCCACCCGATAGCGCCAATAGTCGCGATAGCCCTCGGCGAGCAGCTCCGGCTGCGAGACCGCGACGTCGGCGGGACGATCGGCGAGTTCTTGCGCATCGCGCATGATCGTCGCCTACTGCTCCACCACGTCCCCGAACGCGGCTTCCAGCTTGAACGCGGCTGCGAACAGCGCGCGCGTGTAATCGCTCTTCGGGTTCTTGAACAAATCGGCCGCGGCGCCCTCCTCCACCATCTTGCCGTGACGCAGCACCAGGAGCCTACTCGCCAGTGCCGCCACCACTCGCAGATCGTGCGAGATGAACATATAGGTCAAGTCGTGCCGCTTCTGCAGGTCGCGTAAGAGGTCGACCATTTGCGCCTGGATCAGCATATCAAGCGCACTGGTCGGCTCGTCGAGCAAGATGAAGGTCGGCTCCAGCACCAGCGCGCGCGCCAAAGCGATGCGCTGGCGCTGGCCGCCTGAGAATTCGTGCGGATAGCGGAAACGCGTTTCCGGATCGAGCCCGACGTCTTTGAGCGCATCTACCACGCGGGCCCCGCGCTCGCGGGATTTCAGATGCGGATGATGCACCTTGAGGCCCTCCTCGATGATGTCGGACACCGACATGCGCGGTGAGAGCGAACCATACGGGTCCTGAAACACGATCTGCATGTTGCGGCGGTAGGGCCGCATCTCCTTGAACTTGAGCCCCTGGATGGTATCGCCCATGAACACCACCGGGCCGTCGGACGAGATCAGCCGCAGGATGGCGAGGCCGAGCGTGGTCTTGCCGGAACCGCTTTCGCCGACCACACCGAGCGTTTCGCCTTTGCGCACCTCGACACTGATGCCGTCCACCGCCTTGATGTGGCCGACCACCTTTCGCAGCACGCCGCGCTTGATCGGAAACCACACTTTCAGGTTATCGGTCTGCACGACGATCGGCGCGTCGGGACGCGGCGGCGCCGGGTCGGGCTTCGGCTCGGCGGCAAGCAAAGCGCGCGTATAGGGGTGCTCGGGCTCGGTGAAAACACGTTCGACCGGCCCACGTTCGACGATCTTGCCGGCGTTCATCACGCAAACCCGGTCGGCGAGCTTGCGCACAATGCCGAGGTCATGGGTGATGAACAGCATCGCCATGCCGAGCCGTTTCTGCGTGTCCTTGAGCAGCTTCAGGATTTGCGCCTGCACGGTAACATCGAGCGCGGTGGTCGGCTCATCGGCGATCAGCAGCTCGGGCTCGTTCGCGAGCGCCATGGCGATCATCACGCGCTGGCGCTGGCCACCCGAGAGCTGATGCGGATAGCTCGCCAGCCGCCCTTTCGGATCGGGGATGCCAACTTGATCGAGCAATTCGAGAATGCGGGCACGCGACTTCTCGCCCGTAAGCCCCTGATGAATTAATAGAATTTCTCTAATTTGTTTCTCGATCGTGTGCAGCGGATTAAGCGACGTCATCGGCTCCTGGAAGATGATGGTGATGTCGTTGCCGCGCACGTGGCGGATCTCGTCCTCCGGCATGGCCAGCAACTCGCGCCCCTTGAAGCTGATCAAGCCCGACGGGTGATGCGCGGCCGGATAAGGCAGCAGCTTCATCACTGACAGCGCGGTGGCCGATTTGCCGGAGCCGGATTTGCCGACCAGCGCCAGCGTCTCGCCCTTAACGATGTCGAACGATACGCGGTCGACCGCCAGCACCTCGCGCTTGCCGGTGCCGAACGCGATCGAGAGATCGCGGATCGAGAGAACTGGTTCGGCCGGCGCGCTCATCGGAACGTCTTCCTTGGGTCGAAGGCGTCGCGCACCGCTTCGCCGATGAAGATCAGAAGCGAGAGCATGACCGCGATCGAGAAGAACCCGGTGAGGCCGAGCCATGGCGCCTGCACGTTGGCCTTGCCTTGCGACAACAATTCGCCGAGCGATGGCGAGCCGGGCGGCAGGCCGAAGCCGAGGAAATCGAGCGCGGTCAGCGTCATCACCGACGACGACAAGATGAACGGCAGGAACGTCATGGTCGCCACCATGGCGTTCGGCAGCAGGTGACGGAAGATGATCACCGCGTTCGACACGCCGAGCGCACGCGCGGCCTGGATATATTCGAAATTGCGCCCGCGCAGGAATTCCGCGCGCACCAGGCCGACCAGCGACACCCATGAGAACAACAGCAGAATCCCGAGCAACACGAAGAAACCCGGCACCAGCACGGACGAAATGATCAGCAGCAGATAGAGCGAGGGGATCGAGGTCCAGATTTCGATGAAGCGCTGGAACAAAAGATCGATCCAGCCGCCGAAATAGCCCTGCACCGCGCCGGCGGCGACGCCGATGATCGATGAAATAATGGTCAGCGCCAACCCGAACAGCACCGAGATACGGAAGCCGTAGATCAGCCGCGCCACCACGTCGCGGCCGCCGTCGTCGGTGCCGAGCCAGTTCGCTTCGAGATCGTCGCACTTGGCGAAGGCGTGGGTGGCGGCGAATTCGCAATCCTGTTGCGTGAGCAGCCAGGTTGGCTTCGACGGGAACGGTGACGGCGGCTTGCTCACTTGCGTGTTGTAGGAGAATCGGATGAGCGGCCAGATCACCGTGCCGTTCTCCTTCTGGATCAAACCCATCAGATAGTCGTCGCGATAGTCGGCGGCTGTGCCGAACAAAAGCGGGTCGGGCGTCTTGGCGAAGGCCGTGTCGGGATAGGTCACCACCGCCGGGAAGAAAGAGCGGCCAGCGACGTGGATAAAGATCGGCTTGTCGTTGGCGATGAATTCGGCGAACAGCGAGATCAGGAATAGCGCGAGGAAAACCCACAACGACCAATAGCCACGCCGGTTGACCTTGAAGTTTTCCCAGCGCCGCCGGTTGAGCGGCGACAGCGTGAAGCGGAATATCCACGGTTGCAGGCTGCCGGCGGGCGTGTCCACCGCGGTTTCCGAGAAATCGTCGCGCGCCTTGGCGTCCACCTCAGACCTCCCGCGTTTCGAAATCGATGCGTGGGTCGATCCAGGTGTAAGTCAGATCGGAGATCAGATTCACCACCACGCCGATGAGCGCGAAGATGTAGAGCGTGGCGAACACCACCGGATAGTCGCGGTTGAGCACGCTCTCAAAACCGAGCAGGCCAAGCCCGTCGAGCGAAAAAATGGTCTCGATCAGCAGCGACCCGGTGAAGAAGGCATGCACGAAGGCTGAGGGAAATCCAGCGATCACGATCAGCATGGCATTGCGGAAGATGTGCCCGTACAGCACCTGGTTTTGCGTGCAGCCTTTGGCGCGCGCGGTGAGCACGTATTGCTTGCGGATTTCCTCCAGGAACGAGTTCTTGGTCAATAGCGTCATGGTGGCGAAGGCCGACAGCGCCATCGACACGACCGGCAGCGTGATGTGCCAGAGGTAATCGCCAATCTTGGCGTACCACGGCAGTTGCCAGAAATTCTCCGACACCAGTCCGCGCAGCGGGAAAAAATCGAAGAACGAACCGCCGGCGAACAAAATGATCAGCAATATCGCGAACAGGAATCCTGGGATGGCGTAGCCGACGATGATCACGCTCGAGGTCCACACGTCGAAGCGCGAGCCGGCGTCGACTGCCTTGCGGATGCCGAGCGGGATCGAGATCAGGTAGGTGAGCAGCGTCATCCAGATGCCGAGCGAGATCGAGACCGGCAGCTTCTCCTTGATCAACTGCAGCACGCCGATGTCGCGGAAATAGCTCTTGCCAAAATCGAAGCGGATATAATTCCACATCATCAGACCGAAACGCTCGTAGGCCGGCTTGTCGAAGCCGAACTGCTTTTCCAGCTTTTTGATGAACTCGGGATCGAGCCCCTGCGCACCACGGTATTTCGACGTCACCGCATCGACGCCCGATCCGCCTTGCGCCAGGCCGCGGCTACCGAAGTCGCCGCCGGGCGAACCGGAAATACGCGAGGTCGCGCCAGTGTCGGCGCCGGTGAGCTTGGCAATCACCTGTTCGACCGGACCGCCCGGTGCGAACTGCACCACGACAAACGCTACCAGCATGATCCCGAACATGGTCGGCACCATGAACAGCAGGCGGCGGAGGAGATAAGCTGACATGCGATTGTTTGGGGGCCTGTGCTGATCTCGTCATGCCCGGCCGAGTGCCGGACAATTACGTCTTATGACATATAGCAACATAAAGACATGGATGGGACGCGCAACTCGGGTCCGCCCGAGTTTTGCAAAATGTGATGCAGTGCCGAAAGTTGGCCCATGACGTTGAACTAGCCTTTCCGGCCCAGCTTCGCTGCTTTGTCCTTGTCGGTCCACCAAGTTTCCGGAATTCCCCGGAAATAGTGCGGTTTGACGGCGGGGCGGCCGAACTCGTCCCAAAAAGCGATCCAATGCGACGCTTTGTACCAGTGCGGAATCCAAAAGCGCCCGGCTCGGATGACGCGGTCAAGCGCCTTGCAGGCGGTGGTGAGTTCGGGGCGCGTCTTGGCGCCGATAATAATGTCGACCAGCGCGTCCACCGCCGGATCGGCGATGCCGGCAAGGTTCTGCGAGCCCTTGGTCGCCGCTGCCTGGGAGGAAAAATAAGTGCGCAGCGAATCTCCGGGCGTCGCGGAAAAGCTGAACCGCTCCACCGTGATGTCGAAGTCGAAACCGTCGACGCGGGCGCGGTATTGCACCGGATCGACCACGCGCAAGGTCGCTTTGATCCCGAGCACGCCGAGGTTCTTGATGTAAGGCAGATGGTGCGGCGTGAAAGTCGCTTCATCGAGCAGGAACTCGATGGAGATCGGCTTGCCGTCCGGCATGAGACGCTTGCCGTTCTTGAGCGCGAAGTCGGCGTCGTTGAGCAATTGCGCGCCGCGCCGCAGCCAGGCGCGGTCTTGGCCGGAACCGTCGGTCACCGGTGGCACATAGGGCTCGCCAAACACTTCGTCCGGCACCTTGCCGCGGAAGGGCTCCAGCAGCGCGAGTTCGGCGGCGTCCGGCTTGCCCTGCGCCATCATCGGCGAATTTTGAAACACCGAACTCGTGCGGTCGTAGGACCCGTACATGATGTTCTTATTGGTCCATTCGAAATCAAAGGCGTCGATTAGCGCCTCTCGCAGGCGGCGGTCCTTGAACTGCGGCCGGCGCATATTCATGAACCAGCCCTGCGCACCGGACGGCGTGTCGTCGGGCAGAACGCTGCGCTTGACGCGGCCGTCCTTGAAGGCGGGGAAATCGTAACGCGTCGCCCAGGTCCGCGAGGTGAATTCCTCACGAAATAGATAGTTCTTGGCGGTGAAGCCTTCGAAGCCGACCTCGCGGTCGCGGTAATATTCAAAACGCACGACGTCGAAATTGTTCTGCCCGCGCGCGACCGGCAATTCGGCGCCCCACCAATCCTTGACGCGGTCGAACTCGATGAAATGCCCGACCTCGAAGCGGCCGACTTTGTAGGCGCCGCTGCCGAGCGGAATCTCCAGCGTCGACTGATCGAACGGCTGCTTGGAATAATAGGCTTTCGAGAAAATCGGCAGGCCAGCGACGAATAGCGGCACATCGCGCCCGCGCTTGTCGGCAAAACGCACCACCACCGTGCGGTCATCCGCCGCCTCGGCGCCTTTGAAGTCGCGCAGCAGCTGCGTGATGATCGGATGGCCCTTGTCCTTCAGCGTCGCCAGCGACCAGACGACGTCGTGGGCGGTGAGCGGCGTGCCGTCGTGGAATTTGGCCCGCGGCCGCAGCGCGAAGCGATAGATCAGCCCATCACTGGAGATATTGACGCTGCGCGCGGCCAGCCCGTACATGGCGTCGGGCTCGTCGCCCGAGCGCGCCATCAAGGTGGCGAAGGTGAGCTCCATGCCCTGCGCGGCGTCGCCCTTCAAGATGAAGCTGTTGAGCGAATTGAACGTTTGGAACGATTGATTGAACTGCCGGTTCGGGCCGATCTGCGAAAATACGCCGCCTTTGGGCGCGTCCGGATTGACGTATTTGAAGTGCGGAAAATCCGCCGGATAGGCGAGATCGCCGAAGGCCGACATGCCGTGGCGCTCGGCGTCTTGCGCGGCGGCAGGCGCCATAAATTTCGTCGCGGCAATCGCACCCGCGGATAGCGCTAACGCGTGCCGGCGGGTGATCAAGACCGCTGCGGCACCTTGGCCGCCTTGTCCGCGTCCCACCACCAGACGGTCGGAAACGCTGCAGCCCCATATTTCGGCATGTTCTGCGGATGGCCGAAGCGATCCCAGCGCGCGGTGCGTTGCTTACCGTAGGTCCATTGCGGCACGACGTAGAAATTCCACAACAGCACGCGGTCGAGCGCCTTGGTGGCGGCGACCAGTTCGTCGCGGTCCTTGGCAAAGATCACGCGTTCGATCAGCGTGTCGACCGCCGGGTTCTTGATGCCGATCACGTTGCGCGAGCCGGGAATGTCGGCCGCCTGTGAGCTCCAAAAGCCGCGCTGCTCGTTGCCGGGTGACAGCGACTCGCCCCAGGACGCGACGATGATGTCGAAATCCCATTGTCGCAGCCGGTTTTCGTATTGCGCGCTGTCGACGACACGCACGTTCACCGTCATGCCGACGCGTTGCAGCGAAGGCTTGTAGAACAACACGAAACGCTCGGTGGCCGGGTCATCGACCAGGAACTCGAAACTAAAGGGCTCGCCGGTCTTGACGTTGGTAAGCTTGGTGTTGCGGATCTCGTAACCGGCGTCGCGAAACAACGCGAGCGCCTCGCGCAGATTGTCACGGTCCGCCTGTTGGCTGCCGCCGACCGGATTGGTGTAAGGCTTGCTGAACAAGTCCGCCGGCACCTGGTCCTTCACGCTTTGCAGGATTTCGAGCTCCTTGCCTTGCGGAATTCCGGACGAGGCGAGTTCGGTGCCTTCGAAATAACTGGCGATGCGTTTGTACTGGCCGTAGAAAATCGTGCGATTCATCTCCTCGAAGTCAAAGGCGAAGTTGAAGGCGCGGCGCACGCGCGCGTCCTTGAACTTGTTGCGCCGGATATTGAAGGAGAAAGCCTGCATCGAGCCTAAATTGCGGACTGGGAATTCCTCCAGCATCACCTTCTTGTCGTGCACGGCCGGAAAATCGTAAGAGGTCGCCCAGTTCTTGGCGCTGTTCTCGGTGCGCCAATCGACCTGATCGCCTTTGAAGGCCTCGATTGCGACGGTGGAATCGCGGAAATATTCGAAGCGGAGCGTCTGAAAGTTTCGTGTGCCGATGGCGACATTGAGGTCCTTGCCCCAATAGTCGGCGACCTTTCCGTAGACCAGCGTGCGGCCCGGGACAAAGTCCTTGAGGCGATAGGGACCGGAACCGAGCGGCGGCTCCAGCGTGGTCTGCGTCACGTCGCGCTTTTTGCCGGATTTGTCGGTCCCTTCCCACCAATGCTTGGGCAACACGGGCAGTTGGCCAACGATTTGCGGCAATTCGCGATTGCCCGGCCCGTCGAAGGTGAAGGTAATCTCGCGCTCCGCGGTTTTTTCCACTTTAATCACGTGGCGGTAATAGGCCCCGTAAAATGGGCTGTTCGTTTTGAAGGTATCGAATGAGAAAATGACGTCGTCGGGCGTCACCGGAATGCCGTCATGCCAGCGCGCGATGGCGCGCAGCCGGTAGGTGACCGACGAACGATCGTCCGGGTAGCTGACTGCTTCCGCCAGCAGGCCGTATTCGGTCGACACTTCGTCGAGCGCCGGCGTTGTCAGCGTTTCGATGAACAGATCGGTGCCCATGGCCAAGCTGCCTTTCACCCCCGACACCACCTGATTGAAATTGTCGAACGTGCCGACGGCGATCTGCCGTATGGCGCCGCCCGGCGGCGCCGCCGGATTGACATAGTCGAAATGCTTGAACCCTTCCGGGTATTTCAAATCGCCGAACAGAGACAGACCGTGCCGCCATTCGCGCGCCTGCGCGGCGGCTTTACCGGACGGCGATGCGGCGCCAAGCGCGCCTAAAGCCGGCGTAACAAGCACGGCCGCGGTGCTGCGCAAAACGGAACGGCGGGTCAACCTCATGGCAGTGCTCCGGCGCGCGACACGCTTGTTATGCAATCGCGGGTGATTATGTCGGTTTTTCGGTCCGCTACCAGCGGCCTGACGCCGCACTCCAAACAAAACGGCCGGGCTTGGCCCGGCCGCGTCTTGGATATTTCGCCGTGTTTGCTACTTCTTCGGCGCTTCGGCGGGTTTTGCAGCCGGAGCGGCGGCCGCCGCCTTCGGCAGCGGCTGCGGGTTATCGGAGAGCGTGTTCAGGAAATCGATCACGTCGGCGCGCTGCTGGCCGCGCGCCAGGCCGGCGAAGGTCATATTGGTGCCGGCGATATAGCTGCGCGGATTGGCCAGGAACGCGTAAAGCTCGCCGAAAGTCCAGGTGCCGCCCTTGGCCTTCATGGCGGCGGAATAGTTGAAGCCCGCCTCGGAGGCGCGCGGCCGGCCGACGATGCTCCACAAATTGGGACCGACCCGGTTCGGCCCGCCTTTCTCGAAGGTGTGGCAGGCCTGGCACTGTTTCGCTGCCGCCTGGCCCTTCTCGACCGAGGCCGAGGCCATCATCGCCTCCATCGGCTCCTCGGCCTCCTTAGCGCCAGGCTTCTCGCCCTCGCCGTGCGTCTTGACCGCGATCGCGTAGCCGGGCTTGGCGGGCTTCTCGGGTGCGAAGATGGCGCCGGCCCCGATATTGAGCGCGAGTACGATGAGGCAGGTGCCGAGGATGGCGCCCAGGACCTTGTTGAGTTCGAAGGAATTCATCGAAATGAGGCTCCCGAGGGGGCGCGAACCGGCAGGGGACGGTTAAGCCGCCAAGGGCTCGGCGGCGGCGGACAGATACCGTTTTGCCTCAGCTCTGGCAACCCGTATAAGCGCCGCGGATTATCGACATTCGTTCAGGTCCGGCCCACTGACGCCGGTGGCCAAACCGATGCCCGACACCATCGTCCTCATCCCGGCCCGCATGGCCTCCACCCGCCTGCCCGGCAAGCCATTGGCGGATATCGCCGGCCTGCCGATGATCGTGCGCGTGCTGCGCCGCGCGCTGGCCGCCAAGATCGGCGAGGCGGCGGTGGCGACCGATTCCGAAGCGGTGGCCGCAGCGGTGGAAAAGTCCGGTGGCCGCGCCGTGATGACACGGGCCGACCACGTCTCCGGCTCCGATCGCATCTACGAGGCGCTGGAGGCGCTCGATCCGGAGCGGCGCATCGGCGTGGTGGTCAATGTGCAGGGCGATCTGCCGACCATCGAGCCGGCCGACATTCGGGCCGCGCTCGAGCCGCTGGCCGATCCGGCCGTGGATATCGCGACGCTGGCGGCGGTCATCACGGATAGAGCCGAACTGAGCAATCCAAACGTCGTGAAAGCGATCGGCGCGCCCGCGACATCCGGACGCTTCCGCGCCGCCACCTTCACCCGCACCAACGCCACCGGCCCGGGTCCGCATTATCACCACATCGGGCTTTACGCCTACCGGCGCACGGCGCTGGAGCGCTTCGTCAAGCTGCCACCGTCGGCCAACGAGCAGCGCGAGAAGCTCGAGCAATTGCGCGCGCTCGATGCCGGCATGCGCATCGATGTGGTGGTGGTGGCAAGCGTCCCGCTCGGTGTCGATACGCCGGAGGAATTGGCCAAGGCGCGCAAGCTGCTCGCCGGTTGACTAAGACGCAAAGGTCTGCGTACGGAACGGGTCATGGCCAAGAAAAAGATCATCTTCCAGGGGGAACCGGGCGCGAATTCGCATCTCGCCTGCCGCGAAGCCTATCCGGACCACGAGCCGGTGCCCTGCCCGACTTTCGAGGACTGCTTCTCCGCACTCACCGGCGGCGATGTCGATCTCGGTATGATCCCGATCGAGAATTCGGTCGCCGGCCGCGTCGCCGACATCCATCATTTGATGCCGACCTCCAAGCTGCACATCATCGCCGAATGGTTCCTGCCGATCCGCAATCAATTGATGGCGCCGACGGGCGCGACCTTGAAAACCGTCAAGTCGGTGGAAAGCCACGTGATGGCGCTCGGCCAGTGCCGCAAGATCATCCGCGAATTGAAACTGAAGCCGATCGTCGCCGCCGACACCGCCGGTTCCGCGCGCGAAGTGTCCGAGAGCAAGGACGTTACGCGCGCGGCCATCGCCTCACGTCTGGCCGCGGAGATCTATGGCCTCAACATCCTGCGCGAGAACGTCGAGGACGAAGCCAATTCGACCACGCGCTTCATCGTACTCTCGCGCGAGAAGAAATGGGCGGCGCCCGGCAAGGGCAAGGTCGTCACGACCTTCGTGTTCCGCGTACGCAACGTGCCGGCGGCGCTCTACAAGGCGATGGGCGGCTTCGCCACCAACGGCGTTAACATGACCAAGCTCGAGAGCTACATGGTCGGCGGCAATTTCTTCGCCACGCAGTTCTATGCCGACGTCGAGGGCCACCCTGACGACCACGCGCTGGTATTCGCGCTCGAGGAGCTTGCCTTCTTCTCCAAGGAGCTGACCATCCTTGGCGTCTATCCCGCGCACCCGTACCGCGACACGTTCAAGGAAGAGAAGGACTGAGCCTGAGTGTGGTCGTCGCACGCGGCGTCATTTCTTTTCCGGTTTCAGTTTCTTCAAATCCGCCAGCTCCTGCTGAAGTTTCGCCAGCGCCGTCTTGAGAGCGGCGAGCTCGGTTTTTTGCGCGGCGAGCTCGCGGTTCGCATCACCAAGTTTGGCCTGCATATCGCGCGTCTGCTTCGCCAGCGTCTGCTGAAGAAATTCGACATTGCTTTGCAGGCAGCTGGTGCGCCGCTCCATCGCCTTTTCGACGGTGCATATCTCGATGCCGCGTACGTCCTGGGCGACCGCGGGCGCGGCGATCGCGAGGCCAGCCAGCAGGGCCAATAGGCGGGGCGTCATGGTGGCAACCTACATGAGTTCGCGCCCGCGCGAGGTGGCGACGAGCGGGGGTTGCGCGGCTGGCCCCGGGTTTCCTCATATCGTTTCGAGCGGCTATGATGGTGTCGTCTCAAACTGCTGGGGGGACGTCATGAAAACCATCATCCGCCTGCTGGCTTGCTGCGCAGGGCTGCTCATTGCCATCGGCACCGGCACCGCCGGCCAATATCCCGATCATCCGGTGCGACTGCTGGTCGGCTTCGCCGCGGGCGGACCCACCGATGTGATTGCCCGTATCATCGGGCAGAAGTTGTCGGCCGCCCTTGGCCAGCAGTTCTACGTCGACGACAAACCCGGCGCCGGCGGCAACATCGCCAACGCAGAAGCGGCGAAGGCACCGCCCGACGGCTACACGCTCGCCGTGGTGAGCACCGGCTTCATGGTCAATATGAGCCTGTACGCCAAAGTCCCCTACGACGCAGTCAAGGATTTCGCGCCAATCACCATGGTCGCCTATTCGCCCAACGTGATCACGGTCAATCCGTCGGTGCCAGCGAAGACCGTCAAAGAACTGATCGACCTGATCAAGGCCAATCCGAACAAATACAGCTTCGCCGGACCGGGCATCGGCTCCACGCCGCATCTGTCGGGCGAATTGTTCAAACAGAAATTCGGCCTCGACATGGTGCACGTGCCGTTCCCGGGCGCAGCCCAGGCGGTCTCCTCGGCGCTGGCCGGGCATACCCAGATCGCCTTCACGGCATTGCCGCCTGCGCTCTCGAATATCAAGGACGGAAAATTGCGCGCACTCGCCGTGCTCGCAGTCAAGCGCGTCGCTGAACTGCCCGACGTGCCGACCATGCAGGAAGCCGGTTATCCTGGCCAGGAAGCCGACACCCTCACCGGCGTGCTGGCGCCGGCGGGCACGCCGAAGGAGATCGTCGACCTGCTCAATCGCGAGATCGCCAAGGCGGTGGCCGAGCCGGACGTCACGGCACACTTGATCAAGCTCGGTTTCGTGCCGGTGGCCAACAAGCCGGAGGAATTCGGCGTGCGCATCAAGAGCGAGATCGCGAAGTGGGGCAAAGTCGTGCACGATGCGAATCTGCGCATCGAATGACCCATTGGGCGGCGCTACTCCGCCGCCCGCTGTGAGGGCGGGAGCATGGTGGCAAGGCCGTCCGCTTCGGTCGCGGAAATCGTCGTGCGCACCATGAGACGCGCCTCGCCGACAGGCCACGGGCGGCCACGATGCATGGTCGCGCGGTTGTCCCACATCACGACGTCGCCGTTCTTCCATTTGTGCGCGTAGCTGTTGCCCGGCGCGGTGGCGGCCGCCATTAGCTCGTCGATCAACGTCTTCCCTTCCGCCTCGCCCATGCCTTCCACCGCATAAGCGTGCGAAGCGAGATAGAGCGCGCTGCGCCCGTTCACCGGATTCTTCCACACCATGCACCAGCATTGCGGCGGCAGCGCCGCGCGCTCCTCGGGGCTGGCGAGGCCGGGCGCGATTTGCCCGCGCGAATGCGCGTAGTCGTGCCAGACGAACGAATTCGCCGCTTTCTTCTGCGTCGCCGGGTCGAGCCGCTCGAAGGCGAGCCGGGTCGAGACGAATTCGGTTTCCCCGCCATGGCCGGGCACGATGCGCGCGGACAGCACCGACGTGAGCGCCGGTAGCGACTTGAACGACGAATCGGTATGCCAGAGCTGGTTCGCCTTGTTGCGCAAGGCGTAACGGTGCTCGGGCGGCACGACTTCGCCGTCCGGACCGATGTTGGTCAGCGTGATAAAATGCGTGCCGGTGCCGAGCGAGCCGACTTTGGTGACTTCCGGCGGCCCGAAGCGGCGCGAGAAAGCGAGCTGGCTTTCCTCGGTCACTTGCTGGCCACGCAGCACCAAAACCGAATGCTGTTCGAAGGCCGAGCGCACGCCTGCGTAGGCGGCATCGTCGGCCGCAACGTCGGCAATCGTCACGCCGCGCAGCTCGGCGACAAAACCTGGACCCAGCGGGACGATATCCATCGGCAAGTCCTCCCCGGCTTTATTGTTGGGCCGACTTTCGCCCAAACCCGGCCGGCTGGCAAGGAAGCGGGCACGGGTCGCCTTGTGCCGGGCACCGGCGTCTTTTACACAGCCATAACGCGGGCACGGGGGGAGCGATGAGCGAAGCAACAAGCAAGGTCGCGCTGGTGACCGGGGCCGCGCGCGGCATCGGATTGGCGACCGCCAAGCGATTCCTCGCCGACGGATGGCGCGTCGCGTTGCTCGATATCGACGGCGACAATCTGAAACGTACTGTCGCGGCGCTGAACAAACCGGACGTCACGCTCGCGCTTACCTGCGATGTCGCCGATGCCGCGGGCGTCGCCCGCGCGCTCGCGACCGTCGCCGAAAAATTCGGCCGGCTCGATGCGCTAGTCAACAATGCCGGCATCGCGATCTTCAAGCCGATCCTCGACGTCAGCTATGAAGACTGGTCGCGCGTGCTGGCGGTCAATCTCACCGGACCGTTTTTGTGCGCGCAAGCGGCAGCGCCATTGATGCGCGACTCGGGCGGCGGCGCCATCGTCAACATCACCTCGATCTCGGGACTGCGTGCCTCGACGCTACGCACCGCCTACGGCACCAGCAAAGCCGGGCTCGCGCATTTGACCCAGCAGCAGGCCGTCGAGCTCGCCTCGCTCGGCATCCGGGTCAATGCGGTCGCGCCGGGCCCAGTCGACACCGCCATGGCGAAAGCCGTGCACACGCCGGAGATCCGCGCCGCCTATCACGACGCCATTCCGCTCAACCGCTACGGTCTCGAAACGGAACTCGCCGAGGCCATCTTCTTCCTGTGCAGCGAACGCGCGAGCTATATCACCGGACAGACGATTGCGGTCGATGGCGGCTTCGAAGCGACAGGAATCGGCCTGCCGGCGCTGCGCGAGGAAAAGCGCAATAGTTAGGCTCGCCCGCCGCGCCGCCGTCGCCTAGCGTCCGATGTTCGGATTGATCTTGCGCGCCGCCACCAGATCGGCCTCGGCGCCGGCTGCGTCGCCCTTTTGTTTTTTGGCGAGACTCCGATTGTGGTACGCGCTCGCATGGTTGGGATTGAGCTTGATCGCCTGGTCATAGTTCTGGATGGCGCGGTCGTATTGGCCTTTGACTTGGTAGGTGTTGCCACGATTGAAGAGGGCATCAGCGTATTTCGGATCGAACTTGATGGCCTGGTTATAGTCCTTGATGGCGCGGTCGTATTGGCTTTTGCCTTGGAAGGAGAGGCCACGATTGAAGAAGGCGTCGGCGTATTTCGGATTGAGCTTGATCGCCTCACTGCAGTCCAGGGTGGCGCGGTCAAAGTCGCCCTTGTCATGGTAGGCGGCACAACGATTATTGAAGGCAAGAGCGTATTTCGGATTGAGCTCAATGGCTTGCCCGAAGTCCTGGATGGCGCGGTCGTATTCGCCTCTCTCGTAGTAGGCGACGCCGCGGTTGCTAAAGGTGAAGGCGAGGCGCTTTCCCTTCAGCTTTCCGGCATCGATAACGGCCGCACACCCGGTGATCTTTTGGGCCGGTGCCGGATTGCCCTCACCAATGCACCAATTGAATTCTTGTTTGCTTTGTGCGCGTGCAGACGGGCTGGCGACGCCTGCGATGACCGCGAACGCGATGGCACCGGCGAAAGCGCGCGCTGTGACGGACATCGGTTCTCCCCGGATGGCGGTGCATTCGCGAGTGCGCCGACTATAGCCGAAGACCTATCGTATGGCAGCCCTCGTACGTTCTATTGCGGACATAGTGCCTATAGAGCGCCGGTTGTACGTTAGCCGCGCTCTCGCTCGTAGCGCTCGGCAAAGCGCGGCGACAGCTTGCGCAGGCGTTCGATGTCGACTCGGCTCGAGCGCGTGATGTAGCTCATGGCGAAATCGAGCGGCTTGAGCCGCATATATTCGGCGAAGTTCTCATACCAGCCCGCGCTCGCATCGGCGCCCGCCACGAGCTTGTCGACGATCGGCCGCCGCGCGGCTTCGTAAGCCGGCAGGGCCGCCGCTACGTCATCGTCGTGCTGGTGCAGCGCGCGCTCGAGCGCGATGGCGTCTTCCATCGCGAGCCGCGTGCCGGAGCCGATGGAGAAATGCGCGGTGTGGGCGGCATCGCCAATCAGCACGTGCTTGCCGTGGTGCCAATTCGCGCAGCTCAGATGTGGAAATTGGCGCCAGATCGAATTGTTGGACACCAGGCGCTTGCCGTCGAGCGCGTCGGCAAAAATCTTTTCGCACAGCGCGCGGCCGTCGGCCTCCTCCATGCGCTCGAAGCCGGCGCGCGCGAAGCTCGGCTTATCGGCCTCGACGATAAAAGTGCTGCGCCCCGGCGCGTAACGGTAATGATGTGCGTTGAAATCGCCAATCGGCGTGTGGCGGAAGGTTTGCGTCAGGGTGTCGTAGACCTTGGGTGTACCAAACCAGGCGAAGCGGTTGGAGCCATAACTCACGATCGCGCCGAATTCGTCAGTAAACGTCCGCCGGACCAGCGAATTGACGCCATCCGCGCCGACGATGAGATCAGCATCGGAAAATTCGCCGAGCGAGGTTGCCTCGCGCTCGAATTGCGGCGCGATGCCGACCGAACGCACGCGCTGCTGCAGCAATTGCAGCAGCTTGAGTCGGCCGATGGCGGCAAAGCCGACACCATCGATCACGACGCGCTCGTTGCGGTGCACGAGCGTCATGTCGTCCCAGGATTCCATCTGCGGCGTGATCGCGGCGAAGGTTTCCGCGTCGTCCTCTCGCAGGAATTCGAGCGCGCGGTCGGAGAACACCACGCCGAAGCCGAAAGTGGCGTCGGGCGGATTCTGCTCGACCACGGCGATATCGGCGTCCGGACGCCGGCGTTTAAGCAGGTAGCTGAGATAAAGTCCGGCCGGGCCGGCACCGAGAATGGCTATGCGCATAGGCAGCTTGTACCGCAAGGTCAAGCGGCCGTGCTAGCATTGTCGGCCATCGTCCCAACCTAAGAGCCGCGTCATGATGGAAACCGCCTTCGCACTGATGCTCCACATCCTTGGCGCCGTGGTCTGGGTCGGCGGCATGTTCGCCGCCTATGTCTGCCTGCGCCCGGCGGCCGGCGCACTGGAGCCGCCGCAACGGCTGGCGCTATGGCGGCGGTTCTTCGCCAAGTTCTTTCCGTGGGTTTGGGTCTCCATCCTGCTGCTGCTCGCAAGCGGCTACTGGATGCTGCTGACGACCTTCGGCGGCTTCAAAGGCGCGCCGCTCTACATCAACCTGATGCAGACGACCGGCCTCGTGATGATCGCGCTTTACGTCTGGCTGTTCCACGGCCCGTGGCTCAAGTTCAAGCGCGCGGCCGACGCGCAGGACTGGCCGGCCGCCGGCGCCCAGCTCAGCCGCATCCGGCAGATCATCATGATCAACCTGCCGCTCGGCCTGATCGTCGTAATCATCGGCGGTACCGGGCGCTACTGGGGCCTATAGGCCCTCTTTTAAATCGTCTGATTATATTCGCCGACTTCCGGATGCGTGCGCAGCACACCGTCGACCGCCTTGAACATCTCGCGCATGCGCGCCTCCGATGCCGGGCTTTCCACCACCACCACCAGCTCCGGCTTGTTGGACGACGCCCGCACCAGGCCCCAGGTGCCGTCTTCGACTGTGACGCGCACGCCGTTGACGGTGACCAGGTCGCGGATCGCCTGGCCGGCGAATTTCTCGCCTTTGGCCTTGGCGTTTTCGAAATGCTTCACCACCGCGTCGACCACGCCGTATTTCTTCTCGTCGTCGCAATGCGGCGACATGGTGGGCGAGCCCCAGGTCTTGGGCAGCGCCTTACGTAGGTCGGCCATGGTCTTTCCCGGATTGCGGTCGAGCATGTCGCAAACCGCCATCCCGAAGATCATGCCATCGTCGTAGCCGCGGCCGTAGGGCTTGTTGAAGAAGAAATGCCCGGACTTCTCGAAGCCGGCAAGCGCGCCCAATTCGTTGACGCGCCGCTTGATGTAGGAATGGCCGGTCTTCCAGTAGTCGGCCTTGACGCCGTTGGCCTTGAGCACCGGGTCGGTGAGGAACAGGCCGGTCGACTTTACGTCGACCACGAAAGTCGCGCCCTTGTGGAGCGTAGACATGTCGCGCGCCAGCATCACGCCGACCTTGTCGGCGAAAATCTCTTCGCCTTCGTTATCGACGACGCCGCAGCGGTCGCCGTCGCCGTCAAAGCCGAGCGCCACGTCGGCCTTGTGCGCCAGCACCGCATCGCGCATGGCATGCAGCATCTTCATGTCTTCGGTGTTGGGGTTGTAGCGCGGGAAGGTGTGATCGAGCACGCAGTCGAGCGGCACCACCTCGCAACCGATCGCTTCGAGAACCCGCGGCGCGAAGGCGCCGGCGGTGCCGTTGCCGCAAGCGGCCACCACTTTCAGCTTGCGCTTGATCTTCGGCCGCTTGGTCAGATCGGCGATGTAGCGGTCGGGAAAATTCTCCACGAACACGTAACTGCCGCCGCCCCCGAGACCGAACTTGGCTCCGAGCACGATCTCTTTGAGCCGCGTCATCTCGTTCGGCCCAAAGGTCAGTGGCCGGTTGGCGCCCATCTTCACACCGGTCCAGCCATTGTCGTTGTGCGAGGCGGTGACCATGGCGACGCAGGGCACATCCAGCTCGAACTGCGCGAAATAGGCCATCGGCGTGATCGCGAGCCCGATGTCATGCACCTTGCAGCCCGAGGCCATCAGGCCGGTGACCAGAGCCAGCTTCACCGAGGCCGAATAGCTGCGGAAGTCGTGGCCGGTCACGATCTCCGGCTTGACGCCCATTTCGCGGATCAGCGTGCCGAGCCCCATGCCGAGCGCCTGCACGCCCATCAGGTTGATTTCTTTTTCCAAGAGCCAGCGCGCGTCGTATTCGCGGAAGCCGGTGGGCTTCACCAGCGGCGAGGACTCATAGGCGTAGGTATTGGGCGTGAGCGCGGATTTCGGCGTGGGAAACATCAAAGCCTCAAATCTAGGCGGGACGACATTCATGTGCATACCTCAACGCCGCCAACCGGCAAAGCGATCCGGCAAAATCCTAGTCATTGCGGGGTAAATTACTGCTCCAGCAGCATGCGGCCGTCGGCGTATTCGTAGCGCCGCAGCCGCGACAGAAACGTGACGCCGAGCAGGTTCTGCGACAGCGCCTCGTCGGGCAGAACCAGCGCCTGCACGTCAAATACCGTGATGTCGCCGACTTCGATGCGCTCGAGCTTGGCGGGCGCCGCCTTGATCCGGCCATTGGCGGTGGAGACGATAGCCGTGTAGTCGCGCGGCATCGGATGGACGCCGACATTGGCGGCGTCGGTCTCGCGCAGGATCACCAGCGAGGCGCCGGTGTCGACCATGAAGTCGATACGCCGGCCGTTCACGCGGGCGTCGACGCGGAAATGGCCGTCGCGGCCGCTCGACAGCTCCATCTTGTGTTGACCGGCCGAGACCTGTCGCGGCTGTTCGACCGACTGCACCGACGCTGCCTGCTGCGCGGGAGCCTCGACCACCGTTTTGTCGGCGAAGCGGGCGAGATAACTGCCGCCGACCAGCAGCACGGCGGCAAAGATGAGGATCTGACGCATGCGGCAAAGCCCAATGGTTGCGCCCGAACGTCGCATGCGGTCGCCCAAAGCCGGCTTAACGCCGGGCCGCAAGACATGGCGCGCTGCGATGATGGTGAGCGGCCGGCTAAGGGAATCATTAAAATTTTATTCACCGCGGCGCTTGGCGCGGCGGGTGGCCGGCGCATGCAGCGGATCGTCCGGCCAGGGGTGCCTGGGATAGCGGCCGCGCATTTCGGTTTTCACATCGCAAATAACTGCCGCGCCAGAAGCCGGGCAGATCGTGCGTCACCTGCACCGGCCGGTGCGCCGGCGACAACAGCTCGATCACCAGCGCCACGCGCCCACCCGCAATGCTCGGATGCTTGGCGAGGCCGAACAATTCCTGCACGCGGATGGACAGCTTCGGTCCCTCCTCCGCCTCGTAATCGATCGGCACGTGCGAGCCGGACGGCGCGGTGAAATGGGTCGGCGCCTCGGCGTCGAGCCGCTTGCGGAACGCCCATGGCAGCAGGGCGTCGAGCGCGGCGGAAAGCTCGTCGGCGCCGATCTGCGACAGCGCTGTCTTGTCGGCGAGGTACGGCGCCAACCATTCGGCGGCCGTATGCGCAAGCGCGGCATCGGAGAGATCAGGCCATTCGTCGCCTTCCGCCGTGCGCAGGAATTGCACGCGATCGCGCAATTGCAATTGCGGCTTGCTCCAAGGCAGCTTGCCGATCCCGAGGGACGCGATGCCCTCGGCGAGCAACTTTGCGTTAACCGAATTCGACGAAACGGATTTTGTCTGCTCGGCCAGCACCAGCGCACCCAGCCTACGACTGCGCCGCCCGCGCAACGACGCGGAGGCGGCAGCGAAAGTGACCGTCTCGCGGTCCTCGATTCTTGTCGGCAAAGCGCGCCTCGATTTCGGCGAGCGCGATCGGCGCCGCTAGGATGATGCGGGTTGCGGCCGCCGCGCCGGTTAATTCCGCAACCGCCAAAAACGGCTCGCGCGCCAGCGCCGAGGCCGGATCGACCATGCCGCCGCGCCCATTGGCGAGCAGAAATCCACCGCTCCCGCCGCCGCGGCTCTTGGCGATGCGGTCGGGATAAGCGAGGGCGAGCAAAGCACCCGCGGACTGCTCACTACCTGACTTGCCCCCAACAGTATCGGCCCATCGCTTCACCATCGCGCGCGCATCCTCGGCGCGGCGCGAGCGGTCGCGGCGGAACTGGTCGAGCCGATGGCGCAGATCGGGATCGTCGCCGCCGAGTCCGCGCTCGGTGAGCAGCGCGGCGATCGCCGCCGCCTGCGCGCCGGCGCCTTCCACCGCCGCGTCGACCACCATGCGGGCGAGCCGTGGCGGCAATGGCAGCGCGCGCAGCTTTTTGCCTTCTTCAGTGATACGGCCTTGGCGGTCGATGGCGCCAAGCTCGCTCAGCAGCGCCTTGGCTTCGCTCAGTGCAGCCGGCGGCGGGGGATCGAGAAACGCCAGCTTGCCCGGATCGCTGGCGCCCCATAGCGCGAGATCGAGCATGAAGGACGACAGATCGGCCGACAGAATTTCCGGCCGCGTATAAGGTTCCAACGAGCCGGTCTGCGGCTCGTCCCACAGTCGGTAACAAACCCCCGGCTCGGTGCGGCCTGCCCGCCCTCGCCGCTGGTCGGCGGCGGCGCGCGAGACGCGTACGGTTTCCAGCCGTGTGAGGCCCATATCCGGCTCGTAGCGCGGCACCCGCGACAAGCCGCTGTCGATGACGACGCGCACTCCCTCGATGGTGAGCGAGGTTTCCGCGATCGAGGTTGCCAGCACTACCTTGCGCCGCCCGGCCGGCGAAGGCGTTATGGCGCGGTCCTGCTCGCGCGCGTCGAGCGCGCCGAAAAGCGCGACGATATCGACGTTTTTGTCATCGATGCGCTCCTTGAGCTGCGTCTCCGTGCGGCGGATTTCGGCGGCGCCGGGCAGGAACACCAGCAGCGAGCCCTGCTCGGCGCGCAAGCCGCGCTGAACGGCCTCCACGATTTGACGTTCAATGGGCGCGCGTTGATCGCGCCCGACATAGCGCGTCTCCACCGCAAAGGCGCGGCCCTCGCTTTCGACCACCGGCGCGTCGCCAAGCAAAGCCGCCACCCGCGCGCCGTCCAGCGTCGCCGACATCACCAGGATTTTCAGGTCTTCGCGTAAGGCCTGCTGCACATCGCACGCCAGCGCCAGCCCGAGATCGGCATCGAGCGACCGTTCATGAAATTCGTCGAACAGCACGGCGGCGACACCATCGAGCGAAGGATCGTCGAGGATGAGCCGCGTGAACACGCCTTCGGTGACCACCTCGATGCGGGTGCGCTTGGAAATCTTGGACCCGAAGCGCACGCGCAGGCCGACGGTGTCGCCGACCTGATCGCTGAGCGTCGACGCCATGCGGGCGGCGGCGGCGCGCGCGGCCAGCCGGCGCGGCTCCAGCACCAGGATCTTCTTATCTTTCGCCCAGGCCTCGTCGAGCAGCACCAGCGGCACGCGCGTGGTCTTGCCGGCGCCGGGCGGCGCCACCAGCACGGCGGCATGGTTCGCCGCCAGCGCGGCGGTGAGCCGCGGCAATGCATCGTCGATCGGAAGCGGTATATCGAAATTTCGCATGTGTAACGTCGTCACCCGGAAGACGAATGGAAAATCGGATAGCAATTTGAAAATTTTCTGCCTGCCCCGCGCGCAAAGCGCGGGGCCAATCAACGTCTCGGTGGACTGACGTTGAACATCATTTGCGTGCTCGTCCAATGCTCTCGTAAACGAAGCCGTGGCGCGCGACTTCTTCCGGACGGTAGATGTTGCGCAGGTCGACCAGCACCGGCCGCTCCATGACCTTCTTGAGCCGCGCGAAATCGAGCGCACGGAACTGCTCCCATTCGGTTACGATCACCAGCGCGGAGGCGCCCTGCGCGCAATCATAGGCGTCCTTGCAGAACGCGACGTTGGCCAGCAGCGGCTTGGCCTGCTCCATGCCGGTCGGATCGTAGGCGCGCACCTTGGCGCCCATGTCCTGCAGCGCGGTGATCAGCGGGATCGACGGCGACTCGCGCATGTCGTCGGTGTTCGGTTTGAACGTCAGTCCGAGCACGGCCACCGTCTTGCCGCGCAATTCGCCGCCCAGCGCCGCCGACACCTTGCGCGCCATCGCACGCTTGCGCGCATCGTTGACCGCCACCACCGCCTCGACGATGCGCAGCGGCGCGTCATGATCCTGCCCAGTCTTGAGCAGCGCCACCGTGTCCTTGGGAAAGCACGAGCCGCCATAGCCCGGCCCGGCATGCAGGAATTTCGATCCGATGCGGTTGTCGAGCCCGATGCCGCGCGCAACCTCCTGCACGTCGGCGCCGACTTTTTCGGCGAGATCGGCGATTTCGTTGATGAAGGTGATCTTGGTGGCGAGGAAGGCGTTGGCGGCATATTTGATCAGCTCGGCGGTGCGCCGGTCGGTGAACAAAATCGGCGAGCGATTGAGGTAAAGCGGCCGGTAGAGCTCGCTCATCACCTCGCGCGCGCGCGCATCGTCGCTGCCGACCACAATGCGGTCGGGAAGCTTAAAATCCCGGATGGCGGCGCCTTCGCGCAGGAATTCCGGGTTGGATACCACCTCGACTTCCGCTTGCGGGCGCGTTTCGCGGATGATGCGCTCGACCTCGTCGCCGGTGCCGACCGGCACGGTCGACTTGGTGATCACCACAGTGAAGCCGTCGAGCGCGGCGGCAATTTCACGCGCGGCGTCATAGACGAAACTCAAGTCGGCATGGCCATCGCCGCGCCGCGAGGGCGTACCCACCGCGATGAACACCGCATCGGCGGCTTTGACCGCGCCGGCGCAGATCGTTGGTGAAGGCCAGCCGCCCCGCGCGGGTATTGACGGCGACCAGGTCATTGAGCCCCGGCTCGTAGATCGGCACCTCGCCGCGACCGAGCGCGGCGATTTTTCCGGTGTCCTTGTCGACACAGGTCACCTCGTGGCCGAAATCGGCAAAGCAGGCCCCGGAAACGAGGCCGACATAGCCGGTGCCGATCATGGCAACGCGCATGGAAGTTCCTTATCGAAATCGTTTATTCAATTCCGGCCGCCCGGATTGGCCGGTCTCTTAGCAGAGGCGGCCCAAAGTGGCGAGGGCCCGCATTTTCTGTGGCCGAGTCTTGCGACAGATTGATTAACGCCGCGTCCGGGCCCACATTCGGCCCATGCCGACAAGCGCAAAATCCAAAACCAAAGCCCCTGCCGCATCGAACCCGACGGCGCGGCCGCTGAAAAAGGGCGACCACCTGTTCCTGGTGGACGGTTCCGGCTACATCTTCCGCGCCTATCACGCGCTGCCGCCGCTCACCCGCAAATCGGACGGCTTGCAGGTTAACGCCGTGCTCGGCTTCTGCAACATGCTGTGGAAGCTGCTGGCCGAGATGAAAGACGACAAGCCGACCCATCTGGCGGTCGTGTTCGACAAGTCCGAGAAAACCTTCCGCACCGAATTCTACCCCGAATACAAGGCACACCGGCCGGACGCGCCGGAAGACCTCATCCCGCAGTTCCCGCTCATCCGCGAGGCGGTGCACGCTTTCGAAATCCCCTGCCTGGAGCAGGCCGGCTACGAGGCCGACGACCTGATCGCGACCTATGCGCGGCTAGCCTGCGAGGCGAAGGCGACCACCACCATCGTCTCCTCGGACAAGGACCTGATGCAGCTCGTCGGCAATGGCGTCACCATGTACGACACCATGAAGGACCGCCGCATCGGGCGCGCCGAGGTGATCGAGAAATTCGGCGTCGGCCCGGAGAAAGTGATCGAGGTGCAGGCGCTGATCGGCGATTCGTCCGACAACGTGCCGGGCGTGCCCGGCATCGGCGTCAAGACCGCGGCGCAATTGATCGGCGAATATGGCGATCTCGAAACGCTGCTCAAGCGCGCCGGCGAGATCAAACAGGACAAGCGCCGGCAGTCGCTGATCGACAACGCCGAGATCGCGCGCATTTCGAAGCGGCTGGTGACGCTCGACCAGAACGTTCCGCTCGACGTGCCGGTCGACCAGCTCGCCGTGCACGAGCCCGACTACAAAAATCTCATTGCGTTTTTGAAGGCGATGGAATTCAACACCATCACCCGCCGCGTCGCCGAAAAGGCCGAGATCGACGCCTCGCAGGTCGATGCGGACGCGAAACTCATGTCAGGCGCACCCGCCGTTGCACGTGCCGCACCGGCGGGAAAAACCGGCGATTTGTTTGCACCGCCGCCGCAACTAAAGCCGAGCGCCAAGAGCGAAGCAAACAGCGCCCTTACTCCGATCTCGCTCGCCACCGCGCGCGCCGAGGCGGCACGCAATCAGAAAATCGACCGCAGCAAATACGAATGCGTGCGCACGCTGGCCCGCCTGAAGGAGTGGATCGCGCGCGCGCATGAGGTGGGCGTAGTCGCGGTCGACACGGAAACCACCAGCCTCGACGCCATGCAGGCCGGCCTGTGCGGCTTCTCGCTTAGCGTTGCGCCCAACGAAGCCTGTTACGTGCCGATCGCGCACAAAAAAGACGGCGGCGGCGATGGCTTGTTCGATGCCGGACTGGCAGCCGACCAGATCAAGGAAGAAGACGCGCTGAACGTTCTCAAGCCGCTGCTCGAGGACAAGAGCATCCTGAAAATCGGGCAGAACCTGAAATATGATTGGCTGGTGTTCGCCCAACGTGGCATCGAGATCGATGGCTACGACGACACCATGCTGATTTCCTACGTGCTCGACGCCGGCAAAGGCGGCCACGGCATGGACGACCTCTCGGAGAAATTGCTGGGCCACAAGACCATTCATTTCGGCGACGTCGCCGGAACCGGAAAATCGCGCGTGACCTTCGACTGCGTCGCCATCGACAAGGCCACCGACTACGCTGCCGAGGACGCCGACGTGACGCTGCGGCTGTGGAATGCGCTCAAGCCGCGGCTCGCCGCCGAGCGTGTCACCACCGTCTACGAGACGCTGGAGCGCGCCATGCCGCAGGTTCTGGCGCGCATGGAGCGGCGCGGCATTTCGATCGACCGCCAGGTGCTCTCGCGGCTGTCCGGCGAATTCGCCCAGAAACAGGGCGCGCTCGAAGACGAAATCAAGACGCTAGCCGGCGAGCCGCTCAATCCCGGCTCGCCCAAGCAGCTCGGCGACATTCTGTTCGGCAAGATGAATCTGCCCGGCGGCACCAAAACCAAAACCGGCCAATGGTCGACCGGCGCGCGCGAACTGGAAGACCTTGCCGAGCAGGGCCATGCGCTGCCGCGCAAGATTCTCGACTGGCGGCAGGTGTCGAAGCTGCGCTCGACCTATACCGAGGCGCTGCCGACTTACGTCAACCCGACCACCCACCGCGTGCACACCTCTTACGCGCTCGCCGCCACGTCGACCGGCCGCCTCTCATCGTCCGAACCGAATTTGCAGAACATTCCGGTGCGCACCGAGGAAGGCCGCAAAATAAGACGCGCCTTCGTCGCCGCGCCCGGCATGAAGCTGGTGTCGGCCGACTATTCGCAAATCGAGCTGCGCCTGCTTATCGGAAGTCGCCGAAGTGCCGGCGCTGCGCACGGCGTTCCAGGACGGCGTCGACATCCATGCCATGACCGCATCGGAAATGTTCGGCGTGCCGGTGAAGGACATGCCGAGCGAAGTGCGCCGCCGCGCCAAGGCGATCAATTTCGGCATCATCTACGGCATCTCGGCCTTCGGCCTCGCCGCGCAGCTCGGCATCGACAAGAACGAGGCCGGCGCCTACATCAAGAAATACTTTGAGCGTTTCCCCGGCATCCGCGACTACATGGACGAGACGCGCGAGTTCTGCCGCACCAACGGCTATGTGCTCACGCTGTTCGGCCGCAAGTGCCACTACCCGGACATCAAGGCGAGCAACCCATCGATCCGCTCGTTCAACGAACGCGCGGCGATCAATGCGCGCCTGCAAGGCTCGGCCGCCGACATCATCCGCCGCGCCATGATGCGCATGGAGGGCGAACTCGCCAAGTCCAAGCTCAACGCGCAGATGCTGCTCCAGGTGCACGACGAACTGATCTTCGAGGTGCCGGACGGCGAAGTGGCCAAGACCATGCCGGTGGTGAAACGCGTGATGGAAGACGCCCCGCATCCGGCGATTTCGCTGCAAGTGCCGCTGCAGGTCGACGCCCGCGCCGCCCACAATTGGGACGAGGCGCATTAGCTCAGCGCGGCGCTTGCTCCAGCAGCGGCTTCATCACCTTATAATAAAGATCGTTTTTCGCCTCGAACCCGACACCGGGCACGTCCGGCATGGTGACGCGGCTGTCCACCACCTTGCAATTATCGGCGAAGCCGCCGAACGGCGCGAATACCTGCGGATAAGATTCGTTGCCACCGAGCCCCAATCCAACCGCGATGTTCAATGCAAACTGGTGCCCGCCATGCGGCACGCAGCGCCGGCGTGACCAGCCGTGCGCTTCCAACATGTCGAGCGTGCGCAGATATTCGACCAGCCCGTAAGACAGCGCCGGATCGAATTGCAACCAGTCGCGGTCCGGCCGCAGGCCGCCGTGGCGAACCAGGTTGCGCGCGTCCTGCATCGAGAACAGGTTCTCGCCGGTAGCGAGCGGCGGCGCATAGCGTGTCGCCAGCGCGGCGTGCAGCAAATAGTCGAGCGGATCGAGCGGCTCCTCGTACCAGCGCAGATTATAGGGCGCGATGGCGTCGCCGCAGGCCAGCGCCTCATCGAGATCATAACGGCCGTTGACGTCGACGCAGAGATTCTCGCCTTTGCCGCCGACCACCTTGAGCGCCGCTTCGATGCGCTTGAGGTCGTCGGCCAGCGGCACGCCGCCAATCTTCATCTTCACGGTTGAATAGCCGAGGTCGAGATAGCGCTTCATCTCGTCCTGCAGCGCACTGATATCCTTGTCGGGATAGTAGTAGCCGCCGGCGGCATAGACCCATGCAGTCGTGTCGGCCTTGCCCTTGTAGTAGCGGTTGGCGAGCAGCCGCCACAGCGGCACGCCCTCGGCCTTCGCCACCGCATCCCACAGCGCCATGTCGAGCACGCCGACGGCGACCGAACGCTCGCCGTGGCCGCCCGGCTTCTCGTTGCGCATCATGGCGGCCCAGCATTTCGCTGGATCGAGCCGCCCTTGCGCGTCGACGATCTCATCGGGCTTGGCCGCTTTCAGCCGCGGAATGAAACGCTCGCGCAACAGACCCTGCGGCGCATAGCGGCCGTTGGAATTGAAACCGAAGCCGACCACCGGCTTTCCATCGCGCATCGCGTCGGTGAAGACCGCCACCACACTCGCCGTCATCTGCGAGAAGTCGATATAGGCGTTGCGGAGCGAGGACGCGATCGGAACAACGATGTCGGCGATACCGGTGATGTGCATGGCGTGGCCTTCAGTTTTTCCGCTTGTCCCCGCGAAACCGGGGACCCAGGGATGGTCGCTCTGGATTTCCGCTTGTGCGGGAATGAGCGGAAGCAAGTCCTTACCGCTATGGACGGCATGACAGCAAGACAAGCAATCACATGCTAGACTTGCCCATGCTCCGCCGCTGGATTTCCGCCCTCATCTGCGCGTTGGTATTTGTTCCCTCCGTCGCCCACGCCGCGACAGCGCTCGATGGCGCGCAGATGCGCTGGCCCTGGGCGCTGCCCTTCGCCGGCATTCTCCTGAGTATCGCCAACGGCCCGCTGCTGTTCCCGAAATTCTGGCACGCGCATTACGGCAAGATCGCAGCAGCGTGGGCGCTGCTGACGCTGGCGCCGATCGCCGCCGTGTTCGGCCCGTCGAGTGCGCTCGCCGCCTTCGTACATGCCGTGCTCGCCGAATATATGAGCTTCATCATTTTGTTGTTCGCGCTCTATGTGGTGGCCGGCGGCGTCCTGATCACCGGCACCTTGCGCGGCGGGCCGCCGGTCAATGCCGGCATTCTCGTGCTCGGCACCGCTATGGCGAGCATCGTCGGCACCACCGGCGCCGCCATGATCCTGGTGCGGCCGCTGATCCGCGCTAACGCCGCGCGCGCGTACAATGCCCATGTGGTGATCTTCTTCATCTTCCTGGTCGCCAATATCGGCGGCGCCTTGTCGCCGCTCGGCGATCCGCCGCTGTTCGTCGGCTTCCTGCGCGGAGTCGATTTCTTCTGGACCACCACGCATCTCGTCTATCAGACAGCCATCGTCGGCGTGCTGGTGCTGGCCATCTTCGTCGCTCTCGATCTCTGGCTGGCGCGCGGCGAAACGACAGCCGCGACCGCTGCCGAGCCTTTACGCCTGCGCGGCCTGATCAACCTGCCGCTGATCGCTTGCATCATCGGCGTCATCTTGCTATCGGCCGCCTGGAAGCCGGGCATCGACCTGTACGTCTACGGCACACTCGTCGCCTTGCAGGATCTGGTGCGCGACGGTGCGTTGGTCGTGATCGCACTCGTCTCGCTCTGGCTCACGCCCGAGGAGCACCGCAAGGCCAACGATTTCACCTGGGAACCAATCGCCGAAGTGGCCAAGCTGTTCGCCGGCATCTTCATTTGCATTATCCCGGTACTGGCGGCACTGGAGGCCGGCCATGACGGGCCTTTCGCCTGGCTGCTGCGCGCGGTCACCGAGAAAGACGGCTCGCCGTACGACATGGCCTATTTCTGGCTCACCGGACTTTTGTCGGCTTTCCTCGACAACGCGCCGACGTATTTGGTGTTCTTCCAACTCGCCGGTGGCGACGCCTTAGTACTGATGGGAAAGCTCTCAACCACGCTCGCGGCCATTTCCATGGGCGCGGTCTACATGGGCGCGCTCACTTACATCGGCAACGCGCCCAATTTCATGGTCTATGCCATCGCCAACGAACGCGGCGTGAAGATGCCGAGCTTCTTCGGCTACATGCTGTGGTCGTGCGCCGTGCTGCTGCCGGTGCTCGGCCTGCTTACTTTCCTTTCCGTCGCCGCGCCTTGACCTTGGGCTTGCCGCGCTTGGCGGCAGCCGGCTTTGCCGCTTTGGCCGGCAGCACCGCGATCGCCTCGACCTCGAACAGCGCGCCCGGGCGCGCCAGTTGCGAAATCGCCACCGTGGTTGAAGCTGGCGGAGCGGCGATATTGACGAACTCGTCGCGCACCTCGCGGAAAATTCCGATGTGCGACATATCGACCAGATAATTGTTGATCTTCACCACGTCCTTGAACGTCGCTCCGGCGCCTGCCAGCGCGAACTTGAGGTTCTCGAAGGCTCTGAAAGCCTGCGCGCGGAAATCGCCGGACGCGCCGACCAGCTGGTTATTCATGTCGATGCCGAGCTGGCCGGCGATGAAGATCAGCCGGTTCGGCCCGGTCGCCTCGACGACGTAAGTGTATCCCGGCGGTTTGGCCATGGTTTTCGGATTGCTGAAGCGGACATTGGCGGCCAATTTATCCTCCCATTGATGCGGCACTTATCGTGCCCGGCGGCGCATTATGCGCGAGCCCGCGCCTTTGCTAAAGGCCGAACTTGACTCCCCGCGGCGGCTGCCGGACCTTTACTTGTACATGCAGTCACGCACGGTGCGTAAGGCCACCTAAGGCCGGGCACGCGGGCTTGGGGGGAATTAGGTCATGACCGCGCACGCGGCATCTCACGTTTATTTCGGATTGAACGCGATGTGGGTGTCGACCTGCGTCCTGGCCATCACCTACGCCACCATCATGTCCGAGAAGGTCAACCGCGCGATCGTCGCGTTGCTCGGCGCCGCCGTGATGATTATCGTCGGCGTGCTCGACCAGGACGAGGCGATCAAGGGCATCGATTGGAACACCATCGGCCTTTTGACCGGCATGATGATCCTGGTGTCGATCTCACGCCGCTCCGGCATGTTCCAATACCTCGCCATCTGGTCGGCGCAGGCGGCCAAGGCGCATCCTGCCGGTATCCTGTTGATTCTGCAGATAACCACCGCGGCGGTCTCCGCCTTCCTCGACAACGTCACCACCGTTCTGCTGATCGTTCCGGTGACGCTCGCCATTTGCAAGACGCTGAGAGTTCCGGCCTACCCTTATTTGTTTGCGGAAATCATCGCCTCCAATATCGGCGGCACCGCCACGCTGATCGGCGATCCGCCCAATATCCTGATCGGCTCGCAGGCCGGGCTTTCCTTCAATGAGTTCGTCTATCATCTCACGCCGGTGATCATCATCGTCATGGTGGTGCAGGCCGTCATCATCCACTTCGTCTGGGGCAAGGACCTTAAGGCTTCGCACGATGCCGAGGTACGCGTGCTGGCAATGAACGCGGCCGACTCGATCGAGGACTGGCGGTTGTTGAAACAGTCGCTGGTCATCCTCGGCGTGGTGATCGTCGCATTCATCCTGGCGCGGCCGCTGCATCTCGAGCCCGCCACCATCGCCATGTCCGGCGGCGCCATTCTGATGCTGCTCGACAACTGGGCGCACCTTTCCGAGAAGGCCGCGCACAATGTCCATCGGACCTTCGGCGACGTGGAATGGATTACCATCTTCTTCTTCATCGGCCTGTTCGTGGTGGTGCACGGCGTCGACGTCGGCGGCCTGCTCGCGCTGCTCGCCAACAAACTGGTGGCTGCGACCGGCGGCAAATTGGCGCACGCCGGCTACGCAATCCTGTGGGCGTCGGCGTTCCTGTCGGCGATCGTCGACAACATCCCGTTCGTCGCCACCATGATCCCGCTGATCAAGAGCATGGCACCGGCCTATGGCGGGGCCGACAAGATCGAGCCGTTGTGGTGGTGCCTGTCGCTCGGTGCCTGCCTGGGCGGCAACGGCACGCTGATCGGCGCCTCGGCCAATTTGACCGTCGCCGGGATCGGCGATCGCAACGAGGTGCCGTTCAAGTTCATCACCTACACGCTTTATGCCTTCCCGATGATGGTGGTGCATGTGGCGATCTGCCACGTCTACATCTGGTGGCGGTATTTCTGAGCCGCCCGTGTCCCCTGCAACCTTTCGCCTGCCCAGACGTTGATCAATGCCGCTTCGCGGCGCTTCCGCGAAGCGCCAGCGATGACAGGGGCTTGCGATGGTTGCCCGCGGCAAGAAAGCGTTCAAGAAAGCGATATTACACGTATCGGCCGGCGTGTTTGCCACCGGCGTACTGACGTTCGGCGCGCTTGCGCCAGCGTCGGCGCAGGGCATTTTCGAGCGCATTTTCGGCGGCTTGCGCCACGCCGTCGGAGCCCCGGCCGGATTGCCGGCCACTATCCAAGCCTTCGCCGATCCGTCCGCCGGCACGAGAAACGCGCCCTCGCAGCGGGCCGAAGCCGGCCCGGCGCGCGGCTACTGCGTACGGACCAGCGACGGCTTATACTTCCCCGTGCAGGCGCACGCCGGCGTGAGCGCCGCTGACGCGTGTCACGCGTTTTGCCCGGCGGGCGAGACGCGGCTTTATTCCGGCAGCGGCATCGACAACGCGGTCGCCGGCGACGGCAGCCGTTACGCCGATCTCGACACCGCGTTCCTGTACCGCAAACAACTGGTCGCCGGCACTACCTGCAACGGCCGCGACGCGTTCGGCCTGGCGCGCGTGGACGTGAATACAGATCCGACCCTGCGGCCGGGCGACATCGTGGCGACCAAGACCGGCCTGGTGGCGTTCACTGGAATGAAAAACAAAGTGGCGGATTTCGCGCCGCTCGACGACTATCGCGGGATGTCCAAGAGCGCGCGCGAAAGACTGGCCGACACGAAGATCATGCCGCCCAATCCAGGTGCACCCAACGTGACGCCGGTGACGCTCAGCGGCCATACGCGCGCCGACGACAGCCGCCGCGCTCAGCTTTCGAGATAGCCGGCCACTTCCTCGCCCAGCGACAGCGAACTCGTCAGCCCCGGCGACTCGATCCCGAACATCTGCACTAGGCCCGGCAAGCCATGCTGGGCCGGCGTATCGATTATAAAATCCCCTTGCGGCTCGCCCGGCCCGCTCAGCTTGGGCCTTATGCCGGAATAGTCCGGCGACAAGCTGCCGTCCGGCAGGCCGGGCCAGTAGGTGCGGATGCGCTCATAGAACAGAGCGGCGCGCGCAGGGTTGACGTCGTAGTTCTCACGCTCGACCCACTCCACGTCCGGCCCGAAGCGCATGCGTCCGGCGAGGTCGAGCGTGACATGCACGCCGAGCCCGCCCACGATCGGCGTCGGATAGACCAGCCGCGAGAACGCCGGCTTGCCCGCAAAAGTGAAATAATTGCCCTTGGCCAGCACCAGCCGCGGCACGCGCGTTGCCGGGTAATCGGCCATGGCGCGCGCCACGGATTGCGCGCCGAGCCCCGCGCAATTGGCCACCGCGTCGAAGGAAAATTCGCCGCCGCCGCTGCCGCCGAACGAGACCTGCCATTGCCCGTTCTTGCGCGTCGCGCCCGTCACCGGCGTTTTGAAAGCGATGGCGCCGCCGGCGTCCTCGAGATCGCCGCGCAACGCCAGCATGTAGCGGTGGCCGTCGATGATGCCGGTTTCCGGCGAGTGCAGCGCGCCGATGCAAGACAGCTCCGGCTCCAGCGCGCGCGCCGCATTGCCTCCGATCAGTTCCAGCCCTTCGACGCCGTTGATGCCGCCTTGCACCTCGATCTGCCCGATCTTGTCGAGCTCCGCCTGGTTGGTGGCGACGATGAGCTTGCCGCATTTGCGATGCGGCACGCCGTGCGAGGCGCAGAATTCGTAGAGCCAGCGCCGTCCGCGCACGCAGTGGCGCCCGCGCAAAGTGCCGGTGGCGTAATACATGCCGCCATGGATGACTTCGCTGTTGCGCGAAGAAATGCCGGTGCCGATGGCGTTCGCCGCCTCGGCCACCACCACGTCGAGGCCCTTGCGCGCGGCCGCGCGCGCCACCGCCAGCCCGACCACGCCGGCTCCGATTACCAGGACTTGCATGCGGGCGTTTTGTCTCGACGCGTTGGCAGTAAGGCTTTTATGCAACTGCCACTAAACCATCATTTGCACAAGAATGGTCCTTAAGGCCTGTCCGCATGGGACCTTGACCGGGCGTGGCGCTTAGGCAAATTCACGCTGATTCTACGGCAAAAAAGGCGGGACCACACGATGCGCAAAACGGCATTGAAATGGGGAACAATCGCGCTTGTTTCGGTCCTTGGCGCCGTATGGGCGGGGCCGGCAATAGCCGCCTCCTGCCACAATACCGGCAGCTATGAGAGCTGGCTTGCGCAGTTCAAGAAGGATGCCGCCGCGCAGGGCATCTCGCAGCGCGTGATCGCCGAAGCCTCGCCAGCCATGACTTTCGATCCGGCAATCGTGCGCCGCGACCACGGCCAGGCCGTGTTCAACCAGACCTTTTTGCAATTCTCCGACCGCATGGTGGGCGGCGACCGCATCCCCAACGGCCTCGCCAAGATCAAGAAGCATGCCGCGCTGTTCGAGCAGATCGAGAAGAAATACGGCGTGCCGGCGCCGGTGCTTGTCGCTTTCTGGGGCCTGGAGAGCGACTTCGGCGCCAATTTCGGCAATTACAAAATCCTCAGCGCGATCGCCACGCTCGCCTATGACTGCCGCCGCCCCGACTTCTTCCGCACCCAATTGTTCGATGCGCTGCGCATCATCGAGCACGGCGATCAGACCGTCGACAGCATGATCGGCGACTGGGCCGGCGAATTCGGCGGCTTGCAGTTCACCGCGTCCGACTATCTCAAGAACGCCGTGGACTTCGACGGCGACGGCCGCCGCGATCTGATAAACAGCATCCCCGACACGCTCGCCTCCGGCGCCAACTTCCTGGTCAGCCTCGGCTGGCAGCGCGGCCAGCCCTGGCTGCAGGAAGTGCGCGTGCCGCAAACTTTGCCATGGGACCAGACCGACCTGGCCATCAAGCATCCGCGCTCGCAATGGGTAGCCTGGGGGGTGAAGGCCGCGCACGGTTCGCTGCCGTCAGACGATCTGCCGGCCTCCATGATCCTGCCCATGGGCCGCCGCGGCCCGGCGTTCCTCGTTTATCCTAACTTCCAAGCCTTCCTCGGCTGGAATTCGGCCTATGTCTATTCCACCACCGTGGCCTATTTCGCCACCCGGCTTGCCGGCGCGCCGACCGTGGACCACGAGGGCGCCAAGACCGTGCAGACGCTCTCCGCGCCGCAAGTCATGGAATTGCAACGCCTGCTGATCAAGCAAGGCTACGAGGGCGTCGGCGAGATCGACGGCAAGGTCGGTTCCGGCACCCGCGCCGCGGTCAAAAAGGCGCAGATGAAGCTTGGGCTCCCGGCGGATTCGTATCCGACCGCCGAGTTGATCGAGCGTCTGGGCGGCGGTTCGCCGCGTTAGCAAGTAAGCCATTCAATCCGCCGCAAGCCAAAATCCAGCACTGGGCCCCCGCTGTCGCGGGAACGAGCGGAAGATTGCCTACTCCCCCGCCCCGGTCGGCTATGCTCAGCCGCTAACTCGGAGGTCCGCGTGTCCGGCCTGCGCATTTACGGCATCGCCCGCACCCGCGCGTTCCGCGCGCTTTGGATGGCGAAGGAGCTCGGGCTCGACTACCAGCATTTGCCGATCGAAATCGGCGACGCCGGCGCCCGCGCGCCGGAGTTTCTTAAGCTCAATCCGAACGGGCGCCTGCCCTTCATCGAAGACAACGGCTTCGTGCTGTTCGAGTTGCTGGCGATCACTCTCTACCTCGCCAAGAAACACGCCGGCGGCAGACTTTATCCCGGCACGCTGGAAGGCGAGGCGCGTGCCTGGCAATGGAGCTTTTGGGCGATCGCCGAGGTCGATCGCGGCGTCAACATCTGGTCGCTGCACGCAGTGCGCCTGCCGGAGGCCGAGCGCGATGCCGAAAAACGGGGCGAGGCGCTGAAGGTTCTGGTCGCGCCGTTCAAGGTGCTCGACGCAGCGGTGGCGCAGCGGCTTTATCTGCTCGGCAACGACTTCACGGTCGCCGATCTCAACGTCGCCGCCGTCATCAGCCGGGCTATCGACATGGACCTGTCTGCCGTCCCGAACCTCAAGGCCTGGCTCACGCGTTGTCTCGAACGGCCGGCCGCGCGCGCGGCGCTGGCGCTCAAGGCCAAGGCCGACGCCGACACGCCGGCGGAGGTGACCCGGAGCATCGCCAAAATCAACCGACTGTGAGGTCCAGGCGCGGCCTGTTTGCTGCACAATTTGGCGGGACAGCGCCCCGGCAATGACGTATTATGAATCTGCTTTGAGCGAGGACGGTCTGATGTTCGCCCGATTGGGAAAATTCCTGGGAATGATCCTGGGAGGCACCCTCTTTTGGATTGGTTGGGGTATTGCGGTCATTGTGATCGCGCAGGCGATCATACTGTCCGTCACAACTGGCAGTCCGCTCATCCCAGTGGTTCTTGGTCTCGTCGGCATCACGATTTGGCTGATCGGGATTGGATTCAGATATCTTCTGGCACGGCGATAAAGCGCGGCGGCAAGGATTGCCTTTTTTCGTTTCGCCCATCGGTGAAGTAACTCAGCTGGCCCTCGTGTAGCGTTTCTCGTCTGTTTGCAATGTAGAAAAGGCCGCTCTCGCGAGCGGCCTTTTCTACATTGCGCGCGCATGTTGCCTTGTCAGCTCGTGACCCGAAGCGGTCGCGTCATGGTTCACGCGCCGTGCTTGCCTTTAGCATGAGCCGCTTTGAGCAGAGTCTCACAAATCGGCAAAAACGTGCCGAAGGTCAAAATGGCGTCTGGAATTGTGGCCAGGCTTTGCAGTTGTTTGGTCAAGGTGTCGTGATGAGACTTGGTGGTTTTGGGGTTCAATTTAATCAGGCCGCCGAGCAGTTCGAGCAGCCCCTTGAACGTTGCCTGGGTTGCCGGTGGAACGACGAGCAACATTACCTGCATGGCCTTCACCAGTTCCGGATTGGAAACGATGCCGAGCATCGGTGGCGCCCGAGACGGTGCTCACTGTTTCCTCCGAGAGCTGATTAGATCGCCGATGCCGTTGACCACGCCGTTGGCGACCGCGCCAGCGGCATTGCCGACATCGCCAACCACGGTGCCGACTGCGTTTCCGACGCCGGCTACAACACCGCCCACTTCGTTTCCGACGCCACTCGCAATGCCGCCAACGCCCTGTCCGACGCCTCCGATAAGGCCGACCAGACCGCCACGCGCACCGCCCGATGGTGGTTTTGATCCGGTCTGCCCGCCCGTTGTTGGCGGTGTGGACGTCGGCGGCGCGGTCGCGGAAACGGTTTGGTTTGGAGTGAAGCCCATAGTTACCCACCAAGGGGGCGTTGAATAGGCGCAACAGCAGCAGCAATTAGAATCGCTCTTGGATGAACTCCTTCCGGTTATCACCCGCACCTTGCCGGGCGCATCGTTGTTCCTAGTTCAATTATCGCGGCACGAGTGTGTGCTAGCTCACACGCCACAAATCGAAAAAATCGGCAGAAGGGCTAATGCCGTGTGAGTCTATTTCTTCAAACTATATTGAGCGGTCGGTAGTTGAGGTGGTTGCACGGACGCGAAATTACTTCGGCGCGACGCGGGGCTTAGGGCGCGATACCGTTATCGATAGAAAAGTCGCGGCCCGCACTGCCGATGCCGCCTCCGCCAATTTCCATGACCCAGTAACGCCGGCCGCTTTTGGACACCGCCGAGGCAATAGCCTGGCAACCGCCGAGCATCATGTTCGCGCGGTGACGCGCCGACTGCATCCACATCCTCTTCGCACAGGCCTCATCGGAGCACCCAAACGCGACATTTTCGGCAACTGCGCCGGCCGGGCCGCGGCGCTTCATGAATCCCGCATGATCGAGGCTGTTGCGCCGGGCCATGTCGTTGGCGTGTTGCTGCGCAAGACCGTAGAGCGCGGCACAATCGGCGTGGCAGAGATCGGCGCCGAGCGCGCAAAACATCGCCAGCACTGAGCAGAATCGGAACATGCGCATCATCATGATGGAAGGCCCAATCACATTGAAGATTGAGCTGCAATAATCGATAGCGCCAAGCGGAGAATTACTCCGCCGCGATCCTCACCTCAGGCGCCGCCGCCTTGATGTCGGCGGTGACGTGGCTCTCGAACCTGGTGAAGTTCTTCTGGAACATGCCGACCAGTTCGCGCGCGGTGCGGTCGAACTCCGCCTTGTCCTTCCAGGTCTTGAACGGGTTGAGCAGATGCGGCTCGACGCCTTGCACCGAGGTCGGTACCGAGAAGCCGAAATAAGCATCGGTGCGGAAATCGGCGTCTTTCAGCGAGCCGTTGAGCGCGGCGGTTAAGAGCGTACGCGTCGCCTTGATCGGCATGCGGCGGCCGACGCCGTATTTGCCGCCGGTCCAGCCGGAATTGACCAGCCAACAATCGACCTTGTGTTTGTTGATATAGTCGCGCAGCAGATCGGCATAAACCGACGGATGCCGCGGCAGGAACGGCGCGCCGAAGCAGGTGGAGAATTCCGGCTGCACGCCGATCAACCCCTTCTCCGTGCCGGCGACCTTCGCCGTATAGCCGGAGAGGAAATGGTACATCGCCTGCGTCGGCGACAGCTTGGCGATCGGCGGCATCACGCCATAGGCGTCCGCTGTCAGCATGATGATGTTCTTGGGATGCCCGGCGCGGCCGCTGCGCGAGGCGTTCGGAATGAAATCGAGCCGATAGGCCGAACGCGTATTCTCGGTCTTGGAGCCGTCATTGTAGTCCGGGATGCGCGTTAGCGGATCGAACACCACGTTTTCCAGCACGGCGCCGAAGCGGTTGGTGGCGTCCCAGATCTGCGGCTCGGCCTCGTGCGACAGCTTGATGCATTTGGCGTAGCAGCCGCCCTCGAAGTTGAAGATGCCGTCCGGGCCCCAGCCGTGCTCGTCATCGCCGATCAGCGTGCGGTGCGGATCGGCCGAGAGCGTAGTCTTGCCGGTGCCGGACAAGCCGAAGAACAGCGCACTGTCGCCGGCAGGTCCCGCATTGGCCGAGCAGTGCATCGGCACGACGTTTTCCGCCGGCAGATAGAAATTGAGCGTGGTGAACACCGACTTCTTCATCTCGCCGGCATAGGAGCTGCCGCAGATCAATACGATCTTGCGGCTGAAATCGATCGCCACCATGGTGTCGGAGCCTTCGCGCCCGCCATGCCGCTTGGCATTGGGCTTGAACGACGGCATGTCGACGACGGTGAGCTCGGGGACGAATTTTGCGAGATCGTCGCGCTCGGGCCGGATCAGCAGTTGGCGGATGAACAGCGAATGCCAGGCGTATTCGGTGAAGATGCGGGTCTTGATCCGGTATTTCGGATCGGCGCCGCCGTAGAGATCCTGCGCGAACAGCTTCTTGCCTTTGGCGTGCGTCTGAAAATCGGCCAGCAGATTATCGAAATTTTCCTTTGACATTTTGCGGTTGCCGTCCCACCACACCGAATTCTCGGTGAGCGCGTCGACGACGGTATGCTTGTCCTTGGGCGAACGGCCGGTGTGGTGGCCGGTCTCGGCGCAGAGCGCGCCGCCCTCGACCAGCGAGGCTTCGCCGGCGGCGATGGCATGCTCATAAAGCGTGGGTTCGGAGTGATTCCAATGGACCGCGGCGAGGTCTTTAAAGCCGAACTTATCGGCGCCATACGCACCGTTCCGCACACCCGTTTCTTGCACGCGAAATCCTCCTAAACCGGGCCGCATCCTGACCCTCGCGAGGTCATGGGCGGTCTTGCAGCCTTAAGACCTTAGTATAGCCCCTCGTTTCAAAGCGCGCGACCATAGTCACGAACACTATTAAAGCCAATACCAAAACCCATGCAGCGGCGGCATTCGTCATTGCGCTGCATCATGGCATTAAGCCGGAGCCGCCGCCGTCAGCCGCATGATGTCTAAGCAATCACCCGGCTGCCAAAATCACGCGGCCAAGCTTGGTCCGCGCCTGTAGGCCGGCCATTCGGCCGGGCCGCGGCAGATTAACCATATCAAACGAACCGCCAGGTGCCGACTGGAGCGGACACGCCAGACCCCCATCGGAATCGTAAGGCGGTCTACCGCTCGCAAAGAAAAACATAGAGGCCTCGGCGCCCGCGGGCATATTCGCAATGGAGGCTCACCTTATTGAGCGCCGTAGTCGCGATTGCCGGTTCCGAAGTTTCATCTTGCGTTTCGAAATAAATTCCCTTTTGCGTTTCGAAATAATGATAAAATTCTAATTTGCGGCGCTCGCTGCCTGGCGGACGGCAAGTCTGCAATTGGTGAAACGAAAGCTTTACGCTGTTGGCGCGCAACTGTTCATGACTTGCGGTTCCGCCCGAACTTTTTCCCGTGCCTGTTATTTCCGGTTAGGGTGCCGATTCGGGAGGGACCATGCCCGACATCATTCAGGAAGCCTGGAGAAGCGTCTCCGAAAGCATGCTGCTGGCGGAACAAGCGACGGACGCAAAAGCTCGCCAATTTTTCCTCAACCTTGCCGGTTCCTGGAAGAAGATCGCGCTGAACTATGAAGTTCTCGCGCAAAATGACCCGCATTTGAACGAACTTAAACGCGCGCGCGAGGATGAATTGACCGCTCGTCCGGCAGAGGCTCAGAGCGTTGGGCGCGATTTTATTCGCTCAAAAAAGACAGCCTGTTCTACTGTCGCCTCATTTTGGCGCCGGCTCAGCGCGAGCGTGCCTCATCCGCGAGTTGCTTCAACACCGCGCGCAGCGGGCCCGGCGCCGTGACATGCTGCGGGAAAAACAGCCGCAAGACGGTTTGGCCCTTTTGCAATTCGAGCCCCTCGGGATCGACGCCGACGCAACGCCAGTCGCCGTCCGTCGCGCCGAGCAATTTGCTGGCATAGAGCCGGCAGGCTTCGGCGTGTTCGGCGTTCATGTGAGCGATAGCGTCGGCTTCCGCTTCGACCAGCGCCCTAGCGTCCGAGACGTCGGTCAGCACCTCGGCCGCAGTGAGGTCGGCGGCACGGGCAAATCCGCCATTGAGATGCGCCGAAACGACGCCCAGGCGCCAGAACGCGAAATCGCCAAAGCCGGCATAGAGCTCCGACTTCGGATGGCGGGCAAGAAACCGGCGGCGGATTCGGGCATCGTCGGTGCTCTCGAGCTCGACCGGCGCGAACATGCCCAGCACGGTAAGCCGGGGATGCGCCAGCGCATCGCCTTTGCCGGTCTCGGCCAGCAGCAGCGAGGCGCGCCCATCGCACTCGAGATTGGCGGTGTGCGTGGCCAGTTTCGACACCAGGATTAGCGGCGCACCGTCGGAATCGGTCGCCACGTTGACCAGCGAGGCGAACGGGTGCCCGCTGTTGCGGTCGAGCGTCGCCAGCGTGCCGGTGCGGGTTAAGCGCAGCAGCGTTTTGGCCACTTCCAGCGGCATGAAATCCGCCGGCGGCTGGGCATTCTCTGGTAGGCGGCCCGGCATGGCGCCCGGCAGTGGAGGATTGGCTGTTGCTTTGTCAGGTGTCATGACACTCCAATCGTTAACGCGGCCGGCTCCGAGCCCGACGGTAGCCGGCTTGGGCTTGAATTCGCTGCCGAATCACATAGTTGTTGCAAAGAGGCCACAATTCAGACCGGGTTTTTGGGCTTCAAACCATGCGGAACCGTCACGGAAGAGGGGCTACATGCCAACAATCGCTCTCGTCGACGACGACCGCAATATCCTGACCTCCGTTTCGATGGCGCTCGAAGCCGAGGGCTACCGCATCATGACCTATACCGATGGCGCCTCCGCGCTCGATGGTTTCAAGACCTCGCCGCCGGATCTCGCCATTCTCGACATCAAGATGCCGCGCATGGACGGCATGGAGACGCTGCGCCGGCTGCGCCAGAAGAGCGACATTCCGGTCATTTTCCTCACCTCCAAGGATGAGGAGATCGACGAAATGTTCGGCCTCAAGATGGGCGCCGACGACTTCATCCGCAAGCCGTTCTCGCAACGTCTACTGGTCGAGCGCGTGAAAGCGGTGCTGCGCCGCGCCTCGCCGAAGGACGCCGCGGCGCCGAAGGAAACCGACGCCAAGGCGCTCGAGCGCGGCCTGCTGCGCATGGATCCGGAGCGCCATACCTGCACCTGGAAGAACGATCCGGTCACCCTCACCGTCACCGAATTCCTTATCCTGCAGGCGCTGGCCACCCGGCCCGGCGTCGTGAAAAGCCGCAACGCGCTGATGGACGCGGCCTATGACGACCAAGTCTATGTCGATGACCGCACCATCGACAGCCACATCAAGCGCCTGCGCAAGAAGTTCAAAGTGGTCGACGACGACTTCGAGATGATCGAAACGCTCTACGGCGTCGGTTATCGCTTCAAGGAAACATGACGTTTCTTTAATGCTGTGGGCGCGATAGCGGCCTGACACAGCGTCCTGGCTTGCGGTAAAATCACGGGGTGGATTTTGGGCCCACGATCAACCCGGCTGGATTGAACGACTTGCTCGACCGAACCGCGGAAATTCAGGCGGAGAACGCCGAAGCCGAAAGGCCGGGCGAGGAAACCCCGCGTCCGGAGCGCAAGCGCTTCGACTCAATCCGGCGGCCACTGCGTTCGGCTTGGGCATTCTTCGTTTCGCAAAGTTTCTCCAGCCTCACCCGCCGTATTGTCTTCCTCAATCTCACCGGCCTGGTCGCGCTGGTCACTGGCGTGCTTTATCTCTCGCAGTTCCGCGCCGGCCTGATCGACGCGCGCGTGCAGAGCCTGCTGGTGCAGAGCGAAATCATCGCGGGCGCGATCGCCGCCTCGGCGACGGTGGAAAGCGATGCCGTCACCATCGATCCCGAGCGGCTGTTGGAACTGCAGGCGGGCGAAAGCTACGGGCCGTCCGACGAGGCGCAGTCCGGCATCGAATTCCCGATCAATCCGGAACGCGTGGCGCCGGTGCTACGCCGGCTGGTTTCGCCCACCAAGACGCGTGCACGCATCTACGACCGCGACGGCGTGCTGATCCTCGACAGCCGTAATCTGTACGGCCGCGGCGACGTGCTGCGCTTCGACCTGCCGCCGCCGGACGCTGAAAATCCCGGCGTCATGGAGCGCGGCTTCACCGCCATGCGCCGCTGGTTCGGGCGCGGCGACCTGCCGCTCTACAAGGAGCTCGGACCTGAGAACGGCAAGGGCTATCCGGAGGTCGGGCAGGCGCTCGGCGGGCTACACGCCAGCATGGTGCGGGTTAACGACCGCGGCGAGGTGATTGTCTCGGTCGCGGTGCCGGTGCAGCGCTTCCGCGCAGTGCGCGGCGCGTTGATGCTGTCCACGCAAGGCGCCGACATCGACGACATGGTGGAGGCCGAGCGGCTCGCCATCGTCAAGGTGTTTCTGGTCGCCGCCGCCGTCATGGTGGTGCTCTCGATGCTGCTGGCCGGCACCATCGCCGGCCCAGTACGGCGGCTCGCCGACGGCGCCGAACGCGTGCGCCGGCGCATCCGCAGCCGCGTCGAAATTCCCGATTTCACCCGCCGGCGCGACGAAATCGGCGATCTGTCGGGCGCGCTGCGCGAAATGACCAACGCGCTCTATACCCGCATCGAGGCAATCGAAAGCTTCGCCGCCGACGTGGCGCACGAGTTGCGCAATCCGCTCACCTCGCTGCGCTCCGCGGTGGAAACGCTGCCGATGGCGAAGACCGACGCGAACCGCAAGCGCCTGCTCGACGTGATCGAGCACGACGTGAAACGGCTCGATCGCCTAATCTCGGATATTTCCGACGCCAGCCGTCTCGATGCCGAGCTGCAGCGCCAGGAAGCCAGCAATGTCGATCTCGCCAAACTGCTCGACGCGCTGGTGACCGCCGCCAACGAGGTGCGTCCCGACGGCGTCGGCGTGGCGCTCAAGTTCGAGGGCGGCAACCGGGCGGTTTTCAAAGTGCCGGGCCATGACTCGCGGCTCGGCCAGGTGGTCAGCAACCTGATCGACAATGCGCGCTCATTCTCGCCGTCCGGCGGCACCGTGCGCGTCAGCTGCCGGCGGCTGAAGAACGAGGTGGAGATCGTGGTCGACGACGACGGCCCCGGCATTCGCCCGGAAGCCTTGGATAAGATCTTCGAGCGCTTCTACACCGACCGCCCCACGCAAAGTTTCGGGCAGAATTCCGGTCTCGGCCTGTCGATCACCAAACAAATCGTCGAAGCCCATGGCGGTAGCATCCGGGTCGAGAACCGCACCAGCATGGTCACCGCCGGCCAAGGGGAAAACGAGCCGCGCGTGCTCGGCGCGCGCTTCGTGGTGCGGCTGCCGGCGACGTGATGGCGGCCGACACGGCAACCATCCACGCTTCCGCTGTACTGATCGGGCCGAAGGCGGCGCTGATCCGCGGCCCGGCCGGCTCGGGCAAATCGCGGATGGTATGGGATGTCCTGCAGGCGGCGGCACAAGGCGCCCTGCCCTTCGCACGGTTGGTTGGCGACGACCGGGTTCACGTCGAAACGCACTCCGGCTGTTTGCTGGTGCGCCCAGCTGAGCAACTTGCGGGCCTGCTCGAAATCCGCGGCCTTGGCATCAGGCGCCTGCCCTACGAGCCAGTGGCGGCGGTCGGCCTGGTCGTGGATCTGGCGGCCGAGGATGCCGCCCGGCATCCGCAAGAGCCGGGAAAGGCCGTCATTGCAGGAGTTTCCCTAGCGAGCTTCGCTGTCGCACCCGGAATGACGGCCCTCCCTATGGTATTGGCATACCTTAAGTCATCCCCCGCCTGCAATTGACCTGAGGGCCGCATTCGGGCTAACCCGCCGGCTCCCGCCGGCGGTTGAAAAAATTAACTATAACGGGCCTAGGATCACCGCCGCCGAAAACGGACAAGTCAGAGCGCCCTTTGGCCCCACCTTTTCGCAGTGCAGCAGAACGCCTATATAGCGAGGCAAGCCCTTGCAACGGGCCTTCGAATGGGCCTCAATGCGCCCCCATTCGTGCGGCGCAACGTAGCGCCCGCGAGGAGTTCGGGATGATCGGCCTCGTATTAGTGACCCACGGGCGGCTCGCCATCGAGTTCCGCTCAGCGCTGGAGCATGTGGTCGGCCCCCAGCGGCAGATCGAGGCGGTCACCATCGGCCCCGACGACGACGTCGAGCAGTGCCGCAAGAATATCATCGACGCGGTCAAGCGGGTAGACAGTGGTGAAGGCGTCGCCATCCTCACCGACATGTTCGGCGGCACGCCTTCCAATCTCGCGATTTCGGTTATGAGCCAGCCCAAGGTCGAGGTGCTGGCCGGCATCAATCTGCCGATGCTGATCAAGCTCGCTAAAGTGCGCGAGACCTGCCCGCTCGAACAAGCCGTGGCCGCCGCCCAGGAAGCCGGGCGCAAATACTGCACGATCGCCAGCCGGGTGCTGACCGGTAAATGAACGACCCCGTTCAAGCGGACGGCGATATCCCTCAGGCCAGCTCCGCCACCGTCGTGCGCGAGATCGAGATCGTCAACAAGAAGGGCCTGCACGCCCGCGCCTCGGCCAAATTCGTGCAGACCGCCGAACAATTCGACGCCGCTATCACCGTGACCCGCGGGCAAGAAAGCGTCGGCGGCACCTCGATCATGGGGCTGATGATGCTGGCCGCGGGACCCGGCGTTACCATCACGATCCAGGCCGCCGGCGCCGACGCTGCGGCCGCCGTGGACGCGCTGTGTGCGCTCATCGCCGCGCGTTTCGGCGAGGAAGATTAAACGCTGCCCCGACCGGCTCGCGGCCATTCACCACTCGACACCTGTGCTACCATGCAACGCGCCTTCGAGCGGCGCGGGGGAGAGCAAGCATGATCGACAAAAAGGTAGAGGAAAAAAAGCCGGTCGCCGAGCCGCAGCGCCCGGGCGCCACCATCCGCTATCTCGACCGGCCCGATTGTATGGAGACATTCGCCGACAGCATCACCGGCGTGACATTCGACGGGCAGACCTTGCGGCTGGAATTCTCCGTCACCCGCATGGACGATGTGAAGCCGAATTCGCCGGTCATAGGCCGGCGCTCTCCAGTCTGCCGCCTGGTGCTGCAGCCGCTCGCCGCGGTTGACCTGATCAACCGCATGCAGCAGGTCGGCGCTCTGGCCAAGGCGGGCGTGGTGAAGACTACGCCGCCGGCCTCCGGACAGGCTAACGGCGAAAGGTAAGCGCGGGCGAAACTCCCAAGCTTACATAAAGAAATCTTTATATATGCGTTGCGGGGGCGGCGGCGGCCTGTTATAGGCTCGGGCCAACGAGCCAGCATTTTCACGCGTGCCGCATAGGACCGTCATGACCGCATCCGCAAAATCGAAGGCCAAGACCACCGACTACGTCGTCAAGGACATCGCGCTCGCGGCGTGGGGCCGCAACGAGATCAACATCGCCGAGACCGAAATGCCCGGCTTGATGGCGACGCGCGAGGAGTACGGGCCGGAGCAGCCGCTGCGCGGCGCCCGTATCGCTGGCTCGCTGCACATGACGATCCAGACCGCGGTGCTGATCGAGACGTTGACGGCGCTCGGTGCTGACGTGCGCTGGGCCTCCTGCAATATTTATTCGACGCAGGACCATGCCGCCGCCGCGATCGCGCAGGCCGGCACGCCCGTGTTCGCGGTCAAAGGCGAGAGCCTCACCGAATACTGGGATTACACCCACCGCATCTTCGAATGGCATGATGGCGGCTTCCCCAACATGATCCTCGACGACGGCGGCGACGCCACGCTGCTGCTGCATTTCGGCATGCAGGCCGAGACCAATGCCGACGTGCTCAAGCATCCCGGCAACGAGGAAGAGGAAGTGCTGTTCGCCGCCATCAAGAAGCGAATGAAGGATCAGCCTGGCTGGTACACCAAGCTTGCCAAGGAAGTGCGCGGCGTCACCGAGGAAACCACCACCGGCGTGCACCGGCTCTATCAGATGGCCAAGGAAGGCCGCCTGCTGTTCCCGGCGATCAACGTCAACGACAGCGTGACCAAATCGAAATTCGACAACCTCTACGGTTGCCGCGAGTTGCTGGTCGACGGCATCCGTCGCGGCACCGACGTGATGATGGCCGGCAAGGTCGCCATGGTCGCCGGCTTCGGCGACGTCGGCAAAGGCTCGGCCGCTTCGCTGCGCCAAGCCGGCTGCCGTGTGATGGTGTCGGAAGTCGATCCGATCTGCGCGCTGCAGGCGGCGATGGAAGGCTACGAAGTCGTGACCATGGAAGAAGCCGCGCCGCGTGCCGACATTTTCGTCACCGCCACTGGCAATGTGGACGTGATCACGCTCGACCACATGCGCAAGATGAAACACCGCGCCATCGTCTGCAATATCGGCCACTTCGACAGCGAGATCCAGATCGCGTCATTGCGCAATCTGAAATGGCACAACATCAAGCCGCAGGTGGACGAGGTCGAGTTCGCCGACGGCAAGCGCATCATCCTGCTGTCGGAGGGGCGCCTGGTGAATCTCGGCAACGCCATGGGGCATCCGAGCTTCGTGATGTCGTCGTCCTTCACCAACCAGACGCTGGCGCAGATCGAACTGTGGACCAATCCCGGCAAGTACAAGCACCAGGTCTATACGCTGCCCAAGCACCTCGACGAGAAAGTCGCACGGCTGCATCTCGACAAGATCGGCGTCAAGCTGACCAAGCTCTCCGACAAGCAGTCGGCCTATATCGGCGTGCCGCAGAAAGGCCCGTTCAAGAGCGATCACTATCGGTATTAAGCGTTACGGCCGCGGCGGCACGACGATGATCAGATAGCGTGCCGGTGTGGCCGGAATGCCCAAATAGCTGCGCGCGATTGCGACCTCGACTTGGCGGGGCGGCGGATTTTGGGCGGTGACCCGATTGATCGCCTGCCTGATGAGCACAATCCTGGCTGGACTTGGCAATCACGCCGTAGAGCGTCCAGACGACGGCATAGACAGCCAGCACCGCCAGCATTGTCCGCTCCCGCCGCACAGGACCTGTCAGCGCGTCGATCAATTTTTCTATGGGCTTAAGACAGGCGCGCATGCGCGGCCCGTTTAACTCGTCGGTTGCTTCCATTGCCTCCACTCAACCGGATCGCCAGCAATCAAGTTTCTTATCGTTGTTCTTCAAATTCTTAACGATACTGCTCGAACATTCAACACGCCTGCCAGGCGGAACCGTCCCGGCTCTATGCTAATACCAACGCTCACGGCCGCGGCGGCACAATGAAGATAGTATAGCGCTGCGGCTTACCGGGGAATTTTAGTAAGTTGCGCACGATCTCGGTTTCGATGCGGCGACCCGTCGCACCCTTCGCGTTGACCTTGTCGCGGCAGGCGGCGTCTTCGGCAAAGCACACAATCGTCATGCCGCTACGCGCGAGTTCGGCCGCGTCGGGCGGCGGCATGTCGGTTAGGACACGCGGCCGATCGGCCGCGTAGCTGGCAACGCCATCGGCCAGATCGCCGGCACCGCCGACAAAGCGCAACGGCAGCGGCGTCGCCGCATGCCAAAGTCGTTCGACCTCGGCCGCCAGCAGACCGGCTTGCGCCGAATTCGGCGGCGGACCGTTGCGTTGCGCAATGATGGCGATGCCCGGCGATGCGATCAGCATGACCAGCGGCAGCATCACCGCGATGGCGAGCAGGCGGCGCGTATCCATGCTCGCGATCGTCATCGCCGGCGGCGACAGCAACAGCACCGGCAGCAGCGTCCAGGCCGACATCGACCACAGCGAGGTGATGTCGGTGCCGCTGGCGAGCGCGCCAGCCACGGGAAGCAGCAAGGGTCCCCAGAACGCTGCCGCCGCCAGCCGGCGGTCCGGTTCCGCGGGCCACATAATATCGGCGAGCGGCGCGCGGCCGCAGCGCGCGGCGATCAATGCGATAATCACCGGGATCGCCACATAGCCGGCCGAGCCGGCGAGATAGCCGAGCGCGGCGAACGACGTACCGGCGAACGTCCTGGCGCCATGAACAACCATGGCATAGCCGAAGGGCGCGAAATCGTGCTGATAAAGCCAGACCAGGTGCGGAGCCAGCACGACGCCGCCGGCCAGAACGGTGATCCAGGGCGCCACCGAACGGAAATAGGCGCAGCGGCGTTTGTCGATCAGTGCGGCGACGACTAGCCCGGCGATCAAAAAGATCGACCAGTATTTGCCCAGCATGCAGGCGGCGGCGGCGGCGCCGGCGAGCGCGGCGATGAGCGTGCTGCGCGTCGTGTAAGAGCGCAGAAACCACAGTGTGGTCGCCGCCCACAGCGGCATCAGCACGGTGTTCACGTTGAACTTCAGTGCGTGGAAATTGAAGAACGGAACGAGCGTGAGCAGCGCGATGCCGAAAACCCGTTTTTCGATATCGAGATAATCGGCCGACAGCCGCCACACGATCCACAGCGCGATCGCCGGCATCAGCATGGCCAAGAGATAATAGGACCACTCCGCGAGCGGAAATACGCTGAACCACAGCCGCACGATCGCGGCGGCGAGTGGCGGGTGCTTGTAGCCCCAGGCCAGATCGCGCGACCACGCGACCAGTTCGGTCATGTCGGGATGCAGGCCCTGGCTGCTTTTGGCGATGGCGCCGTAGATCGTCCACACCACCGCATAGACCGCGAGCGCCAACACGATGTTGCGCTCGCGCGGCGTCGGATCGATCAGCGCGCCGCGCAGGGCGTCAATGGGCGAAAGCAGGCGCATTTGTCAGGTTCTATCGCATGGGGAGCAAAAATCGTCCACGCCGCAAGGGATTAAGCCAGCGCGTCGCTTGAAGGTGACGATGGCGAGTGTTATCTCGCCGCCATGACGGCGGTCCCGATCCAGAACATCCGCAATTTCTCCATCGTCGCGCATATCGACCACGGCAAGTCCACGCTGGCCGACCGGCTGATTCAGCTCACCGGCGGGCTCGAATTGCGCGAAATGAAGGAGCAGGTGCTCGATTCCATGGATATTGAGCGCGAGCGCGGTATCACGATCAAGGCGCAGACCGTGCGGCTCAATTACAAGGCGCGCGATGGCAAGGACTACATCCTCAATCTGATCGACACCCCCGGCCACGTCGACTTCGCCTATGAGGTCAATCGCTCGCTCGCCGCCTGCGAGGGCTCGCTGCTGGTGGTGGACGCCAGCCAGGGCGTCGAGGCGCAGACGCTTGCCAATGTCTATCACGCTATCGACGCCGGCCACGAAATCGTGCCGGTGCTCAACAAAGTCGATCTGCCGGCGGCCGACGCCGCCGCGGTCAAGAAGCAGATCGAGGACGTGATCGGGCTCGACGCCTCGAACGCGATCGAGATTTCCGCCAAGACCGGGCAAAACGTGCCCGAGGTGCTCGAAGCCATCGTCACCCGCCTGCCGCCGCCGAAAGGCGACCGCGACGCGCCGCTCAAGGCGCTGCTGGTCGACAGCTGGTACGACGTCTATCTGGGCGTCGTGGTGCTGGTGCGGGTGGTCGACGGCGTGCTCAAGAAGGGCCAACGCATCCGCATGATCGGCATTGCCGCGCACTATGAAGTTGATCGCGTCGGCGTGTTCAAGCCCAAGCTCACGCAAGTCGACGAGCTCGGCCCGGGCGAGATCGGCATGCTCACCGCCTCGATCAAGGAAGTCGCCGACACGCGCGTGGGCGACACCATCACCGACGAGCGCAATCCTGTGGACGAGCCGCTGCCCGGTTTCCGCCCGGCGATCCCGGTGGTGTTCTGCGGCCTGTTCCCGGTCGACGCCGCCAATTTCGAGGACCTGCGCGCGGCCATGGGCCGGCTGCGGCTCAACGACGCGAGCTTCTCTTACGAGATGGAGACGAGCGCCGCGCTCGGATTCGGCTTCCGCTGCGGCTTCCTCGGCCTGCTGCATCTGGAGATCATCCAGGAACGGCTGGCGCGCGAGTTCAATCTCGATCTGATCGCGACCGCGCCCTCGGTGATCTACAAGATGAAACTGCGCAACGGCAAGGAAATCGAGATCCATAATCCGATCGACATGCCGGACCCGACGCAAATCTTGACCATGGAAGAGCCGTGGATCGAGGCAACGATTTTGACGCCGGACGAATATCTCGGCTCGGTGTTGAAACTCTGCCAGGACCGCCGCGGCAGCCAGAAAGAGCTCACCTACGTCGGCAATCGCGCCATGGTGAAATACGACCTGCCGCTCAACGAGGTGGTGTTCGATTTCTACGACCGGCTAAAATCGGTGTCGCGCGGCTACGCCTCGTTCGACTATCACCTCACCGATTACAAGGAAGCCGATCTGGTGAAGCTGCAGATGCTGGTCAATAGCGATCCGGTGGACGCGCTCGCCATGCTGGTGCATCGCACGCGCGCCGAGAGCCGCGGCCGCGCCATGGCGGAGAAGCTGAAAGAATTGATTCCGCCGCACATGTTCGTGGTGCCGATCCAGGCTGCGATCGGCGGCAAGATCATCGCGCGCGAGACCGTGCGCGCCTTCCGCAAGGACGTCACCGCCAAATGCTACGGCGGCGACGCCACGCGCAAACGCAAGCTGCTGGACAAGCAGAAGGAAGGCAAAAAGAAGATGCGGCAATTCGGCAAGGTCGATATTCCGCAGGAGGCGTTTATTGCGGCGCTGAAGGTCGACGTCTAGCCGCCTCACGCCGCCGCGCGGCCCGCCACCAAATCTTGATAGCGCTTGAGCATCGCCGGATCGTCGATCGAGCCGTGGTGATGCAGTTGACGCCAGCCGGTGCCGTTACGTGTGAACAGGCGCGTGGTGCGGATGGCGAGGTCCATGCCCGTGCCGCCCTTTTCGAGCCGCCCGCGCTCGCGTCCAACCACAAAGAACACGTCCCTGCCGTGGTGCAGGGTGTAGTCCCAGAACTCGAAGCGGTAGTCGGCTGCAGCCTCGAACAGCCGCTGGTAGACGGTGCGGATGTTGCTCCAGCCGCGCATGATTCCGCCAAGCGGATTGTCCATCACCGCTGCCGGCGAGGCATCCCAGTTCGCTTCCATCATCGTGAGATTGCGCGCATTGAGCGCCTTATAGAACTGCGCCAGCGCCTGCAGCGGCTCACTGAGGTCGCCGAGCGCTTCGCGCCCGGTCACCGGCTGCGCGATCGGACCCGTCATGTCGAACATCGGACATCTCCCTGATCTCCGCCCCGCGAAAGTAAGGCATGTGTGTTGCGCCCGTTCGCTTTGCAAGCAGGCCCGTGCGGGCGATGGAACTTGTGCCGGAAGGTCAATAGTGAGCCAGTCGACGCACTCTCCATGCTGATGCATCGCACCCGCGCCGAAACCAGAGGCCGCGCCATGGCGGAGAAGCTGAAAGAACTGATCCCGCCGCACATGTTCGTGGTGCCGATCCAGGCCGCGATCCGCGGCAAGATCATCGCGCGCGAGACCGTGCGCGCCTTCCGCAAGGACGTCACCGCCAAATGCTACGGCGGCGACGCCACGCGCAAACGCAAGCTGCTCGACAAGCAGAAGGAAGGCAAAAAAAGATGCGGCAATTCGGCAAGGTCGATATTCCGCAGGAAGCCTTCATCGCGGCGTTGAAGGTGGATGTGTGAGGGCGCACCGCAGCAATGGTGAAACGCAACGAAAGCGGCGACCGGCTGGACGTCCGCCAAAATTGAGCGGAATATAATTCGGCTTTTCATTGTGCCCCGGGAGCCGCGTTATGCTGCCACGATCAGCCCTTCGCCTGTTCGCTCTTCTTGCCTTCGTGCTCGCCACCGGCGTCGCCCAGGCCTCCGACGTCAAAGTCTTTATCTCGGCCGGCTTCTTCCACGTCTATTCAGAACTCCGCCCCGCCTTCGAAAAGGCGACCGGCCATCGCCTCATCACCACACGCGGCCCTTCGCTCGGCGACTCGCCGGAAGCGATCCCGGCGCGGCTGTCGCGCGGCGAAGAAGCGGATGTCGCCATCATGGACGGCGCGGGCGCTGAATTCCTGATCAACCAGAAGCTGGTCCGTCCCGACAGCAAGATGCCGCTCGCGGAGTCGTTTATCGGCATGGTCGTGCGCACGGGCCAGCCCAAGCCCGACATCAGCACGGTCGATGCGCTGCGCAGGACGCTGCTTGAAGCCAAGTCCATCGCCTATTCCGACAGCAGCAGCGGGACTTATCTGTCGACCGTCGGGTTCAAGAAGCTCGGCGTCGCCGAGCAAGTGGCCGGCAAGTCGCGCAAGGTGCGCGGACCGCCGACGGGCGAGCCGGTCGCCGCGGTTGTCGCGCGCGGCGAGGCCGAGATCGGCTTCCAGCAGGTCGCCGAACTCATCAATGTGCCGGGCGCCGACTTCGTCGGCACCGTGCCGGCTGAAATTCAGCCGCCGACCTACTTCATCGGCGTACTGACGACCAATGCACAGCAGCCCGAAGCGGCGGTCGCGCTCTTGCGCTTCCTGTCGTCGGAGCAGGCGGCGCCCGTGATCGCCAAGGCGGGCCTCAAACCACTGGCGAAGCGTTAGCTGCCCGTGACGCGCAAATTCGGCAAGGTCGACATTCCGCAGGAAGCGTTCATCGCGGCGATGAAGGTGGATGTGTGAGGCAATGACTGTCGTCCCCGCGCAGGCGGGGACCCAGTAAACACCGACAGTGCCGTGATTACTGGATGCCCGCTTTCGCGGGCATGACAGCCGAAAGAACTTATCCCCGCTCGCCAAACCGCCCTTATATTCATATTCACCGCGCCTTATTCGCAGCGGGCGTCATCTCGAGTGAGGTTGCGATAGCGGAACAAGGTGCGACGCGCCGACAACGCGCGCCGTACGTGGAGCGCCGGGAGGCGCAGCGCCCTACGTCATTGGGCGCGCGCGCCTCGCAAGCGGTCACCCCCGGGTAACCGGGAATGGCCGTAGGCGCGCGGCGAGTTTCGCCAAACCCGCCAAAGGGGGGCTTCGCCAGCCCTCTGGCGACTCCCGGTGCTCCATTCCCTCATGCGAAGGAGAGGAAAGGGACACCGGCGTACCCGGCGCCGCAAAGAATACGGGGGACAGTGCTTGTTCGAAATTTGCGATGGAACCGCATGACATTTCGGCGCGTTCAATCCTCATGTGACCACGTGAGGAGGAGACGTCTCATGCCGCGCGGCAGCAAAGCGAGTTACAGCAACAAGCAGAAGCGCAAGGCACGCCACATCGAGAAAGGCTACGAACGTCGCGGCGTTTCGCGTCGCGAAGCCGAGCGGCGCGCCTGGGCGACGGTCAACCGGGAATCGGGCGGCGGCAAGAAGAGCGGTTCCGGCCGCGGCAAGAAGGAAAGCTACGCCTCCTCGCGCAAGGGCGGGCGGCTCGGCGGCCGCGCTTCGGCGCATCGCTCGGCGGCGGCGCGCTCGCGCTCGGCGCGCAAGGCGGCGCGTACCCGCAAAGCGCGCGGGCATTAATATCGGCGCAGTTGCGCCGTCAGCGGCGGTGCCAAGATGGCGATAAGAAAAAGAAATTCGGCGCGTCGCTCACGGGCTGATCTTCGCTAAAGGAACCCTGTGAAGGTGCCGCCGGGCGGACGCGAGGCCGTTCGGACTTCTCTACCTCGCGCGCGCGGCTACGCGCCACCGGCTCCGGCCGCTCGCCGGTCACCACGATGCTGGTGTCGCCCACGCGCTCCTTCACCAGCGCAAACAAAATGGCGGCATTCGCGGGATGCAGGCGGATGCAGCCGTGCGAAGCCGGTCGGCCGAGATGCGAGATCTCGTAGCTGCCGTGAATGGCGTAGCCTTCGTTGAAGAAGATCGAATAGGGCATCGGCGACCAGTCGTATTTGCGCGAGAACCATTCGCGCTCGAGCCGTTGCGGCTTGTAGCTGCCGTTCGGCGTGCGGTAGCCCGTGCGCGCGGTCGACACTGGCCATTGATAGTGCGGCGCGCCGTCGACCGTGACCGACAGGTGCTGCGCCGATTTGTCCACGGTCACCACGATGTCGGCTTGCGCGGGCTCGAGGCCGCCGGCGAGGACGGCGACAGCGGCAAGGACATCGGCGAAACGCGGCATCGCGAGCTTTTCCGGGGGCAAGATGCCGAGTCATTTTGGCAAGAATTACTGAATTTTGCCTAAAATCACGCAATTCCGGTCGCTACCCTTGCCGCGCCGTTATTTTCCCGCATTTAACCTGACAGTCGACGGCAGAATCGCTAAATCGGAACCATCATGACTGTCCGAATCGCCACCGCGCTCGCCCTGTCGCTCGCCTTTGCCGGCGCTCTCGCCGGCAGCAGCCGCGCGCAGACGCCACAACCGGCGAAACCGGCCGTCGCCACGCCGATGCCGTCGGCAAAGCCCGCGACCGCAGAAGAAAAACTGCCGGCCAAGGTCCTGTTCTCGAAAAAAGAGCTGCCGAGCCTCGGCAAAGCCATGGCCATCGGCTACTACCCGCGCGGCTGTCTGCAAGGCGGCGTCGAGTTGCCGGTCAACGGCCCGACCTGGCAGGTGATGCGGCTGTCGCGCAACCGCAATTGGGGTCATCCGGAATTGGTCACGTTCCTGGAACAATTCGCGCCGCAGGCCGCCAAGGCGACCGGCTGGAAGGGCATCCTGGTCGGCGACATGGCGCAGCCGCGCGGCGGGCCGTTGCCGTCCGACCACGCCAGCCACCAGATCGGCCTCGACGTCGACATATGGTTCATGCCGATGCCCAGCCACACGCTGAGCAAGGAAGAGCGCGAAAAGATTTCCGCCATCAATCTCGTCGCCCCCGACAGACTGCGCGTCAATCCGCAAACCTGGACGCCGTCCGACGTCGCCTTCATCCGCACCGCGGCCGAGCAGCCCGAGGTCGAGCGCGTGCTGGTCAACGCCGCGATCAAGAAGGAACTGTGCCGCGTCGAGGACAAAAACCATAACGTCTGGATGGCCAAGGTGCGGCCCTGGTATGGCCACGACGACCACATCCACGTGCGGCTGAAATGCCCGGCCAACTCGCCGAGTTGCCGCAAGCAGCCACCGGTGCCGGTTGGCGACGGCTGCGACAAGAAGGATTTGGACTTCTGGTTCAAGGACGCGATCCTGCATCCTAAGCCGTCGCCGCCGCCGAAGGTCCCGCCTAAGCCGATGATGCTGGCCGACCTGCCGCCGGCCTGCAAAAACGTGCTGGACGCGCCGGCCAATCCCAAGGCGGTCGAGCGTTAGTCACCGCCGGTTCCCGCAACGGCGCGGCATTGGTGTATAAACAGCGCTATGACCGACAAGATCGCGGCCTTACGCGAACTGGAAAAGAAGATTCTCTGGCTCGCCAGCTGGACGATCCATAACGCCAATCATCTGCGCGAGAATCTCGACGGTCTGAAGGTGGGCGGCCATCAGGCCTCGTCGGCCTCGCTCGCCACCATCATGACCGCGCTTTATCTCGACGTGCTGCGCCCGCAGGACCGCGTGGCGGTGAAGCCGCATGCCTCACCGATTTTCCACGCCATCCAATATCTGCTCGGCCGGCAGACGCGCGAGCGGCTGGAAGCGTTCCGCGGTTACAAGGGCGCGCAGAGCTACCCTTCCCGCACCAAGGACGTCGACGACGTCGACTTCTCCACCGGCTCGGTCGGATTGGGCGTGGCGCAGACGCTGTTCTCCTCGCTGGTGCAGGATTATGTGCGCGCGCATGGCTGGGGCACGATTCGCCCCGAAGGCCGCATGGTCGCGCTGGTCGGCGACGCCGAACTCGACGAAGGAAACATTTTCGAAGCGCTGCTCGAAGGCTGGAAACAGGGCATCCGCAATTGCTGGTGGATCATCGACTACAACCGGCAAAGCCTCGACGCCGTTGTGCGCGAAGGCTTGTGGGAGCGTTACGAGCAACTGTTCAAGAATTTCGGCTGGGATGTGGTCATCGTAAAATATGGCTCGCTACAGCAGGCCGCCTTCAAGGAGCCCGGCGGCGACCGGCTACGCCAGTGGATCGATAATTGTCCGAACCAGCTCTACTCGGCGCTGGTATTCGCCGGAGGCGCGGCCTGGCGCAAGCGGCTCAACGACGAGATCGGCGATCAGGGCAACGTGACGCGGCTGCTCGAGAAACGCTCCGACGACGAACTGGCAGCGCTGATGAACAATCTCGGCGGCCACGATCTACCGTCGGTGCTCGAGGCATTTCATGCCGCCACCAGCGACAAGCTAACCTGCTTCATCTGTTACACGGTGAAGGGCTTCGGCCTGCCGATGGCCGGCCACAAGGACAATCACGCCGGCCTGATGACGCCGGCGCAGATGGAGGTGTTCCGCAAGGCCATGGCGGTGCGCCCCGGACACGAATGGGACAAGTTCGAAGGTCTCACCCTGCCGGCGGAGACATTGCGGAAATTCCTCGACCGCGTGCCGTTCGCCGCCAATGCGGCACGGCGTCTCGACGCGCCGGCCATCGACGTGCCGGAAACCTTGCCGGTGACCATCCAGCCGACGATGGCGACGCAGACCGGCTTCGGCGCATTGCTGAACGAAATCGGCCGCGGCGATAGCGACTTCGCCCAGCGCATCGTCACCACCTCGCCGGATGTCACGGTCTCCACCAATCTCGGGCCTTGGGTGAACCGGCGCGGCCTGTTCGCGCGTGAGGCCATGGCCGACACCTTCAAGAGCGAACGCATCCCGTCGACGTTCAATTGGGAATTCTCGCCTAAGGGCCAGCACGTCGAGCTCGGCATCGCCGAGAACAACCTGTTCATCCTGCTTTCCGCGCTCGGCCTCTCGCACTCGATCAACGGCGAGCGGCTGCTGCCGATCGGCACGCTGTACGATCCCTTCATTGCACGCGGGCTCGATGCGCTCAATTATGCCTGCTACCAGGACGCCCGATTCATTCTGGTGGCGACGCCGTCGGGAATAACGCTCGCCGGCGAAGGCGGCGCGCACCAGTCGATCGCCGAGCCGCTGATCGGGCTCGCGCAGGACGGCCTCGCCGCCTTCGAGCCGGCCTATGTCGACGAGCTGGCGGTCATCTTGCGCTGGGCCTTCGCCTATATCCAGAAGGATGGCGACGCCGCGCCGTCCGAGCAAAATTGGCTGCGCGACGAGACCGGCGGCTCGGTCTATCTGCGGCTGTCGACACGGCCGATCGAGCAGATCGAACGCACGATGACGGGCGAGCTGGCGCAGCAGATCGTCGACGGCGCCTATTGGCTGCGCAAGCCGGGGCCGAATGCGCAGGTGATGGTGGCCTTCAGCGGCGCAGTGGCGCCGGAAGCGATTGCCGCCGTCGGCCTGATGGCGGAGGACCGCCGCGACGTCGGCCTGCTCGCCGTCACCTCGGCCGACCGGCTCAACGCCGGCTGGAGCGCGGCGCAGCGCGCGCGCGAACGCGGGCTGGTGCATGCGCGCTCGCATATCGAGCGGCTGTTGGCGGAGGTGCCGCCGCATTGCGGCCTCGTCAGCGTGCTCGACGGCCATCCGGCGACGCTCGCCTGGCTCGGCGCGGTTGCCGGCCATCGCACGCGCGCGCTCGGCGTCGAGCATTTCGGCCAGACCGGCTCGCTCGCCGAGCTCTACCGGCACTACGGGATCGACACCAACGCCATCGTCGCGGCGGCGCAGGCCATCGCGCCCGGCAGGCCGATCAGATACTTGAAGGCGCTGCTATAATTACATTCGGCTCATCATGCCGATGCCGAACAGCGCGCCGATAATGCTGAAGACGACGAGATAAACCACGAACAGGCAGACGATGACGGCGATCGTATAGATAATTGTCTTGCCTTCCGGCGGCTTCATCAGCGCGGCAATCCCAGTATGCAGCAGATACACGCTGTAGAGGCCGAGAATGCCGAGGACGCTCAAGGCCGGGATGATATTGAACACGCCAGCGACCCAAGCCGCCGTCGGCGCGTAGGCCGCCACCTTCATGGCGTTGTCGAGATTCTTTTGCCCGTTGAACGTGCCGGCAAGAAAATCGATGACGTAGGCCATCACGAAAACACCGACCAGCCCCAGCACATAGGTGACGACCGCGTACATCAGTCCGCTCACAATTCCGAGGCCGATGATGACTGTGCCGATGAACGAGGACACCGCCGGGATCGCGGAGACGATGCAGACATAGTTCGTGAACAGATAGCCGGCGTCGCCCGCCTCGCGTTCGATCACGGGCCATTCGGATTTCGGTTGCAGCAGGATCGCTTTCACGCGCTCGACAAGATTCATGACGCCCTTCCTGTGATTCTCGGGTTCAATCTTATCCCAATCGATCTTGCAAAATCATGGCCGTGGCCTTCTCCGCGATCATTATTGTTGGCGAATTGGTGTTGCCCGAGGTGATCGACGGCATTACCGAGGCATCGGCCACGCGCAAACTATCGATGCCGATCACCCGCAGGCGGCAATCGACCACTGCATTCGCGTCATCCGCGCGGCCCATGCGGGCGGTGCCGACGGGGTGGAAAATAGTGGTGCCGATATCGCCCGCCGCCTTGACCAGCGCGGCCTCGTCGTCGTCGCGCGCGTGCGCGCCCGGCAGATATTCGACCGGCGAATATGGCCGCAGCGCCGGCTGCGCGACGATTTTGCGCGTGACGCGGATCGCATCGGCGGCGACGCGTTTGTCTTCCGGCGTCGCCAGGTAATTCGGCCTGATCGCAGGAGCCGCGGCCGGATCCGTCGACTTCAGCGTCAGGCTGCCGCGGCTGGTCGGCCGCACATTGGTGACGCTGATGGTGAAAGCCGGGAACGAATGCAGCGGGTCGCCGAACTTGTCGAGCGACAGTGGCTGAATGTGATACTGCAGATTGGCGCGATCCTGCATGGAATCGGATTTGGTGAAGGCGCCGAGCTGCGACGGCGCCATGGTCAAGGGCCCGCGCCGGAACATGGCATAATTGACGCCCATCCAGGCGCGCGCCAGCAGCGATGAATACATTTCGTTCAGCGTTTTGATGCCGGTCACCTTGTAGATCATGCGCAGTTGCAAATGGTCGTGCAGGTTGGCGCCGATGCCCGGTTTGTCGAGCACGACGGGAATGCCGAATTGCGCAAGCTGCTCCGCCGGCCCGACGCCCGACAGCATCATGATTTGCGGCGAGCCGATCGAGCCGGCCGCCATGATGACCTCGCCGCGGCAACGGGCCGAACGCGCAACGCCATCCTGCCGCCAGCGCACGCCGGCGGCGCGCTTGCCGTCGAATAGCAGGCCTTCGACCAGGCAGCCGGTTTCCAGGCGCAGGTTTTGCCGGCCAAGCACCGGCTTGAGAAAGCCGCGCGCCGCCGACCAGCGCCGTCCGCGCTTCTGGTTGACGTGGAAATAACAGGAGCCCTCATTGTCGCCGGTGTTGAAATCATTGACCGGCGGAATGCCGTATTGCGCCGCCGCCTCGCGCCAGACATCGATGATGTCCCAACGGATGCGCGGAAATTCGACGCGCCATTCGCCGCCGACGCCGTGGTGCTCGCTTGGCCCGAGAAAATTGTCTTCGTGCTTCTTGAAATACGGCAGCACGTCGTCCCACGACCAGCCCGGCAGTCCGAGCTGGCGCCAGTGATCGTAGTCGCCGGCCTGCCCGCGCATATAGACCATGGCGTTGATCGCGGAGGAGCCGCCGATCACCTTGCCGCGCGGATAATTGAGGCTGCGGCCGTTGAGGCCGGCCTCGGCTTCCGTCTTGAACATCCAGTCCGAGCGCGGGTTGCCGATGGCAAACAGATAGCCGACCGGGATGTGATACCAGATCCAATTGTCGCGGAGGCCTGCTTCCAGCAGCAGCACGCGGTTTTTCGGATCGACCGACAGCCGGTTGGCTAGCACGCAGCCGGCCGAGCCCGCGCCCACCACGATATAGTCGAACTCGCCTTCGATGGGTTGAACCACTGCCATTGCCATTTCCTCGCCTGCCGGATTGGACTTTACCTCGGCCGACGAGACTTGCTAGGCTTCACCCACCTGCGGTGCACCGTGCGTGCACTGCAAAAAAATGCGGAACGGCGGTTCCGACAACTGGTCACTTCCAATCTTTATGTGACGCCTGCCCGGCGCCAATGCGGCGCCCGCGGAGAACCGCCATGTTTGTACGGCTTATTGCCATTCTCAGCTTTTTCGCCGCGTTCGCCGGCGCGCCGCAGCCGGCCGCCGCGCAGGAGTCCCTCACCGTGTTCGCGGCGGCGTCGCTGAAAAACGCGCTCGACGACGCCCATGCGGCGTTCAGCAGGGCCAGCGGCGTCAAGATGGTGGCGAGCTACGCCGCCAGTTCGGCACTGGCCAAGCAGATCGAGCAAGGCGCGCCCGCCGATATCTTCATCTCGGCCGACCTGCAGTGGATGGACTATGTGGCCGAGCGAAAGCTGATCAAGCCGGACAGCCGGGTCAACCTGCTCGGCAACAAACTGGTGCTGATCGCGCCGAAAGATTCGAAGCTCGACACGATCGCCATCGTCAACGGCTTCGACATCGCCAAGCTCGCCGGCGACGGCCGTATCGCAGTCGCCGACGTCAAGGCAGTTCCGGCCGGGCTCTACGCCAAAGCGGCGCTGCAATTGCTCGGCGCCTGGGCGGCGGCCGAGCCGAAACTGGCGCAGGCGGAGAACGTGCGCGCGACGCTCGCCTTCGTGGCGCGCGGCGAGACGCCCATCGGCATCGTTTACGAGACCGACGCCAAGATCGAGCCGAAGGTAAAAATCGTCGGCGTGTTTCCGGATGGCTCGTATCCGCCGGTCACCTATCCGGTGGCGGCGACGGCAGTCACGACAAACCCGGCAGCCGCGCGTTACCTCAATTTTCTGCGCTCGGGCGCGGCCAAGGCGATTTTCGAGCATTACGGCTTCAATTTCCTGATTCGGCCCGTGTCGTAGCGCGCGTGATCGAGCTTTCCCCCCAGGAATGGACCGCCGTCGCGTTGTCGCTGCGCATCGCGCTGGTCGCGACTTTGGTGGCGCTGCCGTTCGGCATCGCCATCGCCACGCTGCTGGCGCGCAAATCGTTCTGGGGCAAATCGCTGCTCGACGCGGTCGTGCATCTGCCGCTGGTGATGCCGCCGGTGGTGACCGGCTATCTGCTGCTGATCACGTTCGGCCGGAAGGCGCCGGTCGGGGCCTTTCTCGCCGATCATTTCGGCATCGTGTTCTCATTCCGCTGGACTGGCGCCGCACTCGCCTGCGGGATCATGGCGTTTCCGCTGATGGTGCGCGCGATCAGGCTGTCGATCGAGGCAATCGACCGGCGGCTGGAAGACGCCGCGGCGACGCTGGGCGCCAACCGCATATGGCTGTTCCTCACGGTCACGCTGCCGCTGGCACTGCCGGGGATTATCGCCGGCATGATGCTGGCGTTTGCCCGCGCGCTTGGCGAATTCGGCGCCACCATCACCTTCGTTTCCAATATTCCGGGCGAGACGCAGACCATTTCGGCGGCGATCTACACCCTCACGCAGGTGCCGGGTGGCGATGCCGCCGCGCTCTCGCTGGTCATTGTTGCCATGATCATCTCGCTTACCGCCTTGATCGCGTCGGAATGGTTCGCCCGCCGCGCTCATGCGCGACTCCACGGGGTTTGAGATGCTGGCGGTCGACGTGGAAAAAATGCTTGGCGATTTCGCGGTGATGGCGAAATTCGCCAGCGAAACCGGCGCCACGGCCCTGTTCGGGCCGTCGGGCGCCGGCAAGACGACGGTCGTCAACATGATCGCCGGGTTGCTGCGCCCAGACCGTGGCCGCATCGTGCTCGACGGCGAGGTGCTGTTCGACGACACGGCGCGCATCGACTTAGTCGTCTGGCGGCGGCGCATCGGCTACGTGTTCCAGGAAGGCCGGCTGTTTCCGCATCTCAGCGTGCAGCACAATCTCGACTACGGCCGCTGGATGGGCGCCCACGCCGCCGACCCGACCGCGTTTGCGCACGTGGTCGAGCTGCTCGACATCGGCCACTTGCTCGACCGGCGGCCCGGCAAGCTCTCGGGTGGCGAACGCCAGCGCGTGGCGGTCGGCCGCGCGCTGCTGATGCGCCCGCTCCTGCTGCTGCTGGACGAGCCGCTCGCCTCGCTCGATGCGGCGCGGAAGGCGGATATCCTGCCCTACCTGGAACGCCTGCGCGATGAGGCGAAGGTGCCAATCATCTATGTCAGCCACGACGCGTCGGAAGTGAAGCGCATCGCTAGCCGCATTGTGCGGCTGGACGGCGGCAAGGTAACGGCAACCGGTGGAGCGGAATTGCTGTCCGTCTGAACGGTGTATGCTGGCGCCATGTTCCCGCCCGAGCGAATCGTCTGTCTGACCGAGGAAACCGTGGAGACGCTCTATCTCCTCGGCGAGGAGGGCCGTATCGTCGGCGTCTCGGGCTACGCGGTGCGGCCGCCGCAAGTGCGCAAGGAAAAGTCGCGCGTCTCGGCTTTCATTTCCGCCGACGTGCCGAAGATCCTCGCGCTCAAGCCCGACCTGGTGCTGGCCTTCTCCGATTTGCAAGCCGACATCGTCGCCGAGTTGATCCGCGCCAATGTCGCGGTGCACGCCTTCAACCAGCGCGACGTTGCCGGCATCTTCGACATGATCCGCACGCTCGGCGCGCTGGTCGACGCGGTGGAGAAAGCGGAGATGCTGGCCAATTCGCTCGCCGCTCGCGTCAATGCGGTGCACGAACGCGCGCTGCAATTGCCGCGCCGGCCACGGGTCTATTTCGAGGAATGGGACGATCCGATGATCTCCGGCCTGCGCTGGGTGTCGGAACTGATCGAGGCGGCCGGCGGCGTCGAGGTGTTCCCGCGGCTCAGCCTGCGCAAGAACGCCAAGGACCGCATCGTGTCGGCCGAGGACGTGATCGGCGCTCAGCCCGACATCATCGTCGGCTCCTGGTGCGGCAAGAAATTCGTGCCCGCCAAGGTCGCCGCTCGGCCGGGCTTTGCCCAGGTTCCCGCGGTCGCCACCGGCTGGCTGCGCGAGATCAAGTCGACGCTGATCCTTCAGCCGGGCCCGGCGGCGCTCACCGACGGGCTCGATGCACTCGCCGGAATCATCGCCGGTTGGGTCGAAAGCCGCCCGGGCTAAAGGGCCATTTCGGGCGATAGAATCTCGGCCTTCCCTGTGCTATGCAGGGATAAATTCGAACCGAATAAGGGACTAACCGCGATGCAAACCAACAAAACCCGCACCGACCTGTGGATGGATCTGGCCCTGGTGGCATTCCTTATCGGGTTAGATGTGGTGGCGCGGCTGGTGCCGCATGCACCTGGTTTCCTGCCGATTGCGGCCAGCGCGCTGTTCGCCGGCCGCATGCTGCGCGTCCCGGCTTTGGCGCCGGTGGTTCCGGTCGCCGCCATGGTGCTCAGCGCTTTAGCGCTTGGCCCCGACGATTGGCGGATTTCGCTCATCGTCACTTTGGCGATTTCGCTGCCGGCCCTTGTCGGCATCGTGTCGCAGCGTTGGCCTGGCATTGCGGCAACGGCTGCCGTCATGGTGCCCTGCTCGCTGTTGTTCTTTGCCGCATCGAATTTCGCGGTCTGGGCCTTCAGCCGGATGTACAGCCTCGACTTCGCCGGCCTGACCCAGTGCTATGTCGCGGCTCTGCCGTTCCTGCAGAACACGGTCGCTGGCGATTTGTTCTGGACCGCGGTGCTGTTCGGCGGCGCCTGGGCCATCCAAAACGGGGCCGCGCTGGCGGGACGCACCCGCTAACCGATCCAGTTCTGAATCCACTTCCACATTAGCCTGAGCCGGCCGACCAAATCGGCGGCCTCTTCGGGCTCGGCCAGCCGTAGGCCCACAGTGGTCACGCGGCTATTCTCGACTTTGTGCGCCAGCAACGCGATCGGTCCGAGCGCAACGACGTCGCCGGTCTTGGCCGGACGGCGGAGCTGCTCGGTGAAGAAGACTGCCAGCGTCACGTCCATATGGTCGGCGGCAACTTGCAGGCCGTAAATGTCGGCCAGCGCCCCGAGCGTCGCGTCGCCGGGCACGAAGAAATCGCCGAGCAGCCGCGGATCGGGCGCGGCCGGCGGCGGCATTTTGACGAAGAAGCGATCGAGCGCTTGCGCCTTCTCCGGCGGCGCCAGCAGATAGACGTAATCGCCCTCGCGCACCGGGTCGGCTTCCGCCGGCGTGAGAATTTCCTCGTCGCGCACGACCAGCGTCGGACGCGCCCAGTTCGGGATCAGCCCGCGGCGCAGGAACGGGCTGTTGGCCGGCACGGGATAGCCGACGATTTGGCGCGTCAGCTGGCCGGGCAAATCGAGCTCGACGCGCCGCGGCAGCGGGTCGCTGCGCGCAAACGACATGTCGAGCTTGCGGGCAGCAAACGCCACCGTCCAACCCTGGATCAGCAGCGACGACAGCACGACCACAAAGGCGACGTCGAAGAAAAGATAGGCGGCCGGCAAACTGACCAGCAGCGGAATCGAGGCAAGAAAAATCGCTACCGCGCCGCGCAAGCCGACCCAAGATACGAACAGTTTCTCGCGCCACTGGAAGTTGAAGGGAGCGAGGCACAGGAATACTGCGACCGGTCGCGCCACCAGCATCAGGACCAGCGCGACCACGACGGCGCCGCCCAGGCTGTCTTCCATCCGTTGCGGCCATACCAATAGGCCGAGCAGCACGAACATTACGATCTGCGCCAGCCAAGTCACGGCATCGAGAAAGACGACGACGGAATTGTGCGCGCGCGTCTGCCGGTTGCCCACCACGAGGCCGGCGAGATAGACCGCCAGGAAGCCGGACGAATGCATCGTATTGGCGGATGCGAACACGACCAGCGCGCTCACCGCCACGAACGGCGCGTGCAAGCCCTGCGGCAACGCGAGACGGTTGAGCACCAAAGTGATGATCCATCCGCCGGCGACGCCGATGATGCAGCCCAGCACCGTATCGCGCAGGAAAATCACGAGTGCATGCGACCAGCTGTGATCGCCGGCCAGCAGGAACTCCACCAGCAGCAATGTGAGAAAGACCGCGAACGGATCATTGGTGCCGGATTCGACCTCCAGCGTCGCGCGCACGCGCGGCCGCAGCCGCAATCCGCGTGCATTGATTAGCAGAAACACCGCTGCCGCGTCGGTGGAGGCCACCACGGCGCCGATCAGCAATGCCTGCATCCAGGAAATGCCCAGGACCAACTTGGCGACCGGCGCGGTCAGCAAAGTGGTGATCAGCACGCCGACGGTTGCCAGTGTCGCCGCCGGCGCGAGCACGTTGCGGAAAGTGGCAAACCGCGTGCGCAGCCCACCGTCGAACAGGATTAGCGCTAGCGCGATCGAGCCGACGGTATAGGCGGTGCCGACGCTGTCGAATTTCAGGCCGCCCGGGCCGCCCTCGCCGGCCAGCATGCCGAGCAGCAGGAATACCAGCAGCAACGGCGCGCCAAAGCGTAGCGCGACCAGGCTCGACAGTATGCCGGCCAGCACCAGCAGGCTGCCGAACAAGATGGCGATGCTGAAGAAGTCGAGCGAGGCCATACGGGCGAATCTCCTACCGCTATAGGAGGGTTTCGCGCGCGCAAGAGCAACGGGAAATCAGTCGCAGGTACCCCGCTCGTCCCCGCGAAAGCGGACCCAGTTCTTGCCTTCTCTCGCTGGATTCCCGCTTACGCGGGAATGAGTGGGTGGGGCGCGCTCGAACTAGAAATTCACCTTATCCCCGCCCTTGAGCGAGAGGATCTCGCGCGCCTCGTCCGATGATGCGATCTCTAGGCCCAGGCCTTCAAGGATCTTGCGCACCTGCGTGACCTGCTGAGCGTTGGATTCGGCCAGCCTGCCGGCGCCAATCCAGAGCGAATCCTCCATGCCGACCCGCACATTGCCGCCCATCGATGCCGCCTGGGCCGCGATCCGCATTTGATTGCCGCCGGCCCCTAACACCGACCAGTGGTAATTGTCGCCAAGCAGGCGGTCGGCCGTGCGCTTCATCATGATGACGTCCTCGGGATGCGTTCCGATGCCGCCGAGGATGCCGAACACCGACTGCACGAATAGCGGCGGCTTGACGAGGCCGCGGTCGAGAAAGTGCCGCAGCGTATAAAGGTGGCCGATGTCGTAGCACTCGATCTCGAAGCGGGTGTTGTTGTCGGCGCAAGTGCTGAGAATGTACTCGATGTCGGCGAAGGTGTTCTTGAACATCCCCTTCTTCGACCCTTCGAGATACGGTTCCTCCCAAGCGTGTTTGAATTTGCCCTTGTAGCGCGGGATCATCGGATAGAGCCCGAAATTCATCGTGCCCATGTTGAGCGAGGCAACTTCCGGCTTGAAAGTCGCGGCCGGGCGCACGCGCTCCTCGGCGGTCATGGTCGGCGCGCCGCCGGTAGTGATGTTCACCACCACATTGGAGCGCTGCTTGATCACCTTGAGGAAGGGCGCGAACGCCTCCGGCGACTGGTCGGGCCGGCCGTCTTGCGGGTTGCGCGCATGCAGGTGAACGATGGCCGCGCCAGCCTCAGCGGCGCCGATCGCGGCATCGGCAATCTGCTGGGCGGTCACCGGAATGTGCGGCGACATCGAGGGCGTGTGAATCGAGCCGGTTACGGCACAGGTGATGATGACTTTGCGCGACTTCGCCATGAGCTTTCCATCCCGGTAAAGTGAGGCTTTTGATTTGACGATTGGACTAGGGCGACGATCCTAGAGTATCAGCCCTGTGCAAGTCACCCATGTCACTCGCGCATGACCTATTCCGAAAACGAGTCCCATCGCCAATCAAGCCCGGAACATGCCTTTGGGGATTATGCCGGAGCCGTCGCCGTGGACATAGAGCCTCAACATGCGGCGGCACGGCCTTCCGGTATCCTGATCGGGGTGTTGTGCGGTACCGGCGCCGCGCTCGGCTGGGCGGCCGGCTTCGTTGCCGCCAAACACGGCGTCGCCGTCGGATTTTCGCCCGCCGATTTGGCCCTGCACCGCTTCTTGTGGTCCGGACTGCTGCTGATGCCGCTGGTGCTGCGCGACGGCATCACCGACCTCGGCGGCATCGGCTGGGGCCGCGGGCTCGTGATGAGCGTGCTGTCCGGCCCGCCGCAGGCGATCATCGCCTATTCCGGCTTCATGTTGGTGCCGCTCGGCCACGGCACCACCATCCAGCCCGCCTGCGCGGCGCTATCGGGTTTAATTCTCGCTACGCTGGTGCTGGGCGAGCGTCCAACCGGACAGCGTGTCCTCGGCGGCGCGACGATCATTGCGGGCCTGCTGGTTTTCGGCGCCGAGTTCGATCACCGCCATCGGCAGCCACGGCGTAGGCGGCGACCTGTTGTTCGCCACCGCCGGCCTGTTCTGGGCGACGTTCGGCATCCTGCTGCGCTATTGGCGCGTATCGGGCACGCGCGCGGTGGCGGTGGTCGGCGCGCTGTCGGTCGTGGTGTTCGCGCCGCTGCACGCGCTGTTCGTCGGCTATGCCGGCCTGCTGCAGATGGGTTGGTATGAGAACCTGTTGCAAATCGTGGTGCAGGGCATTCTCGCCGGCATGCTGCCAATCTATCTGTTCGCACGCGCAGTGATCCTGCTCGGCGCCGGACGCACGGCGACCTTCCCGGCGCTGGTGCCGGGCTTCTCGATGATCATCGGCTATCTCGCGCTCGGCATCGTGCCGAGCATCCCGCAACTGGTCGGACTGGTGATCGTGGTGATCGGCTTTCGCTTCACGATGCGATAGTGCTCACTCCGGCCCGGCGTATTTTCCCGCGGTCTGCGGGAACATGTTCTTGATGATCTTGAACTTCGAGATGTCCACCGTGGCGTCCATGTGCAGGAACACGACGGCGTCGCGCAGCACTTTCTCGATGCCGAAGTCGAGCATCACGCCGTTGCCGCCATGCAACTCGATCGCGTGCTGGGCGACCTTCATGATCTCTTCGGAAGCAAACAGCTTGGCCATGTTGACCAGCGTCTCGGCTTCCGGCGCATTGTCGTCCACGGCTTGTGCGGCGCGCTCAAGCAGCGCGCGCACCGCCTCGATTTTGGTCGCCATTTCGGCGAGCCGCAGCGCCACCGCCTGATGCTTGATCAGGATGCGGCCGCCCTGCACGTAGTTCTGCACGTAATCCGCCGTCGCCTCGAAGGCGCGCACGCCGACGCCGAGGTTCTTGGCCGCTTGGATGATCTTGCCCGGACGGAAATAGACGCCGGCCGAACCCATCGCGCTATCGTGCACCAGCAGGTGATCGTCCGGCACGAACATGTCCTCGAACACCATCTCGCCGTTGTTCATGAAGCGGCAGCCGAGCGTCTCGTTACAGCGCGCGACCGAGAAGCCCTTGGTCTCGCGCGGCACCAGGAACGAGGAGGTGCCCTGTAACATGCCGACCTTCGGATTGGTATTGGCGTAGACCACGTAGAGGCTGGCGTCGTAGCCGTTGGAAATGAACTGCTTGCGGCCGTTGATCACCCAGCCGCCATCCGCCTTCACCGCCTTGGTCTGCATCGCCGCTTCCGGCACGTTGTAGGGCAGCCAGCGGTCGGAAGCACCGCGCGGCTCGGTCAGGCAATGCGCCATCAAAAATTGCGGCTCGGCGACGAGGCGCTTGAACCATTTCTCCTGCAAGTGCTTGGGCGCGAACTGGCGCAGCAGCACTGACACTTTCCAGTTCTGCACCATCTTGTCGGCGAGACCCGAATCGCCGCGCGCGATTTCCTCGGCGACCAGCGCGAAGGTTTTTACCTCGGTGCCCTTCTCGAGCTCGACGCCGCCGAACTCCTCCGGCACGCCCAAAGTGCGGATGCCGATCTTCTCGGCCTCATCCAGAATGCGGATCGGCAGCCGGTCCTCCGGCGTCATCGACCATTCGCGCTGCCAATTCTGCTTGATGAAGGGCAGCACCACTTCATCGACGAAATCGCGGCAGCTCTGCCGCATCATCCGTTGCTCTTCCGACAATCCTCGATCTCTTGGCATCGTGTCCAACATGGACGTATCCTTCCTGATCCCGCTCCAATACTCGCGATGGCGGAGAGCCTAGCCGGTCTTGTTGCGCTTTTGTGCGATTTTACGCGGCCTTGCGGCTTGCCAAGAATTCGCCCATGCGGGCGAGCGCCTTGAGGATGTTCTCGGTCGAGTTGGCATAGCTCAGCCGCACATAGCCCTCGCCGAGTATGCCGAAGTCCGGCCCGCCGATGATGGCGACCCCGGCATCATCCAACAGTGACGAAGCAAGCGCCTTCGCCTTCCAGCCGGTGCGTTTGATGTTAGGGAAAGTGTAGAACGCGCCCTTCGGCGTCGCGCAGGTCACGCCGGGCAATTTGTTCAAGCCCTCGACCACGACCTTTCGCCGCTTGTCGAATTCGGCGACCATCTTCCACACCTCGTCCTGCGGGCCCTTTAGTGCCGCCAGCCCGGCAAATTGCGCCGAGGCGTTGACGCAGGAATGCAAATTCACCGCGAGCTTGCGCGCATAGTCGTAGAGCTTACCCGGCCACACCGCGTAGCCGAGCCGCCAGCCAGTCATGGCATAAGTCTTTGACCAGCCGTTGAGCAAGATCAGCCGGTCGCGGATTGACGGATAGGTGAGCAGGCAGACATGCGTCTCGCCGTCATAGACCATGTGGTCGTAGATCTCGTCCGACATGATACAGACATCCGGCCACTTCTCGAGACCGGCGACGAGCTTGTCGACTTCCGCCTTGCCGGTGACGCCGCCGGTCGGATTGGCCGGCGAATTGAGGATCAAAAGCCGCGTCTTCGGCGTGATCAGCTTGAGCGTTTCCTCCGCCGAGAACGCAAAGCCGTTCTCCTCGCGGATCGGCACCGGCACCGGCTTGGCCCCGGTGAACTCGATCATCGAGCGGTAGATCGGAAAGCCCGGATCGGGATACATGATCTCGACGCCCGGTTCGCCGAACATCAGGATCGACATGAACATGGTCGGCTTGCCGCCGGGCATGATCATCACGCTCTCGGGCGACACCTCGACCTTGAACCGCTTGTGCAGGTCGGCGGCCACCGCCTCGCGCAAAGGCGGGATGCCGGTCGCCGGCGTATAGCCGTGATGGCCCTCGCGCAGCGCCTTGACCGCCGCCTCGACGATGAAATCGGGGGTGCGGAAATCGGGCTGGCCGATGCCGAGATTGATGATGTCGCGCCCTTGCGCGATCAGGGTATTGGCGCGGGCGAGCACCGCGAAGGCATTTTCCTCGCCGATGCGGTCGAAAGCCGCGATCGTTTTCAGCATACGTAACTCCCCGGCAGTGGCTGCGCGAACCTGATTTTCGCGTGCAGTTCACCCGATCGGACGGGGAAAATCAAATGGGTCGGAGCGACTGCTAGTTCTCACCACCATAGTGGGAGCCAAGATCGCGCAGGATCTGCGATCGGATGAACGGATCGGGATCGTCGCCGAGATAGTCGGTTCCATTGTAGATAGGCCCGGCCGGGAACAGGTTGGTCCCGCGGTAGCGCGAATTTGCGGTGGCCGTGGCGGCATGGCCCGTCACATGGGCCGTCATTTGCTTCTTGTGCTTGCGCGCTTTGGTGGCGTCGGCCGGCGCAGCGGCAAGAACAAAGGCGAGAGCGATGGCCGAGACTATCAGCTTGAACGCAGGCGATGCCATGGATGCACCCTTTCATCGGATTGAGGATAACTGGATTAACCGGTAGGCGCGGCGAAGCAAGGGCGTGTGGAGCGATTTGGATCACAACTCGGTGTCGGAATATTAGCCGTCGACAGGTGTTAAACGCGGCCTTCGCCGGTTGTCACAATTCCCAAACGGACCGCAAGCCCGATTGCAAACGCCGTTCGGTTCGGCGCATCCTCGCGGCAAAATAGGTGGCGGAAACGGCCATGGGCATTCAAGCTGCAAACCGTGACTACGAGCGCTGGCTCGCGGCTCAGCTCGACGGCGATATCGTCGCCGACGATCTCGGCAAAAAGCAAAAGAAGATGCACGACAGCGCCTTCGCATTCCTGCGCGCGACCTATTGGCGCTGGGCCGAGACAATCCTCGACGTTTGCCCCGATCTCGCCAACGCGCCGGCAGTGCTGGTAGTCGGCGATATCCATCTGGAAAATTTCGGCACTTGGCGCGACGCGGAAGGTCGCCTGGTTTGGGGCGTCAACGACTACGACGAGGCCGCGGAGATGCCCTACATCCTCGATCCTATCGGGCTGGCGACCAGCGCGGCGCTGGCGACGACGGCGAACCAGATGTCGCTCAAGGCGATCTGCGCGAATATCCTGGAAGGTTACGAGCTCGGCCTCGAAGCTCCAGAACCCTTCGTGCTCGATCGCCAGCATATGTGGCTGCGCACTCGCTTCGTCGTCAGCGAGGCCGGCCGCGCCATGTTCTGGCAGAAGATCGAGAACCAATATCACGCGCTGCTGGCGAAAAAGAAAGCCGAGCAGCCGCCGGCTCGCTGGCTCAAGGTGTTCGCCGCGGTACTTCCGGAACCTTCGATCACTCTCGCTTATTGGCGGCGCACGGCAGGGACCGGCAGCCTCGGCCGGCCGCGCTGGCTCGGCTACGGCACCTGGCGCGGCGGCCCGCTGCTGCGCGAAGGCAAGGCGCTGGTGCCGTCCGGTTGGCCGCGGGCGCACGGCGACGGCACGCGGCCGCGCCTCAACGACATCGCGCGCGGCAAATACCGCACGCCCGACCCATGGTACGCGGCGAGTGGAAATCTGCTGATGCGGCGGCTGTCGCCGAACAACCGCAAACTCGACGTCGCGGACCGGCGCGATGCCGCCCGCCTGCTGCATCCCGATCTGCTATGGGCCATGGGCCGAGATCTCGCCGCCGTCCATCTCGGCGTACGCGACCGCCGCGACGCGGTGCGCAAGGATTTGGAAAAGCGCAAGCGGCACTGGTTTCGCGCGCACGTCGAAACGGCGACGGAATTCGTTGCCCGGGAATACGCAGAGTGGAAAAAATCCGCTAAATAGCTTGCGCCGCCAGCTGCCAATCTCAAGGACTTCCCATGAGCATCGCCGATAAACGACGCACGTTCCGCGCGCTGCATCAAAGCGGCTGTTTCGTCATCCCCAATCCCTGGAACGTCGGTACCGCCCGTTACCTGCAGGGGCTCGGCTTCAAGGCGCTGGCGACTACCTCATCGGGCTTCGCCCATTCACAAGGTTACGCCGACGAAGCGCAATTGCGCGATCAAGTCCTCGTTCATTTCGTCGAGATCGCCGCAGCCGCCGACGTGCCGGTCAACGCCGACTTCGAACACGGCTTTGCCGACGATCTCGGGCGCCTGGCCGAGAACGTGACGCGTTGCATCGCGACCGGCGTCGCCGGCCTGTCGATCGAGGATTCGACTGGCGATCCCGCTCGGCCGCTGTACGATTTTGACGTCGCGCTTGCGCGCGTGAAGGCCGCGCGCGCGGCGATCGACAAAGCCGGCGATGACGTCGTGTTCACCGCCCGCACCGAGGGCTTCATCCGCGGCAGGCCGGACATGGGCGAGACCATCCGCCGGCTCAAGGCCTTTGCCGATGCCGGCGCCGATTGCCTTTATTCGCCCGGCATCAAGACCCGCGAGCAGATCGAGGCAACCGTCAAGGCGGTCGCGCCGAAACCAATCAATTTTCTCAACAGCGGCACGTTCGGCTTCACCGTCAAAGACCTCGGCGAGATGGGCGTGCGCCGCATCAGCGTGGGCGGCACGCTGGCGCGCGTCGCCATGCATGCGTTCATCAAGGCGGCGACCGAAATCGCCAAGGAGGGAAAGTTTGATAGTTTTGCTGGCGTGATAACGAACCCGGAGCTTAACAAGTTTTTTAGCGACGATCGCGCGAAACGCACATCGTCATGACACGTTCGCAACCCCACCCGGAAACCGGTCAGCCGATCGGTCTGCCGGTCGATACGACGCCTGCGCAGCTTCCCGGCCCGGTGACGTTTCAAGGCCGCCACGGCCGCGTCGAAAAGCTCGCACCTCAGCACGCGGCGGCCTTGTGGACGGCGTTCGCTGGCAACGAGTCTATCTGGACCTATATTTCGACCGACGGACCATTCGCGACCGAGCCGGAGTTTGCCGCTTTTCTTGGCAAGCGCGCCGCCGCGTTCGACCCCTATGCTTATGCGATTATCGATGCGTCCGGTCGCGCCGTCGGTTATTTCGCGCTGATGGCCATTCGGCCGGAAGCGCGGGTTATCGAGGTCGGCCATGTGCTTTACTCACCCGCTCTGCAGCGCACGCCGCTTGGAACCGAGTCGCAATATTTGCTCGCCCGCTATGCGTTCGAAACGCTCGGCTACCGGCGCTACGAATGGAAATGCAACGCACTCAACGCGGCCTCGCGGCGCGCAGCGCTCCGCTACGGCTTCACCTATGAAGGCACCTTCCGTCAGCACTTGATTGCCAAGGGCCGCAACCGCGACAACGCTTGGTTTTCCATGCTCGACGGCGAATGGCCGGCGCGCAAGGCGACCTTCGAGCACTGGCTGGCGCCGGGCAATTTCACCGCCGATGGACGGCAGAAGGCCAGCTTGAGCGCGATGAACGGCGTGACGGAATGAGCGATTCCGCCCAGTCGCAGCCTAGCCTCATGCAGCAAAGACCCTTCGTGCTGTTCTGGTTGGCGCGGCTTTTCTCCACCATTGGCTATCAGATGCTGGCCGTAGCCATCGGCTGGCAGGTCTACGAGCTCACCGACAGCGCTTTCGATCTCGGTCTGGTGGGGCTGATCCAATTTGTGCCGGCAGTCGTACTCACGCTGCTGATCGGTCACGCCGCCGACCGCTACGACCGCCGTTTGATCGTGCGCACCGCGCAAAGCGTTTATGCCCTCGCCGCGGTCATGATCACCGTGGCATTGCTTGCCGGAGCACTAACCCGCGATCTGCTGTTCGGCGCGGTGTTCCTGCTCGGCTGCGCGCGGGCCTTCGAATCGCCGACCGCGCATGCGCTGGCTCCCACCTTGGTGCCGGGACTGCTGGTCCCACGTGCGGTCGCCGCCTGGACCTCTGCTAACCAGACTGCGATAATCTGTGGCCCGGCATTGGGCGGCCTGATCTACACGATCAGCCCGATATTGGTCGGCGCCCTCTGCCTGGTATTTTTCACCGCCTCCATCACGTTCGTCAGCTTCGTGCGCGCCAAAGGCCCGGCCGCCAACCGCGAGCCGCCCACTTTCGCATCGGTGCTGGCTGGGTTTGAATACATCCGCACGCGGCGCCGGCTACTCGGCGTCATCACGCTTGATTTGTTCGTGGTGCTGCTCGGCGGCGTCACCGCGTTGCTACCGATCTTTGCCCGCGACATCCTCGCGGTCGGTCCGATCGGCCTCGGGCTGCTGCGCTCGGCGCCGGCCGCCGGCGCGTTAATCACCTCCGTCGTGATGTCGCGGCATCCGGTCGAGCGCCATATCGGCCGCAAGATGTTTGCCGTGGTCGGAATCTACGGCATGGCGACCATAATGTTCGCGCTGTCCACGTCGTTTCCCGTTTCGCTCCTAGTGCTGGCGGTACTCGGCGCTTCCGACGCGGTGAGCATTGTGATCCGTTTTTCGCTGGTGCAAATTGAAACGCCTGACGACAAGCGCGGACGGGTGAGCGCTATTAATTACCTGTTTGTCGGCTCTTCGAATACGCTGGGTGAATTCGAATCGGGCGCGGTCGCCGCCTGGCTCGGCGCGGTGCCGTCAGTGCTGATCGGCGGGGTCGGCTCGCTACTGATCGCCGGCATCTGGATGCTATCATTCCCCGATTTGCGCCGCATCGATCGCTTCGAGCCGGCCGACAAAGTAGAAACGAGGCCCTAAATGCACATCCTGATAACCGGCGCGGCGGGCATGATTGGCCGCAAGCTTACCACGCGGCTGGTCATCGACCGGGCACTCGGCGACCGGCCGATCGATAAATTGACGTTGATCGACATCGTCGCGCCGGCGCGACCCGCGGGCTTTTCCGATCACGTGAAAACTCGGGCCGCCGATCTCGCCGCGCCGGGCGTTGCGGAAAAGGCGGTCTCGGAGCGGCCGGAGGTGATCTTCCACCTCGCCGGCGTGGTATCGGGCGAAGCGGAAACCGATTTCGAGAAGGGCTACCGGGTCAATCTCGACGGCACCCGCGCGCTGATCGAGGCAATCCGCACCGCAAGCGGCGGCTACAAGCCGAAACTCGTGTTCACGTCGTCGATCGCAGTGTTCGGCGCGCCGTTTCCTGAAGCGATCGGCGACGACTTCCATCTCACGCCGCTCACGTCCTACGGCACGCAGAAGGCGATCTGCGAACTGCTGCTCGCCGACTACACTCGGCGCGGCTTCCTGGAGGGCGTGGGCATCCGGCTGCCGTCGATCGTGGTACGGCCGGGCAAGCCGAACAAAGCGGCGTCGGGCTTCTTTTCCGGCATCATCCGCGAACCGCTGGCCGGGCAAGAGGCGATCCTGCCGGTCGCCGACAGCGTGATGCATTGGCATGCCAGCCCGCGCTCGGCGGTCGGATTTCTCATCCACGCCGCTGGACTGACGCGCGCGCAACTGGGCGACCGTATCAACCTCACCATGCCGGGCGTGTGCTGCACGGTCGGTGAGCAGATTGCCGCCTTGAGCCGCATCGCCGGCGACAAGGTCGCGGGGCGCATCAAACGCGCACCGGACGAACTAGTCGAACGCATCGTCGCCGGCTGGCCGCAGCGCTTCGACGCGCGCCGCGCGGTTGCGCTCGGCTTCAAGGTCGAGGCGACGTTCGACGAGATCATTCGCGCCCATATCGAGGACGAATTAGGCGGCAAGATCGCTTAGTTCCTCGGGAAAGCCCGCGCTTGCGCCATTCGCGGCAAGCCTTACATTATCGCCCATGACCTACGTCGACGCCGCCGTTGCCCCCCTCCGCAAGACCGGCCAGATCAAAATCCACGGCCCCGCCGCCTTCGAAGGCATGCGCAAAGCCGGGCAATTGGTCGCGCACTGCCTTGATATGCTCGTCGAACATGTCCAGCCGGGCGTGCCGACCGAGAAAATCGACCGGTTGGTGTTCGACTACGCGATGGATCACGGCGCCCTGCCGGCGACGCTGATGTATCGCGGCTATAAGAAATCGACCTGCACCTCGCTCAACCACGTGGTCTGCCACGGCATCCCCGGCGACAAGCCGCTCAAGGACGGCGACATCGTCAATATCGACGTGACGCTGATCCTCGACGGCTGGCACGGCGATTCCAGCCGCATGTTCGCTATCGGCGAAATTCCGCGCCGCGCCGAGCGGCTGATCGAGGTGACGCACGAGGCCATGATGCGCGGCATCGCCACCATCCGCCCCGGCTCGACCACCGGCGACATCGGCGCCGCGATCCAGACCTACGTGGAAGCCCAGCACATGAGCGTGGTGCGCGACTTCTGCGGCCACGGTCTCGGCCGCCTGTTCCACGACGAGCCCAACATCGTCCATGTCGGGCGCCCGGGCGAAGGCATCGTGCTCAAGCCCGGCATGTTCTTCACCGTGGAGCCGATGATCAATATCGGCCGCCCACATGTGAAGGTGCTGTCCGACGGCTGGACCGCGGTGACGCGCGACCGCTCTCTGTCGGCCCAGTTCGAGCACACCGTCGGCGTCACCGACAAAGGCGTCGAGGTGTTCACCTTTTCGCCGGCCGAACTGCATAAACCGCCCTACCAATGATAGCGGTCCTGCCCGAAAGCTTCCCTCGTCGATTGCATCCGGGTGCACTACAATCGTGCCTCTTGGGCGGCGCGGGCGTAGCGACATCGAGGAGAAGAGCGGCCTTTCCGAGGCCTCTCCGCATTATCACGGCCACCGCGAACGGCTGCGCTCCCGCTTCCGCGAGGCCGACGCCGAGGCCGTGAACGACTACGAGCTGCTCGAACTGGTGCTGCTCCGCGCTATCCCGCGGCGCGACGTCAAACCGCTGGCCAAGGAGCTGATCGCCAAATTCGGTCCTTTCGCCGAGGTGGTCGCCAAGCCCGGCTGGCCGAGGTCAAGGGCCTGGGCGATGCCGCCATCACCGAGCTCAAGATCGTGCACGCCGCGGCCAGCCGGCTGGCGCACGGCCAGGTGAAAAAGCGCCCCGTTCTGCTTCAAGGGGCTGCGGCTGATCTAGGCAGCCGCCGGCGCCAGATTTCGGCGGTCGGGTTCGAGCATCCAATGTGCGATCCTGGGCCAGTATTCGGCTAGGATCGTTTTTCCCATGAACAATCCGCCGTGGTTACAGGGCGCCAACGCCTTGCGTATGGCATGTGGCGCGGCGCCGACCGACTGCTCGACTGCAAACAACTGCGCCGGCGCCACCAACTCGTCATCGCGCGCCGCCAGAAGGTAAATCGGGGTCCGCACCTTCGCCAAGTCGATCGGTTCGCCCAAGGCAACGAATTGACCGGCCGCAATCTCGTTTCGTTTGTACAGCTTCTCGATCACCTCGATATAATAGGTTCCGGGCAAATCGACGGTCCACGCGTACCAATCGCGGAATGATTCTTCGAGGGCGGCGAAAGCGGGCGAGCCGACCGGCTCCGGCGTCTGCAACATCTGATGAATATCGTTGGTGTCGAGCGTTTCCACTCCCCAGAACTTCTGCACGTTGTGGCCGAGCACGCGGCCGTCGCCCAGCTTCACCAATTCATGAAACAAAGCCAATGGGCTGGCGTCGGCGAGTGCGGACAATGCGGATCGCCCCGCGGCAATATCGATCGGGGCGCCGGCCAGCACCAGTTTGCGCACCTTGGCGGGAAACCGCGCGGCATAGAGGAGCGACAGCCAGCCCCCCTGACAAAGCCCGACCAGATCGACGATGCCGCCGAGCCGATCGACCAGCACGTTGAGGTCGGCGAGATAGTCGTCGATGCCCAAGAACCGCATTTCCACTGTCGCCGAACGCCAATCGGTCACGAACAGCCGCCGCAATCCGGCGTCGCGCAAGGCCACGACCAGACTGTGACCGGGAGCCAAATCGGCGACGGCCGCGCCATGCAGCGCAAAAGGCGCGCACAGCAAAGTGGCGATGCCGTCCTTGGCGGTGCTGAAATTGCGCAGCCGCACAGTTTTCAATTCGAGCGCGACCGTGTTCGGCGTGGCCCATATCGGCTCGCGTGCTGCGGAACCGTCGCCTGCACCCATTCCGAGGCTGATAAAATGCTTGGCCAGCAGCGCGGCAAACTCACTTGCTGAGGCCGCGGCTAATGCCGGCCACATAAAGGTGAGACGCGGATCTTGCCGTCCCGTTGGCTCGTACATGTTTAAAACTACTGCACAAAATCAGCCGGACCGCGTTGTTCTAGGTCAAACGCGGCCGCAATTTTTGTGTTCGTATTGGAATTCAACAGCTTCGCGGTTTAGCAGAAGCCGCGCGTTTACTGTTGCAGCACGTAGCTTCCGGGCGCATCACCGAGCGGCGCATAAGCCGCCGCACCCATGGCTTGCGGATCGACCGCCGCACCCGACTTCGCATTGAGCCAGGCGACCCATTCAGGCCACCACGAGCCTTCCTTATGCGGCGCCTGCGCCAGGAAGGTTTCTGGATCGACGTAGCGGTCGTTTTCTTTCCTGGTCATCACCTGGAAGCTGCGACCATTTTGCCCAGGCTCGGATACGATCCCGACATTGTGGCCGCCACTCGCGAGCAGATAGGTCACATCAGTGTCGGTCAAAAAATTGATCTTGTAGGTGGAACGCCACGGCGCGACGTGGTCGCGCACGGTGCCGACCGTGAAGATCGGCGCGCGAATATCCGTGAGTGCGATCGGCTTGTCGGCGACGAGATAGCGCCCCGCCGCCAGATCGTTATTCAGGAACAGCCGCCGCAGATATTCCGAATGCATGCGATAGGGCATGCGGGTGGCGTCCGCATTCCACGCCATGAGGTCGATCATGGGCGCGCGCTCACCCATCAAATAGTCGCGCACCATGTGTGACCAGACCAGGTCGCTGGAGCCCAGCATCTGGAAGGCGCCCGCCATCTGTTTGGCGTCGAGGAAGCCTTGCTCCCACATCATGTCTTCGAGGAATGCGACCTGACTCTCGTTTATGAACAACATCAACTCGCCGGCGTCGGTGAAATCGGTCTGCGCCGCCAGCAGCGTGATCGATTTGAGTCGATCGTCGCCGTCGCGCGCCATGACCGCGGCCGCGATCGACAGCAGCGTGCCCCCCAGGCAATAGCCCGCGGCGTGGACTTTTTGATCCGGCAAGATCGCGCCGATCGCGTCGAGGGCCACCATCACCCCGAGCGTGCGATAGTCGTCGAGGCCGAGATCGCGGTCCTCCGGGCTCGGATTCTTCCACGAAATCATGAAAACCGTGTAGCCCTGTTCAGTCAGGTATTTCACCAGCGAATTCTGCGGCGACAGATCGAGGATGTAATATTTCATGATCCACGCCGGCACGATTAGCACTGGCTCCGGCCGCACCTTGCCGGTCGCCGGCGCGTATTGGATCAGCTCGATCAACCGATTGCGGAAGACGACCTTGCCGGGCGTCGCCGCCACGTCGTGGCCCACGACGAAATTCTCGGTGCCGACCGGCTTCTTTCCGCTGACGGCGCGCTCCCAATCTTCCGCCATATTGCGCAGTCCATTCACCAGATTCATGCCGCGTTTGCTGACGGTTTGCCGCAGCACCTCAGGATTGGTCGCCAGAAAATTCGAGGGCGAGACCATGTCGAGGATCTGGCGCGCCACGAACTCAACCATCGCTTCATGGTGTTTGGTGACGCCGCGAATGCCGGTGGTCGCGTTATGCCACCATTGCTGCTGCAGCAGAAAGGCCTGAGCCATGAAATTGAACGGCGGTTTTTGCCAATCTGCGCCGTCGAAACGCCGATCTTGCGGCAACGGCTCGATGCAGCACGGCGCCACGCCGCCTTGCAACGCGGAGCGGAAAGCATAATTGGCAAAACGGATTGATTTTCGCCCGGCCTTTTCGACCAGTTGCATCCGTTTGCCGGGCGACACGGCAAGATGCGTCGCCCAATCGAAATAGGCCTTGGCGAGCGCCGCCGGCGACAAGCCGAACGTGAAGCGCGCGATCGCGGCGTGCAGCGAGCGATCGGTGATGTCGGCAACAGCGGTAACCGCGTAGGAATCGCGCCCATCGATTTCCTCGGAGGGAGCAATGCTGCCAGCCTTCGGGACGATGCGTAGCGCGGGCTTGCTGGCGAGCGGCTTCAGGTCAGTTGGCGCATCCGTCTGCGTAGGAATTGCAGTCGTCATGGCGCACCTATTCTTTACGCTTCCATTCTTCCGGAATGGGCATTCAGCTATGAATATGTAGCCGATTTATTGCAGCGCAATGATTTGGATCAATCGGTAATATGGTCTTGATTAATCAGGGCGATACGGCTGCCGCTTCGGTTACTGGCGCACCAGCATGATCGGGGCATTGCTTTCAGGGACGCGCCGCCAGGTCTTTGCGTCGACTTCCTCGAAGCGCCACGGATTTCCGCGCGTCGGAACCAGCATCAGCTCGTCGCGATCGATACGCCAGAGCTTCAGATTCAGACGCGCGATCGTTGGATCGCAGCCCGGCTTGATCGTCAGCGCCAGACCGTCCTGGGCGGCGGTTGTCGCCAGGGTCAGCCGGCATAGCGGCGCGCCGTTGCCGCGTACCATTGTCCAGTCGCCAGCCACCTGTTCCGGCGGCTTCGGGGCGGCACCGGCTGTCGCGGCATTCTGCAGGAACAGCACGCCGACGCCGGGCGTCGGCGCCTCGTATATGCCGTCCTCCACCTCGCTGAATTCCACCAGTGATTTGCCCTGCGCGTCGACCAGGCGCAGCAGATCGTTTTCCGGAAAGACCCAAGCGACCACATCGGTCACCAACGGGAACAGAGTGCCGCAGTTTGGGTCGAACTCGACCTTGAATCCGCCCGGCGTGGGATCGTTTTTGAGCGTCACCGTACAAACTTTGTCGCGGTCGGCGTTGGAAAATTCCCAGGTGCCGACCACCGCCTTGGCAGATTCGCCGAGCGTGGCCGGGGTCTGCGAAGACGCTACGCCGGTCAGGCACAGCCATGCCAACCCAATGAGCGCGAGACGAGCCATCACAACGCTATAGCACAGGACCGGCATTGCGGAATTCACGAGTGCTTGGGCGGGGTTTCCGGAACCGGCGAGAGCGGTGGCTTGCCCGCCGCCCAGGCCAGGATGTTGTCGACCACGAGCTGGTCCATGGAGGCGCGCGTTACTTCAGTCGAGGAACCGAGATGCGGGAACAGCACGATGTGATCCATCTCCATGAGCTCTTTCGGCACCTGCGGTTCCTTGGCGAACACGTCGAGGCCGGTGGAATAGATCGTGCGGTTTTTCAGCGCCTCGATCAGCGCCGGCTCGTCCACCACCGAGCCGCGCGCCATGTTGATTAGTATGCCGTTGGGGCCAAGCGCCTTGAGCACCTCGGCATTGATCATGTTCGCGGTCGTCGCACCGCCTGGCACGATTACGAGCAGCGTATCGACGTCGCGCGCCATGTCGAGGAGCTTCGGGTAATATTTGTAAGCGACGCCGGTCTGCGGATTGCGGCTGTGATAGACCACCGGCACGCCGAAGGCCTCTAGCCGGCGCGCGATCGCTTTGCCGATGCGGCCCATGCCGACCACGCCGACGGTGCGGTTACGCAGCGTCGCCTTGGTGAGAGGATAATGTCCTTGCGGCCATTTGCCGGCGCGTAGATAACGCTCGGCCTGCGGGAATTCCCGCACCGTGCAGAGCAAGAGGCCGAGCGCAGTGTCGGCGACCTCTTCGTTGAGCACTTCTGGCGTATTGGTGACGACGATGCCGTGCGCGCCCGCCCATTTGGCGTCGATGTGATCGTAGCCGACGCCGAACGAGGAAATCTGTTCGAGCTTCGGCAGCTTCTGCATGAACGCGGCATCGAGCTTGTTCGCCGTATAGGCAATGGCGATGGCGCGCACCTTGTCGGCAATCGACTTGAGGAAAGCGTCCTGATCCTTGGCATCGGCCAAATAATGCAGCGTAACTTTCGGTTCGAGGCCTTTAACCATGACCGGCTTCTTGGCGCCGATCAGCAACACATCCGGCTTTTCGCCAGCCATGTTCGCTCTCCTGTTACACCAATGCGGTGACCGGTTTCTCGACAAAGCTCTTGAAGCCCGCCAGCAGTTCGGCACCCAGCGCGCCATCGACCACGCGATGGTCGCACGACAATGTGACTGTCAACTGGCTAATGAATTTGACGCCGCCATCTTCGGTCTCGACCGGTGCGCGCCGCGTGGCGCCCACCGCTAGAATGGTGGCATGCGGCGGATTGATGATGGCCGAGAACTCGCGCACGCCGTACATGCCGAGATTGGAGATGGCGCTTGAACCCCCTTGATAGTCGTGCGGTTTGAGCTTGCGCACGCGGGCGCGCGCGGCAAGATCGCGCATTTCTGCCGAGATCGCGGTGAGAGATTTCTGCTCGGCGTTGCGGACCACCGGCGTGATCAACCCGCCCTCGATCGCCACCGCGATGCCGATGTCGGAATGAGTGAAGCGCAGGATGCGATCCTCCGCCCACACCGCATTGGCGGCGGGAATGCGCTGCAGCGCCGCCGCCCAGGCCTTGATGATGAAGTCGTTGAGCGAAAGCTTGAAAGCGAGCTCGCCGTCTTCGCCTTTGGGTGCAGCCGCGTTCGCCTCCTCGCGCATGGCGATCAGCCGGCCAGCATCCATATCGGCGGTCAGGTAAAAATGCGGTATGGTCTGCTTGGCCTCGATCAACCGCTTGGCGATGGTGCGGCGCATAGAGTCGAGCGGCACTTCCTCGTACGCGATGCCTTCATACAACACCTTGACCTGCGCGGCGCTGGCGCCGGTCGCCATCGCCGCAACGGGCGGCGCTACATTCGCAATGTCGTTCGCAACGATACGGCCATGCGGACCGGAACCAGTCACGCGCGAGAGATCGATGCCGCGTTCGGAAGCCAACCGGCGCGCCAGCGGCGTGGTGAAAGCGCCGCCTGGGAGTTTCGCCGACCCATAATTGCGCTCGGGCGTGCGCACTTCACGGAAGGGATCGAGCGGCGTCGTGCGCGGTGTGGGCGCGGCTTGCGTTACAGCCGCCGGCGCTGCGGCCCGAGCCGGCGCGGCAGCGGGTTTTCCCGCGGCTGCCGCGGCGGGCGCGCTTGCCGGCAATCCGGCGCCGGAGATCACCGCCACCACGGCGCCGACCTTCGCTACCTCGCCGACCTGAAAGCGAATTTCGGTGAGCATGCCGGCGCTGGTGGACGGCACTTCCATCGAAGTCTTGTCGGTCTCGATCTCGAACAGGTTTTCGCCCGGCTTCACGGCATCGCCGGCCGATTTAAACCATTTCACAATCTTGCCCTCGGCGACGGTTTCGCCGAGCTGCGGCATCAGAACGTCCACGCGATTCCCCTGAAGTGTTTGACTCGCTCTACCACGTCACCGACACATATTGCGTCTCGAGAAATTCTTTCATGCCTTCCGACGCGCCTTCGCGGCCGAGACCGGATTGCTTAACGCCGCCGAACGGCGCCGCCGGATCCGAGACCATGCCCCGGTTCAAGCCGATCATGCCAAAGTCGAGTTTCTCGGAGACGCGCAGGCCGCGGCTGAGGTCTTTGGTGTAGAGATACGCCACCAGGCCGTATTCGGTGTCGTTGGCGCGCTTGATCGCCTCGTCCTCGCTCTTGAAGGTCTGAATCGAGGCGACGGGGCCGAAGATCTCCTCGTTCAGCATTTTCGAATTGTCGGCGACGTTGGTGAGCACCGTGGCCGGATAGAAGAAGCCGGACCCGACCGGCGTCTTGCCGCCGACCAGCACTTTGGCGCCCTTGCCGACCGCGTCGTCGACCAGTTCGATCACCTTGTCGCGGCCTTCCTTGTTGACCAGCGGCCCGAGATTGATGCCGTCGTCGAGACCGTTGCCCATTTTGAGTGAGCTCATCTTGGCAGTGAGCTTCTTGGCAAACTCGTCATGCACCTTCTCATGCACGTAGAAACGGTTGGCCGCCGTGCAGGCCTCGCCCATGTTGCGCATCTTGGCAATCATCGCGCCTTCGATTGCCGCGTCGATGTCGGCGTCCTCGAACACCAGGAACGGCGCATTGCCACCGAGCTCCATCGACGGCTTGAGGACCTGGTCGGCGGCTTCGTGCAGCAGCTTGCGGCCGACTTCGGTCGAGCCGGTAAACGAAAGCACGCGCACGCGCGGGTCATGCAGCATCGCGCTCACCACCGGACCGGACCGGCGCGACGGCACTACGTTGACCACGCCGGCGGGCACGCCCGCCTCCTCCAGCGCCGGCATCAGCGCCAGCATAGTGAGCGGGGTATCGGACGCGGGCTTGAGCACCACCGGGCAGCCGGCGGCGAGCGCCGGGCCGATCTTGCGCGTCGCCATGGCGGCCGGGAAATTCCACGGCGTCACCAGCACGGCGATGCCGGCCGGCTTGTGATGGGCAAAGATGCGAGCGCCCGAGGACGGCGCACGCGACACTTCGCCGATATTGCGCACGGCTTCCTCGGCATACCAGCGGAAGAACTCGGCGGCATAGGCCACCTCGCCGCGCGAATCGGACAGCGCCTTGCCGTTCTCCAGCGTGATCAGTTTGGCGAAGCGCTCGGCGTCGCGCATGATCAGCTCGTAGGCCTTGCGCAAAATCTCAGCACGCTCGCGCGGCTTGCGCCCGGCCCAGCCCTCGAAGGCGGCGTCGGCGGCATCAATCGCCGCCTTGGCATCGTCCACCGAGGCGCTGGCGACCGAGGCGATCTTGCGCTCGGTCGCCGGGTCGATCACGTCGAAGCGGGCGCCGTCGGACGATTTGCGCCACTTGCCGCCGATCCACAGATCGGTCGGAACTTTGGCAAGAAGATTTTCGTACATGGCTTTTATCCTACGCTTTTAGCTTGCGAGTGAACGCTTGACGGTATCCGCAATTCGTTCCGGCGTCGGCAGCACCGCATCTTCCAGAATATCGGCGGCCGGCAACGGAATATGCGGCGTGGTGATCCGTACCGGCGGACCGTCGAGGTCGTAGAAAGCCTCGTCGGCCGCAATCGACACGATCTCGGCGCCCCAACCGCACAGTCGCGGGTTTTCCTCGACCGTGAACAGCCGGTGCGTCTTGGCGACCGAGCCGAGAATGGATTGCGTGTCGAGCGGCACCAACGAGCGCACGTCGATCACTTCCGCATCGATGCCATGTTCCGACTTGAGCTTCTCGGCCGCCGCAAGCGCGCGCGACACCATCAGCGCCAGCGCGATAATCGTGCAGTCCTTGCCGGGGCGCACGATCTTGGCGGTGCCGAGCCGGTCGACGATTTCGCCGTCCGGCACCTCACCTTTGGTGGCATACAGCGACTTGTGCTCGAGGAAGATGACCGGATCGGGATCGCGTACCGCTGCCGCCATGAGGCCGATCACGTCGAGCGGGGTCGACGGCGCCACCACCTTGAGGCCCGGGATCATCATGCACCAGTTCTCGACGCTCTGGCTGTGCTGGGCACCGAAACGCGAGCCGGCGCCGTTGCCGGTGCGCACCACCAGCGGGCATTTGACCTGGCCATTCGACATGTAACGGCTCTTGGGGAACTCGTTGGCTATGTAGTCGAAGCAAACAGCGAAAAAGTCCGAGAACATAATCTCGGCGATCGGCTTCAAGCCCGTCATCGCCGCGCCCATGGCCGCGCCCATGATCGCCTGCTCTGAGATCGGCGTGTCGCGCACGCGTAGCGGCCCGAACTGCTCGAACAGTCCGACGGTCGCCTTGAACACGCCGCCGGCCTTGGCCACGTCCTCGCCGAGGAACACGACGTCCGGATCGCGCGCCATTTCCTGCGCGATGCCGCGGATGACGGCGTCGCGATAAGTCAGTTCCGCCATGCCCAGCCTCCATCGGCGTAGACGTCGGTGGTAATGATATCGAGCGGCGGATTGGGCGCGGCCTTGCACGCTTCGGTCGCGTCGTCGACAACCTTGCGAACTTCGGTGTCGATGGCGGTGATGGTTTTCTCGCTGACGCCGAATTGCAACAGCCGCTCGCGATAGATTTTGATCGGATCACGCTGCTTCCAGCGCTCCAGCTCGCCTTCCGGCCGGTATTTCGCCGGATCGGCGCGCGAATGGCCGCTGTGCCGGTAAGTCATGCATTCGATCAGCGACGGGCCTTTGCCGGCGCGGGCCTTTTCGAAGGCCGTCTGCGCGGTGCGATAGACCGCGTCGGCGTCGTTGCCGTCGATCACGATGCGCTCCAGTCCATAAGCCGAAGCGCGATCGGCCGCCGGGTGCTCGACCGCGGTCACATCGGCGATCGGCGTGTATTCCATGTAGAGATTGTTCTCGCAGACGAAGACCACCGGCAGCTTCCACACCGCGGCGAAATTGAGCGCCTCGTGGAAGGCGCCGATATTGGCGGTGCCGTCGCCGAAGAAGCAGACCGAGACGTCCTTGGCGCCCTTGTATTGCGCGCGCCAGGCGGCGCCGCAGGCGATCGGAAGATGCGCGCCGATGATGGCATAGGAGCCCATGACGCCGTGCTCCACCGAGGTCAGGTGCATCGAGCCGCCTTTGCCGCGCATCAGACCATTGTCGCGCTGCATCAGTTCGCCGAGCACCTTCTCGACGCTGACGCCGCGGGCGAGCGTATGGGCGTGGCCGCGATAGGTGCAGAAGCTCAGGTCGCCCTTTTTCATGGCGCCGGCAAAGCCCGCCGCCACCGCCTCTTGCCCGAGCGAGAGATGGCTGGTGCCCTTGACCAGGTTCTGCAGGAACAAGTCGAAGGCGCGCTGCTCCGCCTCACGGATCACCACCTGGGTCCGGTACAGCTCCAGGCGCTTGTCCTCGCCGATATCGTCGTTCAAGCCCGAGCCGGCCGGTCCCGGCGCCCGGTCCTTAACTGTCGCCATGAATGGTCCTCGAAGGGTCTTATTGTGCGGCGGAACTTAGCCCCGATACAGAAGGCCTCGCAACTCTCTATTCGACTACCCCGTCGCTGGTAGTGGTCTTGCCCAACTTGCGCTCCCGGTACAGCAAATAGAGGCCGGAGCAGATGACGATCGTCGCCCCTGCCATGGTCCAGCCGCTCGGCACATGGTCGAACACCAGATAGCCGAGAATCACCACCCAGATGAGCTGGGTATAGACGAAGGGCGAGAGCACCGCTGCCGGGGCGATCCGGTGGCCCGAAATCAGCAGGAAATGTCCGGCGCTACCGAGCACGCCGGTGCCCACCAGCATGAGCGCGATCGCCCAATTCTCCGGCGTTGTCCAGACGAACGGGATAACCGGCAGCATCACCAGCGCGCCGACGAAATTTGCGTAGAACAGCGAGGTCTGATTGGAGTTGACGCGCGACACGATGCGCGTGATCACCGCATAGAGACCGTAGCAGACGGTCGCGGCGAACGAGATCAGCGCGGCCGGATGCATGCCGCCGAAGCCGGGCCGCGTGATCAGCAACACGCCGCCGAAGCCGACGCAGATCGTCGACCAGCGCCGCCAGCCGATCCATTCGCCCAGCATTGGGCCGGAGGCGATCGCAACGATGAACGGGAACGTGAAGACAATCGACAACGCCTCGTCGAGCTGTAGCCAGCGCAGCGCCACGAAATTCAGCGCACTCGAGGCGGCAAGCAGGACCGACCGCGTGATCTGCAAATTCAGGCGTTTGGTGCGCAGCAAGCCTGTGTGCGTCAGCGGATTGGAGACGATCAGCGTCAGCACCAAAGCGCTCGTGTAGCGCGCCCATGTGATCTGCATGGGATCCATCTGGGTATTGAGATATTTCGCCGTGGTGTCGAGGCAGGCGAACAGCGCCACCGCCCCGCACATCAAGGCGATGCCGGTGAGTCGCTGGCGGCGCTGGTGAGTGGGATCGGTCGCTTTGGTTGTCGTGTCGGGCATGAGGCGCGAATTGATTTTTCTTGGCTTGCTGGTATAGTCGGATCGTAGGGGACATTGCAGCCTCCCCTCGAGATGGCAGCCATCCATCCAAGCGCTGGTCACTCTTTCTCCTTAGGAGCGACCTATGGATGGCACGGTTCTTGGACTTTATCTTCTAGCAACATTCATTGGCGGGATGACGACCGGCATTGCCGGTTTCGCCATGGGCCTGGTTGTATCGGGCATATGGCTCCACATCCTTACGCCGATACAGACCGCAGCTCTGATCGTCGGCTACGCCCTGCTGGCGCAGACCTACAGTATCTGGAAACTCCGGCAGGCGATGAGCTGGCGCAAAGTGGCGCCATTCATTATCGGCGGCGCGGTCGGCGTGCCGATCGGCGCGCTGTCGCTGACTTATATCAATCCGGCGCATCTGCGGATCGGCGTCGGTGTGCTGCTGGTGCTGTACAGCGTCTACGGTCTGGCAAAGCCGGCGCTCAAGCCGGTGCAGGGCGGGGTCCCGACCGACCTCGGCATCGGATTTCTTAACGGACTGCTCGGTGGCCTGACGGGCCTTGGCGGCATCATCGTGACCGTTTGGGTCCAACTGCGCGGCTGGCCGAAGGACGTGCAGCGCATTGTTTTCCAGCCGGTCATCCTCGCGGCGCAGGGGATGACTGCAGTTTCATTGGCCTTCGCCGGCGCCTACAACGCTGAAACCATCAAACTCTACCTGTACGGTCTGCCTGCGCTGGCGGCCGGCATCTGGATCGGGCTTAAACTTTACGGGAAGCTCGACGAAGCCGGCTTCCGCAAGGTGATCCTTGTGCTGTTGCTGGTGTCCGGAGTGTCGCTGGTCGTACCGCTGTCGATGTTTCGATGACGGAGGCGCCTTGCTGACGGATCTGCACTGAGATAAAGTTTTTTTGTGGGGCCAGCGACGGTCGCCCCGCGCTTCAGGCTTGCGAGCCCAAGCACCGTCTCCTTCGTTCACGGAGGGGACCTATGCTGTCTCCAAGCTTCTCGATTTCACCCAAGGATCTCTGGCACGCGATCGCGACGCATGATGCGCCGCAACTCGTCGACGTGCGCCGCCGCGATGCCTACGAACAATCGCCGCAGCTTTTGCCGGGCGCGCTCTGGCGCGATGCCGGCAAGACGCAAAGCTGGTCGACCGATTTCGACCGCATCCGGCCGATCGTGGCCGCCTGCAAGGCCGGCCATGAAATGAGCCAGACAGCGGTCGCTCAACTGCGCGCCGACGGCTTCGATGCCCGCGTACTGGAAGGCGGCTACGAAGCCTGGACGAAAGCCGGCTTGCCGTTCGTCGCCAAAGCCGAGCTTGACCGTCTGACGCCGAAGCGTCCTGGCCTTTGGGTCACGCGGCGGCGGCCGAAGATCGACCGCATTGCCTGCCCCTGGCTGATCCGGCGCTTCCTCGACCCGCAGGCTCGCGTCCTGTTCGTCGATCCGGAACAAGTCGTGAGCGTCGCGCGCGAGAGCGGCGGCGTGCCGTTCGACATCAAGGACGTCGAACTGAGCCACGAAGGCGAGCGCTGCAGCTTCGACACCATGCTCAAGCTATTCGGGCTGGAAGGCGAGCCGTCCCTCGCCCGGCTGGCGCTGATCGTGCGCGGCGCCGACACAGCGCGGCCCGATTTTGCAGCCGAGGCGGCCGGATTACATGCGATTTCGCTGGGGCTGTCGGCGCTTGCCGGCGACGACGATCATGGGCTGCTCGAACGCGGTTTCATAGTTTACGATGCCCTGTTCGCCTGGCTGCGCTTTGCGGCCGAGGAGCGCCACAACTGGCCGGCCAAGGCGGCCTGAAAGCGCATGACGACGACCGAAAATACGACCCACCCGACCTTCGGTGAAGCCTTTAAGGTCTGGCTGAAGATCGGCTGCATCAATTTCGGCGGGCCGGCCGGGCAAATCGCGTTGATGCATCGAACCGTGGTCGACGACAAGAAGTGGGTCGACGAGGCGCGTTTCCTGCACGCGCTCAATTTCTGCATGCTGCTGCCGGGCCCGGAGGCGCAAAAGCTCGCGACCTATCTGGGCTGGCTGCTGCATGGCGCGCGCGGCGGATTGGCCGCCGGAATCCTGTTCGTGCTGCCGGGCGCTTTCGTAATGCTGGGCCTGAGCCTGCTTTACGCGCTCGGCCGCGGCGTCCCGCTCATCGACGGCATATTGTTCGGCATCAAAGCCGCCGTGCTGGTGATCGTGGTCGAGGCACTGATCCGCATCGGCAAGCGCGCACTCAAGACCGCACTCCTTCTGTCGCTCGCGGCAGCGGCTTTTGTCGGCATTTTCTTTCTGGCGCTGCCGTTTCCGCTAATCGTGGCGGCGGCGGCACTCGTGGGCTACCTGGTCGCGCGCCAGGCGCCGGCCCAGCTCGGCATTGCCGCCAAGGCCGAAAGCGTCCCGCCGCCGGACAAAGACCGCTGGCGGCAATTCGCTATCGCATCGCTGGTCGGATTGCTGGCGTGGTGGGCGCCGATCGCAATCGCGGCGCTCGTCTTCGGACCGCAACATGTGCTTGTCAGCATCGGCATGTTCTTCTCCAAACTCGCGGTGGTGAGTTTCGGCGGCGCCTATGCGCTGCTCGCCTATATGGCGCAGCAAGCGGTGGAGACCTACGGCTGGATGACCGCGCCCGAAATGGTGGACGGGCTCGGCCTCGCCGAGACCACACCAGGGCCGCTGATCCTGGTGACGCAATTTGTCGGCTTCCTGGCGGCGTTCCGCGATGCCGCGCCTTTCTCACCTATCACCGCCGGCATACTCGGCGCGGCCATGACGACGTGGACGACGTTCGTGCCATCGATGTTGTGGATATTCGCCGGAGCGCCCTTCGTCGAGCGGCTGCGCGCCAACCGGCAATTGTCCGGCGCACTCGCCGCCATCACCGCCGCGGTGGTCGGCGTCATCCTCAATCTGTCGGTCTGGTTCGCACTGCATGTGCTGTTCGGCAAAGTGACCGAAATGCACTTAGGCCTGCTGCGCTGGTATGCGTTTGACCCGCTCGCGCTCGATATCCGCGCCTCCGTCTTGGCGGTCATAGCCGGAGTGCTGGCATTCGGGCTGCACCGCAGCTTGATCGAGGTGGTCGTGTCGATGGCCGCGCTCGGCGCGCTCGCGCAATACGTTCTTTAAATTTCGCGCTTGACCGCGCTCTCGTGCCAGTGGCGCAGCGCCAAATGAGAAAGCGCCGACAACACGAAGAAGATCGCGATGCCGGCGAGCGACAGCAACAGCAGCGCCGCGAACATGCGCGGGATGTTGAGCCGGTAACCAGATTCGGCGATGCGATAGGCCAGCCCCGAGCCGGCGCCGGCGGAGCCTGCGGCGATCTCCGCCACCACCGCGCCGATTAGCGACAGCCCGCCGGCGATGCGCAGGCCGGCGAGCATGTGCGGCAGCGCCGATGGCAACTTCAGGTTCCACAGCAGCTGCCAGCGCGAGGCTTTGTAGAGTTCGAACAGCGCAAGGAGATTGTGATCGACGGACTGCAAGCCGAGCGTGGTGTTGGCGAGCACCGGGAAGAACGCGACGATCCAGGCGCAGGCCAGCACCGCCAGCGGCTGCGGCAAATAGATCAGCAACAGCGGCGCGATGGCGACGATCGGCGTTACCTGCAGGATCACCGCATATGGATAAAGCGAGTATTCGATCAGCCGCGACTGGCTGAACAGGACGGCAAGGCCAATGCCGCCGACCGCGGCGAGCAGAAAGCCCTCGAAGGTGGTGAGAAGCGTCACCAGCAGCGAATGTCCCAGCAGGCCGCTATCGACGATCAATGTCGCCACCACTAGGCCGGGCGCGGGCAACACGAAGGGCGGAATGGCGAAGGCGCGTACCACCAGGTCCCAGGCCAGCAGCCCAAGCGCCATTACCATCACGGGCAAGCCGACGCGTAGCACGCGGTCGCTCATGGCGCGCCTCCCATCGCCTTGCCGAGCGCCTCGGAAACCGTGCGGCAATAGCCGGCATAGTCGGCCGAAGTCCGAAAGCGTTCGTCGCGTGGATAAGGCGCTGGGATCGCGATGTCGGCGAACACGCGGCCCGGGCGCGGCGTCATGACGACGATGCGCTGCGACAGAAACACCGATTCGAACACCGAATGAGTAACGAATATCACCGTGCGGCGTAGCTCCTGCCACAAAGTCAGCAGATCGTTGTTGAGCTTGAAGCGGGTTATCTCGTCGAGCGCCGCGAACGGCTCGTCCATTAGCAGCAATTGCGGCTCGGTGACCAGCGCGCGCGCGATCGAGGCGCGCATTTTCATACCGCCGGAGAGTTGGCGCGGGTAGCTTTGCGCGAATTCGGCCAAGCCGACCCGCTCCAGCGTTCTGTGCACGGCGGCACGCGATTGCGCTTCGTCGGCATAAGCGAGCCGGAGCGGCAGCCGCACATTGGCCGCCACATCGGCCCAGGGCATCAAAGTCGGCTCCTGGAACACGAAGCCGATTTGCCCGCTGCCGGCCGGCCACTCGATCGCACCAGCGGACGGCGCGCTTAACCCCGCGACGATGCGCAGCGCGGTCGACTTGCCGCAGCCGGACGGCCCCAACAGCGAGACGAATTCGCCGTCGCGCACCTCCAAGTCGAGCCCGTTGAGCGCGACCGTGCCGCTCTCGAACGTCTTGCCGACGTTGCGCAGCGAAACGATAGCTGGCGCGGGCGCGTTCATTTTGGCCGAAGCTCGACGCCGACGCCCTTGTTGACGAACTGCAGGGTGTAGGCGCGCTTGACGTCGAGGCCGGCTTTCACAACACCGACGCGCACCATCTTGTCAAAGAAACTTTTCATGCGCGCGTCGGTCATGGCGCCGATGCCGAGTTTGAGCGAGTCGCCGGAATCGACGATGCCGAATTCCTTCATCTTGGCAATCGAATAGGCGAGCAGCGCGTCGGTCATTTCCGGATTATGCTTCTTGATCAGCTCGTTTCCGGGCCGGCTGTCGCCGTAAATATAATGATACCAGCCGATGGCCGAGGCATCGATGAAACGTTGCACCAAATCGGGCCGTTTCTCCACCAGATCGCGCCGGGTCTCGATCAAAGTCGAATAGGCGTTGAAGCCGACATCGGCGAGCAGAAACACTTTCGGCTTGAAGTGTCCTTGCGTCTCGACCGCGTAGGGCTCGGAGGTGACGTAGCCCTGCATCGCCGACTTCTTGTCGGCGAGAAACGGCTGGGCGTTGAAGGTGTAGGGCTTCACGTTCGATTCGTCGAAACCGTAGTCAGCCTTCAGCCACTGGAAGTAGCTGGCCATGCCTTCCTTCGACACGAACAGCGTGTGCTTTTTTAGATCCGCCAGCGTCTCGACGCCCGGATGCGCGATCAGCACCTGCGGGTCCTTCTGGAAGCTCGCCGCCACCGTCACGGTCGGGATGTCGTGCTCGACCGCGTCGAAGGCTTGCAGCGAGTTGGCACTCATGAAGAAGTCGAGCTTGCCGACCGGCAACAGGATGCGGTTGTTCACGTTCGGCCCGCCCGGCACGATAGTCACGTCGAGCCCGTATTTGCGGTAGGTGCCGTCGGCGAGCGCCTGGTAGAAGCCGCCATGCTCGGCCTCCGCCACCCAATTGGTGCCGAAGCGGACTTTGTCGAGTTGTTGCGCGAGCACCGGCGACGGCGGCTGCATGCCGGCGAGCAAAGCGGCGACGGCGATCGCGCAAAGCCTTGTGAACGGCATATTTTCCCCTTGCTTTCCGTTACATTACCCTAATTGCCAAAGGGGGCACAAAGTGGATGCGGACGTCAAAACTGAAAGCTCGGACAAGCGCCTCAGCAATTTGGTCGCCGTTACGGTCGTGATCCTGTCGGTCTTCATGGCGGTGACGAAGATCAAGGACGACAACATCAATCAGGCCATGCAGAAGGCCAAGTCGGAATCTGTGGACGCCTGGGCGGAATACCAATCCGCGCGCGTCAAGCTGCACATCGACGAGAACGGGCTGGCGCAATTGCGGTTGCTGGAGACTGCCGGCAATTTTGACCGCGCCCTAGCCGCCAAGCAGGCGACTGAGTTCGAAGCCGATATCAAGAAATATGAAGGTCATTCGAAAGAGACACGCGCCAAGGCCGAAGCGCTGGAGAAGGAGTACGACTGGCTCAATTTCCGCGACGATCAGTTCGACATGTCGGACGCATTTGCATCGATCGCCATTGCGGTATCGGCGGTCGCGTCACTGGTCGACAGCTTTTGGCTGCTCTACCTCGCCTGGGGCTCTGGCGCCCTCGGCATGCTTTTCGGAGTTGCGGGCTTTTCAGGGCTCAATTTCCGGCCCGAATGGCTGGCGCACTTTCTGGGCACCTGACCCTCCCCAGGAACGTTTGAACCTATTTCGGGGCCGCGCGACCCATGGTTACGCGGCCAATGACGGCCGCTCCAATTTGCGCCGCCCGACGCATTGCCCAGCACGTCGCCGGTATTAAGAGAAACTCGGTCGGATGCCATAGGGCTTGAGCGCGTCGTCTATCTGCCGTAATGGGCCGGCCGGAAATCGCGCGCGCGAGCCGTATTCATCCTCCTCGGCCCAAACGGATCCGCCGCCGAACGAAGCAATGACCAGGATCGCCAAAATGGCGGAGCGCAACGAGCGAACATTGACGGCGAGCGGTATTGAATATTGGTGCCCGGATTCGACGGCCGCTCCCAAACTCATCGCCAGTACGCGCGCCACGTGCAGCGCATCGCGATCCGTGCCGTCGTGAATCTGATGCCGGCAGGACGTGCCGTCAGCCACGATCAACGCGTCCGCGGACGCCTTGCGCACTGCCGGTAGCAATGACAGCTCACCCATCTTGAGCGAGACGTCGATGGTCGCGGCGTCGTAGCCGAAACTGCCTGCCATCCCGCAGCAGCTCGATTCGACGGTGTCGACGGACAGCTCCGGGATCATCTTCAGCACGCTCTCGACCGCGCCCATGGCGTCGAACGCTTTCTGGTGGCAGTGGCCGTGCAGCAGCGCTTTTTTCGGCAGCGGCCCAAGCGGCAATTTCAGGCGGCCTTCCTTCTGCTCGCGGGCGAGGAATTCCTCCAGCAGCAGCGCCTGCCCCGACAATGCACTCGCGGCCGCGTCTTTGATCAAGGCCGGCAATTCGTCGCGGAAGCTGAGCAAGCAGCTCGGCTCCAGGCCAATGACCGGAACGCCGCGAGATACATAGGGCGCGAGCGCGGCCAGCGTGCGCTGCATTTCGCGCCGCGCTTCATCCACCGCGCCGACCGCGAGGAACGTGCGTCCGCAGCACAGCGGCCGCGCGTTGCCGCCATTCGGCATTACGGCGTGCACCCGATAGCCGCCGGCCACCAACACGGTCAGCGCCGCGTCTAGATTTTCGCGCTCGAAATATCGGTTAAAGGTGTCGGCGAACAATACGACCTCGCGCGTCGGCTCGCCTTCCGGCGCGGCGCTGTAGGCCCAATCGGAACGGTCGCGATAAGTATCCGCCCGCCATTTCGGCAGGCTGCGCCGTCCGGAAAATCCGGCGAACATCTCGGACGCTTTGCGCAAGATTGGAACGCGGTCGCGCAGATTGGCGAGCCACGGCCAGCGCGCACCATAGGGCGCGTAATGCGGCAGGAAGCCGACCAGTCGGTCGTGCAGTGTGAGGCCATGCTTGGCCGCGCGCGCCGCCAGCACCTCGATCTTCATGCGCGTCATGTCGACGCCGGTCGGGCATTCGCGCCGGCAGGCCTTGCAGGAGACGCAAAGCTTGAGCGTCTCGGCCATCTCGTCGGAGGTGAGCGCGTCGGGTCCCAGCTGGCCGGTGACCGCGAGCCGCAACGTATTGGCGCGCCCGCGCGTGACGTCGCGTTCGTCGCGGGTGACGCGGTAGCTCGGGCACATGGCGCCGCCCGCCAATTTCCGGCAGGCGCCGTTGTTGTTGCACATCTCGATGGCGCCCTGGAACCCGTTGCCGGCGCCGGTATAGGCCGACCAATCGAGATGGGTCTTGATAGCCTCGCCGTGATAACCGGGCGCGTAACGGAACAGACTGCGGTCATCGAACTTGGGCGGCCGCACGACCTTGCCGGGATTATAGAGGCCGTTGGGATCGAAGCGGTCCTTCACCTGCTCGAACGCGCGCGCCAAACGCGAACCGAACATCGGCTCGTTGAATTCCGAGCGCACCAGCCCGTCACCGTGTTCGCCGGAATGCGAGCCCTTGTATTCGCGCACCATGGCGAACGCCTCCTCGGCGATTTCGCGCATGGCATGGACGTCCTTGTCCTGACGCAGATTCAGTACCGGCCGCACATGCAAGCAGCCTGAGCCGGCATGCGCATACCAGGTGCCGCGCGTGCCGTGTTTATCGAAGATCGCCGTGAGCCGGCTGGTATAGTCGGCGAGATGCTCGAGCGGCACCGCACAATCCTCGACGAAGGAAACCGGTTTGCCCTGCTCCTTCATCGACATCATGATGTTGAGGCCGGAGGTGCGGAGATCCGTGATGGCGGCCTGCAGCTCGGCGCTGAGCACCTCGACCACGCCGCCCCATTTGTCGCCGCTCTTGTCCCAGCCAAAGCCGAGATCGCCGATCATGTGCTTGAGCTTGCGCAGCCGGCGCAGGTTTTCCTCGTGATTGTCCTCCCCAAATTCGACCAGCAGGATGGCTTCGGGCGTCCCACGCACGAATTTTTCCAGCGTCGGCCGGAAGATCGGAATTTCGCCCGCCAACTCGATCATGGTGCGGTCGATCAGTTCGACCGCGATCGGCAGCAAATGCACGATGTGCTGAGCGGCATCCATCGCTTCGCGGAAGCTGCCGAAATGGCAGGCGCCGACCGCGCGGCGGCCGAGCAGCGGCGACAGTTTCAATTCGATGCGGGTGGAGAAGCCAAGCGTGCCTTCCGAGCCGACCAGCACGTGCGCGAGATTGATATCGTTCTTGCCAAGATACGAACCTTGCACCAGCGCGTCGAGATTGTAGCCGCCGACCCGGCGCTGCACCTTCGGGAAGCGCGCAGCAACCTCATCGGCTTCGCGCGCCCCGATCGCGAGCAGATCCTTGGCGAGCGGCCTTAAGGGAGCCGGCACGTCATTGAGATTGCCGCCGATGCGGCCGAAATGCGCCAGCGTACCGTCGGCCAGCATGGCTTCGATCGCCAGCACATTGTCGCGCATGGTGCCGTAGCGGAGCGAGCGCCCGCCGCAAGAATTGTTGCCGGCCATGCCGCCGATTGTTGCGCGCGAGGAAGTCGAAATATCGACCGGGAACCACAGCCCGTGCGGTTTGAGCTGGCGGTTGAGATCGTCGAGCACCAGGCCCGGCTCGACCGCGCAGCGTACGCTTTTGAGGTCGAGATCGAGGATGCGGGTGAGGTATTTGGAACAATCCACCACCAGTGCTTCGCCGACGGTCTGCCCAGCCTGCGAGGTGCCGCCGCCGCGCGCCAGCACGCTGACGCCTTCACTGCGGGCAATCCCTATTGCCCGTTCGGCTTCTTCTATCGTGCGCGGGACGACCACGCCGACCGGCGTGATCTGGTAATGCGAGGCGTCGGTGGCGTAGCGGCCGCGGCTGAAGCGGTCGAACTGCACGTCCCCGCTCAATTCGGCCTTCAGCCGCCGTTCCAGGCCGGGTCTTACGACCGCCACGGCGTGTTTCCTTTTGGGGCCTCGTTCAGCCTATGCATAGACGGCTTGTTTGCTGTGCGGAAAACCGCTTGACCGCAATGTTACATTCATAGTTCAACGCCACAAGCGCCGCTCCCTCGCCGGGGCCGGCCCGTGGTTAAGCCACGAAAATCCATGAAAAGCTGCGTTTAGGAGCGAATGCCAATGGCTAAGAATTCCTCACGTGCGGTGGGACGTCATTTTCTTCACATTCCGGGGCCGACCCCGCTTCCCGACCGCGTATTGCGGGCGATGGATACCCCCATCATCGACCACCGCGGGCCGGAATTCGCCAAGCTGACCAAGAAGTGCCTGGAGGGCATCAAGACCATTTTCAAGACGACGAACCCGGTGATCATCTACACCGCGACCGGTACCGGCGCCTGGGAAGCAGCCCTCGTCAACACGCTGTCGCCCGGCGACAAGGTGCTGATGGTGGAGACCGGCCAGTTCGCCACGCTGTGGAAGAAGATGGCCGAGAAGATCGGCCTGAAACCCGAATTCATCACCACCGACTGGCGCCAGGGCGCCGATCCGAAGGCGATCGAAGCCAGACTACGCGAAGACAAGAACAAAGAGATCAAGGCGGTCTGCGTTCTGCATAATGAAACCTCGACCGGTGCGCTGACCCCGGTTGCCGAAATCCGCAAGGCGATTGATGCCGCCGGCCATCCGGCGCTGTTCTTCGTTGACACCATCTCCTCGCTCGCCTCGACCGATTACCGGCACGACGAATGGGGCGTCGACGTCTCGGTTGGCGGCGCGCAGAAGGGCCTGATGATGCCGCCCGGCATGTCGTTCAACGCCATCAGCGACAAGGCGCTGGCCGCCAACAAGACATCCAAGATGCCGAAGTCGTTCTGGGCATGGGACGAGATGCTGACCATGAACAAAGTCGGCTTCTTCCCCTACACGCCGGCGACGCAAATGTTGCAGGGCCTGAGCGTCGGCATCGACATGCTGCACGAGGAAGGGCTCGACAACGTGTTCGCGCGCCACGACCGGCTGGCGGAAGCCACCCGCCGCGCGGTGAAGGCCTGGGGACTGGAAAACCTCAACAAGAACGCCGGTCAATATTCGCCGACGATTACCGCGATCCTGCTGCCGGAAGGACACGACGCCGACAAGTTCCGCGCGCTGGCGCTGGAGAACTTCAACATCTCATACGGCGCGAGCTTCGGCGCTTATGCCGGCAAATATTTCCGCATCGGCCATCTGGGCGACGTCAACGACACCATGCTGATGGGCGCGCTCGCGGCCACCGAGATGGCGCTGGCGCTCGCCGGCATTCCGCACAAGAAGGGCGGCGTACAGGCCGCGCTGGATTATCTGGTGACGGCACATTCGAGCGCCGCCAAGCAGGCGGCAGAATAATCGTTTCCATTGTTCGCGGAATGAAATGGCCGGGCAAGCAGCCCGGCCATTTTCTTTTTCCGATGCAATGTTGGCCCTTTGGTGTTCAGGCCTTCGCGACAAAGGTGTTTCTGACCCGCTGCGACAGCAACATATAGGGGCACCAGATCACCGCGATCATGGCCGCGCGCACCAGCGACATGACGTCCGCTTGATCGGGCGGATGACCAAAAGGTCCCGCGGAGATAAGCATGTCCGCGGCCAGAAAGATCACCATCCCCGCCGTCAGCGCAATATAGGCCGTCGGATAATGCCGCGACTTCGAGAGCAATAGGAAAATGGCGGCAATCCAGCCCACGATGAATGCAAGATTGAATATGAACTCTATGACCATGAAGTTGAGCAGGCCGCTCGACAAGACGGCCCTTCCCGCCCAGAGCTTTTCGTAGGTCGGCAGCAAATTAAAAAACGCCACGGTCAAATAGATCGGCGACGTAAAGGTACCGATGGCCGGCAGGATGAGCCGGCCCTTGATGCCGACCGGAGCGGCCGACGGTGGTGCTGCTGGAACGGCTTCCGTCGTGTTCGCCCCCATAACGAAGGGACGACGGTAGGACATATTTCTGCCCCCGAAAAGATGCCCGCGCTTGACGCATTACACCGCGCTGGTCTCGCTTGCCAGAACGCGGGCGACGAATTCCGTAATCGCCCTAAGCGTCGCCTCAGGCGCGTCGCGTTGCGGCGAGTGACGCGCGCCGGGCAGCAGCGCCACCTCGACCGGGCAATAGCATTCCTGGTTCGCGACCTCGATCTGCTTCACCGTGCCGTACTGGTCGTCCTCGCCCTGCACGATCAGGATCGGCACGCGGATATAGGCAAGAAACTCGGTGATATCCCATTTGCGGAAATCGGGATCAAGCCAGGCGCCGTTCCAGCCCTTGAAGGCATTGTCGACGTCGGCGTGCCAGCGCGCGAGGCGCTGGCGCAAATCGCTGGTCTCATATGCTTTGCGCGCCTCGACGATGGAGGCGATGCCCATGTCCTCGGTGAAGAAATGCGGCGCCACCAGCACCAGACCGCCGACGCGATGATCCTGATGGCTGCCGGCATAGATCGTCGCGATGGAAGCGCCGTCGCTGTGGCCGATCAAAAGTCCGCGCTTGAAGCGGATTTCGTCGAGCAGACGCGGCAGCACGTCGCACGCCTCGTCGTGCATGTAAGAAATTAGCCGCGGCAGCGGCACCGGGCTCGATTGGCCATAACCGGCGCGCGAAAAGACGAACACGCCGGCGCCGGTCGCCGCTTGGAGTTGCTCGGGAAAATCGCCCCACAGTCCGGTGCAGCCGAGGCCTTCGTGCAGCAGAACAAGCGTCGGCGCCGCATCGGGCCACGGGCCGATCATGCGGTATTCGAGATGCTGGGAGCCAATGTTGAGGAAGCCGGAATCTGCGAGCGTCATGACAATACTTATACGTGATCCTCAGCCCTCAGCTTAAATCTCTGAATCTTTCCCGTCGCCGTTTTCGGCAGCTCGGTGCGGAACTCGATCCAGCGCGGATACTTGTAGGGTGCGAGCTTGGCCTTGACGTGTTCCTGCAGCGCGCGGATCAGCGCATCGCTGGCCTTGTTAGGCTCCTTGAGCACGACGAAGGCTTTGGGTTTGACCAGCTTCTGTTCGTCGCCCCAGCCGACCACCGCGGCTTCCAGCACATCCGGGTGCGAAGACAACGCGGCCTCCACCTCGAACGGAGAGACGTAAATGCCGGACACTTTCAGCATGTCGTCGGCCCGGCCGCAGCAGATGTAATAGCCGTCGGCGTCCTCGATATATTTGTCGCCCGAGCGGGTCCATTCGCCCTGGAAGGTCGAACGCGACTTCTCGCGGTTGTTCCAATACATGATTGCGCTGGTCGGCCCGCGTGCATAGAGCTCGCCCATCTCGCCCTGCTTCACGGGTTTGCCGTCCTCGCCAATAAGTTTGATCTCGTAGCCGGGTACCGGCTTGCCGGTGGTGCCGTATTTGGTCGCACCCGGCGCATTGGTGAGATAGATATGCAGCATCTCGGTGGTGCCGAGCCCGTCGGAAATCTCCATGCCGTAACGTTCCTTCCAGGTGCGGGCGATTTCCTCCGGCAGCGCCTCGCCGGCCGAAATGCAGCGGCGGAATTTCACTTCGGATTTCTTCGGCGCGTTCGGACTGGCGAGAAACGCGGCGTAAAAGGTCGGCACCGCGAAAAAGACCGTGACCGGATATTTGCGCAACAGCGCGGCGACGCCGTCCGGCGTCGGCCGGTCGCCCAGCAGCACCGTTGTGGCGCCGACCGTGAGCGGGAACGTCATGGCATTGCCGAGGCCGTAGGCGAAAAACAATTTCGCCACCGAATAGACGACGTCGCTTTCCTTCAGACCGGCGACCGGCGTGCCGTAGAGATCGGCGGTGAGCTTCAAGCTGGCATGCACATGCACGGCGCCCTTCGGCTTGCCGGTGGAGCCTGAGGTGTAGAGCCAGAACGCCATGTCGTCGCACAGCGTCGGCGCGGTGTAATCCTCCGGCTCATCTGAGCCGATGACATCCTCGAACAGCCGGTAGCCGTGCGGGTTTTCGCCCGAAACGATGACGTGCTCCAGGTCTGGGCTGTCTTTGATCAGCTTCTCGAATTTCGGGAACAGCGCCTCCGACACCACCAGGCATTTGGCGCGGCTGTCGGCCAGCATGAAGCGGTAGTCGTCCTCGGTGAGCAGCGTGTTGACCGGCACGGCGATGATGCCGGCCTTGAGACAGCCGAGAAACGCGATCGGCCAGTCCACGGTGTCGAGCAGCGCCAGCAGCACGCGCTCCTCGCGCCTGATGCCCAAGCCGCGCAGCGCCGCGCCGAAGCGCGCGACATGGTCGGCCAGCGCGCCATAGGTAAGCGGGCCGCGCGCGTCAATATAGGCCGGCTTGTTGGCGCGGCCGGCAGCGAGGTTGCTTTGCAGCACGTCGGCGGCGAAATTGTAGTCGCGTGGGACTGCGCCCACGGGATCGGCCACGGCCGCTTCAGCGACCATTGTCATTTTGTTTCCTCCTAAGACGATGCGTATTATGCAGAGAGAAGCCAAATGCCGCAATGTCGACTAAAGGGAGCAAGCCGCGCATGATCTTCAGCCGGGACCGCATTCTGACCACCCATGTCGGCAGCCTGCCGCGCAATGAGAAGCTGTCCGATCTGCTGGTGCGCCAGGAGGCGGGCGAAAAATTCGACGCCAAGGAGATGGCCGCGGAGATGGACAAAGCCGTTCGCCATGTGGTGGAGAAGCAGGCTTCCGCCGGCATCGACATCGGCAATGACGGCGAGCAGCAGCGGGTCGGCTTCCAGACCTATGTGCCGCAGCGCATGAGCGGCTTTGCCGGCGTATCGAAGCGGCGGCGCGGACGCGAATTCGAGGAATTCCCCGAACTGGTGGAGCAGCTCAAGCGCCGTTTCCCGCATGTCAGTAAGCAGCAGAACGCGCCGGAATGCCAGGCCGAGTTGAAATATCTCGATCTCAAGCCGATCGAGAGCGAGATTGCGCGTTTCAAGAAGATTTCCGAGGGCAAATTCTCCGAGCAGTTCATGACGGCGCCCTCGCCCGGCATCATTTCGTCGACCATGCTCGATGCGTTCTATGGCAGCCAAGATGAATATCTCAGCGCCATTTCGCGCGAGATGAAGAACGAATACCAGGCGATCCACAAAGCGGGCCTGCTGTTGCAGATCGACGCTCCCGATCTCGCCATGGACCGCACCATGCTGTACCGCGATTTGTCGGACGGCGATTTCGTCAAGGCGGTGGAGCGCCATGTGCAGGCGATCAACGACGGCATTGCCGGAATCCCACGCGATCGCGTGCGGCTGCATGTCTGCTACGGCAACTGGGAAGGCCCGCACATTCACGACGTGCCGCTCGCCACGATTTTGCCGGCGCTCTATCAGGCCAAGGTCGGCGCGCTGTCGATCGAGTTTTCCAATCCGCGCCACGCCCACGAATACGAGGCGCTGAAGAAAAATCCGCTGCCGAAGGACATGCTGTTGATCCCCGGCGTGGTGGAGACCACCAGCAATTTCGTCGAGCATCCGGAAGTGGTCGCGCGGCGCATCGAGGACGCGGTGGCGACGGTCGGCGAGCGCGAGCGGGTGATCGCGTCGACCGACTGCGGTTTCGGCACTTTCACAAACCGCGAGTGGGTGATCGAGCCGGCGGTCTGGCTCAAGCTGCGCGCGATCCGCGAAGGGGCGGATATTGCCTCCAAGAGGCTCTGGGGCCGGCAGGTGGCGTAGCCAACGCTGCGCTGCCCGTATTCTTTGCGGCCCCGGGTGGGCCGGCTTCCCTTTTTCCGTTTCCCCAAAAGGGAATGGAGCGCCGCATCCGATCCCGCTTGCCTGACGCCTCATGAAGCGCCCTCGGCGGATCGGACATAACGGACTATTATCCTATTTTGAGCCATGTCAACAAGACCCCCGCGCCGGCGGGGATATCTTGCCGACTTCGCAAAGGGCCGACAGCGCCGTCCGTATTGCCTATAATGCGGCCATCCACTAATGCACCTCACGACGCCGGGTACGGCCGGCCAGCCAATTCGAATAAGGGAGAGCACCCATGGACAAGAGAACGCACGACCCGCTGAAGATCACAGCCGAGGACATTAACCCGCGCTACAACTGGGGCCGCCACCTGCCGGTGCTCGGCACCATGGGCGTCGATTTCGAGGAGCGCGTCGATTACCGGCGCATGCATCGCTACCGGCTCGCCCGCGCGCAGGCCGCGCTCGAAGCCAGCGACCTCGGTGCGCTGCTGCTGTTCGACGACAACAACATCCGCTACGTCACCTCGACCAAGATCGGCGAATGGGCGCGCGACAAGCTGTCGCGCTGGGCGCTGCTTACGCGCGGCGGCGATCCGATCCTGTGGGACTTCGGCTCGGCCGCCGTCCATCACAAGCTCTATTCGCCCTGGCTCAAGCCGGAGAACTGCAAGGCCGGCCTGGTCGGCTTGCGCGGTACCGTCGATCCCGCCTTCGGCCTGATGAAGCGCCACGCCGAGGAGATGGCGTCGATCCTAAAGGCCGCCGGCGTCGCCAAGATGCCGATCGGCGTCGACATTATCGAACCGCCCATGATGTTCGAGCTCGAAAAAGCCGGACTGAAGATCAAAGACGGCCAGCAGGTCATGCTGAGCGCGCGCGAGGTCAAGTCGTCCGACGAGATCGCGCTCTTGAACCGCGCCGCGGCGATGGTCGACGGCGCCTATGACTTGGTGAATAACATGCTGCGTCCGGGCGTGCGCGAGAACGACGTCGTCGCCGAGGTCAATAAGTTCCTTTATACGCACGGCTCCGACGACGTCGAGGCGGTCAACGCCATCTCCGGCGAGCGCTGCAGTCCGCATCCGCATAACTTCACCGACCGCATGATTCGCCCCGGCGACCAAGCGTTCTTCGATATTCTGCAGTCGTTCATGGGCTATCGCACCTGCTACTACCGCACCTTCAACGTCGGCCGCGCCACGCCGGCACAGCACGACGCCTACAAGAAAGCGCGGCAATGGCTCGACGACGCCATCGACCGCATCAAGCCGGGCGCCTCGACCGCGCATATCTGCGAGGTGTTTCCGAAGGCCGAGGAATTCGGCTTTCCGGACGAAATGTCGGCCTTCGGCCTGCAATTCGCGCACGGCCTCGGCCTCAATTTGCACGAGCGGCCGATCATCTCGCGCGTGGTGTCGATGGACCACCCGACCGAGATAGTGGAAGGCATGGTGTTCGCGATCGAGACTTATTGCCCGGCGACCGACGGCTATTCCGCCGCGCGCATCGAGGAAGAGGTCGTGGTCACCGACAAGGGCTGCCGCCTGATCTCGCTGTTCCCGGCGGAGGAATTGCCGATCGCGAACAGGTACTAAGCCAAGAACAATCAAACGATGGGCCCCGCGAAAGTGGGGCCTATTTTTTGATCGAGGATTTCTGATGACGCCTGAGAAAGTTGACGCGCGAGAAGCGACACAAGCTCGGCTGCCTGCTACGGCCGCCCAGGCGCTGTGGCGCGGGTTTCGCAGGCGCTGTCCGGCCTGCGGCGAGGGCCGCATGTTCCGCGCCTTCCTGAAGGTCGCCGACCAGTGCCCGCGCTGCAGCGAGGAGCTCCATCATCACCGCGCCGACGATTTCCCCGCCTATCTGGTGATCGTCATCGTCGGCCACATCCTGGTGCCGATCATCCTGGTGGTGGAGACCGAAATCGCGCCGGCCGTTTGGGTCAGCATGGCGCTGTGGCCGTCGCTAGCGCTGGCGATGACGCTCGCATTGCTGCAGCCGGTCAAAGGCGCCGTCGTCGCCATCCAGTGGTATGGCGGCATGCACGGCTTCGAGACATCGAAGAAGGCCCGCGCGCTCGCCGCCGCGAACGGCAGCTAGCATGCCGAATCTAGCTTTTCCCACCCAATTCCTTCTGCGCCAGCATCGCCGCCGGCAGCGCGACGCTCATGGAATCCACCATCGAGGTCGGGATCAGGATGGTAGCGCCGCGCTCCTTGGTGGTCTCATAGATGATGTTCATCGCGCGCAGGTGAAGCGCGGCCGGTTCGCCAGCATAGGTGCGCGCCGCGTCGACGAACTTTTGCGCAATCGCGGCCTCGGCGGAGCCTAAGATCACGCGCGCTTCCTTCTCGCGCTCGGCCTGCGCCTGGCGCGACATGGCGTCCTGCAGGCCGACCGGAATGGCGACGTCGCGGATCTCCACCGAATTGACCGAAATGCCCCAGTCGGCGGTCTTGCCCGCGATCTCGGCGCGCAGCACCTCGTCGGCCGCCTTGCGTTCGGCCAGCAGCGCCGAGAGATGCGACGCGCCGATCATTTCGCGCAAAGACGTCTGCGCCACCCGGTCGATGGCCTGGCGGTAGTCGGTGATATTGAGCGCGGCGCGCTGGGCGTCGTGCACGTGCCAAAAGATGACGGCATCGACATTGACCGGCACGGTGTCGCGGGTGAGCGCCTGCTCGGCGTTGAACTGCGTGGTCTGGATGCGCTCGTCGATGACGGCGGCGATGGCGTCGATGACCGGGATGATCATGAACAGGCCAGGTCCCCTCACGCTCGACAATTTGCCGGCGCGCAGGATCACGAAGCGCTCCCAGTTATTGGCCATCTTGAGCGAGAACAGCACGAACACGGCGAGAATGCCGAAGCCGATGCCGGGCAGCTGCAAACCGGATACAAACAACAGCGCGCCGATCACGGCGAAAACGATGGTGACGAGCGAGGTGATGGGATTCATGGGCCAGGGCCTCCGTATCTGAAAAATAACGTGGCGCAGCCGGCACTATGCGCCGGCGCCTGACCGAGAGCCAGCATCCCCGGCGTCCAGCTAACTCAAGAACTCAATGCCGTATTTGGCCGCGATGGCACGGAAGTTTGCGGCCGGGCCGCCTTTGGCGGCCGCAGCAACGTCCGCGACGAACGCATCGAACACGCCGCCGGGCGACGAGATGATCAGTTCGCGGCCGAGTTCTGGGCCGACGCTTCTGACGCTGTGCGGCATGCCGCGTGGCGCGAACATCATCTCGCCGGGGCCGAGCTTGAGCTTGGCGTCGCCCAGCTGGCACTCGTAGTGGCCCTCGCAAATTATGTGGGTTTCATCATAGGTCGGATGGCGGTGCAGCCCGGCGGTGGCGTCCGGCGGCTCGATCGCCTCGCACAACGTGTAAGCGCCGCCGGTGTCAACCGCGCCCGTCTTGAAGGTCAGCGTGATGCGGCCAAGCTGATAGGTCTTGCCCTCACCCGACCGGAAATGTTTCGCCTGAGCCGTCATGATCGCTCCCAAGCAAAATGGGATTTAAGCGGGCGCCTTCTCGCGCAAATGCGGGAAACGCTCGCTCAGCAGTGAGCCCGGATAGTAGGTTGGCTTGAAGGCCGGGTGCGCGCGGATATTGTCGAACCAGGTGACGATGCGCGACAGATCCTGCCAGCCGGGCAGGCCGAGGTCGTGCATGCGGACCAACGCCGGCATCACCGCCACGTCAGCGAGCGAAATGTCCTTGCCCAAGAGCCATGGGCCGCCGCTCTTTTCGATTTCGGCGTCCATGCGCTCGTAGGTGCGGCGCAGGCGCGCGAGCGCGGCACCCATCTCGGCTTGCGGAAAGCCGGTCTGCCCCATGGCCAGCATGAATTCGCGGCGCAGCGGCTTTGACTCTGCGATCGCCACGAAGGCCTCGCGGCTCATCTTCTGGAAGCTGGGCAGGAAGGCGAGGTTGAAGGTCGGCACGCGCACGGCGGCGGCCGGCATCTCGTCAATGAAATGCATCAGCGCCCGCATGCGGGCGCGCTCGACCGGGGATTCCGGCGAGAAGCTCGCCTGCGGCGCAACCTCGTCGAGATATTCGGTGATGACGATGGAATCGATCACAATCGCGCCATCGTGATCCAAAGTGGGCACCACCCCATTCGGATTGAGCTTGAGGTAGTCGGGCTTGAGCTGGTCGCCTTCGAGCAGATTCAGCCTCACTTCGTCGAACGGAATCTTTTTTCCGTTGAACACAAAGCGAACGCGCTGGCTGCAGGTCGATTGTGGCGCGTTATAGAGCTTGAAGGTCATGCGCGTTTCCTCAGTTCCACGTTTCGTGCGCCGATTGTGCGTTTTTTGTGATGAGCAAATCCAGGGAAAAATTTACGGGCATTTTACTTGTGATAAGCGCGCGCGACCTATTGAGTAGACCTCGTGCGCAGTCGCTGTTTTTCCTCCCTTTAGGCTTTACGGCGACGTGAATCCTCCACCTTATGCACACAGGGCCCCGCAAGGGGCCCTTTTTTTATGTGCCGCGATGACGTGGGTCGGAACTCACTCCAGCCCGCTCGGCACGTTCTTATTTTCCGGCGTGAGCTTCATGCCGGCGGCGAGCGCCATGGTCTCGGCCATCGCGGCGAAGTCCTTCTGCAAATATTCTTCCGGGTTTTTCTGCAGCATGGCGGCGCCGAAATGGTTTTGCAGCACTTCGCGCGTCGCGGCGGTGACCGGCATCGGCACGTCCCATTCGCGGCCGAGCTCGAGACCGAGATCGAGGTCCTTGCGCAGCAGCTCGGGCGTGAAGGTCGTAGTCCAGTCGAGATTGACCAGCGCCGGCGTCTTGTAGGCGGTGAACATCGAGCCCATCACGCCATTGTTCATGAAGGCGAGGAAGGCGTGGCGCGGCACGCCCATCTTGTTGGCGAGCAGCGTGATCTCGATCAGATTCTCGATCACCACCCCGAGCATAACGTTGTGCGCGATCTTGCAGATGCGCGCGAGTTCGCCGTCGCCCACGTAGGAGACGCCGCGCGGTGCGAACACCTCGATCAGCGGCATCGCCACTTTGGCGTCGGCCTCAGGACCGGATACCACGGACGACAGTTTGCCGGCCTTGATCACCTTGGCGTTGCCGGATACCGGCGCGGCCAGGAAGCTGACGCCGCGTTCGGTCAGCCGCTTGCGGATGGCGGCGGACTCCTCGACCGAGATCGACGAGCAATCGACCAGCATCTTCGGCTTGTTGGCGCCGCTGAGCAGGCCGTCTTTGCCGAAGACGACTTGTTCGACGTCCTTGCCGGTGGAGACGATAGCGAACACCACATCGCAACCGGCGAGATCGACCGGCTTGTCGACGATCTTGCCGCCCTTGGCGGCCAACGGCTCAGCCTTGGCACGGGTGCGGTTCCAGATCGTCACATCATGGCCGGCCTTGAGCAGGCGCTCGGCCATCGGCGTGCCCATGCGGCCGACTCCGATCCAGCCAATCTTTTGTGCAGTCTTCGACATCCTCAAGACTCCCGTTGAATTCGTGCCGCGCGCAGGCGCACTTCGGGCCGGGCTTTAGCCGTTCTGCCGCGAAATCGCCAGTGCTGTACCGCTGGGCGGGTATGCCACCCCTCCGATGCTTGTGGTCGTCCTTCAAAGCGCATTAATCTGCCGCCGGCAGGTCAAAAGGCCGTTTATAAGGCCACTTACAAGGCCCGGTTCAAGCGGCCGTAAGCCAAGACCTCGGGAGGAGCGCCGGCACGAATGCAGGATGCCGTCACCATCATAGAAGTGGCGGGTGCGCCCGAACGGCCGGCGAGCGCCGGGCGCGAGCACGGGCGCACAATCGCGCGCAATGTATTTCCGTTCGTGGTGGTCGGCGGCATTTGGGAGATCGTCGCCTGGGCCGGCGTATTCCCGCGCCGGCTGTTTCCGACGCTGGAGGAAGTGGCGCTATCTTTCTACCAGCTCACGGTCTCCGGCATCCTGCCGCATCACGCCATCGAGACCGTGGTCCGCCTGCTCTCCGGCTTTACGCTGGCCGCGGTGTTCGGCGTCGGCATCGGCGTGTTGATGGGACGCTCGCGCCGCGCCGAGGACATCTTCCTGCCGCTGGTGAGCATCTGCGCGCCGATCCCCGGCTTGGCCTATGCGCCGCTGTTTTTGCTCTGGTTCGGGCTTGGCAATTTCTCCGCCGTGCTGCTGGTCGGCTTCGTGGCGGCGTTCCCGGTCATCTTCAACAGCTGGACCGGCGTCAAAGCCGTGAAAGAAATCTGGGTGCGATCGGCGCAATCCATGGGCGCCGACGATCGCCGGTTGTTCAGTCACGTGATCCTGCCGGGCGCGCTGCCTTACATCCTCACCGGCCTGCGGCTCGGCCTGGCGCAGGCATGGCGTATTTTGGTGGCGGTGGAGATGCTGGCCGCCGTGCCTTGGGGCCTCGGCTGGATGATCTTCGGCGCGCGCAAGTTCCTCAACACCGACATCATGATGGCCGGCATCGCCGTGATCGCGATCATCGGACTCGTGCTGGAGAAACTCGTGTTCCAGAAGATCGAGGATTACACCGTCGTGCGCTGGGGCATGGTCACCTCATGACCGAAAACGGGCAGCAAGCGCGCTCGCTCATCCGCGCCGCCATCTCGCTGGCGGCGGCGGCAGCCGTCTACGAGGCGCTGGCGCGCAGCGGCTATTTCGCGCCGGCGCTGTTGCCGACGCTGCCGGTCATTGCGGGCACCTTGGTCGGGATGCTGGCCGACGGCAGCATTATCGAGCATGCCGCCTTCACCCTCTACCGGGTGATGTTCGGATTCTCGCTTGCGGTGGTGGTCGGCATTCCGCTCGGAATCCTGATGGCGCGCTTCCGGCGCATTGAGCACTTCGTGCTACCGCTGGTCAGCGCGCTGATGCCGATCCCCTCCTTTGCGCTGGTGCCGCTGTTTATGCTGTGGTTCGGCATCGGCAACCTGACCACGATCCTGATCGTGTTCTACGCCGCTACCTTCCCGATGGTGTTCAATACCTGGTCGGGCGTGCGTTCGGTCAACCCGATCTGGCTGCGCGCGGCAGGCGCCATGGGCGCCGACGAGCATTCGCTGTTCTGGAAGGTGATCATTCCGGGCGCCTCGCCTTTCATCATCACCGGCATGCGGCAGTCGTTCCTGCGCGCGTGGATCGCGGTGGTCGGCGCGGAGATGATCGCGGCCTCCGACTGGGGGCTCGGCTGGGTGATCTTCGACGCCAAGGAATTCCTCAACACCGACATCATGCTCGCTTCGCTGGTCGTGATCGGCGCCATTGGCTTCGTGTTCGAGCGCATGGTGTTCGGTTCGCTCGAACGCGTGACGGTGCTGCGCTGGGGCATGATGCGCAAGGCCAAGGGTTGAAGCGAATGAGCGAGGCGGCAGCGAGCGACCCGATTCTCTGGAGTGTCGATGAGCGCGGCGTGGCGCGCGTCACGCTCAATCGTCCCGAGGTCTACAACGCCTATAACGGCGATTTGATCGCGGCTCTGCTCAAGGCCTATGACGCGCTCGCCGGCAAAAACTTGCGCGCCGTGGTGATCGCCGGCAAGGGCAAGAATTTCCAGGCCGGGGCCGACATCAATTGGCTCGACGCGGTGCGGCGCTCCTCGCCGCAGGAAAACTTGCGCGCCTCGCGCATGACCGCGGAAGCGGTGCAGCGGCTCAATCTGCTGCCGGTACCGACCGTGGCGCTGGTGCAAGGCGCCTGTTTCGGCGGCGGCACCGGCATCGTTTCCGCCTGCGACATCATAATTGCCGCCGACAACGCCAAGTTCTCAATCGCCGAAGTGCGCATCGGAGTCGCCGGCACCATCATCATCCCGCAGCTCAACGACGCTATCGGCCTGCGCCAGGTGCGGCGCTACGCGCTGACCGGCGAACGCTTCGATGCCAAGGAAGCGCACCGCATCGGCCTGGTGCACGAGATCGTGCCGCTCAACGAGCTGGAAGCCGCCGGCGCGCGCATCGTCGATGAGCTGCTGACCAATGGGCCGGAGGCCGTGGCGCAAACCAAAATTTGCGCGCTGCGCTCGGCCTGGAGCCATCTCGACGACGCGGCATTCAGCGCCCTGATCGAAAGCCATTCCGCCAAGCGGCAATCGGACGAGGCCGCGGAAGGCTTTGCCGCATTCCTTGAGAAACGCCCGGCGCGCTATAACGCCGCAAGAAAAACAAAAGGCTAGAGGCGGAAACAGAGAATGCTCCCGATCGAAATTCGCGATGTGACGCTCACCTACGATACGCCGGGCGGCAAAGTGCCGGGCGTTAAGGACGTCAGCTTCAATATCGACGCCTCCGAGTTCCTCTGCATCGTCGGCCCGTCCGGCTGCGGCAAATCGACCTTGCTCAACATGATCGCCGGCTTCCTGGCGCCGGCCTCGGGCGAAATCCGCATCGGCGGCAAGGCAGTCACCGGCCACGGCCTTGACCGCGGTGTGGTGTTTCAGGATTTCGCCCAGCTGTTCCCGTGGCGCACCGCGCTCGGCAATGTCACGTTCGGGCTGGAAATGAAGGGCGTTCCCAAGCAGGAGCGCGAGACCATTGCGCGCGAGCAATTGCGCCTGGTGAAATTGGAGAAATTCACCGGCTCGTTTCCGCATCATTTGTCCGGCGGCATGCAGCAGCGGGTCGCCATCGCCCGCGCGCTGGCGTACAATCCGGCGGTGCTGCTGATGGACGAGCCGTTCGCGGCGCTCGACGCGCTGACGCGCGACGACATGCAGCGGCTGCTGGCGGAGGTGTGGCGGGAAACCCGCAAGACGGTGATCTATGTGACGCACAATGTCGCGGAGGCGGTCTATCTGGCCGATCGCGTGGTGGTGATGACGCCGCATCCCGGAACGGTAAAAGCCGTGATCAAAATCCCGCTGCCGCGCCCGCGCGACCCGCTCAGCGTCGAATTCGTCGAATGTCAAAAGGAATTGTTGCGCTATCTCGGCCACGAGACGAGTACCGAAGAGACCGAAAAATCGGCAGTGAACGGCCAACAGAAATAAAGGGAGGATGAGCATGACACGTCTGCAAAAGGGCATCACCCGCCGGCATGCGCTGGCGGCTACCGGCGCCGGCGTGTTGGCGACCGGACTTGGACTCCGCCCGTCGATGGCGGCGCTGGAGACCGTGCGGCAGGGCTACCAAACCAACATGTGGGGCATGCCGACTTATTACCTGCTGCGCTCCGGCCTGCTCGAGAAGCATGGCGTCAGGTTCGAGGAATTCGCGGTGCCGTCGGGCAATCTCACCATGCAGCAGATGGTGGCGCGCCAGGTCGATATGGGCACCTATGCCGGCCCCTCGCTCGCGCTCGGTCACGACAAAGGCGGGCTGGTCGCCATCGCCATGATCGAATATGTCGGCAAGACCGCGCGCGTGATGGCGCGCAAGGATCTTGGCATCACCAAGGTCGAGCAGCTCAAAGGCCTCAAGGTCGCCAACCAGACCGGCTCGTCCACCGGCAATATCTTTGTCGACCAGATCGCCACCAAGGCCGGACTGCATAAGGGCGACTATCAGGAAATCCGCATGAACGTCGACGACATGGTGGCCGCCATGGCCGCCAAGACCGTGGACGCCATGTGCAATGTCGAGCCCTATAACGCCATTGCGGAAGCCGACGGCCTGGCCGTGACGATCGCGGAATTCGACAGCTTCGACAAACTGCCGGTGTTCATGGCGGCGACGCCTGAATTCGTAGAGAAGAGTCCGGACACGATCGTCGCCTATCTCAAGGCATGGCTCGACGTGGAGAAGGACTTCAAGCAGCAGCCGAAAAAGGTCGCCGATACGATCTATTCGTTCTACACGTCCAAGGGCTACAAATTGGCGCCGGAAACCTTCGCCAAGGCGCTCGCCCGCGTCGAGGTCGCTCCCGGCTGGCCGGCGGACATCCAGCCCTACATGCAGATGCAATCGGAAATCCTGCTCAAGGAAAAGAAAATCAAAGCGATCCCGGATTGGAGCAAGACGCTGCGCACCGAGTTCCTCAAGAAAGCCATGGCCTAGCCCGTTATCGACTAACCTCTGGGCCGGCGCGTCCGCGCCGGCCTTTCCACAACAACGACAAGCACCGGAGACGTTAATGCCCGCCGCCAGCAATCCGTTGACCCAGACCGGGGAGCCCATCACCTGGAATTTCAAACTGCTCGCCCAGAACGACCTCGGCGGCTTCGGCGGCATGGGCGAAGGCATGTCCATTACGATCGCCAAGGACGGCCGCCGCATCATCTGGCTGGCGCACGAGAGCGCCCCGAAGAATTTCACCGGGGTCGACGTCTCCGATCCGCGCAATCCCAAAGTGGTTGTGCAGACCGACCTGCCGCAGTCGTTCATGCGTTCGAATTCGCTCGAATGCTCAGCCAACAACATCATGGCGGTGGCCTATCAGACGCAGAAGACGGGACAGAAACCGGCCGGCCTGGAGCTGTTCGACGTTTCGGTGCCGGAGAAGCCGCGCTCGATTTCGTTCTTCGACTGCTCGGGGCCGACATCGCGCGGCGTGCATCAATTGTGGTTCTGCGACGGCGAATACGTCCACATGGCGTCGGGCGCGCCCGACTTCAAACCGAGCAATCCGCTCGACGACCAGTTCTATCGCTGCATCGACGTGCGCGATCCGTCCAAGCCCAAGGAAGTCGGCCGTTGGTGGATGCCGGGCACTAGCGCCACCGATAACGTCGCGCCGCCGCCGCGCCATCCGCTCGACAAAGGGTACCGAGCGCACAACACGAACGTTTATCAGTCGCGGCCGGACCGGCTTTACCTCTGCTACATCGACGGCGGCATGTTCGTGATGGACATCAAGGACAAGGCCAATCCGAAGGTGATCTCGCACTGGACCAATTCGCCGCCTTATACCGGTTTCATGCACACCGCCGTGCCGCTGTTCGACCGCAACCTGATGCTCGTCACGGACGAGTCGACCGAGAACAGCGCCAAGGACTGGCCGAAGCTGATCTGGATGCTCGACATGCGCGACGAAACGCACCCGGTGTCGATCGCCACCTGCCCGCTGCCGCCGGTCGACGCCTACAAGGACCGCGGCGGCCGCTTCGGCGCGCATAACATCCACGAAAATGTCGAGCTGCCGACAGCTTGGCACTCCGACCAGATCGTGCTCGGCACCTTCTTCAACGGGGGCTTACGCGCCTACGACATTTCCAATCCGTACCAGCCGAAGGAAGTCGCCTGCTTCGTGCCGCCGGCGCCGAAAGGCTCGCCGGTCGGCGCCATTCAGATGAACGACGTGTTCGTGGACGAACGCGGGATCGTCTACACCATGGATCGCTTCAGCGGCGGGCTCTACACGCTGGAGATGGACTTCTGATCCTCCCTCGCCGCGCTCGGCGGGGCGGGGTAAAGTGAGGCATGAACGAGCTCTTTCCCTCCCCGGCAGCCGGGATGTTCGGGCGCCGGCTCAAGCGCGAGCGCGGCCACCGCATTCCGGTGACCGTGATCACCGGCTTTCTGGGTGCCGGCAAGACCACGCTGCTGCGCCGGTTTCTTGGCACGCCGGAGGGGCAAGGCACCGCCGTGGTGGTCAACGAATTCGGCGCGACCGGGATTGATGACGCGCTGGTGCGCTCGAGCACCGACGAAACCGTGCTGCTCGGCAACGGCTGCATGTGCTGCATTACCCGCACCGATCTCCAACAAGCTTTGCGCCGCATGGTGATCGAGCGCGAGCGCGGCGAATTGCCGGCCTTCAAACGCATCGTGATCGAGACCTCAGGGCTCGCCGATCCCTCGCCGATTTTGCAGACCTTCGCCACCGACCGCGCGCTCGGCGAAGTATTCCATATCGAGGCGGTGGTGACGGTGGTCGACGCCGAAGCCGGCGGCGATACGCTCACTTGGTCATCGGAGGCGCGTCGGCAAGTGATTCTGGCCGACAGGCTGGTGATCACCAAGACCGACATCGCCGGCGAAGGCGTCGCCGACGCCCTCAGCGCGCAACTTCGGGCGCTCAATCCGGGCTCGGAGATTCTCGAGGCGGTGAACGGCGAGCTCGATCCCAGCCGGCTCACCGAGCCGGCCGCGGATCAGCGAAACGCGTTTGTGGCCGAGGCCGCGCATTCGGACGGTATCGGCAGTTTCGTGATCGCGGAATGTACGCCGATGCCGTGGTCAGCCTTCGCCAAGGCGATGGACACGCTGATGGTGCTGCGCGGGCCGGACCTGTTGCGCGTGAAGGGCTTCCTCGACGTGGAGGGCTGCCAGGGCCCGGTCGTGGTGCAATTCGTGCAGCACCTCGCGCACCCGCCGGTCGAGCTCAATGCCTGGCCGGATAACAACCGGCAAAGCCGCGTGGTGTTCATCACCAAGAATATTTCGGAACGGCAAGTGCGCGATTTATTCGCGGCGGTGCGCGCGTTAGTCTGATTACTCCCGATCCCGCCCGGCGATTTCCGCCTGCCACGGCGCGACGCGGTGTTCGACCCAGCCGATCAGGGTGTTCAGACCAACCGCCATCAGCATCAGAATGATGATCGGCACGAACATGGTGGCGGTGTCGAAATTATTGGCGGAATTGATAATCACCGCGCCCAGCCCCGAGATGGTGGTGAAGAACTCCGCGATCACCATCGCCACCACGGCGCGGCCGACGGCGAGGCGAATGCCGGCCATGATGTAGGGCAGCGTCGCCGGCAGGATGATGCGGCGCAGGATGACGAAATCGGGCGCCACGAAAGACTTGCCGACTTCGATCAGCGTCTTTGGCACCGCGGTGACGCCGAGCCAGGTGTTGATGCAGATCGGGAACAGCGACATCAAGAACACCACCGCGACCTTGACCTTGAAACCGAGGCCCAGCCACAGGATCAACAGCGGCACCAGCGCGACCAGCGGCATGGCGTAGCCGGCGGTGATGAAAATGCCGAACGCGGCCTCCGCCGTGCGGAAGCGGCCGACGACGAGGCCGACCGGGATGCCGACCACGATCGCCAGCCCATAACCGACGAAGAAGGGTTGCAGGCTCTCGACGAGCGCCGACCCCAATTGCCCGGAGCGCAACAATTCCCAGAACGCCACCGCGATCGCCGACGGATAAGAGCCGAACACCGGATTGACGTCGCGGCCCAAGATTTCCCACAGCACCAATAGGCCGGTGACCGAGGTGAGCGTGATCGCCCAGCGCGGCCATGGGCGACGCTCCGAAGGCTCAGGCGCGGCGGTCGTATTCTCGCTGTCGGCGATATCGGCCACGATTAGCCCTCACCCGGGAGTGCGGTGCGGCGCTTGTGATCCATGATCAATGCACCGTCTGCGTTGCGTGCAGCATGCGCCAGATCTTGTAGCGGGTGTCGTTGAACTCCGGCAGGCCGCGCACGATGCTCAGATCCGCGCGCGGACGGGTCAGCGGCACGTCGACGATTTCCTGCACGCGGCCCTCGTGCATCACCACGATGCGGTCGGCGATCAGCACCGCCTCGTCGAGGTCGTGGGTGACGAACAAAATAGTCTTTTTGGTGCGGGCGTGGATTTCCAGCAATTCGGCCTGCAGCGATTCGCGCGTCTGCGCGTCGAGTGCGCCGAACGGCTCGTCCATCAGCAGCACGGAGGGATCAATGGCGAGCGCGCGGGCGATGCCGACGCGCTGTTTCATGCCACCGGAGAGCTGATGCGGACGGCGATTCTGCGAATTGGCGAGCCCTACCAGGTCGAGATATTTTTTAGCCGTGTCGCGCAAGGGCTGCCCGCGCAAACCCTTCATCTCCAACCCGAACATCACGTTCTGCATGGCGGAAAGCCACGGCAGCAGCTCGGCGTGCTGGAACACCATGCCGCGGTCATGGCCGCAGCCATGCACCTCGCGGCCGTCCACGGTGACGCGGCCGCCGTTCGCCGGATCGAGTCCCATGGCGACGCGCAAAGCGGTGGTCTTGCCGCAGCCGCTCGGCCCGATCAGCGCCACGACCTCGCCGTCGCGCACGGTGAAGCTGACGCGGTCGAGCGCCTGCACGTGATGCAGCTCATCGTCCACGCGCATGCTGAAGCGCTTGGACACGTCGACGAAACTAACCTCGCCCATGCGGTACTCCTGTACGCCGCGCGGTGCCGTGCGAGCTTATCACTGCTCGACCAGCTTGAGCGCCCTTTCGCGATATTCCGGCGCGGTGACGACGCTGACGTCAAGCGGCTTCGGCAGCTTGCCGGCCTTCACCATCTGCTCCTGGATCCAGAGAATCTTCTCGGCCGGAAGCGGCAGCGTCGGATCGACCGCCTTGTGCTTGACCGCATCGTCATACACGAAGGCCGGACGCAGATCGTCGGGCTTGGCGTGGATCAACTCGCGCGTCAGCGCCACCGTTTCGTCGCGATGCGAGAGCGCGAAGCGCAGCGCGTTCATCTCGGCGGCCAAGAACTTGACCGCGTCGTCGCCGCGCTCAGCTAATTTTTTGGCGCTGGAGACGATACATACGCGCAGGAAGTTCGGCACCGCGTCGCGGCCGGCCACCAGCAGGTGGATGTTCTTGGGCGCGATCGGCTCGTATTCGTTCGACACCACCGCGGCCTCCACCACGCCGCCGGTGAGCGCCTGGAAGCGCTCGCGGTCGCCGCCGACCGCCGCCAGCTTCACGTCCTTGTCGGAGATGCCGTATTTCGCCAGCGCTTCGATCGCCAGCATGTTGGGCATCGAATTCGGCGCCGACACTGCGATCTGCTTGCCCTTGAGATCCTCGACCTTATTGATGCCGTCCTTGGCGTAGATGCCGTGCGGCACCACCACCCAATGGCAGCCAAGTATTTTGGCGTCGGCACCCTTGGCGTCGGCCGCAAACACGCCCTGCGGGCCGCCTTCGAAGCTGTCGAGCTCGCCGGCGATCATCGCCTTGAGCGCGAGCTGGTCGTCCTTGAACTGCGAGACTTGCAGCTTGAGGCCCTGCTTGGCGGCAAAGTCGCGCGTCGACACCATCAGCAAGATACCGGCGTCGGCCTTGGCGTTGATCAGTCCGTGGTGCCAGATTTTCTCTTGCGCTGCAGCAGAGCCGGCCAGCGCACCCACGCCTAAGGCGGCGATCATGACGCCGAGCGCCCTGGGAACATCTTTCATCGTGCGGTTCCTCCTGGTCTTCTGCGGCTTATGCCTTCTATTTGCGCAATTATAACATCATTTTTACGTGCGGGGCCGTTCCCAAGCCCAGTTTGCGGGACTAGCCTCTCCCCCGCAAGCGCCGGTCAACGGCGCGCTCGCGGAAAGCCGCGATGGGCGATCGGCCGTAAGCCATCGTCTTAATCTCAGGGAGCGACCCATGAGCCAAAAGTTCAACCTCAACGTCAATGGCAAAGCGCACACGGTCGACGCCGACCCCGACATGCCGTTGCTCTATGCCTTGCGCGACGACATCGGCCTCAACAATCCGCATTTCGGTTGCGGGCTGGCGCAATGCGGCGCCTGCACCGTGCAACTCGACGGCCAGCCAATCCGTTCCTGCATCACGCCGCTATCCGCTGTGGGCAATGGCAAGATCGTAACGCTGGCCGGCCTCGGCACGCCCGAGAAACCGCACCCGCTGCAAACCGCCTATATCGAGGAGCAGGTGCCGCAGTGCGGCTACTGCATCAACGGTTGGCTCATGACCGCAGCAGCTTTCCTGGCGACCAAGAAGAAACCGAGCGAAGCCGAGATCAAGGATGCGCTCTCTGGGCTCAAGTGCCGCTGCGGCACGCACATCAGCATTCTCAAAGCGGTCAAGCGTGCCGCCGAGATGATGGGTTGAGGGAGAGTGTCATGACAAAATTCGAAAAGACCTCGTCGTTCACCCGCCGCTCGGTACTGCTCGGAGGCGGCGCGCTGGTCGTTTCGGTCGGCGCCGCGGTCTCGCTGGAGACCGTGCTGTCGATCGGCAAAGCTTACGCACAGGGCGCCAAGCCGCCGCTGACGCCGGATCAATTGTCTTCGTATATCGCGGTCAATGCCGACGGCAGCGTAGCGGCCTATTTCGGCAAGATGGACATGGGCCACGGGCTGCATGTCGCTATTGGCCAGATCGTGGCGGAAGAGCTCGACGTTCCGTTCAAGAACGTCAAGGTCATCATGGCCGACACTGCCGTAACGGTGAACCAGGGCGGCGCCTCCGGTTCCACCGGCATCCAGCTCGGCGGCAAGCAGATGCGGATGGCGGCGGCGGAAGCGCGCCGCGTGCTGGTCGAGATGGCGGCGGGCCTGCTGTCGGTTCCGGCCGACAAACTCGTGGTCACCGATGCCGTGGTGAGCGCCAGCGACGACAAGGGCAAGCGCATTTCCTATGCTGAAATGCTCGGCGGCAAATATTTCAATGTACAGCTCGAATGGAACAAGAAGCTGGGCAACGATCTCTATGCCCCCGGCAAGGCACAGCCAAAAAAGCCCAGCGAGCACAAAATCGTCGGCCAACCGATCAAGCGCGAAGACGTCGCGCCCAGGGTGTTCTGCCAGGAGGATTACTGCACCGACGTGAAGGTGCCGGGCATGGTGCATGCCCGCATGATCCGTCCCGCTGTTGCCGGCAGCGTGCCAGTGAAGGTGGATGAGGCCTCGATCAAGGATATCCCGGGCGCCAAAGTGGTCTGGGACAAGGGCTTCCTCGGCGTGGTCGCCGACAAGGAATGGGGCGCCATCCAAGCAGCCGCCAAGCTGAAAGTGGAATGGTCGACGGTTGCGCCGCCGTTCCCGGATCAGGCCAAGCTCTACGATCACATCCGCAAGGCGCAAGTGCGTAAGCGCGAAGTGGAAAAGCAAAACGGCGACGTCGACGAGGCCTTCAAGACTGCCGCCAAGGTGATCGAGGCCGAATACGAATGGCCGTTCCAGTCGCATGCCAGCATGGGGCCGGCCTGCGCGTTGGTCGAGATCAAGGACGGTAACGTCACCTGCTGGAGCGGGTCGCAGAAAACCCACTTCGTGCAGGAGGGGATCGCGCTCACGCTCGGCGTGCCGCTCGAAAAAGTACACGTGATCTGGGCGATGGGTCCCGGCTCCTACGGGCGCAACGACGCCGATGACTGCGCTGGAGACGCCGCCGTACTGGCGAAAGCGGTCGGCAAGCCGGTGCGGCTGCAATACATGCGCGACGAAGGCACCGGCTGGGACCCAAAAGGTCCGGCCTCGATCCACAAGGCGCGCGCCGCGCTCGACGCCTCCGGCAAGGTTACGGCTTACGAATTCACCAGCAAGGGTTTCTCCCGGGTCGACGTCAACACCAATGGCAGCAAGCCGTGGGACACGCTGACTGGTCAGGCGCAGGGCGTGGCGCTGAAATCCGGCGACGGCTTCGGCGTGCCGGCGGAATCCTACGCCTTCGACAACAAAAAGCTATCGTGGGAAACCATCGCGCCGCTGCTCGACCGCTCGTCGCCGCTGCGCAGCGCGCACTTGCGCGATCCGGTCGGACCGCAAATCCACTTCGCCAGCGAGTCCTTCATCGACGAGGTGGCGGCGGCGGTGAACGCCGATCCGATCGAGTTCCGCCTGCGTCACATCAAGGAGCCGCGCGACGTCGCCGTGATCAAGGCGGCGGCGGAGAAGGCGAAATGGGACACGCGGCCCTCGCCGCGCAAGGACCAGACCGGCGCCAAGGTGTCCGGCCGCGGCATCGCCTATTCGCAACGCAACGGCACGCGTGTCGCCATCGTCGCGGAAGTCGATATCGACCGCGCCACCGGCAAGATCTGGGCGCGCAAGTTCACCGTGGCGCACGATTGCGGGCAGATCATCAATCCGGACGGACTGGTGAAATGCATCGAGGGCAACATCGTGCAAGGCGTTTCCCGCACGCTGTGGGAGGAAGTGACCTTCGACAACAAGGCGGTGACCAGCGTGGACTGGATCAGCTATCCGATCCTCGACATCACCGAAACGCCGGGCGAGGTAAACGTGGTGCTGATCAATCATCCGGAACTGCCGCCGACCGGCGCCGGCGAGCCGTCGATCCGTCCGGTGGCGGCGGCGATCGCCAACGCCATCTACGACGCCACCGGCGTGCGCATCCGGCGGGTGCCGTTCTCGCCCGATCGGGTGAAGGCGGCGCTGAGTTGAGCATTCTACCGCCCGCCCCCGTGCGAGCGGGGACGGGCGTTGCCATTTCGCGCCGGCGCGGAATGACGTAAAACCTTTTCATGTCCTCTCCGCTGAAATCCCTCGACAACGCGCTGGCGGCCGTGACCGACGGCTGCCTGCTGGTGGTGCCGCGCGAGGTGTCGGGCGTGCCGATGGCGGCCACCCGCGCGCTGATCCGGCGCGGCGTCAGGCGGCTGCACCTGGTGGCGCTGCCGACGTCCAGCTTGCAGGCGGATTTGCTGATCGGCGCCGGCTGCATCGAGACGCTGGAAACCAGCGCCGTGAGCCTGGGCGAGTTCGGCCCGGCGCCGCGTTTCACCGCCGCCGTGACTTCGGGCGCGATCAAGATGATGGACGCCACTTGCCCGGCGCTGCATGCCGCGTTGCAGGCGACGGAAAAGGGTGTGCCGTTCATGCCGCTGCGCGGGCTGATCGGCTCGGACGTGCTGAAATATCGCGCCGACTGGAAGGTGATCGACAGCCCATTTTCCAACGGCGATCCGATCGTGCTGCTGCCCGCGATCAAGCCGGACGTGGCGCTGCTGCATGCGCCGATGGCCGACCGCTTCGGCAATGTCTGGATCGGACGCCAGCGCGAACTCGCCACCATGGCGCATGCGGCGGTGAAGACGATCGTCACCGTGGAGAAAATCCACGACGGCAATCTGCTGGACGATCCGGTGCTCGCCGCCGGCACGCTGCCGGGCTTCTATGTCGAGAGCATCGCGGTGGCCGAGCGCGGCGCCTGGCCGCTGCGGTCTGCCCGATCATTACGCCGCCGACGCCGAGCATCTTGCGGAATATGCAGCGTTAGCGGCGACGGCGGAAGGTTTTGCCGATTATCTCGAGCGGTATGTGTATGACAAACGCGCGGCTTGATTTCCGCGACGAGGAACTGCTCGCCGACGTGATCGCGCGGCTGATCGGCGACGTGCGCCATGTCGCGGTCGGCAATGCCTCGCCGATCCCGGCCACCGCCGCGCTGCTGGCGCGCGAGCGCGGCAAAGGCCGCCCCTACGTGTCGCTGCTGCAGAGCCGCAAACATAATTTCTTCACCGACGGCGCGCGCGAATTGTTCGACTGCGCCGGGCAAGGCCGCATCGATGTTTTCTTTCTGTCCGGCGGGCAGATCGACGGCGCCGGCAATGTCAACCTGGTGTCGACCGGCGACTATGGGCATCCGAAAGTGCGCTTCCCCGGCTCGTTCGGCTCGGCCTATCTCTATTACGTGGTCCCAAAAGTTATTTTGTTCCGGGTCGAGCATTCGCGCCGCACGCTGGTGCCCCATGTCGATTTCATCAGCGCGCCGGGCGTGAGCGAACAGAACGTCTACCGCCCGGGCGGGCCGATCGCGCTGGTCACCAACCGTTGCCTGTTCTCGTTCGCCGATGGTCGCTTCACGCTCGCCAGCGTGCATCCCGGCCATACGGTCGAGGAGGTGATCGAGAACACCGGCTTCGATTTCGACCGGCCGGCTTTGGTGCCGGAAACGCCGGCACCCTCGCCCGAAACGCTCAAGCTCATGCGCGAGACCGTGGCGCCGCAGCTCGCCGAGGTCTATCCGCAGTTCGCGCGGCAGGTTTTCGGCGCCGGCGGCGTTACCCTGGTAAGCTGAAAACGCCTTTTACTTCATTGTTTTACGTTATTTTTTAGATTGCTGGCAGCAGCCCCTTTGGGCGCGCGCCGACTTGGCATAGTGTGCCTCGCGCGGCCGTCCGGCCGCACAAAATCACAACGCAAGAAGACAAGGAATACGTCCGGTGAAACGAGTTGAAGTCGCGGTGATCGGCGTCGGATGGGTCGGCGGCACGCGCGCGGAAACGCTGGCGCGCACCGCGCTGGTGGACAAACTACATTTGTGCGAGATCCGGCCGGACCGGCTGGCCGAAGTGAAGGCGCTGTACAAGCCGGCGACGGCGACGCTCGACTATCAGGACATCATCAACAATCCGAATATCTCGGTGGTCTATGTTTCGACCACGCCGGAAACCAACCACCATCCGATCTGCCGCGACTGCCTGAAATCCGGCAAGAACGTGATGCTGGAAAAACCGATTTCGCTCGAATTGTGGGAAGCCGACGAACTGATCCAGATCGCCAAGCGCAGCAACCTGAAATTCACCATCGGCTATTCGCAGCGCTTCAACCCGAAGATCGCCTACGCCAAGAAGAAGATCACCGACGGCACGCTCGGCAATGTGGTCTCGGTGCTGGTCAGCCGCAATTTGTCGCGCAGCCTCGGCAAGAAGATCGCCGGGCGCGTGCGGCTCTCACCGGTGGTGATGGAGTCGACCCACGACCTCGACTTCGTGTTCTGGCTGTTGGAGCCGGCGAAGCCCGTGCGCGTCTACAGCCAGGGCGCCTACGGCTACATGAAGCCGGTCAACGGTTCGCACGACGTGATGTTCACCACCGTCACCATGGACAACGGCGTGGTGGTGATGATCGGCGGCGGCTGGAATTTCCCGCCGAGCTATCCGAACTACTGCTCGACCTGGATCGAAATTACCGGCACCGAAGGCGCGCTGGTGCTCGACGACACGCAGCGCGACAACTGGCTCAATACGATGAGCAACGGCCAGGTGTTCCCGATGTCGACCATGCCGGGCGAGCAGGTCGGCGAAGTGTTCGCCGGCGGCATGGGCCCGGAGACGATCCACTTCCTGGAAGCCTGCATCCGCGACACGCCGGTCATGGTGACGCCGGAAAGCGCGCGCACGGTGATGGAAACCTACAGCGCCGCCGATCTGTCGGCCTACCGCAACGAGCCGGTCGACCTGCCGCTGACCAACGAGACGATTTCAGGAATCGCGGAATTCAAGGAAAAGAACCGGTCAGGAGCCAATCCACAATGAAGAAGTCTGCCAAAGGCATCGGCCTCGCCATCATCGGCGGCGGCCGTGTCGGTCTGTTTCGTGGCGAGGTGGCGGCGCGCCATCCGTCGGTCGAGTGGATCGGGCTCGCCGAAAAGAACCCGAACCGCGCCGGCGAAGTCGGCCCCAAGATCAGCGCCGATTTCGTCACGCAAAGCCATGTCGAATTGCTCAAGCGCCCGGAAGTGACCTGCGCCATCATCGCCACCGACGAGCACTTGCACGTCGACCCGATCATGGTGGCGGTCGAGCGCGGCATTCCCTTGCTGATCGAGAAGCCGCTGGCGACGCGTTTGGATGAATCCGCGCGCGTGCTCAAGGCGATCAAGGACGCCAAAATCGACGCCGTGGTCGGCTATACCCAGCGTTTCCGCCGCCGCTGGCTGGGGGCCAAGGAAAAGTGCCGTACCGGCGCGCTCGGCGACGTGACCCTGGTCACCTCGCGCGCGTTCATGAACCGGCTGGTGGCGATCGACAATTACAAGCGCACCGACGATCCTTCGACCATCTCGCCGATGGTGATCTCCGGCACCCATGCGCTCGACATCTGCATGTGGTGCCTGGAAGGCAAAAAGCCGGTTGAGGTCTATGCGCGCTCGATCGACAAGGTGCTGGGCCCGCTCTACCAGGGCATCGACGCCACCGCCGGCATGATCATGTTCGACGACGGCACGGTCTATCACCTCAATATTTCCTGGGCGCTGCCGGTCAACTGGCCGGCCGCGGTCTATTCGCTCGAAGTCGGTATCGTCGGCACCACCGGCGTGCTCACCATCGACGACACCCATCGCGACATCGTGCTGGCGGTCGCCAAACCGCAGTCGGAAGGCTACAACCCCGACACCTCGCGGCTGGTCGATTTCATGGGCAGCTATCCGCCCGGCGACATGGCGCTCGGCGAATTGCGCGGGCCGATGGCGTTAGAAACCGACTCGTGGCTCAACCGCGTCGCGATGGGCCTGCCGACCGCGGCGGCCACAGTGGAAGAAGCGCACCGCAATTTGATGCTGACCAAGGCGCTCGACCTGTCGGCCAAGCGCAAGCAGCCGGTGAAACTGCCGCTCGATGCGGATGATTTCAAGGCGGTAGCGTAAGTTCTTTCTGCCGGACTCGGGCCAAGGCCGCCTATCCGGGCGGCCTTGTCGTTTTTGGATTGTCCAATTCGCGGACATGCCGGTTGCCAGTGCGGCAGCAACGGTGAAACAATCAATCGCCAAGGGAAAACGAATAAAGACAAGCTCGGGAGAAAGCGATGATATCGCGCAGCCGCGCCATATTGTTTTGCCTGGTGGCGCTGGCCGCCGTGACGACAAAAGCGACCGCCGAGGATGCAGCCAATTATCCCACCAAGCCGATCCACATCATCGTGCCGTTCGCGCCGGGCGGCGCCTCCGATTTCGCTATCAGGCTCATTCAGCCCGGCCTCGCGCAGGCGCTCGGCCAATCGCTGGTGATCGACAACCGAACCGGCGCCGCCGGCAATGTCGGTATGGAGGTGGCCGCGCGCGCAGCGCCTGACGGTTACACTTTGTTCTTCGGCAATATTGGCACCATCTCAATCAATCCGCACTTTTTCCCCGAACTGACGGTGAAGCCGGAGCGCGATTTCATTCCGGTATCGATCGCCGCCGAAACGCCCGGGATCGTGGTCGCCAGCAATAATTTTTCGCCGAACTCGCTCAAGGACATGATCGCCTATGCGAAGACGCATCCCGGCAAGATCAATTATGCCGCCGCCGGCATCAGCACGCTCAATACTTTGGCGATGGAACAGTTCCGGCACCGGCTCGGCTTGCAGATGACGCAAGTGCCCTATAAGGGCGGTGCCGGCCCGGCGATCATCGATCTGATGGCCGGCAATGTCGATGTGATGTTCGTCACGCTTTCCTCGGCGGCGCAGTTCGTGAAGGCCGGAAAACTGAAAGCCTTTGCCGTGACCACCAAGGAGCGCGTGGATGCGCTTCCCGAGGTGCCGACCGTGGTCGAACTAGGCTTCCCGGAAGACGTCAGCGGCTCCTGGCAGGGCCTGTTCACGGTGGCCGGGACGCCGCCGCCGATCGTCGCCAAGCTGCACGCCGCCGTGGTAAGGCGATGGCTGACCCGGACGTGCGCCAGCATATGATCACCGCCAGCATGCTGCCGACATCGAGCCCGACGCCGGAGAGTTTCAGGGAATTTCTCGCCGCCGAATCGGCGAAATGGCAGCGGGTGGTCGAGCAAATCAAGGCCGCCGGGAATGGCAAAAACAGCCACTGATGCGGCCGCCTCGCCCGCGCCTTAGCGCGCCGCCAGCGGCTTGATCGCCAATTCGGTCGCCAGTTTGTCGAGCTGCACCAGCAATTCCGGCGCCAAAGCGAGGCCGCTGGCGAGGCGGTCGGCGCGGCGCTGGGCGCGCTGCTCGCCTGGCAGGCGTACGCTCTCCCCAGGCAGCGTCTTGGACTTACGTAAGTCGCGGATGTGGCGGTCGACTTCGGCCTTGAAGCGGTTGAGCGGCTGGAAGCGGCTGGGATCGAGCGCCAGCACGAACTGGCCGGTATTCGTCACCTTGTCCGGCTCGGCATTGAAGTCGACACAATCGCGGCCGAACAGCGCGCCGTTGAGCGTGCCGGCGAGCAGGCCGAGGATCAGCGCGAGGCCGGCGCCTTTGTAGCCGCCCATCGGCAGCAGCAGCGCCTGCAAGGTTCTTTGCGGATCGGTGACCGCGGCGCCGGTTGTCGGGTCGATCATCCAGTCGGCGTGAAGCGGGCGGTTGAGCAGTCTGTGGTTCTTGATGGTGCCGTAGGACACGATCGAGGTCGCGATATCGAGCACCACGGGCGGCTCTTCGCCGGCCGGGATAGCGATCGCCAGCGGATTGGTGCCGAGCAGCGGCTCGGCGCCGCCAGCGAGCGGCATGTGGTTGGCGTTCGCCACGGCCGAATAGATGCCGATCATGTCGGCTTTGAGCGGCAGCGCCGCATAGACGCCGGCCGCACCCGCATGGCCCGAATTGCGGCAGCCTACCCAAGCCACGCCGCATTCGCGCGCCAGCTCGATTGCCGTTTCCGCCGTGCGCGCGACCACCAGATGGCCCATGCCGTTGTCGCCGTCGACCAAAGCGGTCGCCGGCGCGCTGCGCGTCACTTTGATGTTCGGCCGCGGATTGGTCGACCCCAATTTCAGCCGCTGCACATATTGCGGCAGGCGAAACACGCCGTGCGCATCGGCGCCGGTGAGATCGGCTTCCAGCATCAGCTCGGCGATCTTGGCGGCGTCGGGCGCCGGCACGCCGGATTTCGTCATGGCGTCGACGATTAGACCGGTAACTGCCGCAATCGGGATGCGGCCGGTCTTGGGTACGGCCTGCACGTTCATGGCTACTTCCCCGCCAACGAGGCTTCCGCGTTGCCGCCGAGGATGGCGGCCTTGTCGGCGTCGGAAATTTTCAGCGAGCGGACGTGCGCGACGCAATCGAGCATCGCCATGTCGTAAGGGTAGTCGCTGCCGAGCATCACGTGGTCGCTGCCGACCAAGTCGATCATCATTTCCAACGTTTTACCGGAATGCAGAATAGTGTCGTAGAGATAGCGCAAGGCGATGTTCTTGGGCTGCGCCTTGATGTTCTTCTTCGGCTCGGGGCGAACCTTCCAGCCGTGCTCCCAGCGCGCGGCCTGATAGGGTGTGAAGCCGCCGCCATGCGCCAGCATGATCTTCAATTTCGGATGACGGTCCATCACGCCGCCGAAATAGAGGCAAGCCGCGGCAATGGTGGTGTCGAGCGGATTGCCGATCAGATTGCCGAGATAATAGGACTTCAGCCGGTCGGCGCCGGCGACGTTGACCGGATGGATGAACATGAAAGCGCCGAGTTCCTCGGCGGTCGCCCACAGCGGCGCGAAGCTCGCATCGTCCAGGTTCTTTTCGTAGACGTGCGAGCCGATCATGGCGCCGCGCAAGCCGAGTTTCGTCATCGCACGCCTGAGTTCGTCGGCCGCCTTTTCCGGCGCCTGCATCGGCAGCGTGGCGATCCCCATGAATCGCGTGGGATGGGCGGCGATGTGTTTGGCCATCTGGTCGTTCTGGATAGCGGCGGTGACCACCGTCAGCGCGGCGTCCTGGTTGTAAAGATAGGTCTGCGGCGTGGCCGAAAGCACCTGCACGTCGACGCCGGCCGTATCCATGTCGCGCAGGCGGCGCGGAATATCGAAGCCGCCGGTCGGGAACGGCCGGTAGAGCACGCCGCCGACATCCAGTAAGGCGGACTCGGCGTCATCCGGCGTGATGGTCACCGGAACCTTGGGCGCGGCCTTGCGCAGCAGGGCGGCGGTTTCCTGGGTCAGGATGTGGGTATGCGTATCGATGGTGCGAAGTTTCGTCATTTCGTCCCCTGAAAACTGGCATGGCGCCGGAAACTTGGAGCGCCTGAGTGCCGCAGGCGCGCGGCCGACGCAAGCCCCTGTCGAAGGCCCTGCATTCGGCTATAAACGGAGCCCCGCAAGCACGGCAGACGGACCCCCATGAACGCGATCAGCCCTCCCCGCAGCAAACACGAACCGCGCGTCGAGGACGACGCCCTGGTGCGCGGCCATGGCAATTTCGCGGACGACCCGCGGCTGCCGAACCAGGCCTATGCCGCCTTCGTGCGCTCGCCGCATGCCCATGCCCGCGTGCTGGCGGTGAAAACCGAGGCGGCGCAGGCGGCCAAACAGGTGCTGGCCGTGCTCACCGCCGAGGACATGAAGGCGGCCGGCGTCGGCAGCGTAGCGCGACATCCGCCGGTGGTCGGCCGTGGCGGCGCCAAAATGGCGATGCCGTTCCGCCCCGCGCTCGCGGGCGACAAGGTGATGCATGGCGGCGAACCGGTGGCGATGGTGGTGGCGGAAACGCGCGCCGCCGCGCAGGACGCCGCAGACCTGGTGCAGGTCGACTACGAGGAATTGCCGGCGGTCGTCGACCTCGAAACGGCGATGAAAGGCCAAACGCAGCTCTTTGCGGATGCGCCCGGCAATCTCTGCATCGACTGGCCGGGGCCGGTGGCCGATGCGCAGAACGAACGCGACGTGGCCGAGATCATCGCCAAGGCGCCGCACGTAGCGCGCGTCAGCGTCACCAATCAGCGCATGGTGGTGGCCTCGCTGGAAACGCGCGGCGCCACCGGCGTCTACGATGCGGCGACCGAGAGCTACACGCTCTATGCCTGCTCGCAGGGCGCCGATTCGCTGCGCACCATGGGCGCCGCCATCATGGGCATCCCGAACGAGAAGCTGCGCGTCGTCACCGGAGACGTCGGCGGCGCCTTCGGCATGAAGACCACGGTCTATCCGGAGTATCCGGCGCTGCTGATCGCGGCGCGCAAGCTCGGCCGGCCGGTGCATTGGCAATCGACGCGCTCGGAAGCCTTCGTCACCGACATCCAGGCGCGCGACACTGTCACGCATGTCGAGCTGGCGCTCGACGACAAAGGCAAGTTCTTAGCGCTACGCGTGCGGCACCTGTGCAACCAGGGCGCCTATGTGAGCACGGCCGGCATCGGCCTCAACACCAATAATTTTGCGCGCTGCCTGCCCGGCATGTACCGGATCCCGAAGGTCGACGTGTCGTCGGCCTGCTATTTCAGCAACAAAATTCCGATCGGCCCCTATCGCGGCGCCGGCCGCCCGGAGGCGAACTACGCGCTCGAACGCGCGGTCGAGGAAGCCGCGCGCATCACCGGCATCGACCCGGTGCGGCTACGCAAAAAGAATCTCATTCCGGCTTCGGCTATGCCGTTCAAGACGCCGATCAATACCTACGACAGCGGCGATTTCCCGGGCATCGTGGACAAGGCGCTCGCGCTCGCCGATTACGCCAATTTCAACAAACGCAGACGCGAGTTGGCCAAGCGCAAGAAATTCCGCGGCATCGGCATGTCCTGCATGCTGGAGCACGCGGGCGCGCTGCCAACGGAGACCGCCTCGGTCGCCTTTCCTGGCGATGACAAACTGATTCTCGGCTGCAACGTGCAATCGACCGGGCAGAGCCATGCGACCGTGTTCGGCCGGCTACTGGCCCAAAAGCTTGGCATCGATGCGGGCCAGATCGAGCACCGGCATGGCGACACCAATTTAGGTTTGACCGGCTTCGCCTCGGTCGCCTCGCGCTCGGCGATGTGCACGGGCAATACCATCGTGCACACGGCCGACGTGATGTTGGCCAAGGGAAAGAAAGTCGCCTCCGCGCTTTTGGAAGCATCGGAATCCGACATCCAGTACCGGCAGGGCAGCTTCGAGGTGGTCGGCACCGACCGCAGGATTTCGCTGTTCGAGACCGCCAAGCGCGCCAAGGAGATGGCGGCGCGCGGCGAGATCCAGGAAAGCCTCGACACCAAAGGCAAGTTCGACACGCCGCTGACGTTTCCCAACGGCTGCCACATAGCCGAAGTCGAGATCGATCCCGACACCGGCGCGGTCGATCTCGTCACCTATACGGCGGTGGACGATTGCGGAAATATGCTCGATCCCATCATCGTCGAGGGCCAGGTGCAAGGCTCGATCGCGCAGGGCCTCGGACAGGCGCTGGTGGAAAACGCGGTCTACGATCCGGCGAGCGGGCAATTGGTGAGCGGATCGTTCATGGATTACGGCATGCCGCATGCGCACACCATGCCGATCGAATTGCGCGAGGCGGCGCATTCCGTGCCGGCCAAGAGCAACGCGCTCGGCGTCAAGGGCACCGGCGAGGCCGGCACCACGGCGGCGATCGCCGCGGTGATGAACGCGATCGCGCACGCGATCCCGAACGGCGCCGCCGATCACATGGATATGCCGGCGACATCCGCCAAGGTATGGGACGCCTGCCGCAAGGCGATGGCGAAGTAAGCGCGATAACGCGCTGCTGTGACGGGCGGGATTAGAAGACGACAGGGCTATCCGAGGCCCGACGTTGCTGCGACCGACGAAGGTTGTCGAGTGCGTCGCTGGCCTGCTGGTGCAGCGCCGCGAAATCGATTTCGGCGGGCGCCATCTGCTGGACGGGGGCCAAGGGCCATTGCGCCGCCGCGGAAAGACTTGCAACGCCGGCAATGAGCACAATCGCAATTACAATGTTCTGCGGTTTCATCAGTGTGCCTTGTGGCTCATCCCGGATGCCACAATGCACACAAATTGATTGAAACCCCGCCAAACCTGTCGGAGAAATTGGCCCCTGTGCGTTCAGTCTTTGGTAACGCTGCGGGAGCGCGTCAGGCGCTGGGTACCACCAGCGAATAGCGCGGATCGGCGGCGAGACACTCTGCCTGCGGCAGGCCGAGCTCCTTACGCACGATGTTGGTGCCAAGCACCAGCGACACGATCTTGTAATAGGCGTGGCGGCGGCTCATGCCTTCGCGGCCCATGCCGCAGTCGGAGGACAGCACCAGCCGCTCGGCCGGAATATATTTGAGCGCGCGGCGGATGTGGTCGGCGATTTCGTCCGGCCGTTCGACCTGCAGCGAGTGATGGTCGATGACGCCGATGGCGATTTTCTTGCCGGTGATAATCTTGCCGAAGGCTTCGAGATCCGCGCCGCCGGCGCTGACCGATTCGAAAGTGATCACGTCGGCGTCGACCTTGTTGAGCATCTCGAGGGCAGACTGATAGCTTTGCACGCTGGTGAACATTCTTTGCTGGGAAGGGTTACCCCAACAGGTGTGACACCAAACTTCCGTTTTGGCGCGCAGACCCTTCACCGTGCGATTGAACACCTCGACGCTGAAGGCCGGGTTGATCACCTCGTCGACGATCTTGCGGATCGACAGCAGATGGATCTGCGGCTCCTCGAACTGGATCACTTGGCAGCCGGCATCGGCGAGCGAATGAAGCTCCTCGTTCAGCGCGTCGGCGATCGCCAGGATGCGATCCTTGATCGACTTGTAGTGCTTGTCCTGCACCGCAAAGGCGACCAGCTCGGGGCCGATGGTGCCGAACTTGACCGGCTTCTTGGTCATGCGCTGGGCCACCTTCCACATGGCGGTGTATTGCAGGTCGCCGCGGCTGACCGGACCGTTGATCCCCGGCATCACGCGTGATTCGAGATAATCGTGCAGGATGTGACCGGGCGGAAACATCAAGCCGCCTTTGCCGGCCGGCGTCGCCTGCGGATTCTTGTCGAAGCCACCCATGTGGCGGGGCGGATAATTGGTCCAGCTCTGGCCGCCGACGTCGGAGTCGAAATGCGCATCGCCGTCGGTGACGATGTCGAGGCCGGCCATTTCCTGCTCGTGCAGATAGATGCCGACGGTGTCGACATATTGCTCGCGGAACTGGTTGTTCACCATCGCATCGAGGAAGCTGCGCATGCCGAGGTTCTGCGTGTACCAACTCGGCCGCGGCAGCGAACCGGTGATGGTGGTCGGCAGCATGAGATCTTTGGTTCCGCGCAGCATCGTCAATTCCCTCCCAAAAAACAGGCGAGCCGTTGGCGGCTCGTTACCGTTGGCCCCATATTAGAGGCATGACGGCGTGCATGGAAACTCTTGTTAAGCGCCGAGTTCTGCCCACCGGGGTGGGCAATATTCGGTGGGTTGAATAACCTGCTATAGTCGCGCCATGGACAAGAAAACTGATGCTTACATCATCCGGCCCAACCCGCTCGATCCGCGGCTGACCGAACGCGTCACCGGCATCGATCAGACCGGCGCCAAGATCGAGACCTCGGTCACCGTCGAGCGTGCGCTGACGATCTTCCTCAACTCGCAGGAGATCGTCACCGCCATGACCATCGGGGATTATCCGGAATATCTGGCGATCGGCTATCTGCTCAACCAGAACATGCTGTTGCCGGACGACGTGGTGACCGGCGTCGATTTCGACGAGGAATTGGCTGTCGTCGTGGTGCGAACCAAGCGCAAGACCAACTACGAGAAGAAGCTCAAGAAGAAGGTGCAAACCTCCGGCTGCGCGCAGGGCACCGTGTTCGGTGACCTGATGGAGGCGCTGGAGGACATCACGCTGCCGAAGGCGAAATTGCGCACCTCATGGCTTTATGCGCTGACCCACAAGATCAACACCACGCCCTCGCTTTATCTCGAAGCCGGCGCCATTCACGGCTGCGTTCTGGCGAAGGAAGATCATCCGCTGGTTTATATGGAGGACGTCGGCCGGCACAACGCGGTCGACAAGATCGCCGGCTGGATGTTCAAGCAGAAGGTGAAGGCCGCCGACAAAATCTTCTACACCACCGGGCGGCTGACCTCCGAGATGGTGATCAAGACCGTGCGCATGGGCATTCCGATCCTGATTTCGCGCTCGGGCTTCACCGCCTGGGGCGTCGAACTGGCGCGCAAGGCGAATTTGACGTTGATCGGGCGCGCGCGGGGAAAGCGTTTCGTCGCGCTCGCCGGCGAAGACCGCATCGTGTTCGATCAGGACCTCGCCTTCGTCGAAGAGGAAGGCGCCAAACACCGCCGCAAGGCCGCCGTGCACGATGAGTGATGGCTGAAATCCCCATTCCCCCAACCTACGGCCTGGTGCTCGCCGGCGGCCTGGCGCGCCGCATGGGCGGCGGCGACAAGGCGCGCATCGAGATCGGCGGCGTATCGATCCTCGACCGCGTGTTGGCGACCCTGTCGGGGCAATGCAGCGGCATGATTATCAACGCCAATGGCGATCCGGCGCGCTTCGCCGATACCGAGGTGCCGGTGGTGCCCGACAACGTGCCGGGTTTTGTCGGCCCACTCGCCGGCATCCTGGCCGGGCTCGACTGGCTCGCGGCGCAGAACAACGGCATCGAATGGCTGCTCAGCGTGCCGGGCGACTGCCCGTTCCTGCCCGACGACCTGGTGGAACGCCTGCACCTGGCCCGCCGCGAACTGGGTGCCGGCGTTCGGCTCGCCTGCGCGCGCTCGGGCGAATGGCGCCATCCGGTGGTCGGCCTATGGCCGCTGGCGCTGCGCGAGAGCCTGCGCAAGGCGCTGGTCGACGAAGGCCTGCGCAAGATCGAGGTCTGGACCGCGCGGCATGGCGTCGCGGTCGCCGATTGGCCGGCGGAGCCGGTCGACCCGTTCCTCAACGTCAACACGCCCGAGGACGCCGAGCGCGCGACGCGCATTGCGCTGCAGCATTCAGGACTCTGAAATCTTGACCGGCCTCGCGCCGCGCCGATATCTGATATAGTTGCAGGCGATAGGGCGTCGGGGAGAGGAACCAATTCCATGAAAACATTCATCATCGCCTGCGTGGCGGCCGTCATCATCGCGGTGATCGGCGGCGTCGTGCTCAACAGCATGCAGGAGCCGGTCGACAAGGCCTTCAGCACCACGGGCGTGCGGCTCGGCGCTTAAGTTTTCTCCGCATACCGGATCAGCCAATGAGCGCCGCGTAAGACAGAAAGCCGACGCGCGCGCCCGGCTCAATCGCCGTCACGTCTTCGGGAAATTCCAGCAAGCCGTCGGTCTCGGTCAACGACGTCAAAATGCCGGCGCCGTCCTGCGGGTGCTTGACCGCTTCGAGTTCGCCGTCGGGCGCGCGCCGCAGCGCGACGCGCACATATTCGCGGCGGTCTTTCTTTTTCCGGTAGGCGAAGGCGACGCGCACCGGCAGCGGCAGCAGGCTTTGCGGCCGCGCGCCGGAAAGCCGCCGCAGCAGCGGCTTTACCACCCGCACAAAGGTCACGAACACCGCCACCGGATTGCCCGGCAATCCGACGAACGCGGCGCCGCTGTTGGCGGCATAGTCTTTGCGCGGAGCCGCGCGGATCACGCCCATCGCCACCGGCCGTCCCGGCTTGATGGCGACGCGCCAGAACACCAGGTTGCCGATGCGCTCAATCGCGCCGCGCACATGGTCGGCTTCGCCGGTGGAGACGCCGCCGGACGTGATGACGAGATCATGCCAGGCGGCCGCCTTGGCGAGCGCGCGCGCCAGCGCATCCGGATCGTCGGGCAGGATACCGAGATCGGTCACCACGGCTCCCAACCTCTCCAGCAATTCGCTTATGAGATAACGGTTGGCGTCAAAGATCGCCGCCCCGCCACGTGCGCTGCCGGGCTCCACCACCTCGTCGCCGGTCGAAAAGATCGCGACCTTCAGCCGCCGCCGCACCTCGATCTGCGTGATGCCGAGCGCGGCAGCGAGCGCGATATGCTGCGGCTCCAGCACGGTGCCGGCCGGCAGCGCTACTTGACCGGCGGCGATATCCTCGCCGGCCAGCCGCCGGTTGGAGCCGAGCTTCAGGCCCTCCGGCACGATCACCTGGTCGCCCTCTACCGTCACGTCTTCCTGCATGAAAACCGTATCGGCGCCCGCCGGCATGGCGGCGCCGGTGAAAATCCGGATGGCCTCACCCGGCTTGAGCGCCACATCCGCGCGTGCGCCGGCGGTCAGCCGGCCGGCGATTGTCAATTTGCTGTCGCCATCGGGGCGCAAATCGGCATGGCGCACCGCATAGCCGTCGACCGCCGAATTATCGAACGGCGGCAGATCGACCGGCGCCTTGATGTCGGCGGCGGTCACGCGGCCGCGCGCCGCGCGCAACGTCACCCGCTCGGTTTCGGCCACCGGCGCGACGCGCTCGCCGATCAGCCGCTCCATGTCCTCGAGCGGCAGCAGCGGACCGGAAAACGCGAAACAGTCGTCGGTCAGTTGCGCCATGACCCGCTCACTTATTCCCCGGCCCGACGGGGACGGCGTGCTTGAGCAGCAGGTCGGCGATCGCCTCGATGTCGTTGAGATCGACCACCGGCACCTTCGCCGCCGGCAGCGCGCTGTCAGAGGCGACCGCGATGATATGCGGGTCTTCCGGATGGATCAGTGGCTTGCCGTTGGCGATGCGGTGAATCTCGAGCTTGGGAAAGGCGTCGCGCTTGAAACCTTCGACCAGCACCAAATCGACCGGCGACATCTTGCCGACCAGGGCAGCCATGTCCCATTCCGGCTGCTCGCGCAGCTCGTGCAGGATGGCCCAGCGTTTGGCCGATGAGATGATCACCTCGGTGGCGCCGGCGGTGCGGTGGAAGAAGCTGTCTTTGCCGGGCTGGTCGAGGTCGAAGCCGTGATGGGCGTGCTTGAGCGTGGACACGGTGATGCCGCGCGCGATCAGGCGCGGGATGAGCTTCTTGATCAAAGTGGTTTTGCCCGACCCACTCCAGCCGGCGAGACCGATGATGCGCATGGTTTCCTTATAGCAAAACGCCCGGCCGCGAGGCCGGGCGTTTTTTATAGCGGATGGAGGTGGCCGGCTATTTGGCCGGCCGCATGGCTTGGCCGCGGACGCCGCCGCCTTGCGTTTCCTCTTCATACCAGAGGCTGTGGCGCTCCTTGGCCCAATTGACGTCCACATTGCCGTCGGCCATCGCCTCGAAGGCCCCTTCCACGCCGATGGTGCCCATATAGATGTGGACAAACATGGCCGAGACGTAGAGCACCGCGACCACGCTGTGCACGATCTCGGCCAGCTCCATGCCCGAAACGGTGGTGCCGTAGAACGGGAACAGCAACAAAAAGCCAGTGGCGATAACCAAGCTGCCACCAATCATCGAGATCCAGAAGATCAGCTTTTCGCCGCCGTTGAACTTTTCGGCGGGCGGCTCCTTGCCGCCAAACATGCCGCCGCCATTCTTGAACCAGACGAAGTCGTTGTAGCTCGGCAGATTGCGTCCCACCCAGATCAGGAACATCAGCACGACGCCGGTGGTGAAGGCGAAGCTGACATAGTTATGCGAAAATTTCGCCCATTCCGACCATTCGCTGAAGGCCTCCGGCCCGAGCCACGGCAAAATCAGGCTGCGGCCGAAGGTGATGTTGAGGCCGGTGATCCCGAGGATGACGAAGGTGACGGCGGTCAGCCAGTGAACGAAGCGCTCAAATACATTGAAACGCTGCATGGTGCGTCCCGAGCGTCCCTCCTCAATGCGCATAGTGCCGTGCCACGAATAGTAGATCGTAAGCAACGCCAGTATGCCGAGGATGGCGATACCGCCGATCCATTTCAGCGTGACGGTGCGGAATTCGCGCCATTCGCGGCCGGCCGGCTGCTCGAGCGTGTAAGACTTCACGTCTGGGATGGTGCCGCGGCCCTCGATCTTGTTGAGCTGCTGTAGCAATTGCTGCTCCTTCACCGCGGCTGCAGTCGGATTGACCGAATTCGGCTGCTGCGCCGCCACCGGCATAGCCGTTGCGACGACGAACGCGAGCGCCAGCGCACAGGCAATCAAGCGCATAGTTGCAAAAACTTTCGCCATATCATCTCTCCCAATTCAAGTCTTCTACGGTGGCGAAACCGGCAGTGCGGACGTTCCGCACCGCCGCGATAGCATCAAGTCGCAATCGATTCCCGATAAGCGGTCTGCCAGCCCCAGGCGCCGGAGCCGTAGCCGCGCTTGGCCACGCGTTCCTTGTAGATCTGGACGATGACGTCGCCATCGCCGGCGAGCAGCGACTTGGTCGAGCACATCTCCGCGCATAGCGGCAGCTTGCCTTCTGCGAGGCGGTTCGAGCCGTACTTCTCGAACTCCTCCTTGCTGCCGTCGGCTTCCGGACCGCCCGCGCAATAGGTGCACTTGTCCATCTTGCCGCGCGAACCGAAGTTGCCGACCTTTGGATATTGCGGCGCGCCGAACGGGCAGGCGTAGAAGCAGTAACCGCAGCCGATGCATAGGTCCTTGGAGTGCAGAACCACCGCGTCGGCCGTGGTGTAGAAGCAGTTCACCGGGCAGACCGCCGCGCAGGGCGCGTCGGTGCAGTGCATGCAGGCCATGGAGATCGAGCGCTCGCCGGGCTTGCCGTCATTGAGCGTGACGACGCGTCGGCGGTTGATGCCCCAGGGCACCTCGTTTTCGTTCTTGCAGGCGGTGACGCAGGCGTTGCATTCGATGCAACGATCGGCGTCGCAGAGGAATTTCATACGTGCCATGGTCGTTGCTCCTTACGCCGCTCTGACTTGGCAGAGAGTGGCTTTGGGTTCTTGCATGCCGGTGACCGGATCGAAGCCGTAGGTGGTGAGCGTGTTCACGCTCTCGCCCAGCACGATCGGATCGGCGCCTTTCGGGTAGTTGCCGCGTTGATCGACGCCCTGGAACCAGCCCGCGAAGTGGAACGGACACCAGGTCACGCCCTTGCCAACTCGCTCCGTGACTAGTGCTTTCATGCGGCAGGTCTTGCCGCCCTCCATCTCTGCACCGGACACCAAGACCCAGCCGCCGTCCTTGATGCCGCGCTCGGCGGCATCGGCAGTATTGATCTCGATGAACATGTCCTGCTGCAGCTCGGCCAGCCACTTGTTGGACCGGGTTTCCTCGCCGCCACCCTCGTACTCGACCAAACGGCCGGATGAGAGGATGAGCGGGAACTGCTTGGCAATGCCCTTGTCAACCACGGCCTTCTGCACGTCAAAGCCGATATTCGGCATGCGGAACTGCTTGGCGTTCGGCAAGGTCGGATATGTCGCGACCAAATCCGGACGCGGCGAGTAGATCGGTTCACGGTGCGTCGGGATGGCATCAGGCAAGCCGAACGCGTTGGCGCGCGCCTTGCCGTTGCCGTAGGGGATACAGCCGTGCGTGATGGCGACGCGCTGGATGCCGCCCGAAAGATCGATCGACCAGGACACCGCATCCGGCGTGGTTGGGTTGACCTTGTTGATGACCGCCAGCTCGGCCTCGGTGAGATCCTTGTCCCAGCCGAGTTTCTTGAGAACGCCGAGGGTGAATTCCGGATAGCCGTCCTTGATCTCGGAGTCCTTCGAGTAGTAGCCGTTGCCGAGCAGGCTCACCTTGCGGGTGGTGCCATCGGGCAGCTTTTCCTCGCGTTCGAGACCGAAGCGGGCGCGGAATGTGCCGCCGCCTTCCTTGATCGAAAGGTTGGTATTGTAGAGCAGCGGCGTGCCGGGATGCTTGAATTCCGGCGTGCCCCAACACGGCCACGGCAGGCCGTAGTAGTCGCCAGCGTTCGGCCCAGTCATGGCCTTCTGCGTGCGCATGTCGAAGTCGGCTTGGTGGGCCATGTGCGACTTCAGCCGCTCCGGCGACTGGCCGCAGTAGCCGGTCGAGAAGCCGCCACGGTTGATTTCGCGCAAGATGTCCTCGGGCGACGGCAGGTCGTTCGTCACCTTGATATTCTTGAACATCAAATCGGCGAAGCCGAGCTTCTTGGCGAGGAGATACATCACCTCGTTGTCGTCCTTCGACTCGAAGATCGGCTTGACGATCTGCTCGCCCCATTGGATCGCGCGATTGGATGCGGTGCGCGAACCATTGGTCTCGTAGCTGGTCGCGATCGGCAGCAGATAGGTGCCGTTCTTGCGCTCCGGCGCCAGCGCCGCCCAAGTCGTGGGATGCGGATCGCAGACCACCAGCAAGTTCGAGCTTTTCGATGCCTTTTTGCGCTTGCGGAATGCGCGTCACGGTATTGCCGCCGTGGCCCATGACGAACATGCACTTGATGTTGTCCTTCTGGCCCACATCCTTCTTGTCGAGGAGCGTGGCGTCGAACCACCGGGTCGATGGAATACCCGGCGTGTTCATTGTGTTGGTAACCTTGCCGTCCGCCGCCGGTGCTCTTGTCGAAGCGGTCCACGAACCAATCGTACGGAACTTCCCAGACGCGACTCCAATGCCGCCAGGCGCCTTCGATAAGCCCGTAGTAGAGCGGCAGCGTCACGATATCGAGGCCGAGATCGGTCGCGCCTTGCACGTTGGTGTGGCCGCGGAAGATGTTGGCGCCCTTACCCGGGCCGCCGACATTACCGGTGGCGAGCAGCAGGATGCAGCTCGCGCGCACGTTGGCCGTGCCGACCGTGTGCTGAGTTTGACCCATCGCCCAGATCAGGCACGACGGCTTTTCAGTCGCGAACATCTTGGCGACGCGCTCGAGTTGTGCGCCCGGCACGCCGCTGACACGTTCGACTTCCGCCGGATCCCACTTCTCGACCGCCTTGCGGATGTCGTCCATCCCGTAGACGCGCTGCTCGATGAACTGCTTGTCTTCCCAGCCGTTCTTGAAGATGTGCCAGAGCATTCCGTAGATGACCGGAATGTCGGTACCCGGACGCAGCCGCACATATTCCGTGGCATGCGCGGCGGTGCGGGTGAGCCGCGGATCGGCGACGATGAAGTTCGCGCGATTGAGCTCCTTGCCTTCGAGCAGATGCTGGAGCGACACCGGATGCGCCTCAGCCGGATTGCCGCCGAGGAAGAACAGAGTCTTCGAATTGCGGATGTCGGTGTAGCTGTTGGTCATCGCGCCGTAGCCCCAGGTATTGGCTACGCCGGCGACGGTCGTGGAATGGCAGATGCGCGCCTGGTGATCGGAGTTGTTGGTGCCCCAGAACGCGGCAAGCTTGCGATTGAGATAGGCGCCCTCGTTGGTGAACTTGGCCGAGCCCAGCCAATAGACCGAATCGGCGCCCGATTTGGCCCGGATCTCCAGCAGCTTGTCGCCGATCTCGTTGATCGCGACGTCCCATGAAATTCGCGTCCACTGCCCGTCCACCAGCTTCATCGGATAGCGCAGGCGGCGATCGCCGTGCACCAGCTCGCGCGTCGCGGCGCCCTTGGCGCAATGCGATCCACGGTTGATCGGCGAATCCCAGCCCGGCTCCTGCCCGACCCACACGCCGTTCGACACTTCCGCGATCACGGTGCAACCGACCGAACAATGCGTGCAGATATTCTTGCGGATGGTGGCAGCCGCAACATTGGGGCCGGCCGCTTCCGCTTTGCGCACGCTGGCGAGCGGAAGCACGCCGATGGTGGCGAGACCTCCGGCGACCAGGCCCGATTTGCGCAGGAAAGACCGGCGGTCATAACCACCGGCCGTTTGATTGCCGATCGCCGCTGCGAGACTGCTGCGGCGTGTCTGGCGTTCTGTTCGCTTGATCAGCACGGCTCAGCCTCCCTTAGCTCGGAAAACGGTTGACCCGGTAATAGGTCTTTACGTGATCGGTTTCCTTGTAGCGGGCCTTTTTCTTGTCCGCGTCGGATTCGGTCGCGGCGGCCTCGGTGGCGAGCGGCGCCGCTGCGGTCACCGCCAAGCCTGCGCCCGCACCCATCGCGCGCAGGAAGTCGCGCCGGCCTAGCTTTGTCTTGTCCTGTTGTTTCATCGCCGTTCCCTCCTCGAATTTTCCAATTCAGTCCCTTCGCCTGCCCTAGCCGGGCAAATCGAAGGCTTCAGCTTCGATACCCATGAACACCCGGCCGAGCGTCCCCAGCGCTCGGTAGAACTTCGCCGTCTCGGCCCGCTCCAGATCGGCGAAGAAACGGCCGATCCACGGCGCCATATGTTTTTCGAAAATCATGCGATCGGATTCCGGCGGCGCCGGCAGACGATGGCTCGCCAATCCCGCCATGATCTCGCACAGAATTCCGGCGTGATCCTCCGGCTCGAATATGCCCTCGGAGCGCGCGACCCCGATAGCACCAAGATCCTCGCGCAGCCGCGCCAGCGGACGGTCATGCAGGAAGCCCGAGAGATAGTAAGAAGCGTAGGGCAGCAACTCGCCGCGGCCGAGACCGATGAACAGATCGAAATACTCGCGTTCGACACGCTCGGCGGAAGTGTCGCTGGCGACTTGCGCGAGTGCAGCATGGGCGAGGCCCAGCGGGGTCGGATCGGCGCGCAGCTCGGACAAATTGGACAACAGTTGCGAATCCGGCGCACGCGTGAGCAGCGCGGCGATCAGCGCATATTCCTGCGCGCGTGCAGCATCCACTTCATCGATTTCGCCGGCCATCTCTTGTCCGCCGTAAAGATCGGGACGCAGGATGGCGCGATCGATTCCGGTGACGACTTCGACCGCGACCACGCGTTCCGCGGGTATGCGAGTCCAATTTGAAACGGACGGTTGGGAAACGCCTACTCGGCGCGCAAGCTCGCCGACGCCGCCGGCGGCGCGTATCGCTTCAGAAAGCCCTGGTTCCCGCATCCCTGATTCTTCGTTTTTTGTTTGTTTTTCTTGTTATTTTGAATTGTTGCAGGAAGCCTACTGGCCCATCGAAGAGTGGGTCAATAGCCTGAGGCTATAAGACGGATCATAATTAAGCGAACAAGCGTGGAATAATCTTGCGGCTCACTCTGGCATTGCCCCGCCATGGCGCCGCGGCCTTGAGGCAACTGTTCCTTGCTGCGGATCGTCGTGGTGCGATGCAGCATCGCCATCGTGCTGCAGCAAAGGATCGGTACTTTGCGCGGAGGATTGCTGCGATTTGCCTTGCGCTGCTTCGCTCGCCGCGGGCGCGGCCGAACCGGAAACGTCGGCGCGCGTGGATTGTTCGGTTGGCGACACCGTTTCTGTCGCCCCGCGCGGTTCCTGTTCGGCCTGGCCGAACACTTCGGCGACCAGCTTCTTGATGTCGACCTCGGGACCGAGATCGCCGAATCCCGGTACGCCCCCCGGGCCGACGCCTTCCCAGAAATTCTCGTTCGGTCCGATGTAATCGCGGATCGCCGGATCGGCCGACCACGCCCGCCGAAGCGCCGCATGCCTGAGCGCGGAGGGAACTCCGGCTTGCAGGAACGCCCGGATATCGGATTTGGCGCCGATCGATTCGAGCGACGGCAGCGTGCTGACGTCGAACTCCGGCGCTTCGGCTTTGGGCGCAGGCGGCGCGGACTCAATCGGCGGCCCATCTGCGGCCGGCGGCGATTCCTCCGGAGCGTGCTTGTCTGCAGGCTCGAGCTTGCGGCGCGACCAGCGCGCGAGAAATTTTTCTTGATCGCTCATTTGCGTTCCACCGGCGGTCCACGCCGCGCCATCGCTTCCGGATCGGCGCGATCGCGTTTGCGTTTCACGAACACCTCTTCGACATGGTGCTCGGCGACGAAGGCCGCAATCGTTTCCTGCATCGCCTTCGGCATCTCCACCGTGCCCACGAGATTGGCGCCGGATTCGGTCATCGCCTCGCCTTCGGCCGGGTCCGCCGTGACCGCCGCGAGCTCATAGGGCGGATCGGCTTCAGTCGGCCGCAGGATGATCCACAGCAGCGGCGTTTCATACCGGAGATTGTCGCGGTAATTGGCGGTTTCGGTGCGGTACAAATCGACCTGCGCGGCGCCGGCGTAAAAACTGACGCGATCGCCGTCGTCGGACAGCTTGCTCCAGGGCGGCGTATCCGGCACGCCCGCCAGCACGCCGGCCGGACGCCAATAATAATCCGCCCATTGGCTCGCGCTCTTGCTGCGTTCGACGACGACACCGACTGGAATACTCGCCAATGGAGGTACGACGCTCAACTGACCGCCTCCAGATGCTTGATCGGCAAGCCGGTGACCAAATTCTGCGGCTTCATGCGGATGGTCTTGTCCGGTGTCATGGCCAGGATCAGATAGACCGGCTCGCCTTTGACTTTGTCCAGCATGATCGATGGATCGCGGAAGGTGAGCGCGAACAGTCCGATCACGCCCGTCATGGCGGTCTCGTCGAGGTCCTCGCCATTCCACAGCCGGTCGCCGATTTTGGTGGCGTCGGCATCGAGCCCGACATACCAGGTGAGCGGCGCGTCGCGCAGCTCCTTGAGCGGCTCGATCGTCACCTCGACGCCGAGGACATGCGCGATCCAGCGCCGCATCGCCTCGGCCAACGCTACCAGACCGGAACGCCCGCCGGTCAGATCGAGCGCCATGTCGAACTGGTCGCTGCGCTCCCAATAAGTTTCGGCGTTGTCGTCGTTAATGATGTCGATTGCGGCTTCGGCCGGAATGCCCAGCATCGAGACCAGCGGGGTTACAGGCGACGTGTTGACGCCGCCGATGGTCTCCTCATCCGCCGCCAGCAGCGCGTTGTTATGCAAGGTCACGCGCTGGGTGCGGAAGAACAGTTCGGCCGCGCGCACCACGCGCGCGTCGGCCACGCCGTCGAGCGCGTTGCGTAGGATCACGTGCACCAGCTGATTGACGAACAATGGCGGCGTTTTTCCGATGCCGTTGCGCACCAGATCGGCGTAAGCCGCTTCCAGCGTCTTTTGGCGCAGCAAATGGTCGCGGAAGGCGATCAGCATCTGCCAGTTCTCGCGCGCGTCGGCGTCGGCGATCGCCGCGATGTCGGAGGCGGCCACCGGCATGCGCGGATTGGCGAGCAGCGCGCCATGCAGCGTGCGCTCGACCGCGCAGGCCTCCGGCGGCGGGATCAGCTCCGGCCGCGCCAGATAGACTTTCAGGAAATCGTCGGTCAGTTTGAGCCCGCCGCCTTCGTCGCGGTCGAGCAGGTGGTGGCCGCAGGAAATCCAGAAATCGTTCATTTGCGTTTCCGCTCGGCCATTCCGACCAGGTCGACGGTCTCAATCAGCTGTTCGTCCTCGCCCTCGACCTCGAGGAAGGAGAACGCTCGCGCTGGCTTTTGTCCCGCTCGCGGGCGCAGCGTCCGGAAAGTCTCCCGGATTTCGCCGCCCTCCAACGCGCGATGCACGGCCACCAGCGTATCCTGCGGCGGACTGCACAGCGATTCCGCGAAGGCGACTTCTTCTTCCGCCGCTGCGACCGCGTCCGCGATCGTGGGCGCACCAAAACTCGCAACGAGATGCTTCGCTAACGTGTCGATCACGGCCAGCCGATCGTCGTCGCTCGCCTCGACGATCTGCACCAAAGTCGAGCGGCCTAGCGAGGCCACGCCAAGGAATCCGCCGCGGAACGCCGAACGCGCCTTGCCCTCAAACGCGGCGGCGTCCGTGTTCCAGAATTCAAACGCGCCTGACACCGCCCATTCCCCCGGCCCGGCCGCCTTCTCGAACACAAAAGTGTCGGAAGGGTCGAGCCGTATGGTGCGCAACAGCTTCACGCGCGCGGCCCTTTTGCCGCCGGATCGAACCAGGCTGGCTTGGCAAGACCCGGCAAAAGCTTTTTCCGTTCAACCTCGGTCTTGCCCATGCGGCGGATCAGCAGATCGCCGTTGTCGTCGATGTCGCGGCGCAGACCCTTTTCGACCGGCAATCGCTTCAGATAGCTGCGCGCGACCGCGCCGAAGCCGTGCTCATGCCAGGCGTCGATAGCGACCATGAAATGCCGTGCGAAGCTTGCCATCACCTGGTCGGACATGGCGTCGCTGAAGCCTTCCTCCTCCAGCGCGGTGACCAGCGGATTGAGGCCGGGCTCGGAGCCGGTCATCGAGACGGTGCGGATCATGGCGCCGAACACCAGCCACGGCGGCGTTTCGTCCTCGCCAATCCCTTTCGGCCAGGCCAGGCGGCCGCCGCCCACCAGCCCTTGATTGACCGAAATCGAATCCGGCCAGTCGATGGTGATCGCGGTGTCCGGTTGCGCGTGGGCAATGAGGGCATCGGCCAGCGCCGTCATGCCGGCATAGAAGACGCGCCGCGCCAGCCGCAGCGGCTCGTCCGGTTCCAGCACCACGGCGAATTCGGCCAGATCGAAACGCCCGACATAGACCAGTGTTCCGGCGCCTTGCTTCGACGCGATCGATTGTGCATGCGCAAAGGCGTCGCCCAATTCGCCCTCTTTCTCGGCGTCGCCCTCGCGGCTTCGCCTCGCCCGCAGCTTCGACTCGGCTTCAGCCTCGAGAAGGCGCGACTGCTCGAGGGAGGCACGGTCGGGCCCATCTCGACGTCGAGGCCGACGGCCCGGCGGAGTGGATCGAGCTCGAGCTCGTGCTCCCCGAGGGAGTCACCTCGGTCGGCGGCCACGGCAGGATCGCATTTCGGCTTGACGCGGGCGAGCTTCGGCGGCTCGACTACGAGCTCGTCTGCGAGCGCTGGGGCGCCTACCGGATCGGGCTCCTCGACGTCCGGGTCCGGAGCGCATTCGGGCTGTTGTCCACCCGTCGCAGGTCGACGCGCGGCTACCCCTTCGCGCCTATCCGCGGCGCGAGCGGCTGCGGCGCGTCGTGAAGGCACACGACACGACCCCGTTCTCGGGCAGCCAGGTGTCGCGCGCCAAGGGGGAGGGAATCGAGTTCGCCGATATTCGCCCGTTCGCAGCCGGCGACCGCGTCCGCCGCGTCAACTGGCGGGCGAGCGCCCGCCGTGAGCGGATGTACGTCAACGAGAGCCATCCCGAGCGCGCGAGCGACGTGATCCTCTTCCTCGACAGCTTCGCCGAGGCCCGGGGGTCGCGCGAGGGCACCATCGACCAGGCCGTCCGCGCGGCTTCGTCGCTCGCCGACGCGTACCTCGAGCGCCGAAACCGCGTCGGGCTCGTCAGCTTTGGCGGGATCCTCCGCTGGCTTCCTCCCGCGATGGGCATGCGTCAGCAGTACCGCATCGTCGAAGCGCTGATCGAGACCGAGCTCGCCCGATCGTACTCTCGACGAGCGTCGACGTGATTCCCAGGCGCGTGCTCCCGCCGCAGGCGCTCGTCATCGCGCTGACCCCGCTGCTCGACCGGCGGACGATCGGCGCCCTCCTCGACCTCCGGGCACGCGGCTTCGATCTCGCGGTGGTCGACGTCTCGCCGGTCCCGTACGTCGCCGACGAGCCCGGCACCGGCGACGACCTGGCCTGGCGGCTCTGGACGATGTGGCGGCAGGCGCTGCACCACCGGTACGAACGCGTCGGCGTCCCGGTGGTCGAGTGGTCGCCCGACCGATCGCTGCTCGGCGCCATCGAGGAGGTGACCGCATTCAGACGTCGCATGCGCTTCGTCTCCGCCTCGCGCTGATCGCGACCTCGGCCGGTCGCGGCGTGCGCCGTCGTGCTCGCTCCGCTTCTGGCGACGGGGTCGATGCGCGACGACGAGCAGTTCATGGCTGTCGTCGCCCTGGCGGCGCTGGTGTTCCCGCTCCTCGGCGTCGCCCGGCTGCTCCCCTGGGCGGTCGCCGTGCTCGCGGGCTCCGTCCTCGTCGCGTCGGAGCACGGCGACATCGGCAGCGTCGGCGTCGCTCTCTGCGCTGCGATGCTGCTGCTCGTCGGCGAGTGTGCGTCCGCGGCGGGGAACCTCGCACCGCTCACCCGCATCGAGCGCCGGCTGGCCCGCAGGCTCGTCGTCCGGATCGCGGCCGAGACCGCCGCAGCCGCCGCTCTCGCCGCGGCCGTCCTCGCCTCGGCGTCACTGGGCGTCCCGCCGGCCTCGCCACGCTCGCGCTCGGGCTCCTGGCGACCGTGTCGCTGCTCGCGCTCGTCGCCGGGCTCGTGGCGCAGGCGATGAGCGGCCGGATCATCGCCTACGATGGTCTGGCCGTCGAGCACAAAGGGGAATTGCCATGAAGCTCCGCGCCCTCGCCTTCGTCGCTTTCGCCGCCGCCGTCTTTCCGGCCGCCGCCGGCGCCGGGAAGGTCTACCTCCAGGATGCGATCCCGAAGGCGCGGGTCGACGCAGGTCTCCGTCACGGTGCGCAAGGCCGCCGCGTTCAAGGTCCTCCTGCGGACGTCGACGCAGGGCCGCACGAAGCTGTTCCTCCTCGGCAAGCATGCGCCGCAGGGCGGTGCGCTGATCGACACGAAGACGTACGCCTGCGACGGAGCCGCGGGCTCGTTCTACTGCAAGGGCAGCTTCGAGGCCCTGCCCGCCGGGACATACACGTTCAGGGTCATCTTCGCCGCACGACGCCGCAGCCGGCGCACGTCGAGCTGACGGTGCGCTGGTAGGTCGAGCCGGTTGATCTCGACCGCCGACCTGCTCGACGAGCACCCCGACGACGCGCTCGTCTGCCAGCTCGCGTTCCGCCAGTTCGGCGGCGTCCAGGAGTTCAGCGGGCCGATCTCGACGATCCGCTGCTTCGAGGACAACGTCCTGCTCAAGGCGCGCGTCGCCGAGCCGGGCCTCGGCCGCGTGCTCGTCGTCGACGGCGGCGGCTCGCTCGGGTCGCGCTCCTCGGCGACATGGTCGCGGGGCTCGCGGCCGCGAGCGGCTGGGTCGGGTGTCGTCGTCCACGGCTGCGTGCGCGACGTCGCGGTGCTCCGGCACCTCCCGATCGGGATCAAGGCGCTCGGCTCGAACCCGCGCCCGAGCGGGAAGGCGGGCGCGGGGGAGATCGACGTGCCGGTCGAGTTCGGCGGTGTCACCTTCCGCCCGGGCGCGCTGCTGACGAGCGACGACGACGGCATCGTCGTGCTCGACGCGGCGGACTGAGAGCGGAGCACACGCGTCCGCTTCGGACACCGTGACCCGGGCGGGGCCGGCCGCTAGCATCGAGGCGTGGCCGTCGCACCTCACGATGATCTCCTCGCCGGCCTGAATCCGGCCCAGCGCGAGGCCGTCCTGCACGTCGACGGCCCGCTGCTCGTCGTCGCCGGCGCGGGCTCGGGCAAGACGCGCGTGCTCACCCACCGGGTCGCCCACCTGATCCGCGCGCACGGCGCGAAGCCGAACGAGATCCTCGCGATCACGTTCACGAACAAGGCGGCAGGCGAGATGCGCGAGCGGCTCGAGCGGATGCTCGGCCGCAGGCGCGCGCGGCCTGGATCCTCACCTTCCACGCCGCCTGCGGGCGGATGCTGCGCCGCGAGGCCGAGCGGCTCGGCTACACGTCGAGCTTCACGATCTACGACCAGGCCGACCAGGTGCGGGTCGTCAGGGCGTGCCTGGAGGACCTCGGCGTCGACCCGAAGCGCTTCACGCCGCGCGGCATCCACAGCCAGATCTCGAACGCGAAGAACCAGCTGATCGGGCCCGACGAGTACATGAGCCGCGTCGCCTCGTTCTACGACAAGACGGTCGCCGAGGTCTACGAGCGCTACCAGCGGCGGCTGATCGGCTCGAACGCGGTCGACTTCGACGACATGCTGATGCTCACGGTCGAGGCGCTCGAGCGCTTCCCCGACGCGCTCGCCCACTGGCAGCACACGTTCCGCTACATCCTCGTCGACGAGTACCAGGACACGAACCACGCGCAGTACCGGCTGCTGCAGCTGCTGGCCGCCGAGCACGGGAACGTGTTCGCCGTCGGAGACCCGGATCAGTGCCTGGTCGAGGGAACGATGGTCACGATGGCCGACGGCAGCCTCAGGCCGATCGAGCACGTTTCGAGGGCGACGAGGTGCTCTCGTGCCTCGGCAGCGGGCGCTTCGGGCCCGCGCGCGTGTGAACGTCCACCGATCGCGTCGCCGGCCGGGATCGCGATCACGACGGCCTCGGGACGACGAGATCGTCTCGACGCCGGAGCACACGCATTTCGCGGGCTTCAAGTCCGGGACGACACCGCAGCTCCACATGACGTACCTGATGTGGAAGCGCGGCGTCGGCTTCCGCGTCGGGACGTCGCGGACGTACACGGACGCGCGCACCGGAGTCCCTCCCCGGCCCGTCGCTTCGGATGAACGGCGAGCACGCGGACGCGACGTGGGTCGTCTCCACTCACGAGACCGACGCGGAGGCGCGCGCCGCCGAGGCGATCATCTCGGCGCGCTATGGGCTTCCGATGCTTCCGTTCGTCGCTCGACCGAGCGTCGCGAGCGGTGAACAGCCTCGTCGGCGACCAGGCGCTGATCGACTCGGTCTTCGACGGAGCTCGACACCGAGAGCGCCGGCCGCTCGCTGCTCCGGGCCGAAGGGCTGAGCTTCGACCACCCGCACTTCACGCGCGGCGACGACGACGGCGGGTGAGCGGGTTCGTCGCCGACTGACCGTCTCGCTGTGCGGCGATCCCCGAGGCGCCGGCCCACAGCACCGGATCTCGCTCTTCGGCTACGACGAGGAGGGCCGGAGGCGCTCGAGGGCATCGGGCTCTCGCTTCGCCCGGCCTACAAGGGATCGGACGGCTGGCGCCACGAATCGTCGTTCGCGAGCTTCGGTCGCCTGGTCGAGCGGGTCGAGGACATCGAGGCTGCGCTCGATGTCTCGGTGCGCTTCACCGCGCGGCTCGCCGCTCAGCAGGCCGGGCCGACGAAGGACCGCAACTCGCTGCCGTTCATGCCGGCAGCGCGGTCCGCCCGGGATGGTGATGTTCTCGGACGAGGGCGACGTTCGACGTCGTCGAGAGCGTCGAGCGGGTCGCGCTCGACCGCCCCGTCTACGACCTCGACATCGAGCGGACGCACAACTTCATCGCCAACGGGATCGTCACCCACAACTCGGTCTACGGCTTCCGCGGCGCCGACATCAACAACATCCTCGACTTCGAGCGCGACTTCCCGGGCGCCGCATTCGATCGCGCTGGAGCAGAACTACCGCTCGACGAACTCGATCCTCGGCGCCGCCAACGCCGTGATCGAGAACAACCGCGACCGCAAGCCGAAGCGGCTCTTCTCGGAGCTCGGCGAGGGCGAGCCGGTGCAGGTCGTCGAGGTCGAGGACGAGCACACCGAGGCGCGGTTCGTCGCGGCCGAGATCGCCCGCCTCGTCGACGACGGCTGGTCGGCGGCCGAGATCGCGCGTCTTCTACCGGACGAACGCGCAGAGCCGCGTGCTCGAGGACGTGCTCGTGCGCCAGCAGATCCCGTATCAGGTGATCGGCGGCCCGCGCTTCTACGAGCGCGCCGAGATCAAGGACGCGATCGCCTACCTCTCCGTGCTCGACAACCCGTCCGATGCCGTCTCGCTGATGCGGATCGCGAACCGGCCGAGACGCGGCGATCGGCGACACCTCGCTGCAGCGCCTCGTCACCCACGCGGAGGCGCTGGGGCTGACGCTGTTCGAGGCGATGGCCGACCCGGAGGCGGCCGGTCTCGGCACGGCCGCGATCAAGGCCGTGCGCGGGCTTCCACACGCTGATGCAGTCGCTGCAGTCGGCCGCGCAGGAGCTCGAGGTCGACGAGCTCGTCGAAGCGGTGCTCGCGCGCAGCGGCACCCTGGAGGCGCTCGAGGCCGAGCGGACGATCGAGGCGCGCGGCCGGATCGAGAACCTCGAGGAGCTCGTCGGCGTCGCGCGCGAGTTCAGGGCCGAGCGCGAGGAGCCGACCCTGTCGGCGTTCCTGCAGGAGATCTCGCTCGTCTCCGACCAGGACGGGCTCGCCGGCGAGGAGTCGCTCGTGACGCTGATGACGATCCACAACGCCAAGGGGCTCGAGTTCCGCGCCGTCTTCCTGATCGGGATGGAGGAGGGCATCTTCCCGCACTCCCGCTCGATCGAGGACAACGAGATCGAGGAGGAGCGGCGGCTCGCGTACGTCGGCATGACGCGCGCGATGGAGAAGCTCACCCTGACTCACGCGATGGCCCGCGCGCTCTACGGCCGCCGCGAGTACAACCTCGCCGTCCCGCTTCCTCGACGAGCTGCCGGCCGGGGTCGAGCGCGAGCGGCTGCGGCCCTCGTCGTGGTCGAGCTACGGCTCCGAGCGCCAGACCGGGCAGCCGTCGGCGCCGACCCGGGCGCCGAGCGAGATCCCGTCGCTGCAGACCGGCGACTCCGTCCGCCACGGCTCGCTCGGCGAGGGCGTCGTGACCCGGATCGAGGCCGGCGGGCTCGTCACCGTGCGGTTCGCGAAGGACCAGAGCGAGCGGAAGCTGATGCTCGAGTACGCGCCGCTGGAGAAGATCGGCTGATGGCGCTCCGGGTCCGACCCACCCGGACCGCGGACGAGTTCGTGGCCGCGCTCGGCGGCATCGGCCACTACTTCGGCGGCGGCTGGACGCCGACGAGGACGCGGAGCGGTTCGCGCGCCTGCTGCCGGCCGAGCGGATGCACGCCGCCTTCGACGGCGACGCGATCGTCGCCGGCGCCGGCGCGTTCCCGTTCGAGCTGAGCGTGCCGGGCGCGCCAGCTTCCCTGTGCCGGGCGTGACCGTCGTCGGCGTGCTGCCGACGCACCGCCGCCGCGGGATCCTCGGCCGCATGATGCGCGCCCAGCTCGCGGACATCCGCGAGCGGGGGGAGCCGATCGCGGCGCTCTGGGCCTCCGAGGAGACGATCTACGGGCGCTACGGCTACGGCCTCGCCTCGCCAGGACGTGATGATCCGGGCCTCGCGCGTCGACGCCGCGCTTGCGGTCCGAGCTGCCGGGCCGCACCGGCTCGACGCGCCTCGTCGGGCACGACGAGGCGCTGCGGGTCTTCCCGCGGATCTACGACCGGGTCGCGCCGCAGCACACCGGGATTCGTCTCCCGCTCGAAGCCCTGGTGGGAGCTCCGGAAGCTCGACGACCGCCCCGAGCGGCGGCGTGGCGCCGGAGAGCTCAGCCGCGTCCTGCTCGAGATCGACGGCAAGCCGGCCGGCTACGCGCTCTACCGGATCAAGGTCGAGTTCGACGAGGCGACGAACAAGAGCCAGGTGCAGGTGGTCGAGGCGATCGGCGACTCGCCCGTCGCCGTGCGGGAGCTCTGGCGCTATCTGCTCGCGATCGACTGGGTCGACGAGATCCAGCTGCGACACCCTGTCCGCCGACCACCCGCTCTTCCTGCTCGTGCAGCGGCCCAACCGCCTCAGCTGGAAGGTCTTCGACGGCCTCTGGTTGCGGCTCGTCGACGTGGGCGCCGCGCTCTCCGCGCGATCGCCGACGGCACGACGGCCGCATCACGTTCGACGTCTCGGCGGACCCGATCTTCCCCGACAACGTCGGCACCTGGACGGTGACGGACGGGATGGCACGGCGCTCGCAGCGACAGGCCGACGTGCGGCTCGACGTCCAGGCGCTCGCCTGCGCGTACCTCGGTGGCTTCACGTTCGCGGAGCTGGCGCGTGCGGGACGCGTGGAGGAGGTCGCGCGGGGAGGCATCGCGCGGGCCGATTCGCTCTACGGCGTCGATCGCAAGCCGTGGTGCCCGGAGATCTTCTAGCCCCGACCGGGCGCAGCCCCCTCCGGCACGACGTAGGATCGTTCCGTGCGCGTTCAGCAGCTCTTCGACCTCTCGGGCAAGACCGCCATCGTCACGGGCGGCGGCAGCGGCCTGGGACATCAGATGGCAGAGGCGCTCGCCGAGTGTGGTGCGAACCTCGTCCTCTGCGCGCGCGACGGTGGAGCGATGCGAGCAGGTTGCGGAGGAGCTCCGACCGCTCGGCGTGCAGGTGCTCGCCGTGGCGTGCGACGTGCGCGATCCGGCCCAGATCCAGGCCGTCGTCGACCTGGCGGTGGCAGAGCTCGGCGGAGTCGACATCCTCGTCAACAACGCCGGAACCTCCTGGGGTGCCTCACCGGAGGACGTGCCGCTCGCAGGCCTGGCAGAAGGTGATCGACGTCAACCTCACCGGCCCGTTCCTGTTCTCACAGTCCGCCGGGAAGGTGATGATCCCCCAGGGTCGCGGCAAGATCATCAACATCTCGTCGATGGCGGCATTCAAGGGAGCGCCGCAGGAGGCGCTGAACGCGATTCCCTACAACGCCAGCAAGGGCGGCCTGATCTCGTTCACGCGCGACCTGGCGGTGAAGTGGGCGCGCTTCGGGATCAACGTGAACGCGATCGCCCCGGGCTGGTTCCCGTCGGACATGTCGCAGAAGGTGCTCGACGACGTCGGGCGACGTGCTGCTGGAGCACATTCCGCTTCGGCGCTATGGCGGCGGCGACGACCTGAAGGGCGCGGTCGCGTTCCTCGCCTCCGCCGCCTCCGACTACGTCACCGGAATCACGCTCCCGGTCGACGGTGGCCAGCTCGCCGGCTGATCCGAAGCCGACCGCACGGGCGCCGGTGCAAGAATGCACTCTTGGCCCCGAGCAGTGCACCCGACATCGTCGAGACGAGCTCCGAGGCTCGGGATCTGGCGCAGCCGCCTCTGCTCATCCTCGACAGCGTCCGTGCATTCATGGACGAGCACGGCCTCGGGGCCGGCGAGCTCCGTGCCCGGGTCGTCGGCGAGGGGCGCTCGAACTTCACCTTCCTGATCGAGCGGGACGAGGGGCGCTTCGTTCTTCGCCGCCCACCGCGGCCCCCGTACCCGCGTTCGGCGCACGATGTCGCCCGTGAGGCACGCCTGCAGCTCGCCCTGAGCCCGCTCGGGATCCGCGTCGCCGACGGTCCGCGCCGTCTGCGAGAACGACCACGTGCTGGGGGTGCCGTTCTACGTCATGGACTACATCGAGGGTGAGGTGATCACGGATCGCCTGCCGCCGTTGCTCGAGGAGAGCGCGGAGGCGCGGCGCGCGCTGATGGACGAGCTCGTCGACGTGCTGGCCGAGATCCACGGCTGCGATGTGTCCGAGCCTGCCCTGGCCGCCTTCGCGCGACCCGGGAACTACCTCGAGCGCCAGGTGCGACGGTTCACCGAGCTCTGGCCGGTCAATGCCACCCGCGAGCTGCCGGCGGTCGACGAGGCGGCGAGGCGGCTCGCGGCGGAGCTTCCTGCACCGGCCGCAGCGACGGTGGTCCACGGTGACTTCAGGCTCGGGAACATGATCGTCGCGGCCGACGACCCGACGCGCATCGTCGCGGCTCTCGACTGGGAGATGGGTGCGATCGGCGATCCACGCGCCGACCTCGGTTACCTGCTCGCCACGTACGTCGAGCCGGGTGGCCCTCCGAGCCCCGTCGGTGGCTCGCCCGCGACGGCCGCCGCCGGCTTCCCCTCCAAGGCCGAGCTCGTCGAGCGCTACGTCGAGCGCACCGGACGGGATCTCGCACACCTCGAGTGGTTCGTCGGCTTTGCGCTCTGGAAGGCGGCAGTCTTCTGCGAGGCGATCTACGGGCGCTACCTGCGCGGCGAGCTCGGTGCCGATGACGAGAGCGCCGCCGTCTTTCGCGACGGTGTCCCGCTGATGGCGGAAAGCGCGCTGCGGGCGCTCGACACGGGCCTCTAGGCGCCGAGCGCGCGCGCGATCACCATCTGCTGAATCTCGTCGGTGCCCTCGCCGATGGTGAGGATCTTGGCGTCGCGGTAGAAGCGGCAGACCGGGTACTCCTCGATGTAGCCGTAGCCACCGTGAATCTGCACCGCTTCCTCGGCGCAGCGGACGGCGAGCCGTCCTGTCTTCAGCTTGGCCTGCGCGGCGGTGAGGGAGAAGTCCTCGCCGCGGTCCTTCTGGAGCGCCGACTTGTAGACGAGCAGGCGCGCGGCCTCGATCTCGGTGGCCATGTCCGCGAGCTTCGCCTGGATCGCCTGGAAGCGGCTGATCGGCTGGCCGAAGGCGCGGCGTTCCTTCGCGTAGGCGAGCGCCTCGTCGAACGCACCCTGGGCGAGCCCGACGCCCATGGCCGCGACCCCGATCCGGCCGATGTCGAGCACCTGCAGGAACTGCTTCAAGCCCGCCGCCGCGCGGGCCGAGCAGATTCGCCTCGGGAACCCGGCACTCGGTGAAGGTGAGCGGGCGCGTGTCGGACGCGTGCCAGCCCATCTTTCGGTACGGCGCGCCCTGCTCGTAGCCGGGCGTCCCGTTCGGCGACGATCAGGTTCGAGATCTCGTCCGGCCGCTCGGGCCCGCCCGTCTTCGCGGTGATGCACGACGATGCCGGAGATGTCGGTGCCGGCGTTCGTGATGAACTGCTTGGCGCCGTCGATCACCCATTCGCCGCCCTCGAGGCGTGCCGTCGTCTTCGTGTTGCCGGCGTCGCTAGCCGGCCTCGGGCTCGGTGAGCCCGAAGGCACCGAGCTTCTCGCCGGGCAGAGCTGCGGCAGCCACTCGCGGCGTTGCTCCTCGGTGCCGAAGAGGTAGATCGGCTGCGTTCCGAGCGACGTGTGGGCGCAGAGCGTGATCGCCACCGACGAGTCGACCCGCGTGCCAGCTCCTCGATCGCGAGCACGTAGGCGAGCGTGTCGCCGCCGCCGCCTCCGAACTCCTCGGGGAACGGGATTCCCATCAGCCCGAGCTCGGAGAGCTTGCGCACGATGTCGTACGGAAACGCGCTCGTCCGGTCGAGCTCCTCCGCGACCGGAGCGACCTCGCTCAGCGCGAAGTCGCGGACCGTGCTCTGGATGAGCTCGTGATGATCGGAGAGGCCTGAAGTCCATCCCTGATGTATACCGACGGCCGTCGCCGGCAAGCGTTCGGCCTACACAGGGCTTGACCACCAGCCGAGGCCGGTCAGCCGATAGGGTCGCCCGGATGAGCTCGTTACTGGTCAGGCGCGACTGGAGAGCGCACGATCCGAGGGGGACGCGGTGAGAGCTGCAGTGCTGCACGAGACCGGGGGAGAGCTGAAGGTCGAGGAGATGACCACGCCGCCGGGAGCCACGCTCCAGGTGCACGCGGTCGGGGTGAACTACGCCGACGTCCTGATCCGGGCCGGTCGCTACCCCCAGATGCCCGAGCTGCCGTTCGTGCCGGGAATCGAGGTCGCGGGCGACCTCGGCGACACGCCGCGTCGTCGCGCTCGTGCAGGGGATGGGGGGCGGCTATGCCGAGCAGGTTGCGGTCGACCCCGAGTGGGCGTTCGACCTGCCCGCCAACGTCTCGTATGCGAGCGGTGCCGCCTTCCTCCTGACGTACCTGACGGCGTGGCTGCCCTTGACCCGGCAGGCCGTCGTGCGCAGTGGGCAGACGGTTCTCGTCCATGCCGCAGCGGGTGGCGTCGGCTCGGCGGCGGTCCAGGTCGCACGTCACCTGGGTGCCCGTGTCGTCGCGACGGCCGGCTCCGCCGAGAAGCAGCAGCTCGCCCGCGAGCTCGGTGCCGAGGAGGCCTACGGCTACGACGAGTTCGTCGGCGCGGTCAGGGTCGATCACGTCATCGACCCTGTCGGAGGCTCCGTCTTCGCGGACTCGCTCAAGGTCCTCAACCCACTCGGCTCGGTCACCGCGATCGGCTTCACGAGCGGCCCCTGGCAGGACGTCAGCCCGCAGCTCCTCGTCGGCCGGAACGCCTCGGTGCACGGGTTCTACCTCGGCCGCCTGATGGCTCTGGCGCCGGCTCTCGTCCGCGGGGCGATCGCCGAGATCCTGCCGCTGCTTAGAGAGCGGCGACCTCGACCCGCTCATCGGCGCGGAGCTGCCGCTCGAGCGGGCGAACGACGCCCTCGACCTGCTCGAGTCGCGCGCCTCCACGGGCAAGGTCGTGCTCGTCCCGTAGCCCGTCGGCAACTCCTGGCGCTACGCCGTGAACCCGTCCTCGGCGGCGCGAAGCCGACGGAGCGACTTCGTGATCATCTCGAGGTCGGAGCGGCGGAGCGGCGCGGTGGCGAAGTGCGCTTCGTTGAGCGCCGCCGTCGCGGCGTCCGCCGCCGAGCGTCCCTCGTCCGTCAGGACGGCGAGCGTCGCCCGCCGGTCGCCGGGAGAAGGCTCGCGGCGCACGAAGCCGGAGCGCTCGAGCCCGTCGATCGTGTTCGTCACGCTCGTGGCGTGCACCTGCAGGCGCTCGCCGATCTTGCCGAGCGGGAGCGCGCCGCGCCGGCTGAGGAAGAGGATCATCAGCGCCTCGTAGCGGGGGAAGGTGAGGTCGTGCTCGCGCAGCAGCGCGTTGAGTCGCTGCATGAGGATCTGCTGGGCGCGCATGAGTGACGTCACGGCTTCCATCGCGGCGATCGGGCCCGAGCCCCACTGGGCCGACCACTGGCGGCTGCCTCGGCGATCACGTCGATCGGCTCCGGAGGTGCCTTCGTGGGCAGGGTTTGTGATTCATGCCAACTAGTCTATACTCCTACTATCGGATAGGCGAGTATTTCGAGCAATGAATCGGCGACGACGAGAGGAAGCAGTGGCCTGGGATCCGTTGACCACCGAGCAGCGCGAGCTACGCGACCTGGTGCGGACGGTCGCTCGCGACACGATCGCCCCTCGCGCGGCGGAGATCGATGTCACGCACGAGTTCCCGTGGGATGTCGTCGAGGCCTTTCGCGAGACGGGCATCTTCGGGTTGTTCTTCTCCGAGGAGGACGGCGGCACCGGGACGGGCACGCTGCTCTCGCTCGTCGCGATCGAGGAGGTGTCGCGCGTCTGTGCGACGAGCGGGCTGATCCTGGCGGTGCAGGAGCTCGGCTCGCTCGGCCTCAAGCTCGCCGGCTCGCCGGAGCAGCGCGCCACGTGGTTGCCGCGATTGGCGTCGGGCGAGGTGCTCGCCGCGTATGCGCTGACCGAGGCGGAGTCGGGCTCGGACTCGGCGGCGATGCGAACGACGGCGCGCCGCGACGGGGACGAATGGGTGCTCGACGGGTCCAAGCGGTTCATCACCAACGCCGGCGTCGCGGGCGTCTACACCGTCTTCGCCAAGACCGATCCGGATGCCGGTCACGCCGGGATCTCGGCCTTCGTCGTCGAGGCCGACACGCCCGGGTTCGAGGTCGCGCGCCTCGAGGAGAAGCTCGGCATCTGCGGCTCGACCACCGGCGAGCTCGTGTTCGACGACTGCCGCGTGCCCGGCGGGCGCGCTGCTCGGCGAGGAGGGCGAGGGGTTCCGGATCGCGATGCGGATCCTCGACCGCTCGCGCCCTGGCGTGGCGGCGCAGGCGCTCGGGATCGCGCAGGGCGCGACCGACTACGCGCTCGAGTACGCGCGCACGAGAGAGACGATGGGGAAGCCGATCGCGCAGCATCAGCTGATCGCGGGCAAGCTCGCCGACATGGAGACCGCGACGGAGGCGGCCCGCGGCCTGCTCTACCGCTACGGGCGGATGGTCGACGAGGGCGCGCCCGACCAGGAGCTGACCAAGGCGTCCGCGATGGCGAAGCTCTACTGCGGCGACGTCGCGATGCAGGTCGCGATCGACGCCGTCCAGATCCTCGGCGGCTACGGCTACGTGAAGGAGTATCCCGTCGAGCGGTTCATGCGCGACGCGAAGATCACGCAGATCTACGAGGGCACGCAGGAGATCCAGCGCATCGTGATCGCCCGCGAGATGCTGAAGGAAGCCCGCACCTTCCTGCTGGAGGGTGTCGCATGACGAGCGTGCCCGCAGCCGAGCCGGCGAGCCTGCAGACGTCGAGGTCGCGACTGCGCCGTTGCGAATCGTCACTGCGGCATCGCTCTTCGACGGCCACGACGCCGCGATCAACGTGATGCGCCGGCTGATCCAGGCGGCGGGGGCGGAGGTGATCCACCTCGGCCACAACCGCAGCGTCGCCGACGTCGTGCGGGCGGCGATCCAGGAGGACGCGGACGCGATCGCGATCAGCTCGTACCAGGGTGGGCACGTCGAGTACTTCCGTTACGCGGTCGACATGCTGCGCGAGGCCGGCGCCGGCGCATATCCGCGTCTTCGGCGGCGGCGGCGGCACGATCACGGCGGCCGAGGCGGCCGAGCTCGAGGCGTACGGCGTCGAGCGGGTCTACTCACCCGGACGACGGGCTGCAGCTCGGCCTCACGGGGATGATCGACGACCTCGTCGAGCGCGCCGCAGGCAGCGCAGCAGGACGACCGCTCGTTCCCGACGCTGACTGCGCGCCGGCGACGACCTCGCCGTGGCGCGGATGCTGTCGGCGCTCGAGGACGGGGTGATCGCTCCGGCGAGACCTCGCGCTCCGCGAGGCCGAGTGGAGCCGCGCGGGCGCAGGCGTGCCGGTCATCGGGATCACCGGCACCGGCGGCGCCGGCAAGAGCACCGTGACGGACGAGATCCTCGCCCGCTTCCTGGCCCACTTCCCGCGAGCTCCGCGTCGCCGTGGTCGCGGTCGACCCGACGCGCCGCCGCACCGGCGGCGCGCTGCTCGGCGACCGCATCCGGATGAACAGCCTGCGCAGCGACCGCGTCTTCATGCGCTCGATCGCGACGCGGCGGCAGAACCTGGCGACGAACGCGATGCTCGCCTCGGCCGTCTCGTTCCTGCGCACGCAGGGCTTCGGGCTCGTCCTCGTCGAGACGGCAGGAATCGGGCAGAGCGACTCGGAGATCGTCGACCTCGCCGACATTCCCGTCTACGTGATGACGAGCGAGTACGGCGCGGCGAGCCAGCTGGAGAAGATCGACATGCTCGACCTCGCGTCGGTGATCGTCGTCAACAAGGCCGACAAGCGCGGCGCCGACGACGCGCTGCGGGACGTGCGCAAGCAGTGGCGGCGGAACCGCGTCGCGTTCGGCGCCACCGACGACGAGATTCCGGTGTTCTCGACCGTGGCGAGCCAGTTCGGCGACCCGGGCGTGAACCGCGTCTTCCTCGCGCTCTGCGCGCAGCTGGCCGAGCAGGCGGGCGACGACGCCTCGGCGTGGGAGCCGCCGACCGACCTCGACCTGCGCGAGTCGCAGCAGCGCCGCGATGATCCCGGTCGCGCGCACCGGCTACCTGGCCGAGATCGCCGCCGAGGGCCGCGGCATCGGGACGGGCGTCGAGGCGCTCGCGGCCCAGGCAGATCTGGCCCAGCACCTCTACGAGTCGCTCCGCGCGCTCGGCGACCAGGAGCTGCCGGCGCCGCTCGAGCCGGCCGGCTGCGACCGGCCCCGGAGCCGCTGCTCGACGCGTTGCGCTCGCGCTACAACGACGCGCTCGACGCCCTCGGCGGCGAGCCGCTCGCATTGCTGCGGGCCTGGCCGAAGCGGCGCGAGTGCGTCACCGCCGAGACCTACAGCTACGACGTGCGGGGACGGGCGGTCACCGGCGAGAACTACCGTGGCACGCTCAGCGGGCTGCAGGTGCCGAAGGTCTCGGCGCCGCGGCTCTCGGGCTGGGGCGACCTGCTCCGCTTCCTGATGAGCGAGAACCTGCCCGGGGCCTATCCCGTACACCGCCGGCGTCTTTCCCGTACCGGCGCGAGGGCGAGGATCCGATCCGGATGTTCGCGGGCGAGGGCATGCCCGAGCGGACGAACCGCCGCTTCCACTACCTCGCCGCCGGCCAGTCGTCGGTGCGGCTCTCGACGGCGTTCGACTCCGTCACCCTCTACGGCGAGAACCCCGCCGAGCGCCCCGACATCTGGGGCAAGGTCGGCAACTCGGGCGTCTCGATCGCGACGGTCGACGACGCCAAGCGGCTCTACTCCGGCTTCGACCTCTGCGCGCCGTCGACCTCGGTCTCGATGACGATCAACGGGCCGGCGCCGATCATCCTCGCCTTCTTCATGAACGCCGCCATCGACCAGCAGGTCGAGAAGCACCTGCGCGCGACGGGCGGCTGGGATGCCGTCGAGCGGTCGCTTCCCGCCGACCGGCCCGCCTACCGCGGCGTGCTGCCGGAGACGAGCGACGGGCTCGGCCTCGGGCTGCTCGGCGTCGCCGGGAACGAGGTCGTCGATCGCGAGACGTACGAGCGGATCAAGGCCGAGACGCTGCGACGGTGCGGGGGACGGTGCAGGCCGACATCCTCAAGGAGGACCAGGCCCAGAACACCTGCATCTTCTCGACCGAGTTCGCGATGAAGATGATGGGCGACGTCCAGCAGACCTTCGTCGACAAGGGCGTCCGCAACTTCTACAGCGTCTCGATCAGCGGCTACCACATCGCCGAGGCCGGGGCGAACCCGATCAGCCAGCTCGCGTTCACGCTCGCGAACGGCTTCACGATCGTCGAGTACTACCTCGCGCGCGGGATGGCGATCGACGACTTCGCGCCCAACCTGAGCTTCTTCTTCTCGAACGGGATGGATCCCGAGTACGCGGTGATCGGCCGCGTCGCGCGGAGGATCTGGGCGCGGGCGATGAAGGAGCGCTACGGCGCCGACGCCGCGCAGCCAGATGCTCAAGTACCACATCCAGACCTCGGGCCGGAGCCTGCACGCGCAGGAGATCGACTTCAACGACATCCGCACGACGCTGCAGGCGCTCTACGCGCTCTTCGACAACTGCAACAGCCTGCACACGAACGCCTACGACGAGGCGATCACGACGCCGACCGAGGAGTCGGTGCGGCGCGCGGTCGCGATCCAGCTGATCATCAACCGCGAGCTCGGGCTCAACATGTGCGAGAACCCGTGGCAGGGCTCGTTCGTGATCGAGGAGCTGACCGACCTCGTCGAGGAAGCCGTCTACGCCGAGTTCGACCGGCTCTCCGAGCGCGGCGGCGTGCTCGGCGCGATGGACACGATGTACCAGCGCAGCAAGATCCAGGACGAGAGCCTCCACTACGAGACGCTCAAGCACGACGGCACGCTCCCGATCATCGGCGTCAACACCTTCCTCGGCCCGCAGAGCACGGTCCCGCCTCGATCGCCGAGTTGATGCGCTCGACCGACGACGAGAAGCGCGACCAGGTCGACGCCGTGCAGGCGTTCTCGGCGCGACATGCGGACGCACGGCCCGCCGCGCTCGCGCGCCTGCAGGATGTCGCCCGCGCCGGGGCAACGTCTTCGAGGAGCTGCTCGAGACCGTCAAGGTCGCCTCGCTCGGCGAGATCTCGGCGGCGCTGTACGCCGTCGGCGGCGAGTACCGCCGCAACATGTAACGGCGCCGCGTGGGCGGGGGCGCCGAGTCAATCGCTCTACCGCTCACGAGCGACAGTCCGAGCGGTCGGGAGACCAAGCAGCCTGGCTAAGCTAGAATCCTGTCCTCTCGGAACATCGGGAGAGCTGCAACGTTCGGCAAAGCACGAAATGCCTGCCAAATAGGCATGTCTGGGCGCTTAGCTCAGTTGGGAGAGCACCAGCTCGACAAGCTGGGGGTCACTGGTTCGAGCCCAGTAGCGCCCATCACGGAAAGCCCCGCTCAGGCGGGGTTTTCTGTTTCTAGCGACGAGAACGGTCTTGGAGTCGTGGCCGCAAAATGGCCGCAGTCACGCACAAGCAACGATGGTCCGGCGAGAACGGCCGCGAGGACAGCTTGCCCAGTCTGGCCGTAAGGCGGGCGGGGCTCGAACCAACGACCTCCGGCGTGACAGGCCGGTACGGGCTCGACCGGCACAGCCGGCTGCGACCGGGAATCGCTGCTGACGCAGGCATTTCCTCGCCGAGCGAACCGGCGCTGACCGGCAACGACCCCGCTGCCGCCCTGCCGAGCCTGTGTGGTTCGCGTGTCGGTTCTGGTTACGAATTAGGCAACAGACATCGATTGGCGAATCGCAGCCTGCTATTTCGCACGCGGCAGCCACATCGCTTGAAATGTCCGCTGCTTTCGTGCGCAGGTGCCACGCGCCGATCGCCGATCCACGCTTCGAGCAGGCAAACGGGGTGCGCACCTGAAACAGTGCTGTAACTCAGGTTCGTTACAAGGACTCCCGAATCGGCTTATCGTTCCTGCAAGGCCCCGAAAGGGAGGACGCGCACGTGCAAGTGAGCGACGACCCGCGGGTCGGCACCGAACTCGCCGGCTACCGGATCGAGTCACTGCTGGGCTGGGGTGGCATGAGCGTCGTCTATGTGGCCGAGGATCTGCGGCTGAAGCGGAAGGTTGCGCTCAAGCTGCTGGCTGCCAGCCTCGCCGAGGACGAGTCGTTCCGTGACCGCTTCCTGCGCGAGTCGGAGCTGGCTGCGTCGATCGACCATCCGAACATCATCCCGATCTACGAGGCCGGGACGGCCGAGGACATTCTCTTCATCGCCATGCGCTACGTCGAGGGGCGTGACCTCAAGGAGCGTTTGCAACGCGGCCGTCTGGACCCGGCGGATGCGATCGACATTGTCGCGCAGGTGGCGAGCGCCCTGGATGCGGCCCACGCGCGCGGTCTCGTGCATCGCGACGTGAAGCCCTCGAACGTGCTGCTCGACACGGGCGCCCGTCCCGATGGCTCCGACCACGTCTACCTCGCGGACTTCGGCCTCACGAGGCGGGTCTCCGAGGAGGCCGGGATCGGCGACGACGGCCACCTCCTGGGCACCATCGACTACGTCGCCCCCGAGCAGATCGCGGGGGAGGAGATCGACGGGCGGGCCGACGTGTACTCGCTCGGCTGCGTGCTCTACGAGTGTCTCGTCGGGCAGCCGCCGTTCCGTCGTGACTCGGACCTCGCGGTGGTGTTTGCGCACCTCGAAGCGGAGTCGCCGGCGCCGAGCACACGCCGGCCTGAGTTGTCGGCCGCGCTCGACGGGGTGATCGCCACAGCGCTGGCGAAAGAGCCGGCCGGAGCGCTACTCGAGCTGCAGCGAGCTCGCACGGGCGGCGCTCGCGGTCGCGGTCGACGAGGCGAGCCGGCGGCTCGTCGACGTCGCCTCCCGTGTGGCCGCCGGCAGGAACGAACTGAGCGACGTCGAGGCCG
>CAVZVP010000007.1:0-178187 GCA_963778745.1 uncultured Alphaproteobacteria bacterium | reverse complement strand
CGACGATGAACATCGCGACGTACGTGTCATTCATGGCGATCCGCGCGTTGGCGTAGGCCATGCCGTCGAGCAGTACGAGGATCGCGGCCAAGATGGCCACGCTGCGTCGGCGGAACAGGAAGCGCGCCAGCAGGTAAATGCAGGCCGCCATCACGGCACCGGCGAGCACGCCCATGATCCGCCAGCTGAAAGCGTTGCTGCCAACGTCGACGGTCGCTGTTGAGCCGGTCGACGAGAAGGCCAGGATGTCGTTGCGGTTGTCGGCCGGTCGCTTGGGCTGCGTGTCGAGGACGAGCGCCTGCGGGTCGAACGGCAACTGGGCGTCGGCATAGACGGAGTTGGCGTGCGGCTCGATCACATAAACGGTCGAGGATTTGCCGTCAGGCGTCTTGCCCAGGACGTGGACGAGTTCGGTCGCCTTGTTGAAGACGGCCTTGGTCACCGTGCCGGGCATGGGAATCTGGCCGGCGAGCGAAGGCGCATCGCCGCTTGGGACCTTGACCAGCTGGATCAGCCCACCGCTCTCGGCGTAGAGGGTCGGCTTGTCGACCGCCTGGTCGACGTAGGCGAAGCCGGTAATGGGCGATTCCGTGGCTACCGTGGCCAGCGGGTCGAACGTCTGGGCGTCGACGAAGCTCACGCCCTCTTGGTTGGCGATGGCGAGGGCCTGGCCCGACTCGAGGCTGGCCGCAGTCAGCCCGGCATCCTCGAGCTTCTGGCTGAGGTCCGAGTCGCTCAAGTAGCCCTTGAGCACGACCTTGCCCGTCTGGCCGGCGAGTTTGGCGCGCAACTGGTTGACGTCGTCGCCCGTGACGTTGGCTAGATCGGAAACGAAGGGGTCGAGCGTGGTCAGCTGGCCCGTGTCGACCACCAGCCGCTGGCCGGCATCAACGCCAGCCACGTCGGCCGCGCCGGGCAGCGTTACGCGGCCGATCTCGGCGCCGCTCACCGGATCGAGGCCCACGACCTCGCCGGCATCGGTCACGGCGACAACCTGATTGGCAGCCACGTACAGCGATGTGACGTTGCCATCAAGGTTGGAGATCTGGCCAACAGGCTCGACTGAGACTTCCGGCGTGACGGACGGGTCGGTCGGCGTGATCGTGCGCAGGCGATCGAGCTGGTCGGTTGTCGCCCGCCAGACCTGGCCCTGGGCGTCGGCGATATAGAGCACGTGGTTCCCCAAATCGACGGCGACGGCGACGCCAGGCACGTTGGCGCGAGCAACCTCGGCCCGGCCGGCCAGGTCATACGCGCGGACGTCATTGCCGGTCGCGACGTAGAGCCGGTCGCCCGTTCGCTGGGACGGATCGCCCGACTCGTAGCGCTGTTCGACAGCGGCCGCCTTGACCGGCACGCCCAGCTCACGCTGGTCGACCACCTTGTTGTCGCCGAACGCGGTGATGCCCGCGCCGATGAGGTACTTGGCCATGTGCGGGTGCGTGTACTCATAGATCGAGTGCGGGATGCCATAGCGCCAGAACTGCAGGAATTCCGTTGCCGTTCGGGCGTGGTAGACCTCGTCGAAGTGCATGCCGAAGGGCTGCTCCACGCGGAATCCGCGTAGGCCGAGCGCGGCCACGAACACCACGATCAGCAGCAGCAAATCGACGCGGCCGAGCCTGCCGCTGCCCTCGTTGTTCAACTCACCACTGCGATCGCGCCGAATGGGTACCAGTGCCACGACCGGCGCAGTGAAGCGGCGCACGCCGTCGCGCAGGCGATTGCCCTGGCCCGACCCTGACACTGCTGCGGCCACGCCCGCAGCCACCGGCACGCCTGACCCAGCCGCTGCAGGCTCGACGGCCTCGCCGCTGAGGAGTCGGGCCTCCTCAGCGTCCGCCGCAACGGCCGCGGCCGGCCGCAACTCGAGCGCGATCAGGACGAAGGCCGCGGTGCTGAGCAGGATGCTAAAGACGACCGCCGCCGGCTCGCGGAAGAATTCGCCCAGCGGCAGGTCCTTGATGTTCGGCGTGGCGTAGAGCGGCGTGGTGAGGACGCCATGAAGGTTGATGAAAGCCGCCACCGACAGGAGCACGGTGATGTAGATCCAGCGTCGATAGAGAACGGCGAGGATCGGCAGGATGGCGAAGACGGGGAACATGTAGCGCTCGTGGACGCGCGTCGGCAGCATGAAGAAGGCCAGCGCCAGGAAGACGCCAACGATCAGGACGGAGCGCCGGTCCTCGCGCCAGGCAATGCGCACCATCGCCACGAGATAGCCCGCCACCAGCAGCAAGCCGCCGATCAGCACGCCTGGCACGGGCCCCAGCAACGGGACGGTGTCCGGCGAGCCGTTCCACACGCCGCCAAACGCGAGCGGAGTGGCGCCGTTTGAGCCGAGCAGCGCCCACGGGTTGTACGCGTTGATGGTGAGGAACTCGTAACCGCCGGCGGCCCGCGCAAAAACGCCAATCAGGCCTGGTATGTCGAGCCCGAACGGGATGATCACTACGAACAGAACGACGACGCCAACGATGCCCGACGAGATGAGTCGCCAGAAACCGCGCTCCCCGGAAAGCCACGACGCGATGGCCTTTGGCGCCCACGGCGTGTTCTGCGGTCCCGTGCCCGGGTCCAGCAAATGGCGCTTCAGCAACACCATCGCGACCAGCGGCAGCATGACCACGCCGAACTGCGGCTTGACCAACGCTGCCAGCACCGCCAGCCCAAACGCGCCCTCGGAGTTGCCACGGATGAGTGCCGCCAGCCCAAGCACGATCACGAACGCGCCTATCGCGTCGGTCTGGCCCCAGATAGCCGAGTCGTACCAGGTGACCGGGTTGAACAGGTAAATGGCAGCGGCGATGAGGCCGAACTTGTCGGCGCGGTTCGTCTTGCCCAGCCAGCCCCGAACGATGTGGAACGTGAAGAACGCGACGCCGATGTCGGCCAGCATCGGCGGCAGCTTGACCAGGGATTCCACGCCACCGGCGGGCGACAGGACCTTGGCCACGCCGCCCAGCAGCCACAGCACGTACATGTAGCCGGGCGGGTAATCGACGAAATAGCCGGGCGCATAGAAGCCGCCCGGGCCAACCTCGGCCAACCGCGATGCCCAAGCCGCGAACGTGCCGACGTCCGAACTGAAGCCGGACCCCGGCAAGAGAACGTATGCGATAGTTATCCGCAGGGCGAAGCCCAGCAGTAAAAGAAGCAGCAGCGCGGGCAAAGCCGCCCCTGCTGTGGTCGGGCGCGCGAGGCCCGTGGACAAACGGCCGGCCCCACCCGCCTGGGGCGCTGTCACAGCCGACCTCCAGAGAGTGACGAGGTGGAGCCGAGTATAGCAACGGGCAGCGGGCAGACCGCCGAGGCCCACCTTCCAAACCGCGTGCGCGAGGCGTTGAGCCTGCGCAGCCCAACCCTCGTTGGCGTTCTATTCGTCGTGCTTGCGTTGTTCGTGTACACGTTCTCGAACCCGAGCCGATTCAACATTTACAACCACTTCGTACTGCAGGCGATGGCGTATCTGCAGGGCAGCGTCGCCATACCTATGCCGCATTTCCAAGACGTAATGCCACTACCCGATCGCCCGGGCCTCGGCATCATTCCGTTCCCGCCGTTGCCGGCGATCGTGCTGCTACCAGCCGTCCTTGTATGGGGAGAAGCAACCAACCAGGGTCTGATCGCTGTGATCCTGGGCGCGATCAACGTCGGACTGTGCTGGCGGATGCTGACACGGGTCACAGACGACGGCAGGGCCAATTTCGTTGCGACCCTCTTTTTCGCCTTCGGGACCGTTCACTGGTACGCGGCGATGCTGGGCAGCACGTGGTTCTTCGCGCACGTCGTGGCCATCACCTTCTTGCTGCTGGCCATCACCGCCGCCCTCGACGCGGAGCGACTCGACCGGGCGCGCGAACTGATCAAGGGCGCCGGAGCTCGGGTGCCTGGCCGCGACCTGCTCGACCCGATGCAATTCGTAGCCGGCCTCGTCTTCGGCGTCGCCGCTTTGGCGCGGCTGACGGTCATCTTCGGCGCGCCGTTCTTCGTCTTCGTCGGCGGTGGTGGCACGTTCTGGCGGCGGGCACTGTCGGCCGGTCTCGGCGCGGTCCTGCCCGTGCTGGTCCTGATCGCCTACAACCTCTTGTCGACCGGTCACATCTTCAACCCGGCCTATGACTGGCTGTACCAGCACGAGTACCTGGGCTACATGCCGCCGGGCTTCGACATCAACACGAATCTGGGCATCGAGGACATCGGCCACATCCCGCTCAACCTGCTGATCATGCTGGGCTGGCCACCCAAGTTCGACCCGGGCTGCGGGCTGCAGCTGTTGGACACGGTCATCGCACTGCGCCCTACTGAAGCCTGACGCCATCGGCATGAGCCTGCTGCTCACCTCGCCCGCTTACCTGCTGGCGATCCCGGTCGTGGCGACGATGTGGCGCCAGCGGCTGGTTGCCGGGTCAGCGCTCGCCGTGCTGGCGATCGCGTTCGTCAACCTGATGCACTTCAGCCAGGGCTGGGTCCAATTCGGTTACCGCTTCAGCAACGACTTTGCGCCGTTCGCGGTGATCCTGGTCGCCCTGGCCCTGAAGCGCTATGGATTGCGCTGGTGGACGGTCGGCCTGGTTGGGCTATCGATCCTGATCAATGCGTGGGGCGTCTACTGGGGCGTCGTTCAGGGCTGGTGACCGCGCCGACTCCCGGCGTCCGGGGCGAGAGCCTGCGCCGCGGCCTAATCGCCGGCGGCCTCACCGCCGCCGTCGCCTTGCCGCTGTACATCCGCACGCTCCAGCCAGGCGTCGCCTTCTGGGACACGGGCGAGTTCCAGACCGTTGGCTCGGTGCTCGGCATCGCCCATCCCACCGGCTATCCCACGTACACGTTGCTGCTCTGGCTGGCCTCCGTGGTGTTCCAACCGTTCGGCGAGCCGGCGCTTCGCGCCAACCTGCTGTCAGCCGGCCTCGTCGCGGCCGCCTGCGCCCTGCTCGCCGCCACGACAGCAGTCCTCGCCAGGCACTGGCTGGTTGGCCTGGCCGCGGGCATCGCGCTGGCCGTAGCGCCGGCGGTCTGGGCGCACGCCCTCCATGCCGACCCGCACGCGTTGCACCTGGCGCTGGTGGCCGTCCTGCTCCTGCTGTTGGTCTGCTGGCAGCGCCGGGAGTCGGCCGGCAAATCGGGCGATCGGTGGCTCGTCGCAGCCGCCGTCGTCTTCGGGCTGTCGCTGGGCAACCACCTGCTGACGCTGTTGCTGGCACCTGGCATCGCTTTGTTCCTGCTGGCCGCCGGCGGGCGGGCGATCCTGAGCCGGCGACGGCTGATCGCGTCGTGCGTGGCCGCGCTCGTCCTGACAACGGTCGCCGTCTATCTGTACCTGCCCATCCGATCGGCGATGAACCCGCCGCTCGACTATGCCAACCCGCAAACCCTCGAAGGCTTCATCTACCTCGCCCTGGGCCTGCAGTTCAGCGGCAGCTTCAACGCGCCATCGAGCCTGGGCGACATGGTGGTCTCGATGCTGAGCTTCACCGCCGGCCAGCTCGGACCCATATCGCTGCTGGCGCCGGTTGGTGTGGTGGTTTTGGCTTTGCGCCAGCGCGCGCTCTTCGCGCTGACGCTGGCGTGGTGGCTGATCACGTGGATCTTCGCGCTGTTGTACGTGAACGCAGACATCGAGCGCTACTACCTGGTGCCGCTGGCCGTGTCGGCGGTGTGGGCCGGACTCGGCGCGGGCGCGATATGGGACTTAGTGGGGCGACTAATCCCGGCAGGGCGCCGCACGTCGCGGGCCGGCCAGGTGGCGGCGGCCGTCGTCGCGGCGCTGATCCTCATCGTGCCGACTCTCGCCGCCGTGCCACCGCGCTACTTGGACGTGGACGAGTCGACGGACACTGCCGCCCAGAGCTGGCTCGACGCTACCCTGCCCGCTCTCGAACCGAATGCCGTGCTGATCACCTGGTGGAGTTACTCAACGCCGCTCTGGTATGCACAATTCGTGGACGGCCAGCGGCCGGACGTGTTTGTGGTAGATGATCGGACGATGATCGACCAGAATTTGGGCACTGCCGACGAAGTGATCGCCCGCTACCTGGGCCAGCGGCCTGTCTACGTGATCCGGCTGCCCGACGACCTGGCCGACCTCCAGACGCGCTATGTCCTGACGGCGGTCAGCCTCGGCGGCGGCTGGCCGGACGGCACGCTCTACCGCGTCGACGGAGTAATCGTGTGAGCAGCCAGGTGCCTGCGCGCGTCGCCAGCCTGTCCTTCTTCTTCCCCGCCCATAACGAAGCCGACAACATCGAGGCGCTCGTTGACGAGGCACTCACCGAGCTGCCCAGGCTGGCCGACGAATTCGAGATCATCGCCGTCGACGACGGGTCGAAGGACGGCACGGGGGCCATCGCCGACCGGCTGGCGGCCGAGCATCCCGAGGTCCGCGTGGTGCACCATGCCGTCAACCGCGGCTACGGCGGCGCCCTGCGCAGCGGTTTTGCCGCATCGCGCTATCCGCTCGTCGCCTTCACCGACGGCGATCGCCAGTTCAAGATCGCCGATGTCGGCCGACTCTTGAAGCGCATGCAAGGGCCGGACAAGCCCGACGTGGTGGTGGGCTTCCGAGAAAAGCGCGCCGACCCCTTCATCCGGCTTGCCTACGCTCGCTTCTACCGGTTCGCACTGCGCGTCTGGTTCGGCCTCAAGGTCAAGGATCCCGACTGCGCCTGCAAGCTGTTCCGGCGCGAGGCGCTCGAGGGCATCCGCCTGGAATCGCAGGGCGGTTTCCTATCCGGCGAGCTGCTGATCAAGCTGCACCAACGCGGGCGGACGATCGCCGAGGTGGGCGTTCCGCATTACCCGCGCGTCGCCGGCCAGCAGAGCGGAGCTAATCCAAAGGTCGTCCTGCGTGCCGTGCGGGACTTCTGGCGGCTACGCGTTGGCCTGTGGGCCAACCGCAAGGTCGCCTTGAGCCGGGGCGAGCCGGTCCTCGGGGGCTAGGGACGTGCCGTCCCCGTCTAATGCGGGACTGTTGGGCACTAACTCGATCCCGTCACCGCTCGACGGGTGCAGGCGCCCGCACGTGATCGTGCCCTCACGGTTCGGAACGCTTCCGGAGCAGCCCTACGGCTTAACGCCTGACCATGCCGCCACTAGACGGGAACTTTGCCTCTCCATGCGGTTAGTGCCGCACCTCGCAGACACGAGACGGGACCGGCTGGCCGACAGTGCGCGTCTTTGCCCTACTTGACATACGTCGCTCCGGTCGAGCCTAAAGCGGCCGGAATGCCCTCAGGCTGGCCTGGCTGCGGCGGATGTCGAGCGCGGTAGGTGCGGCTTGGGCGCCAGTCCAACGTGCTATGAAGCCGCTCAGGAATGACCCAGCCGACGTATGAGAGAAACGCCCGCGCGCAGGCTCCGGGCGCGGCCTAGTTCGGCCGGCGCTCGCCCTCCGACGGACCGCCACTCGTCTCGGACGGGCCCTCGCCTTCGGGCAGGTCGAACTCGAGCGAGTTGATGAATTCGCGGAAGACGGAGAGCGATTCCTCTTCGGCGCTCTCGGGCACGACCGCGGCCCGGTCCAGGACTGCGTCCGAGGCGTAGATCGGCACGCCCGCGCGAATGGCCAGCGCGATGGCGTCGGACGGCCGCGCGTCCATCTCCAGGCTCTTGCCGTCCTGCTCGAGGAACAGACGCGCCCGGAACGTGTCGTCGGCCAGGTCCGACACGACGATCTGGCGGATGGTGACGCCCAGCTGCTCGAGCGTGGTCGAGAAGAGGTCGTGAGTCATCGGCCGCTCGGGAGTTACGCCCTGCAGGCGCATGGCAATGGCGTTTGCCTCCCACGGCCCGATCCAGATGGGCAGGTAGCGCTCGCGAACGGTGTCGCGCAGGATGACCACGTGCTGTGAGCTGAGCATGTGCACCCGGACGCTTTCGACGACCATCTCATTGAGGCCCGGCGCCGCCATCGACCGATTCTACTCAGGGCTTCTTTGTCGGTCTTGGCGTGCGGATTGGGCGGTCCGACGGCGACACGTCGGGCGACCCGCTGGGCTCGACTGACGGTGAGGTTGAGGGCAGCGTTGACGGCGGCGGCGTGATCGAGCCGCTGCCCGACGGCGCCGGCGTTGGCGAGCCGGCCGGCGTCGTGTCGAGGATGACCTGGTAGAGCCCACCGGCCGTGGCAAAGACGAGTGTCGAAGGCTGGCCGGGCTGGCCCTCCACGACGTACATGCCGCGCACGTCGTCGAACTCCGGTCCGTCAGACACGAATTGCTCGAGATAGGCGCCGTCGTCCTTGTTGAAAACGAGCACGCGCTTGTGAATGGCATCCCACACGTAAAGGCGCCCTACCTCGTTGCGCAGCCCGGTGCCCGTGAATTGCTGGTAGTCGTGGCCGGGCCGGACGTCCGCGCCGTCGGGCGGGTCGCCCAACGCGTAGCTCGTCACGCGCCGGCCGTTGAAGTAGCGCAGCACGTTGTCGGCCGTCAGCGCGTAAATGTCGCCGTCGATGAACAAGCGCCGGAATGTGTTGACCGGCTCGCTTTCGCCCAGGAAGTAGGGTGTTGGCGCGATGAAGGAGCTGCCGTCAGCAACCGGCTCGTAGCGCAGGATCTGCGCGGTCGGCGGATAGGCGACGTAGAGCCGGTACAGGCCGCGATCTGCGTTGATGACGAACGTGCCGATGTCAGGCACGTCGTGGGCCCAATTCGTGTCGCCGCCGACGCGGATGGCGCCCAGCGTGCCGTTGCCCTGGTTGTCGGACGGTCGCCAGCGCCAGAGGGCGCCGCGCGTGTCGATGATCAGCAGATCGGGTCCGCCAAGGCCGAGCAGGTAGGGCGGACCCATGCCCACGCCACTGCCTTCCCCGGCGGTGACGATTACCGCCGACCTGCCGGTAGCCGGGTCGACGCGCGAGACGCTGCGGTCGGTCGAGATGTAGTACGCCGCACCGTCCGGTCCGCGCGTCAGCCAGATGACCTGGTTGCCGCCAGTCAGGGCGGTTACGAGGTCTGGCGATACGGTGTGCGTGTTGTAGAGCTGATCTAGGCCGGTAGAGATGCGTGCACGCAGCGTCGCCACGGCCGCCGCGTCGGCGCCGGCGGCGGCCGCTCCGTCGAGGTCCTTCCAGGCGTCCTGCAGCGTCTTCAGCGAGCCGGTCGGATCGGAGGTAAGCGTGCCCTGGCCGGTGCCGGTTCCCAGCACGTGGTCGGCCTTCTGGCTCGCCGAGCGGAATAGCTGCTCACTACTCGAAATCTGCGGGATGGGGTTTTCGGCGCCGCGCAGCGGTCCGTTCCACAACCACAACCCAAGGCCAAGCAGCGCGGCCACGCCCAGGAAGGAAAGCATCGCCATGGCCGCGCGGCGTTGGTTCTCGCGGCGTGTGGCTGTGGGCCGGATGCGGCGGTAGCCGGTCGAGCGCCGCGGCATGAGATCGAGGATGGCGTCGACGGCACCGGCAACACCGTCGCGCATCACGCTGCGGGCGGCCACGGCCCGATCCTGCACGGCCGTCGCGGCGCCGGCGAACTGGTCGGCCAGCGGGATGGGCGAGCGTTCCGGCGCACCGGCGAGTGGCTCGGACGGGCTGACCGGCATGAGCTTGTGTTCCACCTTCGACAAGGCCACTTCGGTCGCCTCGAGCGCCAGCACGGCGTCAGACCCTTCGCCGCCGGCCGCCACGAACAGGTGGTGAAGGTGCTCGACGGCGGATTGCGGATGGAGCGTGACGACGGCGTTCTTCAGCTCTTCCGTGCCGACGACGTCGACCAGGTTCTTGGAGCACAGCAGCAGCGAGTCGCCGACCGAGAAGTCGCCGCGCCAGACGTCGATGCGCGCCGTGTCGTCGGCCGGCAGGCCGGGTCCAGGCTCACGCTCGGGCATGAGCAGGCGAGCCGCGCGCACCAGGTACGCCTCTGCGTCGCCCGCCGTTGCCACGTAAAGCTCAGAGCCGCGCACGACCGCCACGGCCAGGCCGAGACCGCCTGGTGGCAGGCCGCTTCCCTCCCGTGAGTGGCGCAGCCGGCGGCTGGCACTCCGGATCGACTTCTGCAGCACGATCGGGATGCCCGCCGACTCGTCGTAGTAGTACTCGCGCCGGATCATGTCGGCGACCAGATTCGTCGCGTCGCGGCTGCGCCCGCCGTGCGAGCGTGCGGTCACGATGACGTAGAGGCTGCCCTTGGTGCGGGCCTTGGAACCGGTCGTCGGTTCGCTGACGACGACCGAATTGGCCGAGTTCGAAAGGCGGTCATGCTCGGCTACAAGGCCGTACTTGAGCTGGAGACGGGACGACATCTGCGGCCGAGTCTACACGTGAAAGCCGCTTCTCCCGGCCGGTCCAGCAGTTCCGCCGCCGGCGCGTCCGACGACACGGAGTTCGACCATTCGAACCCCGTCGGGCGTCGCGGCGAACGCGTCGAGGAGGACGCGCGTCCGAAGCCTCAGCTCCTGCGCCACGATCGGGCTGGCCGCACTTACCACCAGCGCCGGCGCTTGCACGGATAGCAGCTCCGACTGGCCGGCTGCGCCCGGCACGAGCTCGGCCACGAGGTGGCGCCAAGCGGCGATCTGGCGCGAAAGACGCAACTCGCCCTCGATGCCCAGGCTGTGGGCAACCTCGGGCAGGACATCAGACAGGCGGCGCATTGGCCGGCGAGCGGTCATTGGCCGGCCTCGAGACGCTGGCCGGCCGGCTCTAGGGCGCCCAGGCGGACGTGCCAGCTGGTTGCCGTTCGCACGAGCGCCGGGTCGAGGTCCTCCAGCGCGGTCGTGCTGATGAAAGCCTGGGGCAGCTCGCTGATGCGCCGCACGAGGTGCGCGCGCCGGTCCGGATCAAGCTCGGAGAAGACGTCGTCGAGCAACAACAGTGGTGGCCGGCCATGCGTCTGCCCAACCAGATCGAGCTCGGCCAGCTTGAACGACAGGATGGCGCTGCGTTGCTGGCCACGCGACGCGAATCCGGCCATGTCTCGCCCGCCCAGCGAGAAACCAAGGTCATCGCGATGCGGCCCCACGAGTGTCGTGCCGTTCCACATCTCCTTTTCGGCCGTTTCGGCCAGCCGCCGGCGGAGGGCGGCTGCCTCGTCCTCATCGGGACCTGCCTCAGCGTTGGTCAGGTAGGTGAGCTCGAGCGCAGCGTCACCGGGCGCGATCTCGGCGTGGGCAGCAGCCAATGGCGCGGCCAGCGCGGCCAGCGTTCGCCGGCGCCAGCTGACTATCTGGCCGCCTTCGCGGGCAAGCGTGTCGCTCCAGAAGAGCAATTCGGCTGGGTCGGCGGCACCGTCACGGATCTGCTTCAGCAGGTTGTTGCGCTGGGTCAAGGCGCGGGTATACGTGGCCAGTGTGGCCGACGCGAGGGGCACCGTGCGCACGATGAGTGCGTCGAGCGCGTGTCGGCGCAGCGAAGGCGAACCAACGATCAGCAGCATGTCCTCCGGCGCAAACAGCACCACGGGCAGCGTCTGCGCCAGCTGTGCTGCGCGCCGGCCTACGCCGTTGATGCGGATGCGCCTGCGCGCGCCTGCCGGGCCGGACCGGGCAAGGACGATCTCGACGTTTGCCGGGCCCTCGGGCGCACCGTCGATGTCCGCCTCGAGGCGGGCGAAGTCGGCGCCCCAGCTGATCAGCTCGGAGTCGGCCTCCGCGCGATGGGAAGAGCCCACGCCGAGCAGGGCGATCGCTTCGAGCAGATTGGTTTTGCCGGCGGCGTTGGCGCCGTAGATGACGTGCGCGCCCGGCCCGAACCTGGCTTCGAGAACCGGGTAGCTGCGGAAGCTGGCCAGCGCCAGCCGATCGATGCGCACGCCTCCTAAGAGGGCGTCCTCACGGGCATGATCACGTGGACGTAGTCGTCGTCGCCGACGCGACGCAGCACGCCCGGCGACAGCGGGCCCGAGAACTCCATGGCCAACTGATCGGCGTCGACGTTCTGGAGCGCATCCTGCAGGTAGCGGGCGTTGAAGGCGATCTGGACCGGGTCTCCCTCGACCGCCGCCTCGACCTCGGTCTGGGCGTCGCCAACGTCGGCGGCCGCGGCGATCGAGACACCTTCAGTGCCTTCGTCGCCCAGGCGCAGCTTGATGACGTTCGCGGCAGAGCTCGCGATGAGTGCCGAGAGCCGCACTGCCTTGAGCAGCTCGTCGCGATCGACGACGGCGCGCGTGCCGTGGCCGGTTGGCAGCACCTGCTGGTAGTTGGGAAACTGACCGTCGATCAGCCGGCTGACCAGGTCTATGCCCTCGAGGTGGAAGAGCACCTGGCTCTTGGCGCTGGCCAGCATGACTTCCACGAAATCGTCGGTATCCGACAGGACCCGCATCAGCTCGGCGTACGACTTGGCCGGCACGACCAGGCTCGATTCCTCGACCGGGTCCTCGATGGGCAGGGTGGTCACCGCGATGCGGTAGTTGTCGGCCGCGGCGAGGGTCAACCTGTCGCCCGAGAACTTGGTCAGCACGCCGGTCAGGATGGGCCGCGCCTCATCGGTGGCGGCGGCAAACACGACCTCGGCCAGGGCCTTGCGCAGGAGACGCTGCTTGATGCGCGTCGTTGGCCGCTCGCCGGGCGAAGGGATGACGGGAAACTCGTCAGCGTCAATACCGCGCAGATGCGTTTGGTAGCGGCCCGACCTCACGCGCAGTGTGCTGGCGCCATCCTGCTCGAGGTCGACGCGCTCGCCCGCCGGCAATCCGCTCACGACATCGGCGAACAGCCGGGCGGGCACGGTCAATGACCCTTCGCTGTCGATGCGGCCGGCAACCCACGCGGTGATGCCAATCTCGAGGTTGGTCGCGGTCAGCTTCAGTCCGGCATCCTCGGTTCGGAGCAGGACGTTGGACAGGACGGGCAGCGGGTTGCGCGTGCTGACGGCACGACTGACGACCTGCAGGCCGCGGGCCAGGTTCTCCTGCATCAGCGAAAGCTTCACGTCAGCGGTTCTCCTTCAGGCGCGAGCGTGCGACGGGCGCAACTTGTCCACTGGGCGAGGCGCCGGACTATCTCTAGAACGTTATCTATCTTCTCATTCCGCCGTCTTAGTAATGGTGTGGATGGCGGGGATTTGTCGGCCTTCGCTCTCGATTCGGGCACCTTTCGAACAGGTATTCGGTGGATGTCGGCACCCGACTTGGTGCGCCGATGGTGGAACCCTGCCGCCAAGTAATCCACCGAGGTTGGATCTCCACAGTTGGCGGCCGGTTGTCCACCGCGGCGGGGGAAAGTCTGGATCGGCGGTCGCGCCTGTAAGTTGGCTGAAATGGAAACCGTGCTATCGCGGTAGCGCCTGAGATCAATCGGCGTAGATGAGCTCCCGCACGGCGGCCAGCTCGCGGCGCAGCTCTTCGTTCTCCTGCGTCTCGCGGTCGATCTTGTCGCACGCGTGGAGGACGGTCGAGTGGTCACGTCCGCCCAGCTCCTGGCCGATGCGCAGCAGCGAGACGTCAGTCTCCGCGCGCATCAGGTACATGGCGATCTGGCGCGGCATGACGATGGCCCGGTCGCGCTTCTGGCCCTTGAGCTGCTCGAGATCGACGCCGTAGTACTCGGATACGGCCTTGGCGATGCGCTCCGGCGTGACCATCCGGCGCTTGGGGTTGTAGAGGACGTTCGAGAGCACGGCCTGGGCCAGGTCGATCGTGATCGGCATGCCGCCCATGCTGGCGTAGGCGACGATCCGGTTGAGCGCGCCCTCGAGCTCGCGGATGTTGCTGGCGACCTTGCGCGCGATGAACTCGAGCACCTCGGAAGCGATCGGTACCGCGCTGCTCCTCGGCCTTGGCGCGCAGGATGGCGATGCGCGTCTCGAGGTCGGGCGCGGTCAGGTCGGCGATCAGGCCCCACTCGAACCGGCTGCGCAGCCGCTCCTCGAGGGTGGTGATCAGCTTGGGCGGCCGGTCGGACGAGAGGACGATCTGCTTGCCGTCCTCGTGGATGGCGTTGAAGGTGTGGAAGAACTCTTCCTGTGTCCGTTCCTTGTCGGCGATGAACTGGATGTCGTCGATCAGCAGCAGGTCGATGCGCCGGTAGCGGTCGCGGAAGTCCTCGATCCGGCCCTGCTGGATGCTGGCGATGAACTCGTTGGTGAACTTCTCGCTGGTGACGTAGACGACGCGCTTGCGCGGGAAGCGGCTCAGCACCTGGTTGCCGATGGCGTGCATCAGGTGCGTCTTGCCCAGCCCGACTCCGCCGTACAGGAAGAGCGGGTTGTAGGCGTGGCCGGGACGCTCGGCGACCGACAGGCTGGCGGCGTGGGCCAGACGGTTGGCCGAGCCAACGATGAAGGTGCGGAACGTGTAGCGCGGGTTGAGGCTGACGCTGCTCGCGCCTTCGCCACCGCCACCCACGCGGCCGGGCTCGAGGCGGACTGCATTGGGCGGCCGCGCCGCCGGCGCGCTGCTCGGCCTGGTTGTTGTTGGCCTGCGCCGACAGCCCTTCGCTGGACCTCGAACTCGACGGTCACGCTGTAGCCGACGACGCGGGCCAGCGTCTGGCTGATCAGCGACCGGTAGCGGGTCTCCAGCCAGTCCTTGGCGAAGCCGTTGGGTACCGCGACGCGGAAGCGGTTGTCATCGACCGCCACGAGGGCTGTGTCCTTGAGCCAGGTCTCGAAGTTCGCTGGTGAAAGCGAAACCTGCAGCTCGCCCAGGGCGGCACGCCAGACCTGCTTCGCGTCCATCGATGCACGCTTCCCGACTGTTGCTGGTTTAGACGGCGACGCCGCCAACTCTTCTTGGCAGCATCAGCAAGTGCCCTGAAAAAACGCAGAGCCTCCCCGCCCAGCTTCCCAGGCCGGGCCGAGTGGCTCCCCGGTGGACTCCCTCCCTGACGCTAATTGGGCGTCTGGGGCGGCTTACCCTAGCACCGGCTTTTGGACCCCGCAACCCGATTTTGGAATACCCCCTGGGAGTATCCGCCGCAAGCCCCTGCTAGCCGATTTTGTCGCCCGGGCGGCGCCCTCGTCGACGCTCAGGAGGGGAATCCGGCCGTCGCTGGGCAGCGCGCCCAACACCAGGACATCGCTGCGCCAGCCGGCGACACGACGCGGCGGGAAGTTGACGACGGCGACGATCAAACGGCCGATCAGCACAGCAGGCTCCGGATATGTTCCGACCAACTGGGCGGACGACTGGCGCACCTCGCCGTTGCCGAAATCGAGGATCAGGCGGTAGGCGGGCTTGAGCGCTCCCTCGAGAGGGGCCGCTTGGAGAATGCGCCCGACACGGATGTCGAGCTTGTCGAAGTCTTCGATGTGGCTGCCGGGCGGTGCCGGGGTCGCTGCACTGCCTCCATCGGGTACGCGTAATACGGCGCCCCGAGCGCCAAAAGACCCGGCGCACAACGGCGCTGTTCAGGCCGTACCATCCTGCCAGCTCATCTGCCCCTGTTCTACTAAGGGACTCCGACCGTCATGAGCAAGATGACCTACCAGCCAAAGAAACGGCATCGCGCCAAGGAGCACGGCTTCATGGCCCGCATGAAGACGAAGGGCGGCCGGCGCGTGCTGGCTGCGCGACGGGCGAAGGGACGCAAGAAGCTCAGCGCCTGACCTCGCGCTAAGAGGCGTCGACCAATCGATCATGGCCCCGCTTGAAATGCTCCGCTCGCGGCTCGACTTCGCCGCGCTCCAAACGGACGCGCGCAGCCGGCTTGATCCCGTGCTCGTGTTGCGCTACCGGCGCAACGAGCTCGATCGCACGCGCTTTGGCATTTCGACCGGCCGGCGAACAGGCACTGCCGTGGTGCGCAACACCATCCGCCGTCGCTTGAAGCGGGTGATCGTCAGCATGCTCGAGCGCATCGCTCCCGGCTGGGACGTGCTGGTCATAGCTCGGCCGGCGGCTGCCCAGGCCAGTCAGGCTGACCTGGCCACGGTCTTCGAGCGCCTGCTGCAGAAGGCGGGCCTGCTAGTGCCCGACTCGGCCGCCCGATGAATCCGATGAAGCTTTTCGGCGTCGGCATGATCCGGCTCTACCGGCTGGCCTTCTTCTGGATGCCGTCGTCGTGCCGTTTCGAGCCGTCCTGCTCGCGTTACACCGAGCAGGCGATCCAGAAATACGGGCTGCTGCGCGGCAGCTGGATGGGCGCTCAGCGCATCGCGCGCTGCCACCCCTGGAACCCGGGGGGCTTTGACCCTGTCCCCTGAAACACGCCGGCGGATGGTGCGCTTCCTGGTCGGGCTGGCAGCCATCTCCGCGATCATGCTGGTGCTGCTGAGCCCGGCGGCATTCGCCGAATCGCCCAGCCCGACGGTCAGCCCGGCGCCGACTGCAACCGCGCCGACTGCAACGCCGGTACCGACGGCGACGGCGGCTCCTTCGAACCCGCTGCCTTCAGGTTCGCCCGGCGCGTCAGGCAGTTACGTCCCGCCGACCCCGTTCATCCCTGGCCCGTCGGAATCACCCTGCCCGCTGCCCAACCCGCTGCCCGTGCCGACCGCCGGCGCGTCGCCCTATCCGCACCCGCTCTGTCCGGCGGTACCGGGCTCGGACCCGGGTGCCACTCTCGCCTGGCTTTTCAACCCCATCTTCCAGACGATGTTCCTGATCCTGACGGGCTTCTACCAGCTGCTCAATGACATCGGCTTCGCAATCATCGCGCTGACGCTCGTCATCAAGACCCTGCTCATCCCGCTGTTCCGCCAGCAGATCGTCTCCCAGCGGCGGATGCAGATGCTCCAGCCGGAAATCCAGGCGATCAACGCCAAGTACAAGGGCAATCGGACCAAGATCAGCGAAGAGACGATGCGCCTCTACCGCGAGCGCAACGTCAACCCGGCGTCGGGCTGCCTGCCGACGTTCCTGCAGCTGTTCCTGTTGCTGCCCATCTACTCGGTCATCAACCAGGGCCTGGCGGCGACCGAACATCACGTCCGCCTTGCAGATCTTCGGCATCCCCGTCCTGACCGGCCTGCAGTGCCAGGATCCGGGCAGCCTCCTGCCCTGCCTCAATCCCAGCATCTGGTGGCTGGGCGGCATGGACGCGCACGTGCCCAGACGTCCTGATCTCCGTGCCCGTCTGCCGTTCTTCCCGCAGTTCGGCCTGAGCGCTGCTGGCTGTGCATCAGCGCGTCGCTGCAGCTGATCCAGACGCGCATGATGACGCAGCGCTCGATGGACCCGCAGCAGGCGCAGCCAGCAGCGCATCCTCCTGTTCCTGCCGCTGTCTCGCTCTTCTACGGCGGCAATCCTGCCGGCGGGCCTCTTCATCTATTGGATCACTTTCACGGCATCTTCTCGATCGTGCAGCAATACCTGATCGTTGGCTGGGGATCGGGCTGTTCCCGCTCTTCGGCTGGACCCCGGGCTTCGCGCAAGGCCACACGCCACGATTCCCGGTGGCAATACCAGCGCCTCAGCGCGCAAGCGCCGGTGATGGCGCCAATACAGACCCCCGTCCAAGCCCAGACAGATCGGCGCGGCGGGCACCATCAGGCCGGCCCGGCAGCGTGGCGCAACAAGCCGGCGAGGGAGGCGGCGATGAGCGAATACCAGGAATTCACAGGCAAGACCGTCGAAGAGGCCTTGCGCGAGGCGCGCGACGTCATTCGGCGTGGCCAGCCTCGACGATCTCGACTTCGAGATCCTGACGCCGGGCAGCCGCGGAGTGCTGGGCATGGGTGCTGAGCCGGCCCGCATCATCGCTGCCCCGCGCTCGGCGCTGGGTGGCGCCGCCCCTCGCCGCGACGCCGCCGCCGCAACGCCCCTGCCACCGGCCGAACCACGGCCGCCGCGTGAGGGTGGCTACGAGCGCCGCGATCGCGGCGATCGCTACGGCCGTGACAGAGGTGGGCGGGACCGCGGCGGCCGTGATCGCGGAGGGCGAGACCGTGGCCCACGCTACGGCGATCGCGGACCATCGACCGACGGACAGCCTTACGGCGACCGGCCACCACGCTATGACGACCGCAGCCGCTCTGACCAAGCTGGCGGCCCGCCGCGCGATGACCGTCCCGCACAGCCGCGCGAGGCCGGCCGGCCAACCGGCCTGTCCGAGCACGAGCAGGAAGAGATCCGCTCCTCGCGTGCCTCCCTGACGACGGAGCGCGAGGAGATCCAGGCCGCCGAGGCCTCGCCCGAAGCGCTCGCCGCCGGCCGAGACATCCTCGACGAGCTGCTGCGCCACATGGGCATCGGTGCCGCAGTGACGATCGAGACCGGCGAAACGGCCAAGCTCAACGTCACCGGCGAAGCCAACGAGAAAGAGGCGCTGGGCGCCCTCATCGGACGCAAGGGTGAGCGCCTGTCAGCCCTGCAGCACCTGGTCAACCTGATGCTGTCGCGCAAGATGGGCGAGTGGACGCGCGTCCTCGTCGACGTCGAGGACTACCGCGGCCGGCGTGAGCGTCAGCTGCGCGACATCGCCATGCGCGCGGCCGACCGTGTCAGCGAAACCGGCAAGATGCTGCAACTGGAACCCATGCCCGCGCTCGAGCGTCGGTGGGTCCACCTCGCGCTGCGCAACCACCCGGCGGTGGTCACGCAGTCGATTGGCGAGGAGCCGCAGCGGCGCGTCGTGATCTTGAGTCGCGACGCCAGCGCCTGACCGCAAGTGTCACCAACCTGACACTGATACTCCTAACTACCAGTGCGGAAACTTTTGTGCCATCCATTCGAAACGGGCTTGCCTGCTAGCATGACGAACCAGTGAGTACCACCCCGACCGAACTCCAGCGGCCTTTCGCGGGCGTGCGCGCCATCCCGTGGCGCGGCTTCGTCATTGCCTTCGCCGTCACCGCTCTGGCGCTGGCGGCATTCGCCGGCGTCTTCGCCGCGTCGCTCGTAGCGCTGAATGCAGGCAAGGTCGTGCCGGGCACGGTCGTTGCCGGCGTGCCGTTGGGCGGCCTTGACCGCGCCTCGGCCGAGGTCAGGCTGCGCGAGTCACTGCCGTCGCTGTCGAGCGGCCACATCACCGTGACGTTCGGTAATACGACGGATCAGATCAGCTACGCCGACATCGGTCGCGACTACGACATGCAGGCCATGCTCGATCAGGCGTTCGCGGTCGGCCGGTCGGGCGACTTCATCACCCAGGCGCAGGATCAACTGCACGTCGGCATGCGCGGCGCGACCATTGAAGCTCGCGTCAAGTGGGACGAGCAGGCCCTCGAGCAGAAGCTCTACGACCTCGCCGTCGCAGCCGAGATAGACCCTATCGACGCCACCATCGTCCGCAACGGTCCGAAATTCGGCGTTACCCCATCTTCAACCGGTACGACTTACGACGTCAGCTCGGCGTGGCAGCAGGCACTGGCCACGGTCGGCACACTCAGCGCAGCCGACACGGCAGTGACGGTCGACTCAGCCGTTAGCCAGCCGGCAGTCACCACCGAAATGGCGCAGACGGCGGTCGATCGCGTCGACCGCGTTGCCGGCGATGCCATCACGCTGTCGGGCGGTGGCATTACGCAGACCATCACATCAGACACGATCCGCGGCTGGATCCGCCTCGAGCCCGCCGGCACCGGCAAATGGAATGTCGTCGTCGAGCCCGATCCCATCACGCAGGCCGTGTCCCTGGCTTCGGCTTCCGTTTACCAGGCGCCGGTCGATGCCAGCTTCAAGTTCGGCTCGGGCGGGCCGGTCGCGGTGGCCGGCAAGACCGGCCGCGAGCTGGACGTGGCAGCCACGAGCCAGGCCGTGTACAGCGCACTTGTCGGCCGCGCCGATGGCCCGGCCACCTCGACCGTCCCGTTGACCATCAATTCGATCGACCCGACGTTCACAACAGAGCAGGCGATCGCGCTGGCACCCAAGGTCCAGGTCATCTCGTCGTGGACGACCGGCTTCCTGCCCAGCGAGCGCAACTTCTTCGGCGCCAACATTGTCAAGCCGGCCCTCGTCATCGACGGCACCGTTGTGCCGGCCGGCGCCAAATTCAGTTTCTGGGGTACCGTCGGAAGTCTGGCTGACATCCCCGGCATCGGCCAGGGCGGCATCATCAAGCACGGTCACAGCTTCCCGACGGGCGCCCTGGGTGGCGGCATCTGCTCGTGCTCAACAACCCTGTGGAACGCCGCCATGCGCGCCGGGCTGGCCATGGGTCAGCGGCAGAACCACGACTACTACATCGATCGCTACCCGACGGGCCTCGACGCGACGGTCTTTCGGAGTGGTAACTCGATGCAGGACATGACGTTCAAGAACGATACGCAGTACCCAATCATCATCCGTGGCATGAAGGGCTCCAGCACGTCGGCCTGCATCGGTGAGAAGAAGGTGCTGCCCTCGGTTGAGTATTCAAACTGCGTCATCTTCCAGATCTGGAGTGTCCCCAACGGCCGGACGGTCAGCTACAGCAAGCCGGTGATCACGAACGTCAAGCGGGCCACCGATGTCATGAGGTACGCGACGGTGGATCCCAACGGCAAGGCCCTGCCGGCCGGGTCCTGGTACCGCGTCGAGTACCCCACCAATGGCTTCTGGTCGGTGGTCGTGCGCACGGTGAAGGATGCCTCGGGCAACATCATCCACCAGGACACGGTCTCGTCGAAGTACGTCGTTGTGACGGGCATGACGCTGATTGGTTGGGCGCCCGGCGATCCCAAGGTCGGCACAGTCATCCCCAACCCGCACCCGTTCCCGAACTACGCCCCACCCGGCGCGCGGTAGCGAGCTAGCCCAGGACCTCGGCCCGTTCCGAGAAGCCGGCCGTCACGGCCAGCGAACCTACCAGCCACACGACGAGCAGCACGAGCGCCACGTCTGGGTCGACGCGCGCCGAGTCTGCCAAAGCGCCGCCTCCGCCAATCGCGATACGGCCGATGTCCACAGCGCTGTTGGCCAGCTGGAAGGGCAGGTACTTGACCACCTGTGGCAGGAACAGCAGGGCAAACGAACCCACGAAGTAGAGCGCGATGCCCGCGCCGATGCCCGCCAGCTGGCTGCGCGCCAGTGTCGCTACGGCGAAGCCCAGGGCAGCCTCGGCGGCGATTCCAACCATGCCGCGCGCGAATAGTTCGGGCAGATTGCCCAGCGCGGTCGCGTCGCTCATGCCCGACAGCGAGACGCCCGCCAGGCTCGAGGCGACGGCACCGCCGGCGATGCCGACGAGGTACGTCAGCAGCAGGCCGATCGCAATGACCAGCAGCGTTGCGGCGAACGTCGCCACCATGTAGAGGGTGCGGCTCTCACCGCGTGCGACGACCGCCTTGAATGTTCCCCAGCTCCACTCCGAACCGGCGATGGCGGCACCGAAGATGACGGCGAACAGACCGCCCAGGCCGAACACGAAGCCCAGGATCTCGGTGTAGGCAGCTGGGAAGGTCACCAGCGTCAGCGGATCGAACGGTGCGCCACCGTTTCCCTGGGTGGGCAGGCGCGAGGCGCCGCTGACCGCGATCAGGATCAGTACGAGGAGCGCGGCGAGGACGGCGAATGTGATCCAAGACGCCGGCCGCCGGGCGAGCTTGCGCAGGGTCGAGACAAAGAGCCTCATGCCGCCGCTCCCGGGCCCTGGCCGGACGTGCCGATCGGCTGGAACGTGCCGTCGGCCGAGGCGGCACCCTGGGTCAGCGTCAGGAACAGGTCCTCCAGCCCGGTGCCGACGCGCAGCTCGGCCGCGTAGATGCCGGCCTCGGCCAGTGCCCGGTTGACCTCGCTGCTGCGGCTCGGGGGCGACCTGCAGCTCGAGCCACGCGTCTTCCGGCCGATCGGCCGGTTGGCTGTCGGCATGGCCAAAGGCCTTGACGACTTCTAGCGCGCGCGGCGACTGATCAGCAGCTACCCGGATGCGCAACGAGCCCATCTCATGCAACAGGTCGTCGATCGAGCCCTCGCGTACCAGCCGGCCGGCCGCGATGATGCCCACAAGGTCAGCCATCTGCGTAACCTCGGCAAGCAGGTGGCTGGACACGAATACCGTCTTGCCCGTCGACGCCAGGTGGCGCAGCAACTCGCGCATGGCCACGATGCCGGCCGGATCCAGGCCGTTCGACGGTTCGTCGAGGAGCAGCAGCCGCGGGTCGTTGAGCAGCGCTGCCGCGATGCCCAGCCGTTGCTTCATGCCCAAAGAGAAGCGCGTTACCGGTTCCTTGGCGCGCTCGCCCAGGCCGACGAGATCGAGAAGTTCGTCGATCCTGCTCGCCGGCACGCGCGGCCCGCTGGCCGCCAGCGCCTGCAGGTTTGCCCGCGCCGACAGGTAGGGATAGAACGAGGGCGTTTCGATCAGGGCGCCGACTTCGAACAGGATCCGCCGCTGCCTGCGCTCGAGTTTCTGACCCAGCATCTCGATGCTGCCACCGTCGCTGCGGACCAGACCAGTGAGGATGCGCATGGTCGTTGTCTTGCCCGCGCCGTTGGGCCCAAGGAAGCCATAGACCACGCCGGCGGGTACCGTCAGGTCGAGGCCGTTGAGGGCTCGGCGCGCGCCGTAGCTCTTCTGCAGACCGCGCAGCGCGAGTGCCGGGGCTGGCGTGGGGGATGTCACCGCTAACAGCGTGCCATAGACGGGTACGCTTAGTTCAATGACCGATAGTGCTGACGTTGTCGTCATCGGCGGCGGCATCCACGGAGCGAGCACGGCCTTCCACCTTGCCAAGCGTGGCGCCAGCGTCGTCCTTCTCGAGGCGCATACCGCCGCATCGGGTGCCACCGGCCGCTCGAACGGCTTCGTGCGGATGCACTACGACCTGGCCGTGGAGAGCGCCCTGGCGTGGTTCTCGTTTGACTACTTCACCAAATGGGAGGAGTTGGTGGGCGAGGGCGACTGCGGCTTCATCGAGACCGGCTTCCTGCGCATAGTCGGGCCCGAAAAAGCAGACTCGCTGCGCGCCAACGTTGCCGACCAGCTGGCCCTTGGCATCGACACGTGCGTTGTCAGCGCCGACGAGGCCGCCCAGATCCTGCCCGGCCTGACCAACGATGACTTCGACGTCGCCGCGTACGAGCCGCGCTCAGGCTATGCCGACCCGAGCGGCGCGTGCGTTGGATTTCTGGCCGCCGCCCGAAACCATGGCGCAACCATCTTTCAGGGCCGCCCGGCCAGCGCGATCGAAGTCGAAGGCGGGCGCGTAACGGGCGTCAAGACGCCTACCGGCACGGTCGCAACACCAAATGTCGTGCTGGCCGCCGGCGCGTGGTCGGCGCCCCTCGCGGCAACGGCCGGAGTGAAGGTCGAGCTGCGCGCTTGGCACCACGACACGAGCTTCGTGACACGTCCAGCCGCGGTTGGCGGTCGCCTTCCCGTTGTAATCGACGACATCAACGTGCTCTACTTCCGGCCCGAGGGCGAGAAGCTCGCGCTGGTCGGGACGGAGGATGGCAATCGCTTCGACCAGCATCCCGACGATGACTCATTGAGCGACCCCGACGTGATCGACAAGATCGTCGACCGCCTCCCCAAACGCCTGCCCGCACTCGCCGAAGGCGGTTTCCACAGTCGCTACGGCGGCACCGATGGCATGACCCCCGATCAACGCGCCATCCTGGGAGCCTGCGCCGTCGATGGGCTGATCCTGCAGTGCGGCATGTCGGGAACTGGCTTCAAGACTGCGCCAGCCATCGGCCTTGCCATATCGGAGCTGGTCCTGGACGGCTCGTCGCACACCGTCGATATCTGCGGCGTTCGACCCCGGCCGCTTCGAGGCGGGCACGCCGCTGAGTGCCGATCACCCGTACGGTGATCTCTGGCGCAGCTGACGCAGTCGCGCGACCGCATCCAACTGCACTTGCAAGGCGTATCTGCGAATGATGTGGTCAGATAGCGCAGTGACACTCGAACTCGCGGCAGCGCCCGGCTCGCCGATCCTTGCCACCGAACAGCACGGCTACCAGCCGGGCGTGTGCAACATCGGGCCCGACGAGATCACCAAGCGGCGTCGAACCGGCGACTTCGGGGTGATCGCGACCGTCGTCACGTTCGTCGTCCTCGTTGTCCTGGGCGTCCCGCCCATCGCCCGCTTCCTCGTGGCTCTTCCCGCTGCGGTCGCCGCGTCGGGCTACCTGCAGGCGTACTTCAAGTTCTGCGTCGCGTTCGGCTCGGCCGGTGTCTTCAACTTTGGCGCCCGGGGCACCACTGAGCACGTTGTCGACGCCGACGCGCGGGCGCGCGACCGTCAGCGCGTGCTCCAGCTCAGCCTGGGCATCGCCGCCATTTCGGTCTCGATCGGCTTGCTCGCCGTTTTGGTGCCGCAGCCCTGACTTTCAACCGCTGCCGGCGCCGGTCACAACGGCGCGCTTGCCGCGACGTTGAGGAAAATTGACCAAGGGTTCTGGTGGAGATGGGGGAGAGTCGAACTCCCCGTCCAAAGCCTTCAGCCGGAGACCAGCTACGAGCGTGTCCGATGCTTTATCGTCGACTCAAGCTGCCAGCACCGGCACCGTAAACCTGAGTCCATCCTCGTTCCCTTGCGGGCTTTGCGATCAGGTACGAAGCCTGGCCGATCGCGCATCCCCGCTAAATGACGCTTCCACAACCGGCGGGGAGACGGCTGCTTCCACGCTCACCTTACCGCCTTAGGCGGCGAGGGCGAGAGATGGCTGGCGTGTGCCAGTTACTTCGTTTGCCGCCTGTTTAACGAGGCCTGACGGCACCTCGGCTCGCGTTCCCCGGGGATCCGGCCCTGTCGAAACCACTCATCCCCAGAACATTCATCCTAGCATGTGCGAACGGGCGTTCCAATAGGTTCGCCATTCTCCTGGCGCTCGTCGGGGGTAGACAACGGCAGCTGGCTTGCTAGCGCCGACCCCGCGTAGCGTCGGCCAGCTCGCGCTCCATGTCGCGCCGAGCGTCACGCTCGGCGATGTCGCGCCGGCGGTCGTGGAGCTGCTTGCCTTTGGCCAGCCCGAGCTCGACCTTGGCCCGGCCGCGGCTGAGATACAGGCGCAGCGGCACGATGGTCAAGCCCTTGGCCGCCGCCCGGCCGACCAGCTGGTCGATCTCGACCCGATGCAGCAGTAGCTTGCGCGGCCGCTTTGGCTCGTGGTTGTAGCGGTTGCCCGCTTCATACGGCGCAATGTGTGCGTCGAGCAGCCAAGCCTCACCCCGGTCGACGCGCGCGTAGGCGCCAGACAGGTTGACCTTGCCCGCGCGCACACTCTTGATTTCGGTGCCGGTCAGGACCAGGCCGGCCTCGAAGGTATCGGTGATGAGGTAGTCGTGGCGGGCCTTGCGGTTGACCGCCACCGTTTCGGCCATCGTTGGGTGGCTCCTCGACTCTGAGTGGGACAGCGGCTGGACACACGAACGCCGGCCCAAGGCGGGCCGGCGTGTTCGTGGCTGTCGATCACCGCTTCCCGGTGTCAGCTCTAGGCGAGCATCCCCCGGGAGGCGGTGCAGCTAGAACGATCTATCACTGCACACCACCTCCTTTCGTCCGTTAATCACGTTACCCGACGATCGGTATCCGCGCAAGCGGCGGACTCGAATGGAGGCGTCAGGCAGCTGGGGCGAGCGCTTGCACGCCGCTTGCGCCGCCGGTCAGGATCTGGATGGCTCGGTCGAGCACTGGGTCGCTGCCGGCTGCGTTGTCGGCGGGAACGTCGACTTCCACGTCCGGCGACAAGCCCACGCCATGGATCCAGGTCTTGTCGGGGGTCAGCCACTTGCGCACGGACAGCCGGTAGCCGCCGGCGCCGGTAAGTGGCTTCCACTCCTGGATCGTGCCTTTGCCATACGTCTTCGAGCCCACCAGCTGCGCACGGTGGTTGCCTTGCAGCGCGGCGGCCACGATCTCGCTGGCGCTGGCCGTGCCGCCGTTGACGAGGACGACCATCGGGATCTTGGGATCCGTGGCGACGCCGCCGGCGATTGGTTCCTGCGCGACCGGGTCGGCGCCGGCTGCCTGCTCCCAGTAGAGCGGCGCGCCGGCAACGAATTGGCTGGCGACCTGGCGTGCCTGATCGACGTAGCCACCGGGGTCGTCGCGCAGGTCGAGCACGATCGCGCTGACGTGCTGCTGATTGACGAGGTCCTGCAGCTGATCGGCCAGATCGGAGCCAACCTTCGAGCTGAAGCTATTGATCTTGAGATAGCCCACCTTGCCGTTGGCCAGCAGCTGGCTCGAAACGTCTTCCTTGACGATGGTGTCGCGCGTGATCGACATGTCGAGCGGCTGGCCGGCCCGTAGCAGGCTCAGCTTGACGACCGAGCCCTTGGGCCCGCGAATTACGTCGACGGCATCGTTGACGGTCTTGCCGCTGAGGCTGTTGCCGTCGACCGCGGTGACGACATCACCGGTCAGCAGGCCTGCTCGCAGCGCCGGCGAGTCGCGAATGACCTTGGCCACCGTCAGCAGGCAGGTGTCCGAGATGGTTGGGCAGGCGGCCCCGCTGGCGTCGACCGTGTTCATCTCGGCGCCGATGCCCTCGAACTCGCCGGAGATGCCGGTCAGGCTGGCCTGGTACTCCTCCTCGGTCATGTAGAACGAGAAGGGGTCACCCAGGGCCGTGAAAAGTCCCTTGATCGCGCCTTCGACGAGGGCATGTTCGTCCTTCGTGCCAACGTAGTTGGACATGATGTCGTTGTAGGTGTCGAAGAACGGCTGGAAGGCAGCTTGCCGGGCGTCGCCCGCGCCGGGCGCGAGGGCCGACTGACGGCCAAGCAGGAAGCCCGAGGCGAATAGCCCGGCACCGCCCATGACGACGACCAGGATGGCGGCGACATAGACGGGCAGGCGGCTGGCTGCGCCGGTCGGCTGAGGCTTCTCGACCGGCTCGACGTTGTCGACGGGATGGACAGGCTCGACCGGAACGTCGATCGGGAGCGAGGAGTCGGTCATGGAGAAAAGCGCGACCTCAGGTGACGATGGATGAGGGAGTCTAGGTCGGACGCACGGAAGCGTCAGAAGTTGCGCCGAGGTTGCCGGGTGCCCCCGGGCTAGCTGGCGGCCGGGCTCAGCTGGGCCGCGTCGGTCGCCACTCGCTCGAGCTCGGCGAGCATGAACGCGTCGAGGTCACCGTCCAGAACAGCCGTGGTGGCACTCGTCTCGTAGTTGGTGCGGTGGTCCTTGACCATTTGATAGGGGTGCAGGACGTAGGAGCGGATCTGGTTGCCCCAGCCCGCCTCAACGTGCTCGCCGCGCAACTGCGCCAGTTCGCGTTCGCGCTCCTCGATCCGTCTCTCGAGCAATCGCGCGCGGAGCACCTTCATGGCGAACTCGCGGTTCTGATGCTGTGAGCGTTCGTTCTGGCTCTGGGCGACGATGCCGGTGGGAATGTGCGTGATGCGTACCGCCGAATCGGTCTTGTTGACGTGCTGGCCGCCGGCGCCCTGTGAGCGGAAGGTGTCGATCTTGAGCTCATCTTCCGGGATTTCACCAACCTCGACATCGTCGGCGACCTCGGGCAGGACTTCGATCAGCGCGAACGTGGTGTGGCGGCGCTTCTGAGAGTCGAATGGACTGATGCGGACAAGCCGGTGGACACCGCGCTCGGCGCGCAGCAAGCCGTACGCATTGCGCCCGTCGATGGCGATGGTCACGCTCTTGAGGCCGGCTTCCTCGCCCTCGAGCTGGTCCAGGATTTCCGTGCCGAAGCGGTGCCGCTCGGCCCAGCGCAAATACATGCGCATCAGCATCTCTGCCCAGTCGGTGGCCTCGGTGCCGCCGGCGCCGGCGCTGATGGTGACGATGGCGTTTCGGGCGTCGTAGGGTCCGGAGAAGAGGAGGCTTGTTCGCTGACGGTCGAAGTCGACCGTCAGCGAGCCGTACTCATCGTCCAGGCCGGCAAGCATTTCGTCGTCGCCTGACTCCTGTGCGAGCTGTGCCAGCTCGAGCAGGTCATCGGCGCGTGAAGTCAGGCGCTGCCACGTGTCGATTTCTTCGCGCAGGCCCTCAGCCGTGCGCAGGACATGTTGAGCCGCGCGCTGGTCGTTCCATAAGTCGGGTGCGCTGGCCTGCTCATCGAGCTCGGCCAGGCGCTGCGCCTTTGCGGCTAGGTCAAAGACGCCCCGAGGTCGCGTGGATCCGCTCGGCCAGGTTGCGTACTTCTGCTATGTCCATATGGCTAGTTCCTGGCGCGAAGGTCCTGAAGCAGGATCGGCCTGAGTTCGATGATCCTCAAAGCGGTCTTGCTCCGGGCGACGACGGGGTTGACACATGGGCAGTATCCGTTATGCGGACACACCCCGCAGTTCCCATCGCAGTCCAGTGAAGCCGCGTAGCTGCAGGTTCGACACTCGCGCTCGCAGGCAATCAGATCGACGAACGGAGACAGTGCCTCGTCCAACTCCGCCGCCGGCTTGGGGTTCACGCCGACCGAGTTCCCTCTCCTCAGCCCCGGACCACCCTCCACTCCGGAGACACTGCGACGACAGCTGGTGCCGGAGGAGGCACGGACCTCCGGGCGGGTGGTTTGGAGTATGCCAGCGTGCGGCGCCACGCTCAATACTTTTTCTATCTGTTTTGGGGTGATTTTCGGCCGGTTAACGAACCCTGACGCCGCTTAACCGATTTCGGCGGCCAGCCCCGACGGCGTCAGTTGCTCGCTCAGCAAGCGGAAGAAGCGGCCACGCTGGGCGCCCATGTCGCCGGCGGCCTCGCACCAGCGCGTCAGCAGAGCCTCGCCGCCGCGGTAGCAGAAAACGTAGGTTCGCCACAGCGGGTGGTCGATGAACTCGAGGTTCTTCTCGGCGCGCTCGGGCGTGCGCAGCCCGACATCGACCATGAACGAAAGCACCTCGGCCCGCGGCCGGCCCTCGGCGTGGAGCATCAGGGCGGCGTCGGCACTCACGTCGAGGCCATCGAGCACCTTGTTGATCTGGCGCTGCCTCGCCGAGTCGCCATCCTCGAGATCGATGCCAGCGCGCTGGCAGATGCCGTCGAAGAGCTCGTCCCAGCGCTGATCGTCGATCACGTAGCGACCACCAACCTCGGCCAGGCCCTCGCTGATAAACGCCTCCGGCGTATTGATCAGCATGACGGTCGCCTCGAGACGGCCCATTTCACGGGCCAGCCGCTGCTCTTTCCAGGCATGCTCCAGGTGGTGGCCGGGAAACGTTTCGTGCGTCAGCAGCCCGATCAGGCCGCTCGCCCGTACGGGCAGGTCGGTGTTGATCTCGACGCGTGAGTGCAGGTTGCCGTCGTACCAGTTGTAGCCGCCCCACGGTTTGTCCGTGACGAGGTCAACTGACAGCGCCTCGCCGGCCGGCGCGCTGAAGTAGCGATCGCTGGCGGCGCGGACCTCAGCGACGAGCCAGTCGGCGACCGCCGGCAGGCGGTCCTTGGGAATGGTCAGCCGCTCGCCACGCGCCTCGACTCGATCACGCAAAGTGCCACCGGGCGGCAGCAAGTCGTCGAGCCTGCCGTGGATCGCCTCGTACTGCCCGGTTGGTGTGCGCTCCGGTCGTGCATCGAAGCATCGTGCGACCTCGTCGACGTAGTCCATCTCTGCGCCGCCCAATCGGCGGGCCACGGTCTCGAGCGCCACGAGCTGGCGGTCGAGCCAGAGCGTCCGCTCAGGATCGGGATCGGCGGCCGCCCGCTCGCGCAGTCGCGTGGCGGCGGCGGCCAACTGTGTCGCATCCGCAGCACGTGACTCCGCTTCGGCGGCCAGTTCGGGCGGACCGTAGTAGGCGTCGACGACGCCTTCCTGCAGGCGGCCGACGCCGAGCCCTAAGACAACGTATTCACGCCCAAGTTCGTCGCCGGCCGTCAGCTCATGACCGGCCGAGTCGTCGTGGCTGGTCAAGCGCCGTGGCAGCGCTTGAACTTCTTGCCACTACCGCACCAGCACGGGTCGTTCCGACCGAGTTTCGCTCGCGCGTCGCCGCGCGCCGTGCTGGCGTTGGCAGCAGCTGCGACCGGCTCGTCGCCGGCCGAGTACTGCAACCGCTGCTGGCGCTGGGCAGCCATGCCGGGGATGATCGCCGACGGGGTCGCTGCAGGTGCTGCCGCCGGTCGCTTGCCATTGCCATCTGTGGCGGTGGTCGCGGTCGATGTCGTCGCGGTGGCGGACACATTGCCAGCCGACGTCGCGTTGGCGGCGGCCAAGGCGGCTGGGTTGAACGGCAGCGGCTGCGCCGCCGGCAGCGGCTGCGCCTGGATCGTGACGTGGAAGATCGTGTTGGCGACCTGGCGGCGGATGAAGCCGCCCAGCTCCTCGTACAGCTTGAACGCCTCGCGCTTGAACTCAGTCAGTGGGTCGATGCCGCCATACCCGCGCAGGCCGATGCCGCGGCGCATGTCGTCGAGCTCGGTCAGGTGCTCAACCCACAGTGTGTCGATCGTTCGCAGCAGCACGAACCGCTCGACCTGCGCCCAGACATCCGGTCCGTTCTGCTGCTCGCGCTCCTCGAGCGCCTTGTCGATGTTCTCGTGGAGCGCCTCGATGATGTCCGTCGCGCACGCCGATCTCTTCGAGGCCGCGGGCGGTGACGTCGTGGCCCTGCAGGCCGAGGGCCGCCAGAGCCTTGGCCAGCCCATCGAAGTCCCAGTCATCGACGTGCTCGCCGACCATGTGATCGCCGACCAGCGTCTCCATCTCTTCGTCGAGGAAGCCGCGGACCGTGGCGGTGAGGTCTTCATTGCGCAGCACCTTGTCGCGTTCCGCGTAGATCGTCTCGCGCTGCTTGTTGATGACGTCGTCGTACTCGACGACCCGCTTGCGGGCGTCAAAGTTCCAGCCCTCTACGCGGGTCTGTGCGTTTTCGATCGTCTTGCCTACGATGCCCGACTCGATCGGCACGTCGTCCTGCAGGCCCATGCGCTCCATCAGACCGGCAACGCGGTCGGACGCAAAGCGCTTCATCAGCGTGTCTTCGAGCGACAGATAGAAACGCGACGAGCCCGGGTCGCCCTGGCGCCCCGACCTGCCACGGAGCTGGTTGTCGATGCGGCGAGCGTCGTGACGCTCGGTGCCGATGATGTGCAGCCCGCCGGCTCCGACCACGCGCTCGTGGTCCGCGTTGACCTCTGCCTTGGCCTTCTCGAGTGCTTCGGCGTAAACCTCGGGCGAAGCCTCAGCCGGATTGATGCCGCGCTTGTGCAGATCAGCCGAGGCCAGACCGGCGGGGTCGCCGCCGAGCTTGATGTCAGTGCCACGGCCGGCCATGTTGGTGGCGATCGTCACGGCCGAGCTGCGCCCGGCCTGGGCGACGATGGGCGCTTCCTTCTCGTGGAACTTGGCGTTCAAGACCTCGTGCTTGAGGCCGCGCCTGTCGAGCATCTCGGAGAGCACTTCGCTCTTCTCGACGCTGGTCGTGCCGACGAGCACCGGACGGCCCTTCTCGGACATCTCGACGACTTCGTCGATGAGGGCGTTGAACTTGGCGTTCTCGTTGCGGTAGACGACGTCGGTATGGTCGGCGCGAACCATTGGCCGGTGGGTCGGGATGGCGACCACGTCGAGGCCGTAGATCTTGTAGAACTCCTCCTGCTCGGTCATCGCCGTACCGGTCATGCCGGCCAGCTTGTCGTACAGGCGGAAGTAGTTCTGGAACGTGATCGTGGCGAGCGTCACCGACTCGCGCTGGACGCGCAGGCCTTCCTTGGCCTCTATCGCCTGGTGCAGGCCCTCGCTCCAGCGACGGCCGGGCATCTGACGGCCGGTGAACTCGTCGACGATGACGATCTCGCCGTCCTTGACGATGTAGTCGCGGTCGCGCTGGTACAGCGCGTGGGCGCGCAGCGCCTGATCGAAGTGGCGCGCCAGCCGCGGGTCGGCGGCGTAGAGGTTGTCGATCTTGAGCAGCTTCTCGATCTTCTCGACGCCCTCTTCGGTCGGCGAGACGGCGTGCTCCTTGAGATCGACGAAGTAGTCGCCGCCCTCCTCTGCGCCGTCCGGGCGAGGCCGGAGGCGGTTGGCCAGACGGGCGAACTGGTAGTAGAGGTCCTCCGACTCCTCGGCCTGCCCGCTGATGATCAGCGGTGTGCGCGCCTCGTCGATCAGGATGTTGTCTACCTCGTCGACGATGGCGTAGTAGCGCTCGCGCTGAACGCGCTGGGCGAGGTCCGTGACCATGTTGTCGCGCAGGTAGTCGAAGCCGAACTCGTTGTTCGTGCCGTACGTGATGTCGGCCGCGTAGGCCTCCTTGCGGTCGACCGGCCGCAGGTGGATCAGCCGTTCGTCGGTCGCCCGATAGTCCGGGTCGAAAACGAAGGCGCTGTCGTGCTGGATGATGCCGACGGTCAGGCCCAGGCCGTGGAAGATGGGGCCCATCCACTGCGGGTCGCGCTTGGCCAGGTAGTCGTTGACGGTCACGACGTGGGCGCCTCGACCACCCATCCCGTTCAGGGCGGCGGCCAGCGGCCCGACGAGGGTCTTGCCCTCGCCCGTCTTCATCTCCGCGATCTTGCCCTGATGCAGTGCCATCGCGCCCATCAACTGGACGTCGAACGGACGCATCTCGAGCTTGCGCCGCGAGACCTCGCGGGCGGCGGCAAAGACCTCGGGCAGCGCATCGTTGAGCACGTTCTGAAGGTGAGCGACGTCTTCCTTGTGGCGCGCCTTGCGCAACTCGGCGCGGCGCTCGGAGCTGGTCGCGTCGAGCTCCTCCTGGGTTGGCTCGGAGGGCGCGGCATCCTCGCGGATCTGGTCGCGCAGCTCGATCATCCGCGCGCGGATTTCGTCGTCTGAGAGGGCCTCGAACTCGGCTTCGAGAGCGTTGATCTCGTCGACGAATGGCTTGAGTCGTTTGACGTTGCGTTCGTTGGAGTCAACGAAACGAGAAAGCAGGTTCAGCATCGGAACGAAAAGTATAGGCGGCGCCCGTTCGTAAGCCGACTTAAGGACAATCGGTCACGGCCCAAGCCTTTGCCAGTGCATCGTTCCGTCGCTCGGGCTACTTAGTATCAGGGTCCGTCTCAACGCTTCGTTCTGCATCGAGACGGCCAAGGGACCGGTACCTTGGCTACTGACGAGCATCCCACCCACAAAGCTGCGCGCTCATTTCCCGGCTTATGTTGTCGAGCGGACCTCGGAGGGTGGCGCCGGTAGGGCTGATGGTTGACTCTGCTGCGTCATACGAGCCGGTGCAGGAGAGGCTATACGCCTTGAAGTCCACGTCCCAGTGCACCCTGCCGTTGTCTTCGGCAGTAAGCGTTCCGAGGGTCAAGAACTCACCTAGTTCGTCGCGGAGGCTTCCGGTAACCGGCCCGGCAAACAAGTCAGGCGACCAAGAACCAGTTATGTCGGCACCGGGCGGGAGTTTGAGTGATCTTGGTTGGCCCATCAGTCGGCCCATCGGTCGGTCGGCTGGTCGGGCCGGACGTCGGCTTTGGGTTGAAGACCCCCAGCACGTAGGCTCCTCCTGCACCGCCCGCGAGAATGAGTCCTATCACGAGCGCACCGGCCAAGATGCCCCTCGAGCCGCTCTTTTGGCCGCGCGTCTTTGCCGGTGCCTGCCAGCTGGGAGGCGCCACGGGGACGGGCGGTGGCGCTGGCGCGGGAACGGGTTGCTGTTCGAACCGGCGGTCCACGGCACCGCACGCCGGTCACTGCTTACGTAAACAGTGAACGGGTGAGGGACCGGTGGACCGCCCTGGATGGACTGTTTCGGCCGGACCGTCACCCACAACGTAGTCTCCGCACCAGCCTGGAGGTCGAACTGCGGCGAGGAAATCTGAAAGTCGAGCGTCCCAGGATCCGACGTCCGAACGACGACGTTTGCGGTGCGGTTGCCCGTATTGCGGACCTTGACCGGCATGACGGCCTCGCGTGGATCCGACAGGTTCGTCTGACCCACGGCCGCGGCGGTTAGACCGTCGAAGGGGGCGATTTCGATGGACCGCTTCAGAGCCGTGGGCTGTGAGGCGTCGCCCGTAGCCGATACGGAGACGGTCAGCTCGACCAGGCCAGCAACCGGCAACGACGCCCGCGGCGGCATCGAAGCGCAGTGTTGCCTCTGCCTCCGTGTCGGGATACACGTTGATGACGTCCGGTACTACCCGTGTCCAGTCGGCGGCGTCACCAGACAGACTTATAGCGAGTCTCTGTTACGACATGTCCGTGGTAACGAATGGCCACGGCTGCCGTTTCGGACTGGCCGGGTGTGACGCGCAGGTAGCGTGGCGTGATATCCAGGCTGATCTCGCGCCCGGGCGATGCGGGGCCGTTGGTCGCGGGCTGCGGGCGTGAGGCGCCCGGGGCGTCCGGGAACTCGACCGACCGGCTCCGAATTCAGCTCCTTGATCGTCGGCCACTGGTTCCCTCTCTAGGCCCGCGGACGGGCCTGATCATATCGCTGGAGTGTTGTGGACCAGCGTCTGGATCATGGCCTTATATGGACTAGGCCAATGACGGGCGGACCGGCGTAGCAAGCTTTCAGCACGTTGACGTCAGGATCCCCGCCGAACGCGAGGTTCGTGCATGGAACCGACCCAAGAGCGTTACCGAACTCGAACAAGCCGTTCGCGCCGAAGGCGACCTGCACGTTTCCATCGACCAGGCAGTCCGGTCCCTCGAGCGAGCACAGCTGATAGCCGGGCAGGCTGTTGCTTATCGGTACCCAAGTCATGTTCACGCCGAAGGCGTCGTTGGTCATGTCGATGAAGTCGCCAGGTCCGCCGCCGACGAACGGCGAGAGGCGAAACGGCTGGGCAGGCAACGGGACCTGCTCCATCCAGCCACAGACCGACTTTTCGATGCCTGTGAGCTCCGTCGGCGCTGCAGCCCAGCCGCCTGACGAGAACAGTTCGGCGTCGGCCGTCAAGAGGGTCTCCGTGGCGTCGATTTGGCCGCTGCATCTGATCCAGTTCTGCGCAGGCGCGTCCCGACGCTGGAAGAACCACGTTGCCCGTCGAGCCTGGGAGTCGATGCTGAGGCCACCGTCGAGTGGCTCGGTCAGGCCTTCGTCGACGAAGACGTTTGACGTCAGATCGGTCTGCAGCTTCCAGTACGACTGCGCACCCCCGTCGATCCAAGCGATGGCGGGCGGGATAAGCGTCGCCACCAGCGGCGTTGTCGGCGGCGGCTGGGGTGTGGCTGTTGGCGGCGGAGGCGTGGCAGGCGCCTGCGGGGTCGTCGCTGCCAGCTGAGTTGGGGTCGGGGCCAGCGTGGCGAGCGTCGCCTGGGTTGTGGGCTGCGCTGACTGTGTGGGCAGGATCGCCAGGGTGCTGGCTGTTGGCTGGAGTGGGGCCGGCGTGGCGAGTGGGGTGAGCATGGCTGGGCTCGGGGATCCAAGCGCGAGCAAGTTGCGCGCGCCAGTGGCCATGGGCGTCTCGCTTGGATGGCCGGACAAGAGCCCAGTGACGACGACGACCGCGGCGAGGCCAGCCAGCACAGCGCCACCCGTAAGCAGCATGCCCAGGGCACGGCCACGATTGGGTGGGGCCGGCCGCTCGAGACGACCCTCGATCGAGATGGGAGGCGCGAAATCGCTACTGACCGAGATGGTGTATGGGTTCTGCTGCGCGGTTGACTTCGGTCTGGGTCGTAGCGTTACCCAGACTGTCGCTTCTCCTCCGGGCTCGAGAGGGATCGCGGAGCTGGACAGGGAGACCGTCAACCCGGGCATTTCGTCCGCGGCTATATAGGCCGTGATGGGGCGGTTTCCCTGGCTGCGGACCTTGATGGGAAGGATCGCTTCTCGCCGCGCCTGCAGATTGGTGGAGCCGATGGGTGTCGCGGTCAGGCTGTCGTAGGCGCCTACCTCGACTGATCCGCGATAGACCAGCGACGAATTGGGTTGTCGGTCTGAGTTGACCGCTATCTCGAGGGCATACAGGCCGGCCAGGGGGTGTATCGCCCGCGGCGGCGCCGATCGGATCGTCGCTTCTGCCTGGGTTCCGGGGAATATGTGCAACGTGTCAGGCGCGACCGACGTCCACGAGGCGACGTCGCGGCGAACGGTGAGCGTCACCTCGTCAACGACCGTGCCCAGGTTGCGGACCTTGATCGAACCTGTTGCGACCTCGCCCGGCGCAACACGCAAATTGTGCGGAAACATCTCGACGCTCAGGCCGCTGCTGCCAGCATCTGGCTGGGAAACCGGCCGCGGCGCAGGGCGCGCATTTCCGAACCCGCCTTGTCCCGGTCGCCCCGGGATGCGCGCCGGCGGCTCGCCGGCTGGTGGCCTGTCAGCCACGTCGTTATCCCCTCGATGAATTACCCGCTGCGGCCGACACGAGCCGCGATGAGTGACTGGCGCCAGATCATAAACCTCAGGCCACCAAGTTCAAGCGGCGTCGCTTCGCCGAGGAACCGATCGATTACCCGGCTATGGGATTGGGTTCCAGACCCCGTTTTCGAGCCAGCTGTGGTGCATCGCCTTCTTGGTGTCGTTCACCACGACGTCGATGCGGCCATTGCCCCATGCAACGGCAGCTGGCGACGTACCCAGCTTGAACGTAGTCAGCTGCTCCCAGCGCGACCAATTGACACCGTTCCATGTCGAGTGGCGCAGCGTGCCGTCGCTCCATCGCCCGAACACGTCGAATTCGTTGGGTCCCCAAGAGGTTGCTGCCGGCCCAAGGGTAAAGTCGCCCGTGCTGCCGCCGACCACGCCTCGTACTGACCAGCCGAAATTGGGATCGTTGCCGTTGTCGGTGTAACGCACCCATACGATTTGGCCGTCGCTTTGGCGTGCGAACACGTCGAGCTGGTTGTATCCACCCGTCACAGCGGGGCCCCAGGCAACCGCGGCCGGCGCTTCCTCGATGGACAGACCGCCGACGAGAGCCTCCCAAAAATTCCAGTTGACGCCGTCATCGGTCCAGTTGTGGTACAGCAGCGTATCCGTGCCCCGCCCGAATATGTCCAGCCGCCCGGGGCCCCACGACACCACAGCCGGTCCTGAGGTCAAGACGCCGGGCGTAATCGGTGTCCAAGAAGGTGCCACGTTAGGATCAATCGTCAGTTGCGCGACGTTGCCCCCGTCCGGCGCCCAGTCATCGATCAGGTTCGCGAACAGGTCGGTGTGGTTGGGCGCCCACGAGACCGCAGTCGGCTTGAATTGCGTTTGGAACTGAGGCGGCTGCGGCGCCCAAGGAGACCATGTGCTGCCGTCCCAAGTGCTGCGGCGGATCGTCTGGTCGGACCATGGACCAAAGACGTCCAGCTGACCGGGACCAGAACTGGTGATCGCCGGGCCGCTGGAGAACTTACCGCCCAGGCTTTCCCAACCGGCGAAGGGATTTGGCGTGGGCGACGGCGACGCCGTCGGCGGACCGGCCGTCGGCGGGGAAGTGTCGTGGCCGCCCTGATCCGTCGAAGGAGCCGTGGGTGGTGGGGTGGGTTGGGTGACACCTGTGTCCGTCGGGATGACTGTCGCGGGTTGGCTAACTGTTGGACCCACCGTTGGACCCAAAGACGGAGCAATGGTTGACGTTTGCCCAGGCGAGGCAGTTGATGCAGTGGCTCCGAAATGGATCAGACCGGCTGCATTGGCGGCGACCGCGCCGCCGACGATCGCAACGGTCGCTGCTGCTAGCAGGACACTGGTCATGCTGCGCCGGCCAAAGCGTGCCGTCTGCTCCATCCGGCCGTCGATCGTCAATGGCGCCGAGTAATCGCCGCTAACAGAGACCGTGAAGGGATGCTGGCGCGGCGGACCGGACATGAAGCCGGAGCTCGCGCGGATGGTCGCCCAAACGGTTGCTTCACCGCCGGGCTCGAGCGCGAAGGCCGGCGCCGACAGCGAAACGGTCGCCCCGGGCAAGTCGGCGGCGGTAACCTGAACGTTCGTCGGCCGGTTGCCCAGATTGCGAACCTTGATCGGCAGGATGGATTCCCGGCGGCTGGTGAGGAACGTGGTTCCGGTCGCCGCCGCAGTCAGGTTGTCGTAGGACCCTAGATCAACCGAGCCGCGATAGATCATCGACGAGTCCGGCTGGCGGTCCGAGTTGACCGCGACTTCGTAGGCGAACAAGCCGGCTGGCGGTCGGGAGGCCCGAGCAGGAGCAAATCGAAGCGTCGCTTCAGCTTCGGTATTCGGGAAAATGTTGAGCGTGTCCGGCGCGACCGTGATCCAGGATCCGGCTCCGCCGCGGGGTGTGAGCGTGATCTCGTCGACGACCGCACCCATGTTGCGGACCTTCATGGATGCAGTAACGACCTCGCCCGGCTGCACGCGAACGTTGCGAGGTGAAACATCCACGCTGATCCGGCTGGCAGCGGCCTGCGCCTGCTCCTGCCCCGGCGTGAAGTTATTTACAGGCGGCCGGTACCCCGGTTGACGGCCCGGCGGCTCGTCGTTGGCCACATCGCTCCTCTCGCCCTGTGACGCGCTCGCGGCAGCCTAACCCAGGGCAGCCGAGAACGGCGGCTGATCATAATGGGGCGTGGAGCGGACTACAACGCCCCGAGAGCGATGGCGGCTGGGTCGACTAGGGCTGCCACTGATTGTTTTCGTACCAGCTGTGATGCATCTCGCCGTTCGTATCGACTACGAACAGGTCGATTCGGCCATTGCCCCACGACGCGGCGGCAGGCGCCTCGGCGAGTTTGAATTGCGTCATCTCATCCCAAGCCGTCCAGGTCGTGCCGTCGAAGCTCGTGTGCCAAAGGTGACCGCTGTCCTTTGCGCGGGCGAAAACGTCGAATTGATTCGGCCCCCACGAGGTGACGGCCGGACCGGAATTGAAGTCGGGTCCTCCGGGCAAGAGCTGCCAGTTTCCCCAGCTGGACGCCTGGTTCGTCAGTTGGTGGACGTGGAAATCAGTGAATGTGGCGAAGACATCGACGCGGTCGACACCGGTCAACTGCGCATCGCCGGCAACGGCTGTCGGTGCGTAACGGACAGATCCTGGATCGGGTGGTAACTGCCAGTCAGCGAACCCGACGCCTTGCTCTAAGGAGCTGTACTGGAGACCGTTGTCCGACGTCCGGCCGAACACGTCGATTCGGTTGATGCCTCGCGATGCCGCACCGGGTCCCGACTGAAAACCAAACCCCGAGAACGGCAGGTCGCTCCAGCCGAACCAACTGCCGACACCATCGCTCTGGTCGTACGAAATTTCATGGAGCTGCCCGTCCTGATCTCCAAGGACGAAGACGTTTACGTTCTTGCCGCTACTGCCTGCGTCATTCCACGCGACCGCGGCGGGCTTCTCTTGGGTAGTGATGCTCGAGTCGAGCGGCGTCCATTGGTCGGGGAAGGCTGCTCCGTCCCCTTCTTTGGTGACCAGCGTTCCGTTGCTATCGGGGGCGAACACCTGCACCGTACGGGGACCCCACGAGACGGCTGCAGCACCTTTGCTGAAGTCGCCACCGAGATTTTGCCAATGCGCGAATGGATCAGTAGTCGGTGTCGGCGAAGGGGTAATCGTCGGCGTTGGCCCGTTGGTTACCTCCACGCTCGCCGTCGGGCCACCTGTCGGTTTGTCGGTCGGCCCAGTTGTTGGCCCGGTTGTCGACTGTCCGGACGGCGGCGGTGTGATGGCGGCGCTGGCGGTCACCGCCGGCGTCGGCGTGGGACCGCTGCCGGTAAGTGGTGGCAGCAGGCCCAGCGCGTTGGCCCCGAAGACGCCGCCGACGGTGAGCAGGACGGCGGCCAGCACGCCCACGGCGACGAGGCGCTTGCGGCTGAAGCGGGCCTGCTGCTCCATCCGGCCGTCGATGGTCAGCGGCGCGGAGTAGTCGCTGCTGACCGAGATGGTGAAGGGGAACTGGCGCGGCGGGCCGGACATGAAGCCGGAGCGCGGCCTGATCGTCGCCCACACCGTCGCCTCGCCGCCCGGCTCGAGGGCGAAGGCGGGCGCCGACAGGATGACGTTGGCGCCGGGCAGGTCGGCCGCGGACACCTGCACGTTGGTCGGGCGGTTGCCCTGGTTGCGCACCTTGATGGGCAGGATCGCGTCGCGCCGGCCGGACAGGAAAGTGGTGCCGGTGGCGGCTGCCGTCAGGCTGTCGTAGGCGCCCAGCTCGACCGAGCCGCGGTAGACCATCGACGAGGCCGGCTGGCGGTCGGAGTTGACGGCGATTTCGAAGGCGAACAGGCCGGCCGGCGGGCGCGGCGCACGGGCCGGGGCAAAGCGGATAGTCGCTTCGCCCTCGGTGCTGGGGTAGATGTTCAGCGTGTCGGGCGCGACCGTTATCCAGGCAGCCGCCTCGCCGCGCGGCGTGAGCGTGATCTCGTCGACCACCGAGCCCATGTTGCGGACCTTGATCGTCGCCGTCACAACTTCGCCCGGCTGCAGCCGGATGTAGCGCGGCGCGACGTCAACACTCAGCCGGCTGGCGCTCGGCTGTGCCCCTTCCGGCGCCGGAGTGGGTCGATTGTCGGGTGGTCGATAGCCCGGCTGACGGGCCGGCGGTTCGTCGTTGGCCACGTCGCTCCTGCCTTGTGACGAGCGCCGATCATACGCGGCCGGCCGACCGTCTGCCCCACAACGGGCCGTCTCGTGAAACCTTAGTCAGGCATCGGTCGTTGCCTGCGCTGTGGCACACTCCGGCCCGAATGGCTGATTCCCAGACCGGACAACCGTCGCCGAATGTCCGCGCCCTGACCCTGCCGGCGATCGGCTGGCGCTACGAGCTGACTCAAGAGCGCAAGTACGCGATCAAGGCGAGCATCCTCGTCTTCGTTGCCACGTTCCTTGTCTATTGGGCACTGGGGCCGCACAAGACTGCGTACGACTTCCAGCTGTCGCAGGCCAACAACATGATCCACGGCCACCTCGACATGACCGCGGAGTACACGCGCAACCTGAGCGTTCTCGAACGGGTCCTGTACGACGGCCAGGGCTTCTGCCTGCCTGTCAACGACCCGCGCGGCCCGGCGTCGTATGCGGACGTCGTCAACCCGCGCATCACGGCCAACTGCCTGAGCTACATGCAGCACTCTCTGGGCCCGGCGATCCTCCTGATCCCCTTTGCGTTCTTCTTCGGACTCGACGTCAACCAGACTCTGATCTCATGTGTCATCGGCGCGCTCGCGGCGGTCGTTGCGTTCGCGATCATTCGCCATTTTGTCGAGAACCGGCGGACGCAGTTCGTGCTGACCGTGCTGGCCGCCTTCGGCACGACCTACTGGTACAGCGCGTCCGACGGCGGCGTCTGGCACTTCGCCCACACCACCGCCTTCTTCTTCATCATGCTGTCGATCTGGGCGACGCTCGTCAGGCGCAGTCCCATCCTGGCCGGTGCCTTTGTCGGCGCGGCATTCCTGTGCCGACCGACGACCGTCTTCGGCGGCATCTTCCCGCTGATCTACTTCGCCAACGAGTGGCTGAACGCTGCCCCCGGAGTTCCTCTCTTACAGCGCCTGAACATCAAGCCGCTGGTGAAGCTGGCACTCGGCGTGGCGCCATTCATCCTGCTCGGCGCCGCGCTCAACTACGCCCGCTTCGGCAGCCCGTTCGAGACGGGCTATACGTACAGCGAGCAGTTCCATCAGATCCACCTCGCCAGCTCGTGGCCCTACGGCATCGCCTCGATCAACTATTTCCACCTGCACGTGCAAGCGTTCTTCGAGCAGATGCCGAACGTGGCGGACACGCCCCCGTTCATCTGGCCGTCATGGTGGGCACTCGCGACGTGGGTGACGACGCCGGCCATCCTGCTGATTCCGTTCATCCATCTCAAGAAATACGCGCGCCCGCTGGCGCTGCTGATTGCCTTCGGCCTTTTTGCTTCGTGCAGCTTCTTGATCTTCCGCGCCCTGGTGCAAGGTTTCGCCGATCCCAAGTGGGGCAACGATCTGTACGCGACCGGACTACACCTGCTGCCCTTCGCCGCCGCCATCGTCGCCGCACTGATCGCGGCAGTGATCGCGCGGGATCGGCTGGTGCTCGCCGCGTGGGCGGCGATCCTGGTCATCGCGGTGTCCAACGCGACGTTCGCGGCCACCGGTTACGCCCAATTCGGCTACCGCTACACGCTCGACTACATGCCCTACATGCTGTTGCTCATCTTCATCGCCATCGGCCGCAAAGTGCAGTGGTATGAGGCGTTGCTGGTCGGCGCGGGCGTACTGGTGAATCTGTGGGGCGTGCTCTGGATCTTCCAGTTCGCGACCGCCCACTTATTCGGCTGGACCTGGATCAGCTACTAGAGATGGCGGAGCCGGATCTCGAACTGACCATCCTGATGCCCTGCCTCAACGAGGCGGAGACGCTCGCCGCGTGCGTGCGCCAGGCGCGCCAGTTCCTTGCCGACAATCACGTCGACGGCGAGGTCGTGGTCGCGGACAACGGCAGCACCGACGGCTCGCGCGACATCGCCGTCGCCGAAGGGGCGCGCATGGTGCCGGTGCCGCAACGTGGCTACGGGTCGGCGCTGCTGGGTGGTATCGAGGCGGCGCGCGGCCGCTACGTGATCATGGGCGACGCCGACACAGTCTTACGACTTCTCGTCGCTGATGCCCTTTGTCGAGAAGCTGCGCGAGGGCTACGACGTCGTGATGGGCAATCGCTTCAAGGGCGGCATCGCGCCGGGAGCGATGACGGCGTCGCATAAGTACCTGGGCAACCCGGTCTTGAGCGGTTTGGGCCGGCTGTTCTTCTCCATCCCCATCGGCGATTTCCACTGCGGCCTGCGCGGCTTCAACCGCGACCGTATCCGCGAACTGGGGCTGTCGACGACCGGCATGGAGTTCGCCAGCGAGATGGTCGTTCGCTCTGCGCTGGCCGACTATCGGATGACCGAGGTGCCGACGACGCTGTCGAAGGACGGCCGATCCCGACCGCCCCACCTCAACACCTGGCGCGACGGTTGGCGCCACCTGCGATTCCTGCTGATCTACAGCCCGCGCTGGCTGTTCCTGTATCCCGGATTGGTGCTCTTGGCGGTCGGCCTGGCCGGGGTTCTCGTACTCTTCCCCGGCGATATCAAGCTGGGTGCTTCGACGCTTGGCATCAACACATTCATTGCCGCCTGCATGGCGGTATTGATAGGCGTCCAGAGCATCACGTTCGCCGCGGTGGCCCGTCGCTATGCCACGCTGCGCGGCCTGTTGCCACCGTCCACGCGCTATTCCGCGTTTCTACGTGCACTGTCGCCCGAGCGGCTGTTGGTCTTTGGAGTCGTGCTCTTCATCGTTACCCTGATGGGCATGGCGTGGTCCGTGTACCAGTGGGTTTCGGTCAACTTTGGCCCGCTGCCCGACCCGAGCGTGGTGCGTGTCTTTGCCCTGTCGCTGACCGGGTTCGTTGCCGCCGTTCAACTGTGGCTGGTCGCGTTCCTCGCCAGCCTGATGGAGATCCCGCAGCGTGGGACGCGGGTGCCATGAAGTTTCTCGACCGTTACCTGCAGTCGGCGCGCATCAAGCGTGGCCGGCCCTTCGTCAAGCAGGGCGACGTCGTTGTCGACGTGGGCTGCGCCGATGGTGCGATGTTCAAGGAGTGGCACGGGCTGATCGGCCGCGGCGTCGGCGTGGACCCCGCCCTGGAGAAGCACGAAACTGGGCCCAACTACGAGCTGTGCCCGGGCAATTTCCCAGAGGCTGTGCCGCAGGACGTTCGCGCCGATCTGATCACGATGTTCGCCGTGTTAGAGCACATCCCGCCCGATCGGCAAGCGGAGCTGGCGTCGGCCTGCTCGCGCATGCTCAAACCTGGTGGTCGGATCGTGGCGACGGTGCCTTCAGCCCGCGTCGACTCGATCCTGCATGTGCTATCGGCACTGCGCCTCGTCGACGGCATCGCTGTGCATGAGCACTACGGCTTTAAAGCAGAAAAGACGGTCGACATCTTCCCGGCGCCCGATTTCAAGCTGGAGCGCTGGCAGCGCTTTCAATTCGGCTTGAACAACCTGTTCGTCTTCGAAAAGGTGTAGCGGTCCAGCGACAGGTACTTGATGACTGTCGACGCGGCCACGCCGATGGCGGCGGCGGGCAGGTCGGAGACGAACGCCCGGGCAATGATGAAAGCGCCCAGGTTGATGACCAGTGATAGCGCGATCATGGCGATGAAGCTGACCCAGCGGCGCAAGACATCGCCCAGCGTGATGTGCAGCGGACGATCGGGCCAGACGAGCAGCTGGCTGACCACGAAGTTGAACTGGACGGCCACAGCCAGGGCCAGCGCGTAGGCCACGTTCGGGTCCAATCCGGGTGCTTCGAACAGCAGCAGCAGTCCGTACTGCAGGACGAAGGTGACGCCACCGACAACCAGGAAGCGCAGCGGGCGCGCGCCGCTCGAACGGATGAAGGCGATCAGCTGGCCGGTGCGGTCACTGCCGCCCTCTCAGATGAAATCGGCAGCCGGTTTTGCCAGCAACCGGTCAATTAGCTCAACAAAGGGCTTAGCGCCCAACTCGGCGAGGGTGGCTCTTGACGTCTCCGCGGCCATGCGTGCGGCCGGTTCGTCGGCGTCGAGAGTCAAGAGCATGTCGATGCCGATCAGCGCTCCTTCGAAGATGACGCTGGCCGCAGGCCATTTGAGTTGGGCGTCGGCGAACAGAGCGAGGGCCTCGTCTCGGCGTCCCTGGAGCGCGGCCACGCCGGCAGCGTAGGTCGCGCGCCAAGCGCTCGGAAAGGCTCCAAACACGTGCAGCGCCTCGTACTCGCCAATCAGGCGTTGCGCCAGCGCAACGTCGCTCATCCACAGGGCGGCGCGGACCGCGCGCGGCAAGTCGCTGGGCGCGTTGGTGAAGTTCAGTTGGGCAGATCGTTCCCAGTTGTCGGCCGCGGGGCGGTAAAGGCCGGTACTGAACTCGTACGCTGCCTTGGCGGCCGAGTAGTTGGACTGATTGACAGGGTTCTCGTCGCCGCTGATGAAGTGGGCGTGTTCGGCCAGCATCTGCTCGACTGGCTCGCCACGGAAGGCTCTCAACTCCTCGGCGCCGCGGTAGACGACGAAGCGATCGACGGCTTCGATGTCTTCGGTCATCAGCCGTTCTGCCTCGGCCGCAGCCCACGCCCACTCGCCAACCGAAACAGCCGACTCGATGGCATTGCCTCCGGCGGTGTAGAGCGTCGTACGCAGCCCGTAACGACGTGCCAGCTGGACCGCTTCGCGGGCATCGAGATACGACTGGCGCGGGTCAATGCCATTGCCAGAAGCGCTCAGGTTAAGAAGTCCGCGGGTAACGGTCGCTGTCAGCTCATTAGCCTCGGCCAATTCCTTGCCCGCCCGCAGCAGAGCGACCCCTTCATGGCCGCGACCACTCGCCTGCACCAACGAGCCCTTGGTGATGAGGATGTCGGCGATGAGGGCGGTGGAGTCGATGCGTTCGGCGCGGCCGAGAGCGCGGTCGGCATAGACGAGGGCCGGCTCGTTCCTGTTGCTGAGCCAATGAGCCCGCGCCAGCTGGTGTTCGATCATGGCCAGCTCTTCGCTGTCGCCGAGATCGATGAACTCGTCGACCGCCGGCTCCAGGACCTCGATCGCTTGCGGGATATGAGCCGGAATCAGCGCCAACCCAAGTCTGCCGACGGCCCGCGCTGTGCCGACGCGGTCACCCAGTTGGCGATGGCGCTCAATGGCCTCGCGCAGGTGATCCTCGGCAGGCCTGGTGCCGGCCGGCGCTGCGCGCGGCCAAACCAGCCTGCTCCAACAGGTCGGCGGCCTCGGCCGGGTCGTCGGTCACGTCGACGGCCGCCAGGAAATGGCTCTCCGCCTGGTCGGGACTGCCCAGCGCCGCCGCGCGCGAAGCAGCTGCCTTTAGCGAGATGCGTGCCTGAGCCGCCAGCGCATCGGCCTCGGGGCCGGCAGCTGAGGCGCGGTAGGCAGCGAGGTAGTGGGCGGCCAGCGCGCCGGCCAGCTCGTCCTCGCCCATTGACTCGAAGTAGCGCGCCGCGGCAAGGTGTCGTGCGCGGCGATCGGCCTTGGCCAGCGTGCCGTAGGCGACTTCGCGGATGAGCGCCTGGACGAAGGCGTATTGCCCACGCTCGGGCGATCGCGGATCCGACTCGTGGATGAGAAGCTCACGTCGGACCAGGTTGCGCAGGTGCTCTTCGATGTCAGCTTCCCGACAGGGCGGCAACGGCGGCCAGCGCACCAAGGGTGAAGCTCTGGCCGAGCACGGCGCCAACCTGAATAAGGCTGCGCTCGACAGGCTCGAGGGCGTCGAGGCGCGCGGCGATCAGCGCGTGAAGTGTCTCCGGCACGGCGATCGTCGACAAGTCGGCCGAAGGCTGGTACGCACCCTTGGCTTCGACCAGCTTGCCCTCAGCGACGAGCATGCGCACGGTTTCCATCGCGTACAGCGGAATACCGTCGGCGCGCGCCACGATCGAGCGTGCGGCGCGCTCGGGCAGGCCGGGCACCAGCTCGCCGAGCAGCTCTCGCATTTGAGGCTCAGGCAGCGGTTCGAGGCCGATCGAGACGAAGTTGCGCCGGCCGGCGCCCCACTCAGGGCGGCGATCGATGAGCTCGGGCCGCGAGAGCGTGACGATGAACAGTGGCAGGCTGCGGCTCCAGTCGAGCAGGTGGTCGATGAAGTCGAGCAGGCCGGGTCGGCCCATTCGAGGTCCTCGAACACGAGCACGACCGGCCCGACCGCCGCGATGCGCTCAAAGAACGTCCGCCACGCCGAGAAGAGCTCTTCGCGCGTGTTCTGAGCGGCGCTTTCGATGCCCAGCAGGGCTAGCAGAGCGCGCTCGATCCAGCGCTGCTCCTGCTCGTCGGGCACCCAGGTCGCGACCGTCTCAGCGAGGCTGCGCGCGGGTGGTCGCCTCGTCGTCCGACTCGGCGAGGCCGGCGCGTTCGCGGACCATCTCGCCCAGTGCCCAGAAGGTGATCCCCTCGCCGTACGCCGGTGAGCGTCCCTGGTGCCAGTAGACGGTCTCGACGATGCCGTCGATGTAGCGCGACAGCTCGCGCGTGATGCGGCTCTTGCCCACACCGGCCTGGCCGGTCACCGACACGAGCCGGACCCGCCGCTCGCGAGCGGTTGCGTGGAACAGCTCCTTGAGCAGGCGCAGCTCGTCTTCGCGACCGACCAGCGGCGCTTCGAGCCTGTCCGATCGACCGCGACCGCCGCGCTCGGCTATGACCCGTACGGCGCGGTATGCGGCCACCGGCGCCTGCTTGCCCTTGAGCAACTGCTCGCCTGCCGCCTCGAACACGATGGCCGCGCTGGCGGCGCGGTGGGTGGCCTCACCGACAAGGACACTTCCCGGGCGGCGCGACCGACTGCAGCCGGCTGGCCGTGTTGACCAGGTCGCCGGCGACCATGCCCTGGTTCGTCGCGCCAATGGTCACTGCCGCCTCGCCGGTCATGCACCGCCGGCGCGCGCTTCGAGGCCTTCGGCCAGCGTCGGCACTGCGCCGACGATGTCGAGGGCGGCGCGCACAGCGCGCTCGGCGTCGTTCTCGTGGGCGACCGGCGCGCCCCACACCGTCATGACCGCGTCGCCGATGAACTTCTCGATCGTTCCGCCGTAGCGGCCGACGATCTCGCGCGCCGCTCGAAGTAGCGGCCGAGCAGCTCGCGCGTCTCCTCGGCGTCCCGTTTCTCGGCAAGCGAGGTGAAGCCGACGAGGTCGACGAACAAGATGGAAACGAGGCGGAGCTCGGCGATCGGCGCCGCTTCTGCGTGCGCAGCCTGGCCGTTCGCCAGCGCAGGAACTTCGCCGGTCGGCGTGCCGCACTCCTGGCAGAACTTGGCCGACGCCGACAGTCCTGCCCCGCAGTTACGACAGACAGCGGCCAGCGCTGTCCCGCATTCGAGACAGAACTTGGCGCCCGGCTGGTTTTCGGTACCGCAGTTAGAGCAGCGCAACAGCAGTCGTGCCCCTCACGCGGGCAGGTGCCACAGACCCACGCCGTAGCCGACCAGGATGGTCACGAACGTAAGCAGCGCGAGCGCCAGCCAGAAGATGACGGCCAGCCGCTGGCTGGTCGGCGCGAACTCCGGGTTGTCCAAAGCCGCCGGCTTCCAACGTCGCGAGCGCAGACGGCTGCGCCAGGTCCGGACTTCGACCGGGGCTCGGCTCGAGGCCGTCGGGACCCGGGCGATAGAGACGCAGACTCATGTTCGCTGCATCGTAAGCGATGGCTCGCGGATGTCGTCGCGGGCGCCTTCGGCGACCCGCTCGTCCCACAGCACCATCTCCTGGACGAGCTTGATCTCGGCCGAGAACAGCGCGCCGACCGACTCGCCGCGGTGGATGCGGCGGATGGCCTCGCCGATGAGCGGCGCGACGGACAGCACCTTGATCTTGCGACAGCTGCTTGGCGGGCGGCAGCGGGATGGTGTCGGTGATGACCACCTCGCGTCAGGCTCGGAGTCGCGGATGCGGTCGATCGCCGGATCGGACAGCACGCCGTGGGTGGCGCAGGCGTAGATCTCGGTGACGCCTTCGCGCTCCAGCGCGCGGGTCGATCTCCATCAGCGTGCCCGCCGTGTCGATCTCGTCATCGACGATGATGGCGCGCTTGCCCTTGACCTCGCCGATGACGTTGAGCACCTCGGCCCGGTCGTCGTTGCCGTGGCGGCGCTTCTCGATGATGGCCAGCGGCGCGTCGAGGATCTCGGCGAACGTCCGGGCGCGCTTGGCGAAGCCGAGGTCCGTGACCACGACCAGGTCCTCGAGGTCGCTTCTGGATGAAGTGGTTGCGAGAGCAGGTGGACGGCGGTCAGCTCGTCGACCGGGATGTTGAAGAAGCCCTGGATCTGGCCCTGGTGGAGGTCCATCGTGAGCAGCCGGTCGGCGCCCGCGACGCTGATCATGTCCGCGATGAGGCGCGCCGTGATGGGCACGCGCGGCTGGTCCTTCTTGTCCGAGCGGCCGTAGGCGTAGTAGGGCACGACGGCCGTGATGCGCCCGGCGCTCGCGCGCTTGAAGGCGTCGATCATGATCAGCAGCTCCATGATCGACTTCTGGACCGGCGAGCAGGTCGGCTGGACGAGGAAGACGTCGTGCTCGCGGACGTTGTCCAGGATCTTGACGAAGATGTTCTCGTTGGCGAACTCGAACACCTCGCACTGGCCCAGCGTCGACGTCCAGGTAGCGCGCGATCTTGCGCGCCAGCTCGCGGGTTGGCGTTGCCGGTGTAGAGGTCGAAGCGTCTCGCCGATGGCGCGGCTCGACTGGCTCGAAGCCGAACGACGTCACGCGGCTCCCGCTCTCCAGTGGCTGTGCCGTCACGCCGGTGTCTCGTCGCCACCGGCTCGTCGGCGGCCGACCCGGGCCGTCATTGTGGTCGATGCCGCGCTGCTCCGCCAGCCCTGCGCGGAAGACGGCGATGCCGGCCACGCTGTCGCCCTCGTTGAGGCGCATGACGATGACGCCGCGGGCGGCGCTGCTGTAGCGGTTGACGCTCTTGACGTCCGTGCGCACGACCTGGCCGCCGGCGCTGATGAGCAGCAGCTCCTCGTCCGTCTCGTCGACCAGCTCGACGGCGGCGACCTGTGCCGGTCTTGGCGCCCTCGAGCGAGATGAGCCGGACGCCCTGGCCGCCGCGATGCTTGGTCCGGAAGCTCGCGCAGGCGCGACGCGCTTGCCGTAGCCGGTCTCGGTCAGCACCAGGATGTCGTCGCCCGGCTGGACGACGCCCATGCCCACGACCTGGTCGCCCTTGCGGGCGAGCCGGATGCCGATGACGCCGGCGGCGTCGCGGCCCATGGCCCGGACCTCGCGCTCGTGGAAGCGGGCGATCTTGCCCAGCGCGGTGGCCAGCACGATGTCGTCCGTGCCCGGACGAGACGCCGACCCAGGCGAGGGCGTCGTCCTCGGCCACGGTGATGGCCCGGATGCCGGTCGAGCGCACGCGCTCGAACTGCTCGACGGGCGTCTTCTTGATGATGCCCTGCTGGGTGGCCATCACCAGGTTGTGGCCCTTCTCGAAGTTGGGCAGCGTGATGACCGCGAGCACGCGCTCGCCGGCCTCCACCTGGACGCCCTCGAGGTTGATGATGGGCATGCCCTTGGCCTGGCGGCTGGCGTCCGGGATGGCGTGGACCTTGGAGCTGAACACGCGGCCGCGGTCGGTGAAGAACAGCGCCCAGTCGTGGGTGTTGGCGACGAGCAGGTGCGCCGACGGCGTCCTCCTCGACCGTCCGGGCGCCGATGATGCCCTTGCCGCCGCGCGCCTGGCGCCGGTAGGTGACCAGCGGCTGGCGCTTGATGTAGCCGCGGCCGGAGACGGTGATGACCACGTCCTCGTCGGCGATGAGGTCCTCGTCCGAGAGCTCCTCGTCGGCGTCTGCCCTGCGATGCGCGTCCGGCGCGGCCCGGCGTACCTTGCGTCCAGCTCGTCGTTCTCGTCCTTGATGATGTCCAGCACGCGGCGCGGGTTGGCGAGGATGTCCTCCAGCTCGGCGATGAGCTTGATGATGGCGATGTACTCGTCCTCGATCTTCTTGCGCTCGAGCGCGGCCAGGCGGCGCAGCTGCATCTCCAGGATGGCGTTGGCCTGGATCTCGGAGAGCGTGAAGCGGCTCATCAGGTTGTCGCGGGCGGTCGTCGACGTCGGCCGACTCGCGGATGGTCGCGGATGACCGCGTCGAGGTTGTCGAGCGCGATCTTGAGGCCTTCGAGGATGTGGGCCCGGTCGCGCGCCTTCTGCAGGTCGAACTCGGTGCGCCTGCGGATGACCTCGCGGCGCCAGTCGATGTGGTGCTGGAGGATGGCCTTGAGCGGCAGCGTCTGGGGCTGGCCGTCGACGAGCGCCACCATGTTGGCGTTGAAGGCCAGCTGCAGCGCCGTGTGCTTGAACAGGTTGTTGAGCACCTTGTGCGGGTTGGCGTCCCGCTTGCACTCGATGACCATGCGCATGCCGTCGCGGTCGGACTCGTCGCGCAGGTCGGCGATGCCGTCGATCTTGCCGCGCCTTGACGAGCTCCGCGATCTTCTCCACCAGGGCGGCCTTGTTGACCTGGTAGGGCAGCTCCGTGACGACGATGGCCGTGCGGCCGCTGCGCGTCTCCTCGAAGGCGCACTGGGCGCGCATGACGACGCGGCCGCGGCCGTGGGCGTACATGTCCCGGATGGCGTCGACCTGCTCCCACTGGCCGGTGATCGGGTTGCGCCGCTCCTCGTAGCGGAAGATCGTGCCGCCGGTCGGGAAGTCCGGGCCCGAGGACGTAGCTCGCACAGCTGGTCGGTGGTCAGGTCGGGATCGTCGATGAGCGCGTTCGTGGCGTCGCGCGACCTCGCCCAGGTTGTGCGGCGGGATGTTGGTGGCCATGCCCACGGCGATGCCGGCGCGAGCCGTTGATGAGCAGGTTGGGCAGCTTGGCGGGCAGCACGGACGGCTGCATCCGCGATGCCGTCGTAGTTCTCGACGAAGTCGACGGTGTCCTTGTCGATGTCCGCCAGCAGCTCCGCGGCGATGGCCGGTCATGCGCGCTTCGGTGTAGCGCATGGCGGCCGGCGGGTCGCCGTCGACGGAGCCGAAGTTGCCCTGGCCGTCGACCAGCGGGTAGCGCAGCGAGAAGTCCTGGGCCAGGCGCACCAGCGCGTCGTAGAGCGCCTGGTCGCCGTGGGGGTGGTACTTGCCCATCACCTCGCCGACGATGGCGGCGCACTTGCGATAGGAGGCGCGTCGAGCGTCAGGCCCATCTCGTGCATCGTGTACAGGATGCGGCGATGGACCGGCTTGAGGCCGTCGCGGACGTCGGGCAGCGCGCGGCTGACGATGACGCTCATGGCGTAGTCGAGGTAGCTCGCGCGGAGCTCGTCCTCGATGCGGATGGGGACTATGCGCCCGACTTCGTCGGTCACTTAAGCGTTACCGGTCACTAGAAACGGCTCCCCTGCTGGGCGACGGCGGCGCCTGCCAGCTCCTGCAGACCCTTGAACTGGGCCGCGATCTCCGCCGCGGCGCTGGTCGACGGCGCGCCGGGGGTCCGGCGAACGCCCTCGAGCCGGTCGCGGATCTCCTCGATGAAGCCGGTGTCGATGCCGGGCAGGGTCAGTGCGTCGCGCATCACCCAAGCGCGGTGGCCGTCATTCTCCGATCGAGCGCGCATCGCCTCCTGGCGGATGAACTCGCGCGTGCCGAACGGGTCGACCTCCCACCATGAGCGAAGCGCCCACGAAAGTGCCTTCTGTACGTCCGGCTCTGCGTCGCCGATCAGCGATTTGATGAGCGTCAAACCGGGAGTACGAGCCAGCTCCTGACGGCGCGGCGCGGCAAGCCATGCGGGACGTTCGCCACCGTTGAGCCGACCAACCGGCGCTCCCAGCGATCAGCGGAATAGACAAGCTGCTCCAGCTCTGCCCAGCGGAAGTGCTCGGCGAGGATGCCCTGCGCGTAGAGGCCGGCCAGCACGTCCACGCTGACCCAGTCGGTCGTTTCGCGGCTGTCCAGATCCCGTGTGATATCGTGCATGCCAGCCCTTTCGACGCGATCTTTGCGGCCTTCCCGGCCGGCAAGACTAGCGCGCGCTCATTTGCATCGCCAATCTTTGCGTCGCGGAGCATGCAGGAATCGAGCCGAAACCGGCCAGGCGGCTCATCGGGTAGGCCGCTATTACGCCCCGGCCGGACGGCCCCAGGGCCCGGCCTGGCTGCCGCGCGACAATGCCTCCTGCAGCATCATCATTTCGGCGATGGTCTCGCCGGTGACCAGCCCGACCAGCTTACCGCCGGCATCGGTGATGCCGACCGCCGGCGCCTGCTTCTGCTGCAGCAGCTTGAACGCCTGCTCAAGGGTTGTGCGGTGGCCGAGGGTCGGCATATTAGCAATCATGGCGCCTGCTACGCGCGCGTCGGGGCCGCGCTGCTTGATGGCGCGGATCAGGTCGCCGCGGCCGAGCACGCCGATCGGCTTGCCGGCAGCATCGACCACCGGGAATTCACCCTGACCGGTTTGCAGCAAGGTCTGCACCGCCGCGTCCAGATGTTCCTCGGGCGTCAGCGTCTCGAAATGGGTCACCATGGCGTGGCTCACCGGCACGCCGCGCGAAGCGGCGCGCAGCGCCACCATGTGCGCTTCCGACGAAGCTGCGAGATAGACGAAGATGGCGATGAAGATCAGGATCGGATTGTACATCAGGCCGATAAACCCGAGCGCGAAGGCGACGAACTGGCCGATGGCGGCGGCGACTTCGGTCGCCCGCACATAGCCCATGCGGCTTGCCAAGAGCGCGCGCAGCACGCGGCCGCCGTCCATCGGGAAGGCCGGGATCATGTTGAACAAAGCCAGGAACACGTTCACTGCCGCCAGTCGGTCGATCAGCGAAAATTGCGTATTGTCGAGACCGGCCGCGGCGTTCGATTGCAACGTCGCGCCGCCGATCGCCACCAGCAGGATCGTGATGACCACGTTCACCAGCGGGCCGGCGATCGCAATCAGAAATTCCTGCCCCGGCTCCTCCGGAATGCGCTCGAGTTGCGCGACGCCGCCGATCGGCAGCAATGTCACATAGGGCGTCGCCACGCCGAAGGCGCGCGCGGTGAAGATGTGGCCGAACTCGTGCAGCAGCACGCAGAGGAACAGCAGCACCATGAATATGACGCTGTCCCAGGCGGTGGCCGCGCCGCCCTGGCTATAACTGGCGGCGAAAATCCAGGCGAGAAACAGCAGGAAGGTCAAATGGATACGCACAACCGTGCCGGCCACCTTGCCGATGTTCAATGACCAGGACATGAAATGCCTCATATGGTCGGGATTGCCGCTTAAGAGGTAATATCGCGGCGGACCCTTTGCGAGGGTTGCGCGTTCGCCTAGGAGGGCAATGTCATGGCGCAGAAATTGACTGCAGACGCCCGCAGGGCCGCCTTGGGCAAGCTCGCCGGCTGGTCCGAGGTGGCCGGCCGTGACGCGATCGCCAAGAAATTCGTGTTCAAGGATTTCAACCAGGCCTTCGGCTTCATGACGCGGGCGGCGCTGGTGGCGGAAAAAATGGACCACCATCCGGAGTGGTTCAACGTCTACAAGACCGTCGAGGTGACGCTGTCGACCCACGACGCCGGCGGGGTGACCGAACTTGACATCAAGCTCGCCGAGACGATGGATAAACTCGCCGGCTGAGCATGGATAAGACAACGCTTGCCACCTATGACTCGGCAGCGCCGGCCTTTGTGCAGCGCTGGCTCACCGAGAATGAACCGGCCGATTTGTATGCGCTGTTCCGGCAATTTTTCCGGCCCGGCCTCACCGCCGATATCGGTTCAGGCAGCGGACGCGATGCGGCCTGGCTTACTGCCAACGGATTCCCGACCTTCGGTTATGACCTGTCGGAGGGCCTTTTGGCGCAAGCGCGCGCCCGCTTTCCGCACATCGAATACAACAAGGTCACGCTGCCCGAGTTGAGCGGAATTCCGGCGGGGCATTTCGACAATGTATGCTGCGAGACCGTCATCATGCATTTGCCGCGCGAGGAAATTGCGCCGGCGGTCGGCCGTATGCTGGAGATCCTCAAGCCGGGCGGCGTGATTTACATGAGCTTCCGCATAACCGAGAATGCCGACCGCCGCGAAAAGGATGGCCGGCTGTTCACGGCCTATGTTAGCGATCATGTGCGCCGCGCCTTGGCCGGGCAGGAGATTCTGTTTGATGGAACGGTCGCGCGGGCGGCCGACGGCACAATCCAGCGGCTCATTGCGCGCGCCGCCTAGCACCTTGCGGCGGCCGTTTTGGCCGCCCACATTAATGCGATGGCATTCGCACGCAGCGACTTCTGGCAAAACAATGAGGACGATGAGAGCGCCCTGCGCCGCAGTTTCTGGCGCAAGCTGCAGCGCGTCTTCGCGCAAATTCCGTTCGCCGAGGATTTGCTCGCCGCCTATTACTGCGCCTTCGACCGCGATACGCCGCTGCCGGTGAAGGCGACGCTGGTCGGCGCGCTCGCCTATTTCATCCTGCCGGTCGATGCCATTCCCGACGTGCTGCCGGTGATTGGCTTCACCGATGATGCCGCGGTGCTGGCGGCCGCGGTCAATCTGGTAGCCACGCACATAACCCCGATTCATCGTCAGGCGGCGCGCGACGCCTTGGCAAAGCTTTAAGGCCGCAAGATTGCCTTGCCCATCACCTGGCGGGCAGCGATCGCCTTGAGCGCGGCCGGCGCTTCCTTGAGCGGATAAACCGCGTGCACGTGTGACGACAATTTGCCCTGCGCGCACCAATCGAGGATTTGCGTCATGTTGGCGCGATGGCCTTGCGGGTCACGCAGGATCCAGGCGCCCCAGTAGACGCCGATCACGTCATAGCTACGCAGCAGCACCAGATTGAGCGGCAGTTTCGGCATGTCGCCGGCGGCAAAGCCGATCACCAAATAGCGCCCGCCCCAATCCATGCCGCGCAATGCTGCTTCGCCCTGCGCGCCGCCAATCGGATCGTAGACCACGCTGACGCCCTTGCTGCCGGTCAGCTGACGCAGCGCGTTCTTGAGATCAGATGCGGCATAATTCACCCCATCATCGGCGCCATGCTGACGCGCGAAGGCAACTTTTTTATCGGACGATGCGCAGGCGATGACGCGCGCCCCCATGAGTTTGCCGATCTCGACCGCGGCGAGGCCGGTGCCGCCGGCGGCACCCAGCACGGCCAGTGTCTCGCCCGGCTTGAGTTTGGCCCGGTCATTGAGCGCGTGCATCGTGGTGCCGTAGGTGACGGTGAGGCCGGCGGCGCGGTCGAAATCCAGACCCGTCGGCATGGCAACGAGCTTTGAGGCCTCGACGGCGACCTTCTCGCGCGCGGCGCCCCAGCCAATGTTACCGATGACGCGGTCGCCCGGCGAAAACCCGGCGACGCAGTCGCCGACGGATTCGACTTCGCCAGCAAACTCGGCCGCGGGCGAGAACGGGAACGCCGGCTTGTGCTGGTATTTGCCGGCGATGATCAGATTATCGAAGAAGTTCAGCGCCGCCGCCTTGACGCGCACCACCGCTTCGCCCGGACCGGGCGTGGGGTCGGCAAGCTCGACGAGTTCAAGGTCGTCGGGCGTTCCCAGGCGCGTGCAGAGCAGTGCTTTCATGGTCGCTCGGTTGAATACATCGGTGTGCCAAGCTATCTAGCACGCTCTTTGGCAGGTTTGGCGGCGCCAAGTTTAAGTCTATAGTTTCGCGGGGGCGCCGGATTGCCGCCTTCACCTTGTCGATATTCGCCTCTAACGAGCTAATATCCAGCTGTTCTTTAAGGGGGCGGCGTGACCGCCGTCATTCACTGCAACCGGTAGGGCCCGATGACGAAGAAGTTTTGGCAAAGCCCCGCGATTGCAATGCTGACCGCCGCCGCCATGGTTTGTGGCACAGCGGCCTATGCGCAGACCCAGCAACCCAAGCCGGCTCAGAAGAAGCCGGCTGTTGAAGCGCAGAAAAAACCGCCGAAGGCCGAACCCACCGAACAGGCGGTGCTGCTCGGCCAATTCGGCGACTGGGGCGCCTACGCAGCGACGCCCGGCGGCAAGAAGGTTTGCTTCGCGCTGGCGAAGCCGGCCTCGGCGGCGACCGAACCGGCGGGGCGAAAACGCGATCCGTCCTATGCCTTCGTCTCGACCCGTCCGGCCGAGAAGGTGAGAAATGAGGTGTCGATGATCGTCGGCTATCCGCAGAAGCCCGGCGTCGATGCGAGCGCTACCATCGGTTCGGCTCGCTACATGATGTACATTGAGAACGACGGCGCCTGGGTCAAGAACGCCGCCGAAGAAGCGCAAATGGTCGAGGCCATGCGCAAGGGCGCCGACTTGGTGGTCAAAAGCGTGTCCTCGCACGGCACCAAGACCACTGATACCTATTCGTTGAAGGGGTTAGGCCCAGCGCTCGACAAGGTGGCGGAGGAGTGTAAGTAGGCCGTCCGCGCCCTATATTGTCGTCAATGCCGCCGCGAGCGGATATGACGACCGGAGCCCATGACAAGCGCAAACGAAATCACACCGGCCGCGGCGCCTTTCATCGAGAAGACGCCGCTTGAGCGCTATGTGGCGCCGGACAAGCCGTCGCTGGTCGGTCTCACGCGCGCGCAGCTCGCCGCGCTCTTGGGCGCGATCGGCGTGCCGGAAGCGCAGCGCAAGATGCGTGTGCAGCAGCTTTGGCACTGGATCTATTTCCGCGGCCCCACCTCGTTCGACGCTATGACCAGCGTCTCGAAGGAATTGCGCGCGGTGCTCAGCGAGCGCTTCACGCTCGATCGGTCCGAAGTGGTGGCCGAGCAGATCTCGGTCGACGGCACGCGCAAATGGCTGCTGCGTCTGCCGGGCGAGACGCAAGGCGAACGTCCGCATGAAGTCGAATGCGTCTACATCCCCGACACCGAGCGCGGCACGCTCTGCGTCTCCAGTCAGGTCGGCTGCACGCTCACCTGCTCGTTCTGCCATACCGGCACCCAGCGCCTGGTGCGCAATCTCACGGCCGACGAGATCGTCGGCCAGGTGATGATGGCGCGGGATCGCTTGGGAGATTGGCCGGGCGCCGTGCGGCCAACGGATGGCGTTATCCCGACCGGCGACCGCTGCATCACCAATGTCGTGATGATGGGCATGGGCGAACCGCTCTACAATCTCGATGCCGTACGCGATGCGCTGCTGATCGTCGCCGACGGCGACGGCATCGCCATCTCCAAGCGCCGCATTACGCTCTCCACTTCGGGCGTGGTGCCGAATATCGAGCGTGCCGGCGCCGAGATCGGCTGCATGCTGGCGGTGTCGCTGCACGCGGTGCGCGACGAGTTGCGCAACGAACTGGTGCCGCTCAACCGCAAATATCCGATCGCACAATTGCTCGACGCCTGCCGCAACTATCCGGGAGCCTCCAATGCCAAACGCATCACCTTTGAATACGTCATGCTCAAGGGCGTCAACGATTCGATCGACGATGCCAAAACGCTGGTGCGCTTGCTCAAAGGCATTCCGGCCAAGATCAATCTCATTCCGTTTAATCCCTGGCCGGGCAGTAAATACGAATGTTCCGATTGGGAGCAGATCGAAAAATTCTCGCAAGTGGTGTTCGACGCCGGTTATGCCTCGCCGGTGCGCACACCGCGCGGCCGCGATATTCTGGCGGCCTGCGGCCAGCTCAAGAGCGCGACCGAGAAGCTCTCCGCGCGCGAACGCATGGCGTTGCGCGCCATGGCGATGACGGACTAACCGGTGGCGCTTCTTGGTCGCATCATCGTGATCCTTTTCGCCTTGTTCATGGCGACGGCGGCCGGCGGCATCGCCGCCGCCATCGCTTTGCTCGGTCTCGAACTGCACATCCTCGGTCCCGATCCGGTCGAGCACGCGTTCTTCTGGCTCACCGCGGCCTTTGCCTCCGGCGTTACCGTCATGGTCGGTTTTTTGCCCATTCTGATCGCCGTCGTGCTGGCCGAAGCGTTTTCCTTCCGCTCGCTCCTGATCCATACGGCGGCCGGCGCCGCCATCCTGCTGCTCGGCTATTACAGCGCGGGCTTGACCGCAACTTACGAGGAATCGATCGACCGACCGCCGCCGCCGATTTCACGCGAGGCCGAGATCGCGGCCGCGGTCGGCGTGGTGTTCGGTTTTACCTATTGGCTGATAGCCGGCCGCAATGCCGGCCGGTGGCGCGGCCGCTGACTTCCCTTTGCGGCCTTGCTCGGCTAGACCGCAGGCCGCGCTTACGGAAAAAACCATGAACCGGTCCGGACTGATTGTTGCGCTTGGCCTGGCCGCTGTGGTCGGCGTGGTGTTCGGGCTATTTCCGCAGCTCGATCTGATGATCTCCGCGCCGTTCAACGCGATGGTGGAAAACGGCTACAATTTCTCGCTGCGCCTCTCGCAACCTCTGCAGCTCGCGCGCGACATCGGACTATGGGTGGGGACCGCGATCATCATCCCGGTCGTCGCGGCGCTGGCATTCAAACTGCTTCTGCCACGCCGCCGGCTTTTGCTGTCAGGCCGCGCAATTCTGTTCCTGATGGCGACGCTTGCGCTCGGACCGGGGCTCGTCGCCAATATCATCCTGAAGGATCACTGGGCCCGCCCGCGGCCGATCGAGGTGACGCAATTCGGCGGCCCCTTGCATTTCGTCGCCTGGTGGGATCCGCGCGGCGACTGCCCCGGCAACTGTTCCTTCGTCTCCGGCGACGTCTCCGGCGCGTTCTGGACCATCGCACCGGCGACACTCGTGCCGCCGCCCTGGCGGGCGCTCGCCTATGGCGGGGCACTGGCGCTGGGTATCGGCATGGCGGCGGTGCGCATCATGGTGGGAGCGCACTTCTTCAGCGACACCATATTCGCCGGAGTGTTCACCTTCCTGATCATCTGGGTGGTGCACGGTCTGATCTATCGCTGGCCGCGCACGCGGCTCAGCGACGAGGCCGTCGAGCGCGCCATCGAGCGCTTCGCGCTGCCCGGCCACGATTTCATTGTCGGATTGCGGAAGCGAAAAACCGAACTCTGACCGAGTAAGGTTGCCCAGCCAGCCGTTGTGGATTGTGACGGCATTTGTCCCACTGACGACGGTCCGTGTTACGCTTTCATGACAGCATCGGCCCGCGCAATGCTAAAATCGCGCCGATTCGCGCTGGGAGGAGCCTGTGGCAGAGCCTGAGGAAGACATCAGACGGGTACTGCAAATCAAGATGCGGGCGCTGGGTGACCCGGCGCAGGTGCTCGCGCTTATCCAAAGCGCTGCGCCGTTCTACCGGACGCTCGGCGGCGCCAGCTTCCGTGTGCTGCAGAATGTCGACGACCGCGCTCAGCTCCTGGTCGAAATCGAATATGCGGCGCACTCCGCGCTCGAACTCAACCGCCACAAGGTGGCGAGCGACCCGATGGTGCGCACGTTCCTACAAGGCTGGCGCGCCATTCTGCAAGGCAGCGCGGATATGGACGTCTATGAGGACGTAACCAAGTAGGGCCCGTCTTGCACGGGCGGTCATTCCGCCTATAGTCCCCGCGCTTTCAATGATTTAAGGACGGTCAGGCGCAGGGACCGGCATCGTATGGCAAAGGCCAAAATCAAGAAGGTCGTGCTCGCTTATTCGGGCGGGCTCGACACCTCGATCATCCTGAAATGGCTGCAGACCACCTATGGCTGCGAGGTGGTGACGTTTACCGCCGATCTCGGCCAGGGCGAGGAGCTCGAGCCGGCGCGCAAAAAGGCGCTGCTGCTTGGTATCAAGCCCGAGAACATCTTCGTCGAGGACCTGCGCGAGGAATTCGTGCGCGACTACGTGTTCCCGATGTTCCGCGCCAATGCGCTGTACGAGGGGCAGTATCTGCTCGGCACCTCGATCGCGCGGCCGCTGATCGCCAAGAAGCAGATCGAGATCGCCGAAAAGGTCGGCGCCGACGCGGTCGCTCATGGCGCCACCGGCAAGGGCAACGACCAGGTGCGCTTCGAGCTGACTTATTATGCGCTGAAGCCGGACGTTACAGTGATAGCGCCGTGGCGGGAGTGGGACCTTACCTCGCGCAGCAAGCTGATAGAGTTTGCGGAAAAGCACCAGATCCCGATCGCCAAGGACAAGCGCGGCGAGGCGCCGTTCTCGGTCGATGCCAATCTGCTGCACGCGTCTTCCGAAGGCAAAGTGCTGGAAGATCCGTCGCAGGAAGTGCCCGACTACGTCTATTCGCGCACCATCGATCCAGAAAAGGCGCCGGACAAGCCGACGATCATCAGCGTGGATTTCGAGCGCGGCGATGCGGTGGCGATCGACGGCAAGAAACTGTCGCCGCCGGCGTTGCTCGCCAAGCTCAACGAGTTTGGCCGCTTAAACGGCATCGGCCGGCTCGATCTGGTGGAGAACCGCTTCGTCGGCATGAAGTCGCGCGGCATGTACGAGACGCCGGGCGGCACGATCTTGCTCGCCGCGCACCGCGGCATCGAATCGATTACGCTCGACCGCGGCGCCGCGCATCTCAAAGACGAGCTGATGCCGAAATACGCCGAGCTGGTCTATTACGGCTTCTGGTTCGCGCCGGAGCGCGAGATGCTGCAAGCCGCGATCGACAAGTCGCAGGAATTCGTCAGCGGCCGCGTCCGGCTCAAGCTTTACAAGGGCAATGTCGCGGTGGTCGGGCGCGAGAGCAAGTATTCGCTCTACGATCAGGAGCTGGTGACCTTCGAGGAGGGCGCCGTCGCCTACGATCACCGCGACGCCGAAGGCTTCATCAAGCTCAATGCCTTGCGGCTGCGCACGCTCGCCCAGCGGCGAAAGAAGCTCAAGCTCGATTGAGCGGAGTTCCGATGAGCCGGCCAGCCGGAAACTGGTTCCTGATCGCGATCGTTGCCGGCGCGCTGGCGAGTTGCGCGGGCGACAAGAAAGCCGACGAAGTCGATCCGAATATATTTCCTGCGCAATACAAGCAGGAAATCATCAACTCGCTCATGCATGTCCTCATCGATCCGACCAATGTGCGCGATGCCTTTATTACTGAGCCGGCTTTGGTCCCGGTCGGCAAGGACAGCCGCTACGCCGTCTGCATTCGCTCCAATTCACGGGATTACCAGCGCAACTATCCGGGCAGCAAAGACCGCATCGCTTATTTTTACGGAGGCCATTTGAATCAACTGGTCGATGCGACCAAGGAGCAGTGCGGCAAGGCCGCCTACAATCCGTATCCCGAGCTGGAGAAGCTTTGCCTGTCCGAGCACAAATGTAATTAGGCCGGCGCAGTCGTGCGCCGCCGTTCCGAGTCATTTACAAATTCGGAATTTGCAACGATCCCGGGTCTGCAGCGCGTCATTTCACGCAGCGCCGCGCCCGGGACACGAAGCCTCAAGCTTGCCGGTCGACCATCGCCTTCTTCAACACGGCGATTTCCTTCGCCGGGTTGAGGCCCTTCGGGCAGGCCTTCGAGCAGTTCATGATGGTGTGGCAGCGATAGAGCCGGAACGGATCCTCGAGATTGTCGAGCCGTTCGCCGGTCGCCTCGTCGCGGCTGTCCTGCACCCAGCGATTGGCCTGCAGCAGCGCCGCCGGACCGAGATAGCGATCCGAATTCCACCAGTAGCTCGGGCACGAGGTCGAGCAGCAGGCGCACAGGATGCACTCGTACATGCCGTCGAGCTTGGTGCGGTCCTCGTGACTCTGCTTCCATTCCTTCTCGGGCGTCGGAGTCGTGGTGTGCAGCCAGGGCTCGATAGAGGCGTATTGCGCGTAGAAATTCTTCAGATCCGCCACCAGGTCCTTCACCACCGGCTGGTGCGGCAGCGGATAAATCCGCACCGGCGCCTTGGCGTCGTCCATCGCCTTGGTGCAGGCGAGCGTATTGGTGCCGTCGATGTTCATGGCGCAGGAGCCGCACACGCCCTCGCGGCAGGAGCGGCGGAAGGTGAGCGTCGGGTCGATGTTGTTCTTGATCCAGATCAGCGCGTCGAGAACCATCGGCGCGCAGTCGTCGCGATTGACGTAATAGGTGTCGACGCGCGGATTTTCCCCGTTATCCGGGTTCCAGCGGTAGATGCGGAACTCGGTTTCATGCGTGGCCCCGGGCGCATGCGGCCAAGTCTTCCCTTGCGTGATCTTGGAGTTCTTCGGTAGCGTAAATTCAACCATGTCGACTATCCGCGTTTTGGGTCAGGGGGCCGTCTCGCGTCAGTAGACGCGGGCCTTTGGTTCGACGTAGGCAACGTCGTTGGTGAGCGTGTAGGTATGCACCGGGCGGTAGTCGATTTTCACCTTGCCCTTGTCGTCCATCCACGCCAGCGTGTGCTTCATCCAGTCCTTGTCGTCGCGATTGGGGAAGTCCTCGCGCGCATGGGCGCCGCGGCTTTCGGTGCGGTTCTTCGCCGAATCCATGGTGACGACGGCTTGCGCCATCAGGTTGTCAAGTTCGAGCGTCTCGATCAGATCGGAATTCCAGATCAGCGAACGGTCGGTGACGTGGAGGTCGGCCATGGCGGCGTGGACGTCATGGATCAGCTTGTGGCCTTCGTCCAGCACCTCGCCGGTGCGGAACACTGTGCAATTGTTCTGCATCACCTTCTGCATTCTGAGCCGCAACTGCGCGGTCGGCGTGCCGCCGGAGGCATTGCGATACTTGTCGAGCCGAGTGAGCGCGTACTCGGCGGAATCCTTCGGCAAGTCGGGCTGTTTGTCGCCGGGCTTAAGTAGTTCGGCGCAGCGCAGAGCGGCGGCGCGGCCGAACACCACGAGATCGATCAGCGAATTCGAGCCGAGCCGGTTGGCGCCGTGCACCGAGACGCAAGCCGCCTCACCCAGCGCCATCAGGCCCGGGATCACGGTATCGGCATTACCGTTCTTCTTGGTCAGTGCCTCGCCGTGGAAATTGGTGGGAATGCCGCCCATGTTGTAGTGCGCGGTCGGCAACACTGGAATCGGTTCGTGCGTGATGTCGACGCCCGCGAAGATGCGCGCCAGGTCCGCAATCCCCGGCAACCGCTCGTGCAGGATCTTGGGGTCGAGATGGTCGAGGTGTAGGTAGATGTGGTCCTTGTCCTTGCCGACCCCGCGCCCCTCGCGGATCTCAATAGTCATCGAACGCGAGACCACGTCGCGCGAGGCGAGGTCCTTGGCCGACGGCGCGTAGCGCTCCATGAAGCGCTCGCCTTCGGAATTGACCAGATAGCCGCCTTCGCCGCGTGAGCCTTCGGTGATCAGGCAGCCGGCGCCATAGATGCCGGTCGGATGGAATTGCACGAATTCCATATCCTGCAACGGCAAGCCGGCGCGCAGCACCATGGCATTACCATCGCCGGTTTGGGCGTGAGCGCCGGTGCAGGTGAAGTAGATACGGCCATAGCCGCCGGTGGCGATGATGACCATATTGGCGCTGAAGCGGTGGATGGTGCCGTCGTCCATATTGAGCGCCACCACCCCGCGGCAGCGGCCCTCCTCGTCCTTGATCAGGTCGATGGCGAAATATTCGACGTAGAATTCCGCGGAATGACGCAACGCCTGGCCGTACATGGTGTGCAGCATAGCGTGGCCGGTGCGGTCGGCGGCGGCGCAAGTGCGCTGCGCGGTGCCCTTGCCGTAATGCGTGGTCATGCCGCCGAACGGGCGCTGATAGATCTTGCCGTCTTCCCGGCGTGAGAACGGCAGGCCCCAGTGCTCCAGCTCGTACACCGCGTTCGGCGCGTTGCGGCAGAGATATTCGATGGCGTCCTGGTCACCGAGCCAGTCGGAGCCCTTGACGGTGTCGTACATGTGCCAGCGCCAGTCGTCCTCGCCCATGTTGCCGAGTGCGGCGGCAATGCCGCCTTGCGCGGAAACGGTGTGTGAGCGGGTCGGGAACACCTTGGTGATGCAGGCCGTGCGCAGGCCGGCCTCGCTGCAGCCGACCACGGCACGCAGGCCGGAGCCGCCGGCGCCGATCACCACCACGTCGTAGCTGTGATCCTCGATCGGGTAAGCTTTGCCGCCGACCGCAGGCGCACCGTTGGATTTTCCGTTCGTGGCCATGACGCTTAAACTCCGAACGAGAGTTTGAGGATCGCGAAGGCGCTCGCCAAACCGATGGCAAAGCAGAAGAACGTATTGCCCAACAAGGTCGCGAGCTTGAGCTTATCCTCGTGCACGTAATCGACGATGATCTCCTGCATGCCAATCCACATATGGTAGACGATGTTGATGATGAACAGCAGCATGATGATCGCAACGATCGGCGATCCGAGAATTTGCACGACTGCCGCGTGGCTGCGCCCGAGCAGCCCGATGACAATGACGATCGCCGCGATGCAAAGCGGAATGCCGGCGACCGAAGTCAATCGCTGACGCCAGAAATCTTGCGTGCCGGTATGAGCGGCGCCGAGCCCGCGCACGCGGCTCATCGGCGTGCGCATCTGATTATCCTTCATCGTGGGCCTCCCATGGCGAGATAGCCGACCACCCAGACGATGAGCGTGAGCGAGATCGAGCCGACAATGGTCGCCAGCGCCAGAAACTCGCGCTCGGTAGGTTCGAAGCCGAGGCCGAGGTCCCAGATCAGGTGGCGGATGCCGCCGAGCATGTGATGGAGCAAAGCCCAGGTGTAGCCGAACAACACCAGCCGTCCGATCAGACTGCCCATGAACCATTCGAAGTTGGCGTAGGCGTTGGGGCCGGATGCCGCCGCGATCAGCCACCAGGCGATCAGCAGCATACCGAAATACAACACGGCGCCGCTGATGCGATGAAACCCCGACATCACGAACGTCAGCATCAGTTTGTAGACTTGCAAGTGCGGAGAGACCGGACGGGGCCGTCGCGGTGCTGCTGTCGAACCCGCCTCAAGCTCGGTCATCGTTCTTCTCCAGAAGCGCTCAAACTTTGCTAGTTGATCGTGCCGACGATCGTGAGCGGTTCGCAAGCCCTATCCGTCCGCGTCGCAGCATCCATTGACAGAAGTCAAAGCAGCGCCGCCACAGTTTCGATGCGTGAGACTGCGGGACCCCGCTTTACGTGGCATCGACTGCCGATAGGCGCTTTCAGCCTTGACCGGCAGCCAAAACCAGCTACTTCATCAATTACGAAGCTTGCGCCTCTAATTATCGCGGTGCAATATGTGTTTTACGTAGCCTGCCTTCGTAAAATAAGAAGGTAGTATCCCCGGATGCGCTTCGACTTCACCGATCTCAACCTGTTCCGCCATATCGTCGAAGCGGGCAGCATCACCCATGGCGCGGTGCGCTCCAATCTGGCGCTGGCCGCCGCCTCGACCCGTATCCGCAAGATGGAGCTCGCTTTCGGTACCGAATTACTGGTGCGGGGCCGGGCGGGCGTGACGCCGACCCAGGCCGGACGCACGCTGTTGCAACATGCACGCTCGATTCTCGCGCAAAGCGAGCGTCTGCAGGAGGACTTGAGCCCCTATGCGCGCGGACTCGCCGGCCAGGTGCGGGTGCTGTCCAACACCAATGCGCTCACCGAATTTCTGCCGGAGACGCTGAGTTCGTTCCTGATGGCCCACCCCGATATCAGCGTCGATCTCGAGGAGCGCCTGAGCGACGAGATCGTCGGCCTGATCGCGGACGGCTCGGGCGATATCGGCATCGTCGCCGGCACCGTCGATTACGGCGGCCTGCATACGTTTCCGTTCCGCAGCGACCGCTTCGTGCTGGTGGTCGCGCGCAATCATCCGCTCGCCAGCCGCTCGCGTATCGGTTTTGCCGAGGTGCTCGATTACGACATGGTCGGCCTCGACCGCGCCAGCGCGATCCAGCGCTTCCTCGCCGACAAGGCGAACCGCGTCGGCCGGCCGTTGCGGCTACGCGTGCAGTTGCGCAGCTTCGACGCCATTTGCCGTCTGGTCGAAGCCAATGTCGGCGTCGGCATCGTGCCGGAGACTACCGTGAAGCGGACCGAACGCAACACGGCGATCAGTTCGGTTCGTCTTACCGACCCCTGGGCGTTGCGCGAATTGTCGATCTGCGTGCGCGACATCGACACGCTGCCGCCTTATGCGCGGCAGCTTGTGGACCATCTGCGGGCGAGTGCGTAATCATCTTTCCCCGCAAGAGCGGGGAGAAGGAGAAGTTACCGCGGCATCAGCACCCAGTAGTCGAGATCGAGGATCACCGCCGGGTCGTACTCCTCGCCGCGCTTAAGCGGGAAATCCGCGCAACTGCGATCCTTGGTGGCGACGGTGCGCAGGCGCAGCGCGCCGACATCCTTGCGGCCGGGCACTTCGGCGGTAGCCAGCACTTCGGACCAGGCGAATACCGTGCAACCGGCAAAGAGCGGCGCCACGTGACGCCCGCCATTGATCGCCGCCACGTGGAACGCGTTGCCGAGCCCGTTGAATGAGAGCGCGCGCGCCAGCGAAATGGCGTGGCCGCCATAGATCAGCCGCTTGCCAAAGCGGCCTTTGCTTTCGGTGAAGTGATCGAAATGAATGCGCGCTGTGTTCTGATAAAGCCGCGTCGCGATCATGTGTTCGGCGTCCTCGACGGTAATGCCGATGCTGTGATCGATTTTCTCGCCGGCTTTGTAGTCGCCGAAGCGATGCGGGCTGCCGGACAGCACGGTGTCGTAGGCCGTAGTATCGATCGGCGGGCAGGCGGCGCCGAGCAAGGCGGGCTCCACGTGCTTCGGCAGCTCGGGCACTTTATCGCCCGGCGCGGCCGCCGCTTCGTCCCGCTTGCGCACCATCACCCAGCGCGCGTAATCGAGAACCGTGTCGCCGGTCTGATTGAAGCCGCGCGAGCGTACATAGACGATGCCGGTTTTGTGGTTGGAGTTCTCCTTCAGCCCGATCACCTGCGACACCGAATTGAGCGTATCGCCGGGATAGACGGCTTTGAGGAAGCGGCAATCGGCATAGCCGAGATTGGCCACGGCATTGAGCGAAATGTCCGGCACGGTCTTGCCGAACACCACATGGAAGACCAGCAGATCGTCGAGCGGCGAGCGCGGATAGCCGATCTTGGCGGCAAAGGCGTCGGACGACTGCACGGCAAAGCGCGCCCCGAACAGGCCGTTATAGAGCGCCACGTCGCCGAGGGTGACAGTGCGCGGCGTGGCGTGGCGGATTTCCTGGCCGAGGCGGAAGTCCTCGAAAAAATTGCCTAAGTTGGTCTTGGCGGCGGGCAATTGGCTCAACGTTGCGGCTCCTTCTTCCGGTGCGGCCCGGCTTGGCCATTCTCACAAAACCGTGAGCCAAACGCTAGCTTGCGGCAACGGGAAACTGATGAGGACGTGTTTAAGCCCCTGTGTTAGCGATGAATTGCCAAGTTCATTCCTCAGGAGGACACGAAATGAAAAAGAGCATTCTACTGTCGGCGCTGATCGCGGCCGGTTTGGCCATGACCCCGCTGGCGCCGGCGGCTTTCGCCGACGACATGAAGAAGGACACCATGTCCAAGGACACCATGTCGAAGGACACGATGTCTAAAGACACGATGTCGAAGGACACGATGAAACAGGACGACGGCATGGCCAAGGACTCGATGAAGAAGGACGACGCTACGGCCAAGGACGATATGGTCAGGAAGAAATAATCCTAGCGGACATCCGGGCTCGTGCATCCACGAGCCCGGACGCGCCGTATACACCTTCGGGCATAGACTGGTTAGGATGCTGATGCCAACTCAGGTTCGCGATGACCGCCGACACCATGACAACCACGCCCGCCGACACGACCATTCACCCCGGCTGGGTGCGCGTTTGCCACTGGATCAACGCGCTGGCGATCCTGGTGATGATCGGTTCCGGCTGGCAGATCTACAACGCCTCGCCGCTGTTCCATTTCTGAATTTTCCAAGCACATCGCGCTCGGCAACTGGCTGGGCGGTGCGCTGCTCTGGCATTTCGCCGCCATGTGGCTGCTGGTGATCAACGGCATCGTCTATGTCACGCTCGGTCTCGCCACCGGCCGCTTCCGGCGCAAGCTGTTGCCGATCTATCCGTCGCAGGTATTGCCGACGCCAAGGCTGCGCTCACCTTCAAGCTCTCGCATGATGACCTTTCGCACTACAACGCGGTGCAGAAGGTGCTCTATGCCGGCGTGATCTTGTGCGGCATCCTGATCGTGCTGTCGGGGCTCTCGATCTGGAAGCCGGTGCAGTTTCAGGAATTGACCGCGCTGTTCGGCGGCTACGATTTTGCCCGCTACGTGCATTTTGTCGCAATGAGCGCGATCGTCGGATTCCTCTGCGTGCATGTAGCGCTGGCACTGCTGGTGCCGAAGAGCCTGCGCGCCATGATCGTGGGGAAATAACATCATGCGCCAGAGCAAAATCATTCCCGGCGTCGATCCCAAGCTGCTGATCAAGGATGCCGCCAAACTGATGCCCGATCCGGCGCGGCGCGGCTTCCTGCGCGGGGCGGCGAGCCTCGGCGCGCTCGCCTTCCTCACCGGCTGCGACATCATCGACGGCGACACCGCGGAAGGCGTGCTGCGCAAGATTTCCTCGTTCAACGACGGCGCGCAGGCTGCTTTGTTCAGCCGCACGAAACTCGCGCCGACCTTCCCGGAGAGCGCCATCAAGCGGCCGTTCCCGTTCAACGCCTATTACGACGAGGACGAGGCGCCGGAAGTGGACGGCAACGCCTACAAACTGGAAATCGCCGGCCTGGTCGACAACAAGAAGCCGTGGACGCTCGCCGAGCTGCACGCGCTGCCCGAGGTCTCGCAGATCACGCGCCATGTCTGCGTGGAAGGCTGGAGCGCCATCGGCTCCTGGCAGGGCGCGCGTGCTGTCCGATTTCCTCAAGCTCATCGGCGCCGACACGCGCGCCAAATACATCTGGTTCAAATGCGCCGAGGGCTACACCAACACCATCGACATGCCGACCGCGCTGCATCCGCAGACGCAGATGTCGTTCAAGTTCGACCACAAGATATTGCCGCGCGCCTACGGCTTCCCGATGAAGATCCGCATGCCCACCAAGCTCGGCTTCAAGAACCCGAAATACGTGGTGGCGATGGAAGTGACCAACACCGACCACGGCGGCTACTGGGAAAACCAGGGCTACAACTGGTTCAGCGGGCTGTAGCTTTACTTGAGCTGGTCGGCGCTCACGAACGGCGTCGTCGTTGCCGGTCCATCACCGACAATCAATAGCACCGCGTCGACATCCTTGGCGCCGTCCCAGTGTACTTGCTTGCCGTAGTGGGTGATGAACGAGCCGGCGGGCATCGGCACGCTGCCATTGGCGGGGTCCCAATTCGGCCCGCTACCGACCCACCAGGTTCCCGAGATCACGGTGATGAAGCGGTCGTGCGGATGGAAATGCGGCTTGCTGAAATGGTTTCCGGCCGTCCATTTGTTGAGCACACCATAGAGTCCCGGCTTGGTCGGATCGCCGAACAGCACGGCCTGCTGATTGCCGGCCGGCGTCACCGGCCCCCATTTGATCTGGTCCGGCAGCTTGTAAACGACCGCCTTCGGATCGAGTTCGACGGCATGAGACAAGGCCGGCGCCAGCGTCACCGCGAGCACCGCCGCGCCCAGTAATTTCGCCACTGTATGAATCATCATCGTCTCCCTGTTTCCCGGCTTTTTGAGCGCCTGGGTTAGTCTCAGTCTCGCGATTTCTTCGCCATGCGTCCAGCCCCGCCGCGCCTTGCCAAGCGCGGCGCGGACCGTTAGCACTCCGCGCGAGTTCAGTAATGGCGAGGCGTACATGGCTACCCACAATCTCCTTCTGCTCCCCGGCGACGGCATCGGCCCCGAAGTGATGGCGCAAGTGAAACGCGTCATCGACTTCTTCAACAAGAAGGGTCCCGACAAGTTCACCACCGAGGAGGCGCTGGTCGGCGGCTGCTGCTACGACGCCCACGGGGTCGCCGTCACCGACGCCACCATGGAAAAGGCGAAAGCCGCCGACGCCGTGATCTTCGGCGCGGTCGGCGGGCCGAAATGGGACAAGGTGCCCTACGAGGCGCGGCCGGAAGCCGGCCTGTTGCGCCTGCGCAAGGATCTCGCGCTCTACGCCAACTTGCGTCCGGCGGTGACCTATCCGGCGCTCGCCGATGCGTCCTCGCTCAAGCGCGAGCTGGTCGAGGGCCTCGACATCATGATTTTGCGCGAGCTGACCGGTGGTGTGTATTTCGGCGAGCCGAAGACCATCACCGATCTCGGCAACGGCCAGAAGCGCGCCATCGATACCCAGGTTTACGACACCTACGAGATCGAGCGCATCGGGCGCGTCGCCTTCGAGCTGGCGCGCAAGCGGCGCAACAAGGTTACCTCGATGGAAAAGCGCAACGTCATGATATCGGGCGTGCTCTGGAACGAGGTGATGACGGCGCTGCACGCGCGCGAATACAAGGACGTGCAGCTCGAGCACATGCTGGCCGATGCCGGCGGCATGCAGCTGGTGCGCAATCCGAAGCAGTTCGACGTCATCGTCACCGACAATCTGTTCGGCGACATGCTGTCCGACGTGGCCTCCATGCTCACCGGCTCGCTCGGCATGCTGGCGTCGGCGTCATTAGGCGAAGTCGACCCCAAAACCAAGAAGCGCAAAGCGCTCTACGAGCCAGTGCACGGGTCGGCGCCCGACATCGCAGGCCAGGCATCGCCAACCCGATCGCGATGATCGCCTCGTTCGGCATGGCGTTGCGCTATTCGTTCAATCTCGGCAAGCAAGCCGACATGATTGACCATGCGATCGCCGCCACTTTGGCCAAGGGTCTACGCACCGCCGATATCAAGTCCGAGGGCTCAACGGTCGTCTCAACGTCGGAGATGGGCTCTGCGATCTTGGAAGAGCTGGAGGCAATTGCTCAAAAATAAGAAACGCGGCCAATCGGCCGCGTTTTCGTTTCGGGGCCTGCAGCTGAGCCTAGTACTGCAACCAGGGATTATTCTTGCCCGGCAGGGTCCATGGGCCGGGCAACGGCGATTGGGTGTTACTGAGGCCGAAGATGGTGTTGTCGATCACGCCCGCCGCGCGCTGGTTGGGCAATTGAACATAGCTGTTGCCGGTGTTCTCGCCCGGGAATGTTTCGGTGCCGGGGTCGAGATAAGACCGCTTTTGAATGATGACGCGGGTGCGGCTGCGGCCGTCTTCGTCACGGCTCACGAACACGGTGTGTCCGGTGGTGGCAACCACGCGCTTCTTCTTCGCCGCCGCATCGGCCGGGGCGGCCAGCAGGGCCAAGGCCACGGTAACGGCAAAAGCGGTGGCAAATATCTTCAAGCGCATGGGGTCCTCGCCGGGGCTCTATGTTGCAACGCAGTTTAGCGGGCTTCCGTTCGCAGCAATAGGGCGAATCGCAGCTAATTGTTGCGCGGAATCTTTAAGAAAGCGGCCCCGCGAATGCGGCGGAGCCGAATTTTCGCGTTATTGGAGAAGATCCGCTCAACGGCCGATACGCCGCGGCTCCGGGCGGCTCGCCAGCGCCTTCCACAACAGCGTGTATTTGGGCGTCGACGCCAGAATTGGATCGCGCTGGCCGCAGTAGCTGCGGTTGAGTTCGGCTTGCGCGAACAGGGCGCCCACTTTCGGCTCGCTTCCGGCGGAGAGCAGTGTCAGCCGGTCGAGCGCGCAGGCCAGCGTGCTGGGTTGGATCGGCTCGCCGCCTTGGCAGAACCAGCCGGACAATTGCAGTCGCGGATCGTCGTAGGCGCGCACGAAGGCGAGGCAGTGGCTGGCCACACCTTTCGAGGTATCGAAGGCCACGAGCGACAGCGGACCGAATTTGCTCGCCAGCGGCTCATCGGTGGGCCGCAGCGCAACCGGTCCGAGCGCGGCCGCTGCCGCCGCGATCGTGGCTTGCGCATCGGCGGAACGGCCAATCTCGCTGCCCGGCCGGTAGACTTCGATTTGCAGATTGGGTGCAACGCCGTTTGGTTCGCCGAGTGTCAGGATGTCCTTGCGGCCGGCGCCCTCGGCGTGGCGGCGAATGGCATAGCTCGACGGCACATCGGCGGCTTCCGGGATTGACAGCGCGAAAGCCGGGAACGGCCGCTCGATCTCGATCCAGTCCGATTGATGCTTCGGTGTGATGACACTGATCGTTTTTGGCGATTGGAAGATCCAGGCGCAAAATAGCGACAGCACAGCCAGCCCGCACAGAGCCGCGAGCCCCTGCACGAATGCCGCCGGCAGTTCGTCGCGCCAAGAATGCAAGGCCGGATGCACGGCCATTTCTCCATCATGTCGCCGTTGTTTTCCCCTCAGTTCTCGCTTAGAAGCCCTGCCATCCGGTTGTCCCGGGGCTGGGTGCAGTGCGGAATTTATTTCGGAGCGTTAACAATGGGTTACAAGGTCGCCGTGGTCGGTGCCACCGGCAATGTCGGGCGCGAGATGCTCAACATTCTGGCCGAGCGGAGTTTCCCTGCCGACGAAGTGGTGGCGCTCGCCTCGCGCAAGAGCGTGGGCCAGGATTGCTCATTCGGCGACAAGACGCTGAAGGTGAAGGCGCTCGATCACTACGATTTCTCCGACGTCGACATCTGTCTGATGTCGGCGGGCGGTGCTGTGTCGAAGGAATGGTCGCCCAAGATCGCAGCCAAGGGCGCGGTGGTGATCGACAATTCGTCGGCCTGGCGCATGGACCCGGACGTGCCGCTGATCGTGCCTGAGGTGAACGCCGACGCAGTCGTTGGCTTTCGCAAGAAGAACATCATCGCCAATCCGAACTGCTCGACTGCCCAGCTGGTGGTCGCGCTCAAGCCGCTGCACGACAAGGCCACGATCAAGCGCGTGGTGGTGGCGACCTATCAATCGGTGTCCGGCGCCGGCAAGGAGGCGATGGACGAGCTGTTCTCGCAGACCAAGGCGGTGTTCACGCTCGGCGAGGTCGAGACCAAGAAGTTTCCCAAGCGCATCGCCTTCAACGTCATCCCGCACATCGACGTGTTCATGGAGGACGGCTACACCAAGGAAGAATGGAAGATGGTGGTCGAGACCAAGAAGATTCTCGATCCCAAGATCAAGCTCACGGCAACTTGTGTCCGGGTGCCGGTGTTCGTCGGACATTCCGAAGCCGTGAACATCGAGTTCGAAAAGCCGATCAGCGTCGAGCAAGCGCGTACCATTTTGCGCAGCGCACCCGGCTGCCTGGTGATCGACAAGCATGAGCCCGGCGGCTACGTGACGCCGTACGAGTGCGTCGGCGAGGACGCCACTTACATCAGCCGCATCCGCACCGACGCGACCGTCGACAACGGTCTGGAGATCTGGGTGGTGTCGGATAATCTGCGCAAGGGTGCTGCGCTCAACGCCGTGCAGATCGCGGAAGTGCTGATCAACCGCAAGCTGATCCAGGCCAAGCGCAAGGCGGCTTGATGTCCCCGCGAAAGCGGGGACCCAGGGCGACAGTCTGCTAGCCTTCCAATTACGTTTCTGGTTTCCCGCTTGCGCGGGAATGAGCGGAAGTATTGATTGTCGTCAGAATCTCAATACGCCAGATGGAGCGGCCCCTTCCGTGACCACGCGCCGGAACTCCCCACTCTCTTTATCCAGCACCGACAGATCGCCGGTGGCAACGCCGAAATAGGCGCCGTGGGTCGCGATCTTGCCTTTCTCGATCAGTCTGGCGAGGCGCGGGAAGGTCATCAAATTGTCGAGGCTGTTGGCGATATTGGCTTGTTCAAGCCGCGTGAGATAGTCGGCCGGCGATAGCTCGCCGGGCGGCCCAAGCTTCTCGGCGGCCGGCGCCATCAACGCCATCCATTTGCCGATGAAATCGCCTGGCGACAGCGGTTCGCGCTCCTCCGCGAAGGCGCGCACGCCGCCGCAGCGGGCATGGCCGAGCACCACGATGTGCTTCACGCGCAATGCGCCGACGCCGAATTCGAGCGCCGCCGACACGCCGTGCGCGCGCTCGTCCGGCGCGTAAGGGGGCACGATATTGGCCACGTTGCGCATGACGAACAGCTCGCCGGGGCTGGCGTCGAAGATCACTTCCGGCGAGACACGCGAATTGCAGCAGCCGATCACCATGATCTGCGGCGACTGGCCGACTTCGGCCAGTTCCCGGTAGCGGTCCTGCTCCCGCCGCAGCCGGCCGCCGGCGAAGGCGTTGTAGCCATCGATCAAACGTTGCGGAAAGATCATCGCCATTCTTCGCTGAACGCTGCCTAATTTATTGGCTATCCCCCGGAAACCAAGCAAACGGCTTGCCCGAAATCGCCCCTTTCACGGCGGCAGGGCCCTGTTTTATGACATTCCGCCACGGGGACCCCGGCTTATTCATTGGATGTTCAGGTGCAATCGACGACTGAAGGATGAAAATAAGACCGCGCATGCTCCAGCCGAACAAGCCAATTTTCTCCCATTTGCCAAGGGCGCGTGTCCGCGCGCGTGGCTTCTCGCCATTACAAATCGCCGTGCTGTTCGCGGCGCTCATGTTGCTCATTTCCATCCCGATTTGGACGCATCCGCTACCGCCGCTGTCGGACTACGTCAATCACCTTGCCCGCATGCATGTGATCGGAACGCTGTCGAAGAACCCGGAGCTCGCCCGTTTCTATGAGGTCGATTGGCAGGTGATACCCAACTTGACCATGGACCTGATCGTGCCGTTGCTGGCGCGCGTCATGAACGTCTATTTGGCCGGCCAGGTGTTTATCGTCGGGATGTTCACGCTCATCATCTCGGGGACCTTGGCGTTGAACCGGGCGCTGATCGGCCGCTGGTCGGTGTTCCCGTTGTTCGCCATTCCGCTGGTCTATAATTACGTCTTCCTGGTCGGATTGATGAACTACCTTTTCGGCATCGGCATCGCGCTGTGGGCGCTGGCCGGCTGGGTCGCCTTGCGCGAGCGCGCCTGGCCCGCGCGCTTCGCGCTGTCGATGGCTTGCGTCCCTGCGCTGTTCTTCTGCCATCTCTCGGCGCTCGGCATTTACGGCATCGGCGTGCTCGCGTTCGAGATATCGCGGCTGTGGGACCGGCGGCGAGAACCCTGGCCTCGTCGCATCGTCGATTTCGTCGCCAGCGGTCTGCCGTTTCTCGCGACAGCGCCGCTGCTCATTGCCAGCCCGACCATGGATCTTGTCGGCCTCACCTATTGGGATCAGCGCGGCAAGATGGACGGCTTGATGTACGTCGTCAGCAATTATTCCGACACCACCGCCTTCGCACTCATCGCCGTCATGGTCGCCAGCATGGTGTGGGCGGTCCGCCGCAATGTCATGCGCTTTCATCCGCTGGTCTTTGCGTTGATCGTGGTCGGTGCAGCAGTGTATTTCCCGCTGCCACGCATCATGTTCGACACCTACATGACCGATCAGCGCGTGCCGATCGGCGTCGCTTTCATGCTGTTTGCCTGCGGCGATCTCGAACTACGCCACCGCCTGGTGCGGCAGGCTTTCCTGGTCTTGCTGATCGTTATTGTCACCGCGCGACTGATCGAGATCGACTACAACTGGTCGCAATTGTCGGATTCGACCAGCGAGTTCCGCTCCTCGGTGCGCCGTATTGCGCGCGGCTCAAAGGTCTTCGTCGCCTATGCCGACCGCGCGCTCGGCGAGGACGTGCATGACCTTGGTCTCGTGCACGCCGCCTGCATCGCCACCATCGAGCGCTCCGCGCTGGTCACCACGGTGTTCACCGTGGCCGGCAAGCAGGTGCTGCACGTGCGTCCGGAATTTCGCGACTATGCCGACCGGCGGGACGGCACGCCGCCGGCGGTAGCGCAGCTCATCCAGGCGGCTGACCGGCCGCTGCCCTGGATGCCGGCTTTCTGGCTGAACTGGCCGAAATTCGATTATCTCTACGTTCTATTCACCGAGGACGAAGCGGCCAATCCCGATCCCACGCGGCTGAAGCTGATCGACGACGGCGACCGTTTCCAGCTTTACAAGATCCTCAAGCCGCAAGATGCGGCCGCAAAGTAATCGGTGCTGATTAAGTTCGGGCATCCGCACGGCTTGATAGTTTTCCGATGGCCGATAGAGTTGGCGGCATGACCATCCGTCCGCGCCGCAGTCTGCTCTATATGCCGGGCTCCAACGCCCGCGCCCTGGAAAAAGCCAAAACGCTGTCCGCCGACGGCGTCATTCTCGACCTCGAGGATTCGGTGGCGCCCGACGCCAAGGAAGCCGCGCGGGCGCAGGTCGTCGATACGGTCAAGGCCGGCGGCTTCGGCACGCGCGAAGTCTTTATCCGCGTCAACGGCGTCGATACGCCCTGGCATGCCGATGACTTGGCCGCCGCCGCCCATGCCGCGCCCGACGCCATATTGGTGCCGAAAATATCGAACCCGGAAATGCTTGAGATGATCGGCCGCCGCCTGCTCGACATGGGCACCGATCATAAGACGCGGATATGGGCGATGATCGAGACGCCGCTCGCCATCTTCAACATCCTGTCGATCGCCGCTGAGGCGAAGGATTCCGAATCGCGCCTGTCCGGCTTCGTAATGGGCACCAACGATCTCGCCAAGGACACCCGCGCGTGCCTGGTACCCGGCCGCGCCCCGATGCTGGGCTGGCTTTCGACCTGCGTCGCGGCGGCGCGCATCTACAGCATCGATATTCTCGACGGCGTCTATAACGACATCGGCAATGCCGACGGCTTCGTCGCGGAGTGCAAGCAGGGCGTCGAGCTCGGCTTCGACGGCAAGACGCTGATCCATCCCAACCAGATCGCGCCCTGCAATACCGCGTTCTCGCCGTCGCCGGAGGAGGTCGCGCTGGCGCGCAAGTTGATCGCCGCCTTCGATCTGCCCGAGAACAAGAGCAAGGGCGTGGTCTCGATCGACGGCCGCATGGTCGAACGGCTTCACGCGGATATGGCGCGCCGCACGGTGGCGATCGCGGAGGCGATCGCAGCGAAATAACCAGGGGAGGGGGCGATGCGACGGCGCGATGTCTTAACGCTTCTCGGCGGCGCGGCCGCGACCTGGCCGCTCACGGCGAGCGCGCAGGCGATCGACTATCCCAATCGCCCGATCACACTGATCGTTCCCTATGCCCCGGGCGGCGGCAACGACGTGTTGGCCCGCGGGGTGGCCGAACCCATGGGCAAAGTGCTCGGCCAGCAAATCGTGATCGAGAACCATGGCGGCGCCGGCGGCTCGCTCGGCACCCGCCAGGTTGCCAAGTCCGCGCCCGACGGCTACACGCTCGGGCTCGGCGGCACCGGCACGCTTGCCATCGATCCCACGCTTTATCCGAATGTCGGCTACGACCCGCGTAAGGATTTCGCGCCGGTCGGGCTCATCGCCACCAGCCCGCTCATCGTTTTAGTCAACTCGTCACTGCCCGCGCACAACGTGCAGGAACTGATCGCGCTCGCCAAGGCGCAGCCGGGCAAGCTCAATTACGCTTCCGCCGGAAAAGGCAGCGGCATTCACCTGGGCACCGTGCTGTTCGCCGAAAATGCCGGCATCGAGCTCACGCATATTCCCTACAAGGGCTCGGGGCCGGCGCTCACCGACCTGCTCGGCAATCATGTGTCGATCTATTTTTCCTCGCTGCCGCCGGCCATCGGGCTGGTCAAGGAGGGCAAGCTGCGCGCGCTCGGCGTCACCGGCTTGTCGCGCTCGCCGATATTCCCCGACGTGCCGACGGTTGCTGAGCAGGGGCTGCCTGGCTTCGAGGCGGTCTTGCATTACGGCATTGTCGCGCCGGCCGGCACGCCGCGCCCGATCGTCGACAAGCTCAACGCCGCGCTGCGCAAGGCGCTGGAGTCCGCCGAGGTGCACAAGCGCATCGCCACTGAAGGCGCCGAGCCGCTGCCGACCACGCCGGAGCAATACTCCGCCGATATCGACCGCGAGGAAACCAAGTGGTCGGCGCTGGTGAAAAAATCCGGCGCAAACGCGAACTAATCGTCTCGTTCAATATTTTGCAACGAAATTTAGCCGACGACAAAAGCGGAATGCTCGCTTTGGCCTTCGGTGAGGCCGCGCGCCTTCATCCAATCGTAAGTCCGACCGAACAGCGTCGAGTCGTAGTAGTCGACGTGCTTGTAACGCACGAAGGCCTTGAGCAGTTCGTTCGGCTGCAAGGCGCCTTTGGTATGGGCCGCGACGTGGTGGGCGTATTTGTAGAAATCGGCATTGATGAGATCGACCGCCAGGTTCTCCGCATCGTAATAGGCCTTGCGTTGCTCGGCGCTGAGGTCGGCGGCGATCACTTCGCCGCCGCGATAAAATGACGCCGCGATGATATGCGCGCCATCCTTGAGGCCGAGGCTAATGAACGGCTCCATCACCGTGACGACGCGATAGGTCCCATCTTTGAGTCCCGCGTAGCGCTTCTGCGGCAAGCCGCCGCGTGCGATGTTGACATGTTTGGCGCCGACGGCGCTCTCAAGCATCTGCAGCGTAGTGTAATGCGACCCGGTCAACTCCTGTACCACGACCGGGATGTCGGCAAGATCGCGCGGCACTTGTAGCATCTCATCGAAGGTGATGATCGCCTGCGCCGCCACCGAAGCGCGCAACGCCGCGATATTGCCGCCGCGCTTGCCTTTCTCCAGCCGGTCAATGCTAGCCCATTCGCAGACATTATAGCTGTCAGCCGAGCCGCAATCGAACATCTGCTCCTTCATGCGCGCCATGACCGGAAATTCGACGCTGTCCTTTTCGCGGTCCGCGTAGCTTGCGATAAAGCGAACGTCGAGCCCGGCTTTATCGAACAATTTTTCCTCGATGCCGACGATGACGGGGAGGTCGAATACCGGGTTGTTCGGCGCAATCCTGACGAGGGGCTTGTCCTGGGCCATCGGAATGGTGTCCTTCATGTCGCTAAGGTCACAGCCGCGAAGTGCAATGATATCAATTCGCCGGCCGCCCCGGAAGTCCTAAGGTTGCAACGTCAGCGCGCCGAGATCCCTGCGGCTTTGGCAAGTTCCGCATTGATCTCGAGTTCCTCTTTCACGAACTTGTCGAACGCACCGGCATTCATCGCCATGGGTTGCACGCCGAGCTTGGCGAGCTTTTCGCGGACGGCGGGCGTTTGCAGCGCCTTTTGAATTTCTGCATTCAACTTGTTGACGATATTAGGCGGCGTCTTGGCGGGGGCAAACACGCCGATCCAGAACCGGTACGCGGAATTTGGGAAGCCGGATTCAAGTGTCGTCGGCACGTCGGGAAGCGTGGGCGCGCGTGTCGGGCTGCTGACGGCCAACGGCAGAACTTTGCCGTCCTTGATGAGCGGCAGTGCCGCCAGAACCGGCGCATAGTACACATCGACACGGCCGGTCATGACCTCGACCATGGCTTCCGGGGCGCCCTTGAATGTGATCGCTTCCGTCTTGAAGCCGGCGCTTAGTCGAAAACGCTCCATCGTCAGGTGGATAGGGCTGCCGACTCCAATCGAGCCGAACGTGATGGGCCGGGTTTTTCCAAGGGCGACGAGCTCTTGTACGGTTTTGATATTTTTCGACGGCGAAATGACGAGCACATTGGGCAAATTTCCAAGCGGCGCGACCGCGGCAAAATCCTCGATCGGATCGTACGGCAAATTCGCCACCGTAGAAGGCGCGATGATGTGAGCCGAGGAATGCGCCAGCAGCGTATAGCCGTCGGGATCCGCCATGGCGACGGCACGCGCGGCGATCGTGCCGCTTGCGCCCGGCTTGTTTTCGACAATGATCGGCTGGCCGAGCTGAGCCGACAATTCTTCGAAAACAATTCTTGGAATGACATCGGCTGCGCTTCCCGGGCTCAATGGAATGATCGCGCGTATGGGTCTGTTTGGCCACTCGTCGGCGCGGCTGGCCGTTATGGAGGCGAGGGCGGCCAATGTTATGGCAAAGACTAGAGCCGCTCGGTTGCGCATGTACGACCCCTAAAAATGGGCTGCTGCTCGAACGCAATTCATCTTACGCTAGGATCGAAGGCTGATCTAAATTCCTCGTTCGAGTAAGGGTTTCGAGGTATGGACGAAGACAGCGACCCGGTTCTTATTGCGGGCGGCGGCCCGGTCGGATTGCTATGCGCCTGGCTGCTTGGCCGGCGCGGTTTGCGCGTGCGTCTGTTCGACGACAATGCCGGGCCGCAGGCCGATCCGCGCGCCGCGACCACTCATCCGGCGACGCTTGAACTTCTCGCCGTGGATGGGCTTGCGGAGGACATGGCGCGGGTCGGACTGGTGGCGCCGATCTTCCAGTTCTGGGACCGGCCGAGCAACGAACTGGTGGCGCAATTCGATCACGCGCTGCTCAAGGACGACACGCGTTATCCGTATGTCGTTCAATGTGAGCAGTTCAAGACCGCCAAGCTGATCCTCGATCGGATCCGAAAACTCCCGAATGTCGAGGTGCTGTTCGGCCATGAGGTCGTTGACGTGACGCAGACCGAGGGCTCGGTCACAGTCGAGGTGCGCGGACCCGAGGGAGTTAAGACGCATGAGGGCCGCTATCTCATTGGCGCCGACGGCGGCCGCAGCATTGTGCGCAAGCAGTGCGACATTCCATTCGAGGGCTTTACCTGGCCGGAGCGCTTCCTTGTATTGACGACGCCATACGATTTCGAGGCCGAATTCGGGCTTTGCTACCGCAGCTATTTTGCCGATCGCGGCGCCTGGTGCAATTGCTTCAAGGTGTCCGCCGACGGTCCGCCCGGTCTGTGGCGCACGGTATTCCCCGCCGGGTCCGAGCAGTCGGAAGCCGACGTCATGAGTGATGCCGGTGTGCAGGCGCGCATGCAATCGTTTTTCCCGTCGCCGCGCGCTTACGATATCGTGCATCACAATCTTTACGTGACGCACCAGCGCGTCGCTGAGACGTTCCGCAAAGGCCGCGTGCTGCTGGCCGGCGACGCCGCTCACGTCAATAATCCGATCGGCGGCATGGGCCTCAATGGCGGCATCCAGGATGCGGCCAATCTGGCGGAAAAGCTCGCGCAGGTCATTCTCGACGGCGCGCCTGACGAGTTACTCGATCTCTACAGCCGCCAGCGCCGTACCGTCGCTGTCGAAATCGTGCAGGAGCAATCGATCGCCAACAAGAAGCGCCTCGAGGCATACGAGCCGGAAGCGCGCCGGCGCAATCTCGGCGAATTGCGCGAGATCGCGGTGGATCCGGCGCGCGCCCGGCAATTCCTGATGCGCACGTCGATGCTGGCGAGCCAGCGGCGCGTCGCGGCGATGACGCTTGAGAGTGCGTCATGAAAATCGCCGTGCCGGACATGATCTCGAATTCTTATTTTCCGGCGGAGGCCGCGGTCGACCTCGGATTCTTTCGCGATGAGGGCCTCGACGTCACGCTGGAGATGATTTTCCCAATCGACAAGGCCTACATGGCCTTGCGCGACGGGGCGGTGGATTTCATCGGCGGGTCGGCCCATTCGGCGCTGGCCGCTTTCCCGCAATGGGACGGCGTCAAGCTGATCTGCGCGCAGGCGCAGGGCATGTACTGGTTTCTGGTCATGCATAATGATTTTGCCGCCCAGCGCGGCGATGTCGGCGTGGTCAAGGGCAAAAGCATCGGCGCCGCGCCCTGGGTAGAGATGGGGCTGCGTCGTCTGCTGATTGCGGCCGGCATCGATCTTGAGCGCGACGGGGTCAAGATCGCGCCGGTCCCGGGCGCGATCGGCGCTGGCGTGAATTTCGGCCTGACCGCGGCAAAGGCGCTGGAGGAACGAAAGATCGACGGCTTTTGGGCCAATGGCATGGGTGCCGAAGTGGCGGTTCGCCGCAGCGTCGGAACGGTCGTGCTCGACGTGCGCCGCGGCGACGGGCCGCAAGGGTGTTTCGACTACACCATGGCGTCGATCGCGGCCACGCAGCGCTTGATCGACAAATCGCCCGAGATCGCGGCCGCGGCGGTGCGCGCCATCGTCAAGACGCAGAACGCGCTCAAGAAAAACGTCACACTCGCAGCCGAGGTCGGCTGCAAGCTGTTTCCACCGGCCGAGGCGGAGCTGATCGTCGAGTTGATCCACCGCGACCTGCCGTATTACGACGCAGCGATCTCGGAAAGTTTCGTCGCCGGCATGAACCGGTTCGCCCGCGACGTCGGTATCCTCGGCGGGGATGTGCCCTACGAAAAAGTCGTGGCGACGGAGTTCCGCGCACTCTGGAACGCCTGATGTTGGCGTCAGTGCTGGCCGGTACGCCGCGTCTGATCGTCGGCAAGCTCAACGCGGCGCTGAATTCCGATGACGTGCACGTCCGCGCTGGTGAAAAAATCGGGCGCAAACGCGAAGTGACGGTTTTTTGTTCCAAGCGCGAAATCGCAATGTTACGGAGTTTTTATTCAAAAACCGCGATTCGACTTCGAGTTGATCGGCGGCCCGTAGCCGAATAGCATTCGAGCGCTCCGTTGAGCCGGGGGGTAATGGCAACACGGAGGAAGCAATGAACTGCTCTCGGCTGCTCGTCTATCTTACCCTTGCTGTACCCTCAGCGTTGTTTGGCGTTGCGACGCCCCCGTGGGGGCTGTCGACGAAACATTCGCGCCGGTAGCGGTTATCTCCCTGCCGGGCGGTCAGAAAATCCAATCTTTCGAAATCAGCTTTGTCGATCCCGTCATCGGAATTTACATCCTCGGCGACCACACCAATAAAACTGTCGACCTTATCGACACCACGACGAATACGGCCTTGACGCAACTCACGGGTGGATTCGTCGGTTTTACCGGTAACAACGACACCTCGTGCCCCGACGGCGTGCTGACCGTCAGCCATCATGAAGTCTGGGGAGACGGCGACAGCTCGGTCAAGGTGATCGATCTGTCCTCGCAGCACGTCACGCACACGATCTCCAAAATTCTATCAATGGTCACACGTGTGTCAACGCGATCGCCGGACGGAAAGTTCCTCGCTCAATTCCGGCCGCGCTCGAGCTCTTTGAAAATCTCGTCATTGTGTTGGCCAAGCGTGGGTGGCGGCGTATCGATTTGCGGACCGCCGTGCGCGAAGGTGAAGGCGGCAAGCGGCACGCCGAAGCCGCCCTCGATGCCGGCGCCGCCAGCGTGGCGATGGATGACACCGCGACTCGCGATTTGCGGATCGGCGATTGCCTCGCCCATGCTGCGCACGCGCGCGGCCGGCACGTGGTTGGCTTGCAGGAAAACTTCCCATTCATCGGCGCTGCGGGTGAGCATGATCTTCTCCAGCACCGCGATCTCGCGGGCGTGGTCGGCATCGCGTTCGTCGATGGTCTTCTTGACCATGTCGGGCCGCCCCAACAGCTTCCAAAGCCGGGCCTGCTGACGCAGATTGCTGGCGCCCAGCATGACTAAGCCGTCTTTGGTGGCGAACGCGCCGTTGGTGGCGTGCGGATGGCGGTTGCCGTGCGGCTTCGGATGCACGCCGTTGCGCAGATAGCCGGTGAGGTGCGAGCTCATCAGGATCATCGCCACGTCGAGCATGGCCATATCGATGCGCTGGCCCTTGCCGGTGCGCTCGCGCTGGAACAGCGCGGCCGACAATGCAAACGCACCCGTCATGCCGGTGGCGTAGTCGATCGCCGGCGAACCGAATTTGATCGGGTTGACTTCTTTCGTCCCGGTCATCGCCATGATGCCGGAGGTGGCTTGGATCACGTGGTCATAGGCGGTCTGCGGGCCGCGTGGCCCGCTCTGGCCGAAGGCCGAAAACGAAGCATAGATCAGCCGCGGATTGATCGCGGCCAGCGCTTCGTAGCCGAGGCCAAGCGCCTCGAATGCGCCGGGCCGGTAGTTCTCCACAAACACGTCGGCGGTTAAGACCAGCTTCTTCAGAATAGCGCGATCCTTCTCCTGCTTCAGGTCGAGCGTGATCGAGCGCTTGTTGGAGCCTTGCGTCAGAAACGCCGTGCCCATGTTGCGGCGATTGAGTTCTTTGTCGGTGCCGGCGCCGCGGCTCTGGTCGGGGTCGTTGGGGTGCTCAACCTTGATCACGTCGGCGCCAAGCACGGCGAGCTGATAGGCGGCGAACGGCCCTGCCAGCACATGGGTGACGTCGATCACCCGGATTCCTTCGAACGGTCGCGTCATCGCACTCTCCTGCGGCAGCTATCGTGCCAGCATAGCGACCCTTGGCGCGCCGGCGAATGGCTACTAAGCGATCGGTTCAAGCCCGGCGGCCGTGAACAGCGCGGCTGCTTCCGGCGTGGTCAGGGCTTTGACGAAGGCCGCGGCGGCTTCGCGGTGTTGGCTGGCGGTGGCGACGCCGGCCACAAACTCCGAGTAGAGCTGCAGTTCCGGCGGAAACGGCCCGGCATATTGCGCGCCGGCCACCGGCAGCAGTTCGGGGATCTGCTGGATCGCCATTTCCGCTTCGCCGCGCGCGACCAATTCGGCGACGCGCCCGCTCGGCCCTAGCACGATCTTGCCGCGCATCGTCTCGGCGATGCCAAGGCGGTCGAGCAACGTCCCGAAATAAATGCCACTGGTGCCTTCTATAGACCGCACCACTGACTTGGCGGCGAGCAGCGCGCGCTTGAATGCTTCGGTCGTCGTAAGGTCGGGCTTGGCCGCGCCCTTGCACACCGACACGCCCAAGCCAGAGCGGCCGATATCGGCGCGTGTCTCGGCCAGCATCTTGCCCTGGGCGGCGAGGTCGTCGAACACCGGCCGCGTCACGATGGCGACGTCGAAGGCGGCGCCATTCTCGACCTGGCGCTTGACCGCCTTGGCCGGGTCGTAACCGAACGACAGTCGGTAGCCGCTCGCGCGCTCAAACTTGGGGCCGATCTCGTTGAGCACGTCGAGAGCGGCGTGCGTGCTCAGGACTCTGATTTCGGTTGCGTTCATGGGGATGGCCTAAGAGGCTTGCGACGTCATGGTGTTTCGGCCGTCAGCTTACCGGCGAATAACGAAGCCGCGCCAGTGGCAGCGGCAGCACAATCGGATTACGGCAAACATTTCTCAGCGGATTTATTCGCCGTATCAATTGCTCGAGCGCACGGCCAAGCCGGACGGCCTGATGCAGATCCTGTCGGGCGGATACTAGCATCAAAAGGTCTACAATTTGGAGGAGAGCCAGCGCGGACATGAGTCCGACGAGGACCGCTATGTCCGGGCCTATTATGAATTTCCGTTCAATTTCAAGAAAAATCCCGAGCGCGTCGCGATTGTCGGCGCCGGCAGCGGCAACGACGCTGCGGCGGCGCTACGCATGGGCGGGTCGCACGTGGATGCGATCGAGATCGATCCGGCCATCGCCTATCTCGGCAAGAATTATCATCTCGAGCATCCCTACGACGACCCGCGCGTCACGCTTACCATCAACGATGCGCGCAATTTCTTCCGTACCACGCAGCAGAAATACGACTTGATCATTTACGGCGTGCTGGATTCCCACACCGCGCTCAGTCACGCCTCCAACCTGCGTGTGGATTCCTACGTCTATACGCGCGAGGGGATCGCGGAAGCCTTCAAGTTGCTCAAGCCGGACGGCGTGCTGTCCATCGCCTTCGCGCTGCCCAATGACTCGCTGGGCTTTAAGCTATCGCACATTCTGCAAGACCTGCCGGGCGCCGGAAAGCCGCTGGCGGTTCGCGTGCTCTATGACTCGCATATGACCACGGCCTTCATGCAGAAGGGCCACGACGTGATCATGCCGGCCGCGACGAGCTTCGCGGCGCTCGGTTTCACGAATCTCTCGGATCATTTCGCGCAGTCCTATCCGGAGGCTAGCATCCCGACCGACGACTGGCCGTTCTTCTACATGATCCAGCGCACTTATCCGGTCAGCTATATGATCGCGCTCGGATTGGCGCTGCTGCTCCGCAAGACCATCGGCCTAACCGAACCGGTCGACCGCGGCTATCTGCCGTTTTTCTTCCTCGGTTCCGGCTTCATGCTGGTGGAGACCAAGGCCATCACCGAAATGGGGCTGCATCTCGGCGGCACCTGGTATGTGATCGCGGCGACCATCGTCATGGTTCTGCAGATGGCGTTTCTCGCCAACCTCATCGTCCAGCGCAAAGTCTTTCAGCGCACCGGCTTCGCCTATATCGGGCTCATGGTCAGCCTGCTGGTCGGCTATGTCTATGCGCGCAACGACGCGCTCATCGCTTTCAGTTCGCCCTTGACGAGCCTGACGGTGAGCTGCGTGCTGCTGACCATCCCGCTGTTCTTCTCGGGGATCGTCTTCTCGACGTTGATCAGCCGGGCCAAAATCAACATCTCCACCGCGCTCACATATAATCTGATGGGGGCGTTGTTCGGCGGCTTGATGGAATACAATCCGATGTATTTCGGATTTGCCTTCCTCTATCTGCTGGCGATCGGATTTTATCTCCTGGCCTGGATGTTCTCCTGGGCTCCGGCGCTAACGACCCAGCGGGGGCAGCGTCCTCAAGCCGAGTTCGCTGCTCTAGCGGCTAGAGCGCCTCGACGAAGGCGACCATCTTTCGCCGCTGGTCGGGGTCGGGCAGCGGCCCTCGCATCGCGCCGAGATTGTCCGTCATGTGCGCCGCATTGCCAGTGCCGGGAATGACGGCGGTCACGCGCGGATCGCTCAGCAAATATTTGAGGAAGAACTGTGCCCAGCTGGCGGCGAAGCCCTTGGCCCAATCGGGAATCTCCTTGCCGCGCACGGCTTGGAACAGGCGGGCGCGGCCGAAGGGGAGGGCGGTGAGCACGCCGGCTTTGACCTCGGCCGCCAGCGGCAAAATGTGTTTTTCCGCGATGCGGTTGTCGAGCGAATAGTCGATCTGCACGAAATCGGGTTTCTCGCGCCCGAGCACCGCTTCAAGCGCCGCGAAGTCGCCGTGAAAAGTCGACGTGATGCCGATATAGCGGCACACTCCCTTTTCCTTCCATTCTTTGAACTGCGCCAGCGACTGGCGCGAATTGCGCACATTGTGGAGCTGCAGCAAATCGAGCTTTGCGGTCTTGAGCCGTTCCAGCGAGCGCTTGAGCTCGGCGGCGTCAGGCTGCTCGACCTTGCTGGCGATAAAAAGTTTGTCGCGCAGCCCGGCGGGCGCGATGACGTCGCCCAACACGCTTTCGGCATCGCCGTAAGTCGACGCCGTGTCGATCAGCCGGCCACCGTGCGCGATCAAAGCCTGCACCACCTCCGCCGCCTGGCGCCGGGTCGCCGCATTGGCGGTGTCGAAAACCTGCGCAGTGCCGAGGCCGACCGCCGGCAGGAGTTCGCCGCTGCTCGGAATGGCGCGAGTGACGAGCGCATCGCTTTGGGCGAGCGCGGGCGGCGCCAGCAGCGCCGAGCCTGCCAACACCGCGAATTCTCGCCGCGTGATATTAATCGCCATATTAGCCTCCCTGCGCTGTCACCGTAGCGGCAAGCCGCTCGGCACGGCGTTCCTGAGTCCGTCCCAAAGCCGCTGACAGTACCAGCCAGCCGGCCGTCACCGGCAGCGCGCATAGTGCGATGGCGCCCAGTTTCAGTCCCAAGAACTGAAGGCTATCAAACACCCAGCCGTACAACGCGTCGGAGCCGCGATAGATCACGACGTCGATCAGGTTCTTGGCTTTGTATTTTTCTTCGCGCGTCACCACGGTGAAGAATACCTGACGGGCCGGGTTGGCGATGGCGAAATTCATCCAGCGCTGCACAACTTGCAGGGTCAAGACGACGGCTAGGCTCGGCGACACGGCCAGCGCGGCGAAGCCAACGACATAGACCAGCGGTAGCGCACCCGCTGCGATGCCCGTGCCGAAGCGCTTGAGCAGCCAGCCGGTGGCGAAAACCTGCGTCGCCAATGTCAGCAGGCTCACCGCGAGATCGATACTAGCAAAAATTCGCGTCTGGGCGCCGGCGCCGTGCACCGTGGTCGAAATGATGTGGGCCTGTTCGAAATAGACGATGGTCGCGCCGAACGACAGCAGGCTGACCCACGCGCCGACGCCGAGCAGATAAGGCGATTGGAACATTTCGACCAGCGCGGCGAACGCGCCGCCGCCGATCCTTGGCGGTTCGGCTGCCGGCGCTCCAGCGTGCGCCGTGGCCGCGCGCTCGAGTCGGTAGACGCAGAATACCGCAGCTTCGAGCAAGACAATCGCGGCGATCAGCAGATTGGTCGGGCCGAGCGGCACCGACAAAGCGATCGTGATGACCGGACCGAGTAGCGCGCCGGCCGTGCCGCCGGCGCCGATGAAGCCGAACAGGCGTTTGCCCTGCTCGGCGTCGAACAGGTCGGCCATGAACGACCAGAACACCGCGACCGCGAACAAATTGAACACGCTCACCCAGACAAAGAATATTCGCGCGACGATCGCGGTCTCGACGCTAAGCGTCAGCAGCAGCCAGAACAACGCCAGATTGGCGGCGAAGAAGTGATAGACGATGGGAATGAACCGCGCGCGCGTCAATTTTGCCACCAGCGCGCCGTAAAGCGGCTGGGCGACCAGCAGCGTCACGAAGGTCGCGGTGAACAGCCATGGCAGGTTCTTGACGCCGCCGGCGATGCCCATCTGGTCGCGCAGCGGCCGCAGCACGTAATAGCTGGCCAGCAGCATGAAGAAATAGGCGAACGACCACAGCGCCGCCGCGCGTTCTTGCGGCGTTGCCGGCATCGCTCGCGCGATCCAGCGCCGAAGTAAGTTCACGGCGCCAGGTTCAGTTTCTGCTTAAGCTCCGCCGCGCTCACCGGCTGGCCGTAGCCCGGGCCGCCACGCTGAAACCGCTTCGCATCCGCCAGCTTGCCGACCACGACGGGATCGAAGCCGGCGTCGCGCACCAACCCGCTCACGACCTGCACCGCCTCCGCATCGTCGCCGGCGATCGGGATCGCTAGCCTGGGATCGGGGCGGTTCGCCTCCTTCGCGAAGGTCATATAGGACATCGTGTTGAAGCCGCGCACGAGCCGCGTGCCGGCCAGATATTTCTGCGAAACGACGCCGATGCCGTCGCGCTCGACTTCTTCCGCGATCGCGCCGTCGCGCGCGGCTGTGGCGTTGCAGGCATCGAGCATGACTCTGCCCTTGAGCGCCGCGGCGTTGTCGCGGCCGACCTGCGGCAGCGCGCCATAAGGCACCGCAATGAAGACGACGTCGCCGAAGGCGATGGCCTTGTCGACGGGGCCGGCCTGGGCGAGGGCGCCAAGGCCCGCAACCATGTCCTTCAACTCCTCGGGATGGCGCGATGAGAACATCACCGGATGCCCCGCCTTAACCCATAGTCCGCCGATCGTGCCACCGATGTGGCCCGAGCCGATGATGCCGATGCGCGATTTGCCGCCGCTCGGCTGGGCGAACGACCACGCCGGCAACAGCGTTGCACTCAGGATCAGCGCGCCGCCCGCGCCGAGCATTGCGCGGCGGTTGCAGTCGACAGAGTCATGCTTGGGCATCGTAAGCCTCCCGTGTTGACGTTTTTTCGTGTTGCTATTCACGATACTGCGAACTTGCGGCGCGACAACGTCCGGCTCACATCACGGTTGCGTGAGAAACTCCGGGGTTCAACGCGGCAAGGTGTAGACAAATACCGCGTCCTTGCCGAGCCCGCCGTGCAGGCAGATGAAGCGCACGTCAGCCGGTTCGCCGCCGGCCTGATAGACCACCTTGCCGTGATAGACGGTGGAGACGAATTGCGTGCCGACCTTGTTGGCGAACTTGTCTTCTTCGACGTCGGCGCGCGCGATCGCGAACTTTTTGAACGCCGGATTTTCCCGCTTGAACTTGACCGCGGCGAGCTTCTCGCATTCGCGCAGGCCGTCCTCGGTGAATTTCTGCGCCAGCGCCGGCTAAGCTGCGAGCGCGCACAAAACCGCGAGCGCCGCGAGCCTCACGCCCACGGCCGCGCCGCTTTGGCTTTGTCCTCGTAGTTTTCGATCTTGCTCTGCTTCTGCTTGGTCAACCCGATATCGTCGAGGCCGTTGAGCATGCAGTGCTTACGGTGCGAATCGATTTCAAACTTGACCACGCCGCCGTCGGGGCCGTGGATTTCCTGTTTTTCCAGGTCGATCGAGAGCGTGGCATTGGAGCCGCGCTCGGCGTCGTCGAACAGCTTCTCCAGATCCTCAGGGCTGACGCGGATCGGCAGAACGCCGTTCTTGAAGCAGTTGTTGTAGAAAATGTCGCCGAACGCGGTCGAGATCACGCAGCGAATGCCGAAATCCATCAGCGCCCAGGGCGCGTGCTCGCGGCTCGAGCCGCAGCCGAAATTGTCGCCGGCGACCAAAATCTTGGCCTTGCGATAGGCCGGCTTGTTGAGCACAAAATCCGGGTTTTCGCTACCGTCGTCCTTGTAGCGCAGCTCGGAGAACAGGCCTTTGCCTAAGCCCGTGCGCTTGATGGTCTTCAGGTATTGCTTGGGGATGACCATGTCGGTGTCGACATTGATCATCTTCAAGGGCGCGGCGACGCCTTCCAACGTGGTGAATTTGTCCATCTCGATCAAGTCCTTGCCGGAGATACTCGGGCGGCCGTGCCGGCCAATCTTTTGCCGGCCTTTAATTGCGGGCATAGCGCGCGCAGGTCAAGGTAGGGTTAAGGCGTTTTTTTCAGCGGGGCCGGCTCGCGTTTGAAGCGGGCCTCGCGGATGAGCTGGCAAACCTGCACGGAATGGCTCTCGTAGTAGATTTCCTTGGCCTTGCGCTGCGCGACCCGGTGCTCCGAGTGCATGCGCCAGACGCGCTGCGCCTCCTCCGACTCGAACTCGACGATGGTGACGCGCTCACCATCCTCGGCGAAGAACCCCTTGTGCGAAATGTAGCCGGGGATGGTCGCCGCGAGTTCGACCATGCGATCGACGAGCGCTACGTATTCCTCGCGCACGTCCGGCATCAAGCGGGAGCGGAAAACGGTGACGATCATGCGGCCGGCCTTTCGGGTTGCGAAGCTTGCAATTATCGCACCTATCGCGCCGGCCGATCAAACGCATGTTTTCGATTGGACTCATGCGAGCCGCTGATCGCGGCGGCGACGAACCACTGTTAATTGCAAATCGTTTTGCCACGCACCACGGCACAGCGTTGCGGGCGAAGCGCTGGCCGCAGCGGCTTTATCTGCGGTCGCTGGAGTCCCGGCTGCTTCAATCCCGGCTGCTTGATCCTCGGCGGCGGCGGCGGTGGCGGCGGCGGCGTGTTCGGGCCGATGATGCGCGGCTTGCTTCCCCGGCCGGGGACGATGCACTTCGTTTGATCGGAATTCGACACCTGTCCGCGCGGGCAACGCTCGCAGGCGCGCGAATTATCCTGACCGCGAATGAAATTCGGCCCGCGCGCCGAGCAATCGATGAGCGGTTTGCGCGGCTGGTCTACGCCTTGGAATCCGCAATCGTCTCTCACGGCATCCCCAATGCCAGCAAGGCTTTTCATCCTTGTAGCGCCTGTACGGTGTGACGCACTCGATCATTGGAATTTGTGCGACAGCGTTGCTGACTTTTCTCACGCCCCATGCGGGAGTAGCCTTTGTGCGCGCCGGTCTGGACGAGACTGTTGCCCGCGAAGGAATGGAGATCTCCCGGCAAATAGATACGAGAGTAAAATGTCAGCCAATCGCAAAGTTGTACTGTCAATCTGTATTTTTTGCGTTGCCGTTGTTGGGTGGCATTACTTGATCGGGATTGGCATTTGACGACTGATCAACCTTATCGATGCCGCATCGTCATGGCCGGATGCGAGAGAGTTTCAGGGTGCATAATCACGACGGCGCATCCGCGCCGGCATTTGGCTGATCGTTTATGAGTCCGCGCTTAAGCTCGGCTTGGCTGGGCGGCCTTTTTCGTTGCGCGGGATCGACGCCAGTTCCGTGACCCAGGGACGCGCCGAGTGGAACCAGTTTTGCTGGCGCGGGATGAGTTGATCGCGCTGGCGCAACGTGCCGGTGCGGATCATGTAAGCGTCCGGATTGTCGCCGGGCGCGGTGGAATAAATCGGTGTGCCGCAGGTCGGGCAGAAGGCCTGCAGGCGATGGTTACCGCTGTCGGCCGTGGTTTTGAGGAAGAGCGTCGGCGTGCCGCTCAGCATTTTGAAAGTCTTGCCGGGCGCGCGGATGCTGGTGCGGAACGCCGTGCCCGAACCGCTCTGGCAATCTGTACAGTGGCAGATCGAAACATTTTGCGGATCGGCTTCGGCTTCGAAGCTGAGATAGCCGCAATGGCAGCGGCCGTCGATTTTCATGTGTCTTGCTCCATTCAGTCGGCGCTCGCCTCGATCGCTTCGATGTCGTCGTCCGAGAGCCCGAAATGATGGCCGATCTCGTGCACCAGCACGTGGGTGACGATGGCGCCCAGGCTCTCCTCGTGCTCGGCCCAGTAGTCGAGGATCGGGCGGCGATAGAGCCAGACCATGTTGGGCAGCGGCTCCAGAACACTGGTCGACTGAAACGGCAGGCCAACACCTTGGAACAGCCCGAGCAGGTCGAATTCTGTCTCGACGTTCATCACATTTAGGACTTCCTCGCTCGGAAAATCGGCCACTTGGATGATGAGATTTTCGCAAAGGTTGCGGAAATGCTCGGGCAAGCGGGCATAAGCGTCCGCCGCCAGCGCCTCGATTTCGCCGAGCGAAGGCGCCGCCGCCCCGCGCCAGGCCAAAGGATCGTCAAATTGGCCTTTCATACCAACGTTCTAGGGCAGGACGCCGCGACAACCAAGCGGTTGACGGCGGGTCACGAAAGAGCGACCGTTTGGCGTTGTGCGTGGCGGGTAGGGCTTAGACGATGCCGAGGAAATGGACGTTCTTTGCGCTTCTGGCGGTAATGTTCGGCTTGAGCGCTGGGATGTGGCCGGCTTTGGCCGAGGTCTCGACAAATGAATTAGCCGCACAATCGCGGCCGCGCATCACCATCCACCCGCGGCAGATCCGTCCCGGCCCGAACGCCAAACGCTATTGCCGCGCCTGGCTGGCAAAGGAATACCGCGTCAGCGGGCCGGTGATCGTCCCGCAGCAACAATGCTGGTGGCAATAATCAGCGCGCAGGGAACTTCCGTGACAAACGTTTCTTAGTCTGGGGGCAGTGGAGGTTATCCATGTCGAAACTCGTGAAAGTTTTTGCAATCGCGGCCCTGATCGCCGGCGCGTTCGCCATGACGCCCGGTCCCGCCGCAGCGCAACGTCATGGCGGCCATGGCGGCGGCCACTTCCATGGCGGCGGCGGCCATTGGAGTGGTGGCGGTGGCCATTGGGGTGGCGGTGGGTGGCGCGGTGGTGGATGGGGCCGTGGCTGGCGACCCGGTGTCGTCTTTGGCTTTGGCCCGGCTTGGGGCTGGGGCGGCTATCCGTATGGATATTACGACGACTATTACGCCGCCCCGAGCTGCGGCTGGGCGCCCGTGCGCCGCTGGCACAATCATCACTGGGTTCTGCGCCGCGCCTGGCGTTGCTGGTGACAGCGCTGAAATAAAAAGGCCCGCCGTATTTGGCGGGCCTTTTGAATTTTGAACGTCGTCGTCGCGCTACTTCCACTCCCGCACGTCGACGAAATGCCCGGCGATTGCGGCGGCTGCCGCCATAGCGGGCGACACCAAGTGCGTGCGGCCCTTGTAGCCCTGGCGGCCTTCGAAGTTGCGGTTCGAGGTGGAGGCGCAGCGTTCGCCCGGCTTGAGCTTGTCCGGGTTCATCGCGAGGCACATCGAGCAGCCCGGCTCGCGCCAGTCGAAACCGGCGGCCTTGAAAATCTTGTCGAGCCCTTCGGCTTCCGCCATCTCCTTCACCAGTCCGGAGCCGGGCACGATCATCGCATAGACATTGGCGTTCACCGTCTTGCCGGCAGCGACGCGCGCGACGTCGCGTAGATCCTCGATGCGGCCATTGGTGCATGAGCCGATGAACACGCGGTCGAGCTTGATGTCGGTGATCTTCTCGCCGCCGCTGAGTCCCATATAACCGAGCGAGCGTTCGGCGGCGACGCGCTTTTTTTCGTCCGCGATATCGGCAGCCACCGGAACGCGGCCGGCGATCGTCACCACCTGCTCGGGGCTGGTGCCCCAGGTGACCAGCGGCGGCAGCTTGGCGGCATCGAGCTTGATCTCGCGATCGAAATGCGCGCCATCGTCGGAGGAGAGAGTTTCCCAATAGCGCATGGCCTCGTCCCAGGCCTTGCCTTTGGGTGCTTTCGGCTTGTCCTTGAGATAGGCGTAGGCTTTCTCGTCGGGCGCGACGAAGCCCGCCTTGGCGCCGCCTTCCACCGACATGTTGCAGATGGTCATGCGCCCTTCCATAGAGCAGGCGCGTACCGCCTCGCCGGCATATTCCAGCGCGTAACCGGTGCCGCCGGCGGTGCCGATCTCGCCGATGATGGCGAGGATGATGTCCTTGGCGGTGACGCCCTGCGGCAATTGGCCGTCGACCACCGCGCGCATGTTCAGCGATTTCTTCTGGATCAGCGTCTGCGTCGCCAGCACGTGCTCGACTTCCGAGGTGCCGATGCCATAGGCGAGCGCGCCGAAGGCACCGTGCGTCGCCGTGTGGCTATCGCCGCACACGATGGTGGTGCCGGGCAGCGTGAAGCCCTGCTCGGGGCCGATGATGTGGACGATGCCCTGGCGCTTGTCGAACTCGTTGAAATATTCGATGCCGAAGTCCTTGGCGTTCTGCGCCATGACCGCGATCTGTTCGGCACTTTCCGGATCGGGATTGGGCTTGTTGCGGTCGGAGGTCGGCACGTTGTGGTCGACCACGGCGAGCGTCTTGTCGGGCGCATGCACCTTGCGGCCCGCCGTGCGCAGACCCTCGAAGGCCTGCGGTGAGGTCACCTCGTGCACCAAATGGCGGTCGACATAGATCAGACAGGTTCCGTCCGGTGCCTCGTCCACCAGATGGTCGTCCCAGATCTTATCGTAGAGGGTGCGCGGTTTCGCCATCGTCTCACTCTCCGTTACGGCATTATGCGCTATCTAACGTCGCCAAGCCTCAAGAAAAAGGGGCCGAACGGCGGCCCCTTCCTGCATCATCGCATGGCTGCGATTATTCCTTGGCGGCGGCCTCGGCCGCTTCCGGCCCGCCGGTCGCTTGTGCTTCGATGCGCGCCTTCTTGCCGCGCAGACCGCGCAGGTAATAGAGCTTGGCACGGCGCACCTTGCCGCGGCGCACGACCTTGATCGAATCGATCATCGGCGCATAGAGCGGGAATACGCGCTCAACGCCTTCGCCGTAGGAAATCTTACGCACGGTGAAGTTCTCGTTGATGCCGCCGCCCGAGCGGCCGATGCAGACGCCCTCGTAGGCCTGGATGCGGCTTTTGTCTCCTTCCACCACCTTGACGTTGACCAGCACGGTGTCGCCCGGCGCGAAGTCGGGAATGGTCTTGCCGGCCGAGAGTTTCTCGACCTGCTCATTATTGATCTGCTGGATGATGTTCATGGCTTAACTCTCCGTCGGCAGCGCCAGCAACCGGCGCGCGGTCTTGTCTGGTCTGAATGGGTTGGGCGAGCTTCTACGACAAAGCTCAGCGGTTGTCACCCTCAGGTTTTGGGCCCGTTTTGGGGCTTTTTACGGGCCAAATAGGCCGCCCAGAGGTCCGGGCGGCGCTCCCGGGTGAGCCGTTCGGCCTCGGCGCGGCGCCATTGCGCGATCTTGCTGTGGTCGCCCGCCAACAGCACATCCGGGATCGGCTCGCCCTCGAACACCGGGGGCCGCGTGTATTGCGGGTATTCCAAGAGGCCGTCGGCGAAGCTCTCCTCGTCGATCGAGGCCTCCTTGCCCATGACCCCAGACAACAGCCGCACGCAGGCATCGAGCAACGCGATCGCCGCCGGCTCGCCGCCGGAGAGCACGAAATCGCCGAGCGAGACTTCTTCCAGTTTGCGGGCCTTGATCAGGCGTTCGTCGACGCCTTCGAAGCGGCCGCAGACGATCACGACGCCTAGCCCGACGGCCAGCATTGCCGCCTTTCGCTGCGTCAGCGGTGTTCCCCGCGGGCTCATCAGCAGGCGTGGGCGATGGTCATGCGGAACGGTATCGAGCGCGCGCGCCAGCACGTCCGCCTTCATCACCATGCCGGGGCCGCCGCCGGCCGGCGTATCGTCCACGGTGCGGTGTTTGTCGGTGGCGGCGTTGCGGATGTCGTGGGTGTCGAGCGACCAGATGCCCGAGCCGAGCGCCTTGCCGGCCAAGCTGACGCCGAGCGGGCCGGGAAACATCTCCGGAAAAATCGTGAGGATGCTCGCGCGCCACATCGTCAGTCTTCTTCCTTTGCCTCGATCTCGGCTGGCGGCACGACGACGATGCGACCCGCCTTCAGATCAATGGTTGGCACCGTCATCTCGTTGAACGGCAGCAGCAACGGCTCGCCGCCGGCGGCGCGATCGATCTCGATCAGATCGCCCGCGCCGAAATTATGAATCGCGCTGACGGTGCCAAGCGCGGCGCCGTCTTCGCTCACCGCGGCGAGGCCGACGAGGTCGGCGTGATAGAACGTGTCGGCTTCCGCGATCGGGGGCAAGCGGTCGCGCGGCACGAATAAATCCGTGTTGCGCAATGGCTCCGCTGCGTTGCGGTCGCCGACCCCTTTGAGCCGCGCGACCAGATGATCCTTGGCCAGCCGCGCCGCTTCGATTTCGAAGCGCCGCGCGCCGTCCTCGGTTTCCAGCGGGCCGTAATTCGTGACGGCCAGCGGGTCCTCGGTGAACGACCACAGCTTCACCTCGCCGCGAATGCCGTGCGCGGCACCGATGCGAGCGACGCGGATGCGGTCGGCCACGGCGAGGCGGAGCGTCAGCTCGCCGCCGGCGCTTCGGCTGCCTTGGCCTTGTCGGCTGCGGCTTTATCCGAAGCGGCCTTGTCCGCAGCGGTCTTTTCGGTAGCGGCCTTGACCGTGGCCGCCGTCTTGGCCGCCGCGTCGCCGGCTTCCTTGGCCTTGGTGGCTTCCTCTTCCTTGGCCTTGCGTTCCTTGCGCGGGACCGCCTTTTCCGGATTGTTGCGCTTTTCACGCTTCACGATGCCGGCGGCATCGAGGAAGCGCGTCACACGGTCGGACGGCTGCGCGCCCTTCTTCATCCAGGCCTGCACCTTCTCGAGATTGAGCTTGAGCCGCTCGGTCTTATCCTTCGGCAGCAGCGGGTTGAAATAGCCGAGCCGCTCGATGAAGCGGCCGTCGCGTGGGCTACGCGAGTCGGCGACGACGATGTGATAGACCGGCCGCTTCTTGGTTCCGGCGCGGGCCATGCGGATGACGAGAGACATTTCAGGTTCCTTTCTTAGGCGTCGACTTTTTGAACATTGATCACTTCTTTTTTCCGAGACCGGGCAGACCGCCCGGCAATCCAAGAAACTTTCCACCCAGGCCCGGCAGGCCGGGCGTGCCGGGGAAATTCGGCGGCAATTTCGGCATGGTCGGCGGCAGACCCGGCATGCCGGGCGGCAGTTGTGTGCCGGGCGGCATGTTTTTCGCCATTTCCGCCATCTGCTCCGGGGTCGGCATAGCGGAGCCGAAACCCATGGCTTGCGCCAGGCCGGCGAGCGGGCCGCGCTTGCCGCTGCCCATCATCTTCATCATGTCGGCCATGCCGCGGTGCATTTTCAAAAGCTTGTTGATCGCCTCCGGCGTGGTGCCGGAGCCGGCCGCGATGCGCTTCTTGCGGCTGGCTTTGAGAATGTCCGGGTTGCGGCGCTCCTGTGGCGTCATCGAATCGATGATCGCCATCTGCCGCTTCACGAGCTTGTCGTCGAGGCCGGCGGCGGCGATCTGGTTCTTCATCTTGGCCACGCCGGGCAACATGCCGAGCAGGCCGCTCATGCCGCCCATGCCTTGCATCTGCTGAAGTTGTTCGCGCAGGTCGCCGAGATCGAACTTGCCCTTGCGCATTTTCTCGGCCGCGCGCATGGCTTTTTCGGCGTCGATATTGGCGGTGGCTTTTTCCACCAGCGCGACGATGTCGCCCATGCCGAGGATGCGGCCGGCGATGCGCGCGGGGTCGAATTCTTCCAGCGCGTCGAGTTTCTCGCCGGTGCCAATCAGCTTGATCGGTTTGGCGGTGACCGCGCGCATCGACAGCGCGGCCCCGCCGCGGCCGTCGCCATCGACGCGGGTGAGCACGATGCCGGTGAGGCCGACGCGCTCATCGAACGCGCGCGCCAGATTGACCGCGTCCTGGCCGGTGAGGGCGTCGGCCACCAGCAGCACCTCGTGCGGATTGGCGGCGCGCTTGACCTCGGCCGCTTCGCTCATCATGGCGTCGTCCAGCGTGGTGCGGCCGGCGGTGTCGAGCAGCACCACGTCGTAGCCGCCGAGGCGGGCGGCTTCGAGCGCGCGCTTGGCAATTTGTGGTGGTTGCTGACCTTCGACCACCGGCAGCGTGTCGATGCCCGCTTCGCGGCCGAGCACCGCGAGCTGCTCCATCGCAGCCGGCCGGCGCACGTCGAGCGAGGCCATCAGAACTTTTTTCTTTTGACGGTCGGTGAGGCGGCGAGCGACTTTCGCGGTGGTGGTGGTTTTACCGGAGCCTTGCAGGCCGACCATCATGATGACGACCGGTGGCGCGGCGGCAAGATCGATGCCTTGACTATCGGCGCCGAGCGTGGCGACCAGCTGGTCGTGCACGATCTTGACGACCATCTGGCCGGGGGTGACGGATTTCATCACCTCAACGCCGACCGCCTGCTTCTTGATGTTGTCGGTGAAAGCGCGCGCCACGTCGAGCGCGACGTCGGCCTCGAGCAGTGCCCGGCGCACTTCGCGCAGCGCCGCGTCAACGTCGGCCTCGCTAAGCGCGCCGCGGCGGGTGAGGCGGTCGAGAATGCCGCCCAGTTTTTCCGACAGTGAATCGAACATCGTTTACAAACACCTTTACGCCCGAGGGCGCATTGCGCTGTCGGGCGGTGGCCTCCAGCCTCTCAGGGACCGGGCGGCGGAACTGGAACTTCAAGTCTCAAGTAAAAGCGGGCGGAACCTAAGGTTGGCCCGCCTTCAAGTCAAGGTGCGGGATTCACGAGGTTAATTCATAGCTGACCGTGACCACGGCTCGCAGCGTCTGCTCGCCGGGGGCGATCGCGGGCGCTGCGCCTGCGCGCATCGGCTGGTACAGGTGCGGCGACGGAGCCGAGCCCTCTTCCGCGATTGCCATGACGCGGCCGACTTTCATGCCGGCGGCATTGGCATAGAGCTCGGCCTTGCGGCGGGCGTCGGCGATGGCTGAGGCACGGGCCTGGTCGAGCAGCTTGGCCTGCTCCGACACGACGAATTCGATGCCCGACATCTCGTTGGCGCCGGCCGCGATCGCGCGATCGAGCACGGCGGACAATCTGCCGACGTCGCGGATCTTGACCGTGACCTGATTGCTCACCTGGAAGCCGGTCAGGCGCGCGGCGCCGGTCTGCTTCGGATCGTATTGCGGCTGCAGCGACAGCGACGTGGTCTGGATATCGCGATCGGCGACGCCGCTTTCCTTAATCGCCGCCAGCACGACGGTCATCTCCTTGGCGTTGGCATCGCTGGCCGCCCGCGCGGTCTTGGCTTGGCTGGAGACGCCGAGGCGGATCACCGCGTTATCGGGCGCCGCCACGACTTTACCCTCGCCGGTGACCGTCACCAGTTTATCGATCTTCTCGGCGGCCTGCGCCGAGAAGGGCGCTGGCGCCGCAGCGGCGATCACGAGAGCACAGAACACAGCACGCGATATCGACATCGTCTTAGCCTTTCTTGCGCATGATCTTGTCCGAAAACCGGTTCCCACTTTTCGGGATCATGCGCTATTTCACTGGAACGAAAACGTTGACCACCAAGTGATCCGCGTCGGTCTTTACCGGATCGGTGACATATTCCTCGATGAACAGGTCCTTCGCCTCGAGATGCTTATCGTCGAGATAGTTGGTGATCGCCTCGTAGGTCGAGTCCATGGCGTCGTAGGAGCCGCGGTGAACGAATTTGAACGCCTTGCCGGATGGCGTCTGGCCGATGGCGATGTCGCCCTTCGGCGGATTTTCCGGAGCCGCCGCGATCGGCACCGCGGCCTTGAACGCGAAGCCGGCATCGTCGGTCTCGGTGTAGATGGTCATGGCTGCGCCGGCCGGCTTGATGCCCTGCTTGTCGAGATACTCGCCGAGCGATTTGAAGGCGTCCACCAGCGTTTCGAAGGCGGCATCCCATTTGCTTTGGCCGTTCAGGTAAACGATCGTCCGTTCCGGCAGCGTTACTTCCTCGCCGAAGGCATCGCCCGGTTGCAGCGGCGGCGCCGGCGTATCCAATCCATTCGGCGCGGCGCGTTGTGCGGGTGCCGGGCTCGCGGTCAAAGCGAATGCCAAAGCGAGCAAGACAGGCGCCGCTATGCGCATGCACGACATCAGGGGGTCTCCGTTCTTTGGGTGCGGCGTTCCCGGCAATTTGCGGCATGCTATCATACGCCTCTGGCCAATCGGCGTTTATTCGCCATATAAACCGGGCGAAAGGCGGGCAGAAGCCCCGTCCTGGCCGAATTGATAGGCGATGATTTGGGCGCGCTCGCCAACCAATCCTTCGTAAAGATGAACGGCATCGGCAACGAGATCGTCGTGGTCGATCTGCGTACGCGCGGCGGCGCGATCGCGCCCGAAGAGGTGCGCGCGGCGGCAGTACCCGAAGGCGCTCCCTATGACCAACTCATGGCGCTTTATCCGCCCCGCACTCCCGGCACCGATGCCTTTATCCGGATCTACAATAATGACGGTTCGGAAGCCGGCGCCTGCGGCAACGGCATGCGCTGCGTCGCCGACCTGGTGTCGAAGGAGAGCGGCAAGAGCGCGCTCACCTTCGAGACCACCACCGGCATTCTCAATTGCTGGAAGGGCGCCGACGGGTTGTTCACCGTGGACATGGGTCCACCGCGCTTCAAGTGGAACGAGATTCCGCTGGCAGAAGAATTCCGCGACACCCGCGCCATCGAATTGCAGATCGGCCCGATCGACAAGCCGATCATGCATTCGCCGGCGGTGGTGAACATGGGCAATCCGCACGCCATCTTCTGGGTCGACGACGTGAGCGCCTACGACCTCGCAAAGTTCGGGCCGATGCTGGAGAACCATCCGATTTTTCCCGAGCGCGCCAACATCACGCTAGCGCACATCGTCTCGCGCGACGCCATCGTCATCCGTACCTGGGAGCGCGGCGCCGGCCTGACGCGCGCCTGCGGCTCGGCGGCCTGCGCCGCCGCGGTCGCCGCCGCGCGGCTCAAGCGCACCAATAAAAAAGTGAACGTAAAGCTACCGGGCGGCGACCTCACCATCGAGTGGCGTGAGAGCGACGACCACGTGCTGATGACCGGGCCAGTACAGTTCGAATTCGCCGGCAAGTTCGATGCTGCATTGTTCGGCAAGGCGGGCCTGGCATGAGCATCGATGTCGTCACCTTCGGCTGCCGGCTCAACATCGCCGAATCGGAAGTGATCCGGCGCGCAGCGGGCGGGTTTGGCGATGCGGTGGTGATGAACACCTGCGCGGTTACCGCCGAGGCGGTGCGGCAGGCGCGCCAGAATATTCGACGTATCAAGCGCGAAAGGCCGCAGGCGCGCATTATCGTCACCGGCTGCGCGGCGCAGACCGAGCCGGGTACGTTCGCGGCGATGCCCGAGGTCGATCGCGTCATGGGCAACGAGGAAAAGCTCGACCCGCGATCGTGGGCCGATAAAAGTCAGCACGTCACCGTCTCTGACATAATGGTGGTGAAACGGCACGTCGCGCACGCGGTCGACTGCATCGAGGGCCATACCCGCGCTTTCCTGCAGGTGCAGAACGGCTGCGACCATCGCTGCACGTTCTGCATCATTCCGTTCGGGCGCGGCAATTCGCGCTCGCTGCCGATCGACGACTGCGTGGCGCAGTCGCGCCGCCTGGTCGCGCACGGCCATCGTGAGCTGGTGCTCACCGGCGTCGATATCACCAGCTACGGCGCGGACCTTGCTGGCGCGCCGCGGCTGGGCACGCTGGTCAAACGTATTCTCAAGGAGATTCCCGATCTGGCCCGTTTGCGGCTGTCCTCGATTGATTCGGTGGAGGCCGACGCCGATCTGCTCGACGCCTTGGGGAATGAGCCGCGGCTAATGCCGCATCTGCATCTGTCGCTGCAATCTGGCGACGATCTCATCCTCAAGCGCATGAAGCGCCGTCATACGCGCGAGCAAGCGATCAGTTTCTGCGATCAGATTCGCGGGCTGCGGCCCGATGTCGTGTTCGGCGCCGACATCATCGCCGGATTCCCGACCGAGACCGAGGCCATGTTCGCGCGCTCGCTCGATTTGGTGGATGCATGCAAGCTGACGCAACTGCACGTCTTTCCATTCTCAGCAAGGCCCGGCACGCCGGCCGCGCGCATGCCGCAGCTTAATCGTGATATCGTCAAGCAACGCGCCCGACGTTTACGCGAAAAGGGCGAGACGGCGTTACGCGCGCATCTCGACGCGCAAATAGGCCAGCGGCACCTGGTATTGACCGAACGCGGCGGCGTCGGCCACACCGAGCAATTCACTTCGGTCAAGCTTGCGGCACCGGTCGTGCCGGGTGCTATTCTCGATCTCACGATGATGGGGCACGACGGCCACCAACTGCTGGCAGAGTAAGGGGAACGGAACATGGGCACGAGCGATCATCTGATAACGACCATGGAGCAGCTGCAAGCGCTCTACGGCGAAAAGAATCCGAACTCCGTCATCAAGGAAATCGACCACATCAACGGCAGCTACCGCAAATTGATCGAAGCGGCGCCGTTCGTGGCGGTGGCGACCAGCGGGCCGGAGGGACTCGACTGTTCGCCCAAGGGCGACGCACGCGGCTTTGTGCGCATCCTCGACTATAAGACCATCGCGATTCCCGACCGCCCGGGCAACAACCGCATCGACGGCTTCCGCAACATCGTGCGCGACCCGCGCATCGCGCTGCTATTTCTAATTCCCGGCGTGGGCGAAACCCTGCGCGTGAACGGCCGCGCATCGATCTCGATCGATCCGGAACTGATGCAAAGCTTCGCGGTCAACGGCAAGCTGCCGCGCTGCGTGCTCATCGTCCACATCGAAAGCGTCTATTTCCATTGCTCGAAGGCGATCGTGCGCTCGAAGCTGTGGGACGCGGAGACCAAGATCGACCGCAAGAGCCTGCCGTCGACCGGCACCATCGTGGCGGAACTCAGCCAGGGCAGACTCGGCGGCGAAGCCTACGATCGCGCGATGCCGGAGCGGATTAAGGCGGAGCTTTACTGAGATTCAGTCCACCCGCACGCCGTCATCGCCTCGCGCATGTGCGCGGGCACCGGCGCTATCGTTTTGACCGGCGGCTTGTTCTTGGAAATCGGCACCACGATCTCGCGCGAATGCAAATGCAGCGGTGGCCCGCCGACGCGCGGCGCGCGGCCGTAAATATTGTCGCCGAGGACGGGCCAGCCCATCTCGGCGCAATGCACCCGCAACTGATGCGTCCGCCCGGTCAATGGCTCGAGCGCGAGCCAGGTGAGGCCCGGGGCTCGTCCCAGCACCTTCCAGGCTGTTTCCGCCGGCGCCCCATGCGGGTCGGGCTTCATCCACCAGCCGCGCGTCTCGTCGAGTTTGCCAAGCGCAATATCGATACGGCCTTCATCGGCTTCGGGCGAGCCCTCGGCCACCGCCCAATAGGTCTTGCCGATCTTGCCTTGCTTGAACAGCTTGCCGAGCAGTGCGAGCGCCTTGCGGTGGCGGCCGAGCACTAGACAGCCGGAAGTGTCCTTGTCGAGCCGGTGCGCCAGTGTTGGGTTGCGCGGCAGGCCGAAACGCAGCGCGTCGAAATAGTCCTCCAGGCTCTCGCCGCCCTTCGGCCCGCGATGCACTGCAAAGCCTGCCGGCTTGTCGATCACCAGCATCAGCCCGTCGCGGTAGAGCAGGCGCCCAAGCATCTCTTCCGGTGTCATGCTGAAACGGCTATCACGGGCGCGCCAAGGACGCACTATGAACGACGGCACACAAAACGGAAGCTGGTGGAAGCGCCTGAGCGGCGGGCTCAAGCGCTCGTCGTCCTCCCTTGGCGATGCCCTCGCCAAACTGTCGAAGGTCGAGCTCGACGCCGCGGCGGTGGAGGAACTGGAAGGCGAATTGATCCGCGCCGATCTCGGTCCCGAGTTCGCCAGCCACATCGTCCAAGAATTGAGCGAGGGCCGCTTCTACCTAGGCACCGCGTTTGACAAGGTGAAGGTCGCGCTCGCCGGCGAGATCGAGAAGGTGCTTGAGCCCGTGGCCAAACCGTTAGAAGTGACCGCGCGGCCGTTCATCATCCTGGTTGCCGGCGTCAACGGTTCCGGCAAGACCACCACCATCGGCAAGCTTGCGTCGAAATTTCGCGCCGAGGGCAAAAGCGTCATGCTGGTGGCGGGCGACACTTTCCGCGCCGCCGCCATCGATCAGCTCAAGGTCTGGGGCGAGCGCACTGGCGCCAGCGTGATCGCGAGTGAGCCGGGCAGTGACGCCGCCAGCCTAGCGTTCGATGCGCTCGCCGCCGCCAAGGCGCAAGGCACCGATATTGTGCTGGTTGACACCGCCGGCCGCTTGCAAAACCGCACCGAGCTGATGAACGAGCTGGAAAAAATGGTGCGCGTGATGCGCAAGGTGGACCCGGTTGCGCCGCACGCGGTGCTGCTGGTGCTCGACGCCACCGTCGGCCAGAACGCGCTCAACCAAGTCGAGATCTTCGGCAAGATCGCCGGCATCACCGGCCTGGTGATGACCAAGCTCGACGGCACCGCGCGCGGCGGAATTCTTGTCGCCATTGCCGCCAAGTTCGGATTGCCGGTGCATTTCATCGGCGTCGGCGAGGGCTTGGACGATCTCAGCCCGTTCACGGCGCGCGATTTCGCGCGCGCCATAGTTGGGCTGGATTCCTGAATTAATAAAAGTCCATGGCCGAAAAGAAACAACTCAACCCCATCTTTAAACTCGTGCTCGACATCGGGCCGCTGGTGCTGTTTTTCGTCGCCAATTCGCGCTTCGGGATTTTCGCCGCCACCGGCGCCTTCATGGTGGCTGTGCTGAGCGCGATTGCGATTTCCTACGTCATAACCCGGCATATCGCGATCATGCCGGTGGTCACCGCGGTGATCGTGCTGGTGTTCGGTTCCCTAACGCTTGTGCTGCACGACGAGCTGTTTATCAAGCTCAAGCCGACCATCATCTATGTTCTATTTGGCGGCACGTTGCTCGCCGGCCTTGCACTCGACAAGCCGTTCCTGAGCATTCTGTTCGATCAGATGTTCCATCTGACCGAAGAAGGCTGGCGCAAGCTCACCTGGCGCTGGGTTTTATTTTTCTTCGCACTCGCCATCGCTAATGAAATTGTCTGGCGCACCCAGACGACGGATTTTTGGGTGAGCTTCAAATTATTCGGGGTGGTGCCGCTGACATTCCTGTTCGGCGCGCTGCAAATGCCCCTGATCAACAAATACAGCGTGGAACGCAAATCCTAGCGCGTCGCCGTCTTGGCCGCGGCCTTGGCGATTTCCGGCTCGAGCACTTGGGCTAAATTCTCGGCGGTGACCGGGCCGACCAGTTTGTAGGCGATGGTGCCGTCGCGCCCGATCAAATAGGTCTCCGGCACGCCATAGACGCCCCAATCGATCGAGGTGCGGCCGTTGGCGTCGACACCGACGGCGACGAACGGATTGCCATAGCGATTGAGGAAGCGCCGCGCATTGTCGGTCGGATCCTTGTAATTGATGCCGACCAGCTTGATGCGCTTGTCGGTCGCCAATTTCTCCAGAAACGGCACCTCGTCGGCGCAGGGTATGCACCAAGACGCCCAGACATTGACCAGCGTCACCTCGCCTGGGAACGTTGCATTGGAGAGGCCCGGCACGGCCTTGCCGTCGCGGGCAAGCCCGGCCAGCGGCGGCAGATCGGTCGGTGGCGCGGCGCGGCCGATCAGGGCGGAGGGCAGGCGTCCGGGATCCCCGGCGTAGAGCCGGACCAGGAACAAGGCCGCTAGCCCAAGAAAGCCGATGAGCGGCAGCAGCACCAGAAGGTTGCGCCGCTTGTTGGCGGGGCTTTCGCTCGATACCGAACTCATCGGTCGTCCTTGCGCTGCGAGCGCCGCGTCACGCCGCGCTCCTCGAGATCGCCGAGGATGCGGCGCTGCGCCGAATGATCAAGAACGACCCAAGCGACCAATGCGGCCACCACGAACACCGTCACGGCATAAGAGGCGACGATAAAATCGGCATGTGGTCCGAGATTCATGAATGTGCCTCGTTCTTGTGACGCATGATCTTCTCCGAAAACCGGTGTCCACTTTTGGGGATCATGCGTGCATTTCCTGAGCTTGGATCAGCCGCATTGAGCGCACGCGCCGCCGCAGAATCTCGTTGCGCATGGCAGCAAAATGCAGGGTGAAGAACAGCAGCGTGAAGGCGACCGCCATGATCAGCAGCGGCCACAGGATGGAAGGATCGATGGCCGAGCCGCCGCTACGCACGATCGAAGCCGGCTGATGCAGCGTGTTCCACCAGTTGACCGAGAACTTGATGATCGGGAGGTTGACCGCGCCGACCAAAGTGAGCACCGCCGCCGTGCGCGAGCCGCGGCCGGGATCCTCGGCGGTCCAATAGAGCGCGAGCACGCCGAGATAGAGCAAGAAGAGCACCAGCACCGAGGTGAGCCGGGCATCCCACACCCAATAGGTGCCCCAGGTCGGGCGGCCCCAGAGCGAGCCGGTGACCAGACAAATAAACGTAAAAGCGGCGCCAATCGGCGCGGCGGCCTTGCCCGCCACATCGGCCAGCGGATGCCGCCATACCAGAGTACCAAGTGCGGCGAGGCTCATCACGCCCCAGCCCATCATGCCGAGCCAGGCCGCAGGCACGTGCAGGAACATGATCTTGACGGTTGCGCCCTGCTGATAGTCGTCGGGTGCGCCCATGGCGCGAACCAGCCCGAACGCAAACACGACAAGCGTCAGCGCCGCCAGCCAGGGCAGCAAGCGGTTGACCAGCGTCAGGAAACGCGTCGGGTTGGCGAGATCGATGATAGCCATCGGCAGCCTTTTAATCAGACGCGCCGGCACGGGCAATGCCGGCCTGCGGCAAATCTATGCCCAGTTAAGGAGCTGATCGGATTGATTTGCATCATGAAACCGACCCGGTCATTCGAGGCCGTGGCGTAGCGCCGCGGCGGCGGCGAACGGCCCCAATACCAGGCTGGCCAAGGATAGCGCACAAAGAATGGTGAAAGGTGGGCCGAACGGGGCGGGACCCACGATGGCCGCATTGGCCGCCGCGACGCCGAAAATCAATACCGGGATAGTCAGCGGCAACACCAAGACCGCCAGCAGTAGGCCGCCGCGCCGCAGCGCTACCGATAGCGCGGCGCCGATCAATCCGATGAAGGTGAGCGCCGGCGTGCCGGCGAGCAATGTCAGCGCCACGGCTCCCATGGCGTGCAGTTCGACATTTAGCATGAGGCCGAGCACCGGGCTGATCACGACCAGCGGCAAGGCCGTCGTCAGCCAATGCGCGATGGCCTTGGCCGCCACCGCCAATTCGAGCGGCATGCGGCCCATCATTAAAAGATCGAGCGAGCCGTCGTCGTGGTCTGTCGCAAAAAGCCGGTCGAGTGCGAGCAGGCTTGCCAGCAGGGCTCCGAGCCACAGGATTGCCGGGCCGATGCGCGCCAGCAAAGCGAGGTCGGGGCCGAGCGCGAACGGCATCATCGTCACCACGATCAGGAAGAACAACGCGCCCATCAACGCGCCGCCGCCGACTCGAACGGAGAGCCGCATGTCGCGGATAATGAGGGCCAAAAGCGCGTTCACGCGCGTCTCCACCTAAAAAGCGCGTTCATGCCGGCCCTATTTTCAGTTCGCGGGCGCGATCAAGCCCGATCGGCCCGTGCGCGGCGGCCACGATCATGCCGCCGCTTGCGAGGTGGCTGCGCATCAGATCGGCGAGCCGATTTTGCGACGGCACGTCGAGCGCCGAGGTCGGTTCGTCCAGCAGCCAGAGCGGCCGCGGTATGGCTACCAGCCGCGCGATCGAAAGCCGCCGCCGCTGCCCGGCCGACAGATAGGCCCCCGGCAGATTGGCGAGTGGCGCAAGGTCGACCGCTTGCAGCGTGGCGTCGATTGTCTGCCCGCCGGAACCGAGATACTGCGACCAGAATTGCAGGTTTTCGCTGACCGTCAGTGACGGTTTCACGGCGTCCTGGTGGCCAACATAATGCGCCTGCTCGGCAATCGAGGCCTCCGGCTCGCCACCCTCAAGTTCTAGCCGGCCGGCGGCGACATGCACCAGCCCGGCGATTATGCGCAACAGCGAGGATTTGCCGGCGCCATTGCGCCCGGTCACCACCAAAGCTTCGCCGCCGGGCAGGCTGAAATTGAGGCCTGCAAAGACCTCGCGCCCACCCCGGCTGCAAGCCAGATTATCGCCCTTGAGCTGCATCAGGCGCGCCATAGCCTGTCCGCGCCTGGCAGGGAAGCCATCCCGGCCGCGGAATACCCCGATAATCTGCGCATTTTTCGGGTAGTTCCTTCGTTAATATGGCGTCCGGCGCAAAAAGCTCTTATAAGCCCGCCGTTATACCGCTAGCTTAGTGGAATTCGGGCGCAAGTCTCCCCGGCGAGAAAAGTCTTGTCTTGCTAAGAGCTTAGACCGAACCAGCGCTGCAGTCCCGGCCGGGAATGGAAACCTCCAACATGACTTCGCTCGACAGTTTTCGATGCTGCAAGACCCTCCAGGTTGGTAGCAAAACTTACGCCTATTTCAGTCTTCCCACTGCCGAGAGAAACGGCCTTAAGGGGATTTCCCGGCTGCCGTTCTCAATGAAGGTGCTGCTGGAAAATCTGCTGCGCAACGAAGACGGGCGTACCGTGACCAAGGACGACATCAAAGCCTTCGCTGAATGGCTCAAGACCAAGACGTCGGATCACGAATTCGCGTTCCGACCGGCGCGCGTGTTGATGCAGGATTTTACCGGCGTACCGGCGGTGGTCGATCTCGCCGCCATGCGCGACGCCATGAAGGAACTCGGCGGCGATCCCAAGAAGATCAATCCGCAGGTGCCGGTCGATCTCGTCATCGATCATTCGGTGGCGGTGACCTTCTTCGGCAACAATCAGGCGTTCAAGAAAAACGTCGATGAGGAGTACCGGCAGAACCAGGAACGCTACAAATTCCTGAAATGGGCGCAGCGCTCGTTCGATAATTTCAGCGTGGTGCCGCCCGGCACCGGCATCTGCCACCAGGTCAATCTCGAATATTTGTCGCGTGTGGTCTGGAGCCGCAAGGACAAAGTCAAGGTCGACGGCAAGCAAGCGACCATGGACGTCGCCTATCCCGACACGGTGGTCGGCACCGACTCGCACACTACCATGGTGAACGGCCTCTCGGTGCTCGGCTGGGGCGTCGGCGGCATCGAGGCGGAAGCCGCCATGCTCGGCCAGCCGCTATCGATGGTGTTGCCCGAGGTGATCGGATTCAAACTGTCGGGCAAGCTCAAGGAAGGCGTCACCGCCACCGATCTAGTGCTCACCGTCACCGAAATGCTGCGCCGGCGCGGCGTGGTCGGCAAGTTTGTCGAATTCTTCGGGCCCGGCCTCACGCACCTCACGATCGCCGACCGCGCCACGCTCGGCAACATGGCGCCGGAATACGGCGCCACTTGCGGCTTCTCGCCGATCGACGACGACACCATTCGCTACATGAAGGACACCGCCCGCCCAGCCGACGTGATCGCGCTGACGCAAGCCTACGCCAAGGCACAGGGCATGTTCCGCGTCAAGACAACGCCCGATCCGATGTTCACCGACGTGCTCAAGCTCGATCTCGCCTCGGTCGAGCCTTCGCTCGCCGGCCCCAAGCGTCCGCAGGATCGTGTGGCGCTGAAGGAAGTGAAGGCCGGCTTTGCCATTTCGATGGACAAGGAATTCGGCAAGAGCGCCGAATCGAAGAAGCGCGTGCCGGTGGAGGGCAAGAACTACGATATCGGCCACGGCGATGTGGTGATCGCGGCGATCACCTCCTGCACCAATACGTCCAACCCGAACGTGATGATTGGCGCCGGCCTGCTCGCCCGCAAAGCCGCGGCCAAAGGCCTGACGGCCAAGCCCTGGGTAAAGACCTCGCTGGCGCCTGGCTCGCAAGTGGTCGGCGAATATCTCGAGAAGTCCGGCCTGCAGAAGGATCTCGACAAGCTCGGCTTCAACCTGGTCGGTTTCGGCTGCACCACCTGCATCGGCAATTCCGGCCCGCTGCCGCCGGAGAATTCGCAGGCGATCAACGACGGCGACTTGGTGGCCGCCGCGGTGCTCTCGGGCAACCGCAATTTCGAAGGCCGCGTAAACGCCGACGTGCGCGCCAACTATCTCGCCTCGCCGCCGCTGGTGGTCGCCTATTCCATCGCCGGCTCGATGAATGTCGATATGGCGAAGGAGCCGATCGGCGTCGATCAGAAAGGCAAGAAGGTCTTCCTGAAGGACATCTGGCCGTCGAACAAAGAAATCGGCGAGTACGTTTCCAAGAATATCACCCGGCAGATCTTCGCCAAGAGATACGCCGACGTGTTCAAGGGCGACGCCAATTGGCGCAAGATCGCGGTCAAGGGCGGGCTGACTTATGCGTGGGACGATCGCTCGACCTACGTGCAGAATCCCCCTTACTTCGAAGGCATGGATAAGCGCCAGCGGCCGATCGAGGATATCGTCGATGCCCGCGTGCTCGGGCTATTCCTCGAACTCGATCACCACCGACCACATTTCTCCGGCGGGATCGATCAAGGAAGCGAGCCCGGCCGGCGAGTATTTGCGCGACCACCAAGTTCGTCCGAAGGATTTCAACCAATACGGCACCCGCCGTGGCAATCATCAGGTCATGATGCGCGGCACCTTCGCCAACATCCGCATCAAGAACCAGATGGTGCCGGGCGTCGAAGGCGGCGTCACCATCCACTACCCGTCGAAGCAGAAGATGACGATGTACGACGCGGCAATGAAATACAAAGCCGACAACGTTCCGCTCGTGATCTTTGCCGGCAAGGAATACGGCACAGGCTCCTCGCGCGACTGGGCCGCCAAGGGCACGGTGCTGCTCGGCGTGCGCGCAGTCATCACCCAGTCGTTCGAGCGCATCCACCGCTCCAACCTGATCGGCATGGGTGTGATGCCGTTGGTATTCGAGGAGGGGACGTCCTGGCAGTCGCTCGGCATGAAGGGCGACGAGCAGGTCACCATTCGCGGCCTGCATGGCGAACTTAAGCCCCGTCAACGGCTGATCGCCGAGATCGTGGCCGGTAACGGCACACTCAAGCGCGTGCCGCTAATCTGCCGCATCGATACTGTGGATGAGCTGGATTACTTCAAGAACGGGGGAATTCTGCAGTACGTGTTGCGCCATTTGGCCGGTTGAGCGGCGATTTGGCCAAGGCCCCCATTCGAATTCCACTCACTGCGAAGTGAGTGGCGGGTGATCGGCGAGGCGTTTTATATGGTGCCGCGCCGGGCAGGGGGGTCGTGGGATCGGCATGAACTATCGCCACATCGCCTTTGCGGGCACCCTGATTTGCGCCGCCTCGCTGATGCCGCTGCCCGCTAGCGCGGGCGAGCCGCGCGCGGTCATCGAATTGTTCACCAGCCAGGGCTGTTCGTCCTGTCCGCCCGCCGACAAGCTTCTCGGCGAGCTGTCGCGCGATCCGACGCTGCTCACCCTGAGCCTGCCTGTCGATTACTGGGATTATCTGGGCTGGAAGGACACGCTCGCGCTGCACGGCCATTCGGTGCGCCAGCGCGCGTATTCGATTGCGCGCGGCGACCGCGAAGTGGCGACGCCACAGGCCGTAATCAATGGCGTCGTCGCCGTGGTCGGCAGCGACAAGGCGGCAATCGAGCGCGCCGTCGCAACAACCCGGCGCCAAGATGCGCCGCTCGCCTTGCCGGTGACGATGGCGGTGGCAGGCGGCAAAGTGACCGTGAATGTTCCCGCGGGCAGTGACCAGCACGGCAGCGCCGAAGTCTGGCTTTGCCCGATCACCAGCACGGCGCAGATTGCGATCGAACGCGGCGAGAACCGTGGCCATACGTTGGCCTATACCAATGTGGTCCGGCGCTGGGTAAAGCTCGGCGACTGGAATGGCAACGCGGAATCCTTCAGCGTGCCGCTCGCCAATCTTCCCAATACCGATTTTTCCCTGCAGGACATCGACCGCGTGGCCGTGATCGTGCAGGGCGGCGTTTCCGCCAAGCCGGGCTTGATGCTCGGCGCCGCCACGGCCAGCCTGCGCTGATCTTCGTCATTCCGGGGCGCGCGTGAGCGCTACCCCGGCATCCAGAAACAAATTCAGCATTTGCATCTCGATTCCGGGTTCACACGCTTTCGTGTGCACCCCCGAATGACGAGCGTGTACGCACAAAAAAATTCGGGCCGGCGACTAGCCGGCCCGAAGGCTTAGGGGATTGAACCGTACGCGGAACTCAAACTGGCCCGGTCGGCTGAGCCCAGGGGGGCTGGGGGGCTGAGGAATCCGGGGTTCAAACCGGACCGGGCCTTTGAGGCAACACTCGCCTTATCCCAACCTAGAGTGACCGGCGATTGACGGAAATAGGGCGTTATTGTGTGGGCATTTAACGAGTTCGTGATCGGTTGGAGGCGGTTTTGCCCGTTTCTCCGGCAATTGACTCCAAAATGAGGCTCTTGCCGTGGACGCGGCCCGGCGCGATCATCGAGCCAACAAAAGGAGGCGCCGCATGACGTTCGGTTCCGGCGAAATCGATCCCAGCCAGTCCCTCGGGGGCGGATCCCCGGCGCGCAGCGCAGCCGCCCCCGTGCATCAGGTCACCTTCAGCCGCCGCGAGCTGAGGCGCATCCTCGATCTTTACGGCCGCAAAGTCGCCGCCGGCGAATGGCGCGATTATGCCATCGACTTCCTGAAAGACCGCGCGGTGTTTTCGGTGTTTCGCCGCGCCTCGGAAGTCCCGCTCTATCGCATTGAAAAAAGTCCCAAGCTGGCGCGCCGCCAAGGCGCCTACAGCGTGATCTCGGCGACCGGCTTGATCGTGCGCCGCGGCCACGAGCTCGACCGCGTGCTGCGATCGATCGACGTGTCGCTGTCGCTGGTGGCGAATTAAGGCTCGGTCTTCCCGCCCGCTCCGAGCGCGCGCTGCATCAGCACGCTGTCGAGCCAGCGGCCATGCTTGAAGCCGACATCTTGCAAAATGCCGACATGGCGGAATCCGGCGGCTTCGTGCAGCCCGATCGAAGCTGCCTGTCTAGTCGAGTCGCCGATCACCGCAATCATCTGCCGGAAGCCGCGCGCCGTCGCCTCTTCCATTAGCGCATCAAGCAGCGCCACACCGACGCCGCGGCGATGCATGTCGGCCGCGACGTAGACCGAATCCTCGACCGTCTTGCGGTAGGCGGGCCGCTCCCGATAAAGCGCGGCGTAGGCATAGCCTGCGAGCCGGCCGCCGACTTCCGCGGTGAGATAGGGAAACCCGCCTTCCACCAGTCTGGCCATGCGCCGCGCCATCTCGGCGTCGTCTGGCGGGGTGAGTTCGAACGAAGCGGTGCCGTGCTCGACGGCGTGCGTGTAAATGCGGGTAATGGCCGGAATATCGGCGGAAACGGCGGGTCGGATGGCGACAGTCATACGCGGTGCAGCCTACCAATAACAAAACGCCCCGGCACGAGGCCGGGGCGCTGCATTCATCGTTGCACTTTCATTAGCGGCGGTCGCCCATGAAGCGCAGCAGGAACAGGAACAAGTTGATGAAGTCGAGATAGAGCGTCAGCGCGCCCATCACCGCCTTGCGGCCGGCAACGGTGCCGTCATCCTGCACGCTATACATCTCCTTGATCTTTTGGGTGTCCCAGGCAGTGAGCCCGGCGAAGATCAGCACGCCGATCGCCGAGATGGCGAAATCGAGCCCGGTGCTCTTCAGGAACATGTTGACGACCATGGCCAGGATCAGCCCGAACAGGCCCATGACCAGGAACGAGCCGATCGGCGAAAGATCGCGCTGCGTGGTGTAGCCGTACAGGCTCAATGCGCCGAACGACGCCGCCGAGATGAAGAAGGTGCGGGCAATCGAGGCGTGAGTGTACTGAACAAATATAGGCATCAGCATCAGCCCGAGCAGACCAGCATAGAGCATGAACAGGCCGAGCGCCGTGCTCGCTTGCATCTGATTGACGCGGGCGCTCAGGAAGAAGACGATACCGAGCGTGCCGAGGAACAACACGATCATTACCGGAAAGCTGAAGATCGTCTGGCCGAACGCCGTCGCTCCGACGATCTGTCCGCCGACTATGCGAATGGCATCGCCACCGGCTGCTTGAAAGGTAACCCAGGCGACGACGCCGGTGAGAGCGACACCGCCGGCCATATAATTGTAGATGCGGATCATGTAGGCGCGCAGGCCCACATCGATCTCGGCAGCACGCGCGGTGCCGATGCCGCGGGCAGCTACGTTACGGTCATAGTCCGACATCGAAGTTTCCTCTCTTTGTCCCGGCTCGTTGCCGGTCGTCGTTTAAAGTGCGCCGGCGGTAGCCGTCGCGTTCGTGGAGTGAATTTAGTGTGGGTCAAGTCTTTACGCCAGATATGGCCCGATCATGGCCTGGCATCATTGCCGATCGTTAACAGTCCCGTGGCGGCATTATAGGCCAAAACACCTAAACCGCGCAGGGGGATGCTACCACGCGTCGGAATGCCGCAAAATCTATAGATTCCTCAATACCGAAGCCGGTTTTTGCCCGAGCGCGCTATAAGTCCCGATCAGCCCTAACGCGACTGTGACCACAACCGCAGCGAGCGCGGCCGCCAAAGCGGGCACCGGCAGCCAGGCGAACGATAAGTGCATCAGATCGGCCACGATCAGCCAGCCCGCAAGCGAGCCGCTGAGCACGCCGAACAAGGCAGTGGCAGTCCCCAGCAGCAAATATTCGATGGTATAGGCGGCGAGCAGCCGGCGGCGGGTGGCACCGAGCGTCTTCAGGATCACGGCGTCGTAGACCCGGTGGCGGTGGCCGGCGGCGAGTGCGCCGCCCAGCACCAGGGCCGCCACCAGCAAAGTGAGCGCGCTGGCACCCCGGATCGCCAGTACCAGATTGGCGACAATAGCGCCGATCGCTTCCAGCGCGTCCTTCACCCGCACGGCAGTGACCATGGGAAATGTTTCGGCGACCGCGCGTACGATTGATCCCTCCTGCGTTGGCGTGCCGCCATTGGGAAAAGTGAGGGTGGCGAGATGGGTATGCGGCGCGCCGTTGAAGGCGTGCGGCGAAAACACCATCACGAAATTGATGCCAAGGCTCTCCCAGTCGACCGTGCGCATGTTGGCGATGCGAGTGGTGATGTTGCGGCCGAGCACGTTGACGGTGACCGGGTCGCCAAGCTTGAGGCCGAGGCCATCGGCTATCTTTTTCTCGAAAGAGAGCAGCGGCGGCCCGTCGTAATCCGGTCCCCACCACTTTCCCTCGACTAGCCGCGAGCCGGATGGGATCTCGCCCGCATAAGTGATGCCGCGGTCGCTTTGCAGTACCCAGGCGGCGCCCTCTTTCGGTTTGATATTCTCCGCCGCAATGCCGTTGGCGGAGACGATGCGTCCGCGCAGCATCGGTACCTGCTCGAGCTTTGCCGCCGGCGCCTGCGCGCGCACAAAAGTGTCAAAGCGTTCGGCCTGGTCGGCCGGGATGTCGAGGAAATAGAATGACGGCGCCTTGGCCGGCAGCTCGGCGGCAAGCTGCCGATGCAAATTGCCGTCGATCTCGATCACCGTGACCAGCAGCGCTATCCCTAAGCCCAGCGACAGCACGATGGTCGGCGTCAGCGCGCCCGGCCGGTGGATATTGGCAATGGCCATGCGCAGCACGGTCGCGCGTGCGCGCGGCGCATGGCGGGCCGCGAGCAACAGCAGGCTGGCGACCAGCCGCAAGGTGACGAAAACGCCGGCGGCGACGACGACATAGACGATGGCAACGCGCCGGTCATAAGCCAGCACGACGGCGAGTACGACCAATGCCATGACTGCGGCTGCGGTGAAAGCGATGTAGATTTTCCGGGGCCAGCGCGGTTGCGGTGCCACGGCGTCGCGGAACAGAGCGCCAACCGGCACGTCATGCGCGCGGCCGAGCGGCCAGAGCGCGAAGGCGAGCGCCGTCATCAGCCCGTAGACCAGCGCCAGCACCAGTTCGGCCGGATGCAGCGCCGGGTCGATCGGCAGCGGAATGATGGCGCCGAGGGTCCACGAAACCAGGAACGGCAGGATCGCTCCCAACCCCATGCCGATGACGCCGCCGACCGCCGCCAGCATCAACACTTGCGTAAGATAGACCGCGAACACGCGCCCGCCCGAAGCGCCGAGCGCCTTCAGGGTGGCGATTGTCTCGCGCCGACGGTCGAGATGGCTTTTCACCGCATTGCCGACACCGACGCCGCCGACCAGCAGCGCTGTCAGGCCGACGATGGTGAGGAACTGGGTGAAGCGCTCGACGTTGCGCTCAAGCTGCGGCGACGCGTTCCTGCGGTCACGGATATCCCAACCGGCCTCGGGAAATTGAGTGCGCGCTTGCGTTGTTACGTCTTTCGCCGCGGCATCGGTGGCTTCGCTCTGCGGCAGGCGTAACCGGTAGTGCCAGCGCACAAGACTGCCCGGCTGCAGCAGACCGGTGGCGCGCAAAGCCCCTTGGCCCACCAGCAAGCGTGGTCCGAAGCCGATGCCGCCGGCCAGTTTGTCCGGCTCGCTGGTGAGTGTAGCGCGGATTTCGAAACTGGTATTGCCGATGGTCAGCCGCGCGCCCGGCTTGATGCCGAGTCGCGTCAGCAGAATCGGATCCGCCGCCGCGCCGAAGACGCCATCGCGTGGCGCAATGGCATCGGCAAGCGCGCCGGGCGGATCAAGCACCGCCTGGCCGAACAGCGGGTAGGCGCCGTCCACCGCTTTCATTTCCACCAGCGTGGCTTTGCCGTCGGCAGTGCGCGCCATCGCCCGCATTGTGGCGGCGCCCGAAACCTTTCCGTGACGCGCAAGGAACGCCTGCTCATCCGGCGCAAGCTCGCGCTGGATTAGCGTGAACGCCAAGTCGCCACCGAGAATGACCTGACCTTGCCGCGCCAGCCCATCGGCCAGACTGGCTGCGAGCGAGCCAACGCCGGCGATCGCCATGCAGCCGAGCGCAATACACGTGATAAACACATAGAAGCCGCGCAACCCGCCGCGCAATTCGCGCAGCGCGAAACGCAACGACAGCCAGCGACCGCTTTCGCGACTTGCAATGGTGCCAATGCTCATGGCGCGTTCGAGCCATCGATGCGGCCGGAGCGCAGCCGCACGATCCGCCCACAGCGCGCGGCGAGCGCGGAATCGTGCGTGACCAGCACCAGCGTGGAGCCGCGCTTGGCGTGGCCGGCGAATAAGAGATCGATGATTTGCTTGCCGGTGTCCTCGTCGAGGTTTCCGGTCGGTTCGTCGGCCACGATGATCGCTGGATTGGGCGCCAGCGCCCGCGCCACCGCCACGCGCTGCTGCTCGCCGCCGGAAAGCTCGGCCGGATAATGATGCAGGCGCTCGCTTAAGCCCACGCCGATGAGTTCGTCGCGCGCGCGTTGCTGGGCGTCGGCGATGCCGGCCAGCTCCAGCGGCACCGCCACGTTTTCCAGAGCGGTCATGGTCGGGATCAAGTGGAACGACTGGAACACGATGCCGACATGGCGTCCGCGGAAACGCGCCAAGGCGTCCTCGTCGAGCGCGTTCAAGTCCGCGCCGGCGACCGTGACCGATCCGGTATCGGTCCGCTCCAGTCCCGCCATCACCATCAGCAGCGTGGATTTGCCCGATCCGGATGGCCCGACCAGGCCGATTGCCTCGCCGCTGCCTATATTCAAGCCGATGTCTTTGAGGATATGGACGCGGGCCGCCCCCTGCCCGAGCGAGAGATTGACACTGGCAAGTTTGATTGCAGGCTGCGCAATGGCCGGGCGCGCCTCCGAAGGTGCTTTCATGTGGTTCCGCCGTTCACGACCCCGCACATATGGGGCAAAACTTGGCCGGCTCCAATGCCTTGTGGCGATGCTGCTAGCCGCGCTGGTTTGGGCGGCGCCGAACGGCGTCCGCGCCGCCGATCGACCGGTGAAAATCGTGGTGCTAGGCGATTCACTCAGCGCCGGCCTCGGCCTGCCCGTGGATTCGGCTTTTCCCGCCAGACTGGCGCAAGCGCTGACGGCCAAAGGCGATGCCGTCGAGGTCACCAATGCCGGGGTGTCGGGCGATACCGCTTCCGGCGGGCTCGGCCGCCTGGACTGGTCGGTGCCGGAGGGGACCGAGGCGGTGATCGTCGAGCTCGGCGCCAACGATGCATTGCGCGGGCTCGACCCCAAGCTGACCAAGACCGCGCTCGACGGCATCCTCACCAAACTCGATCGCCGCCACATCTCCGTCCTGCTTGCCGGCATGCGTGCGCCGCGCAACTTAGGCGCGGATTATGCGCGCTCCTTCGATGCCATTTATCCAGAGCTTGCCTCGACGCATCGGCTCGTCTTTTATCCATTCTTCCTCGACGGGGTGGCCACTGATCCCAAGCTAAATCAGAGCGATGGCCTGCACCCGAACGCCGGCGGCGTCGACGTGATCGTGGCGCGCATCCTGCCGAAGGTTGAAGAACTAGTCGCCGTTTCGCGCGCCGCGCGATAGTGAGACTCTAAGATGCCGCGTCTCTTCACCGGTGTCGAAATCCCGTCCTATGTCGGACAATCGCTTGCCACGCTGCGCGGCGGATTGCCGGGCGCGCGCTGGATCGATCCGGAAAATTATCACCTGACGCTGCGCTTCATTGGCGACGTGGATGACCTGATCGCGCACGAAGTCGCCTCCATGCTCGGCCGGGTGAAGCGTGGCGCTTTTGATCTGCATTTTGAAGGCCTGACGTCGTTCGGCGGCCGCAAGCCGCGCGCGGTGGTGGCGACGGTTGCGCCAGCGCAAGCCTTGCTCGAGGTGCAGTCCGAGCACGAACGGCTGATGCAGCGCATCGGGTTGGAACCGGAAGGCCGCAAATACACGCCGCATGTCACGCTGGCGCGCTTGCGCGATTTATCAAGCCGCGATGTGGCGGAGTTTCTTGCGGCGCGCGGCTATTTCCGCACCGCTGCCTTCCCGGTGTCGCGCTTTGTGCTGTTTTCGTCGCGTGCTTCGGTCGGCGGCGGCCCTTACGTGGTGGAGGCGAGCTATCCGCTTAATTAGATTGACGGCGCCGGCTTGAACACGCGCGATTGTACCTCGAAGATCGTGCCCGCGATGCTGTGTGTGTCGGCCATGGCCTCGCGCATCAACGAGAGCAGCGTCGAGCGCGGCGGATCGACTTCGCCGACCACGCTGCCGAAATCGAACGAAAACTCGGCGTCGAATTTGCGGGCGAGCTGCCGCATGCGCTGATTTTCGGCGAGACAGTCCATGCGCAACGATTTGATGCCGCGGTTGCGCGCCGAGAGCAGCGTGCGCTCGAGCAGTCCGGTTCCCACGCCGTGGCTCTGCCACGGTTGCTCGATGCTGAAGGCGGCTTCCGCCTCATGCGAGAACAGCGATCCGCTCTGCCGCAGCTCTGCGGCGCCGCGCAGCACGCCGTCGACGAAGAAGCCGTGCACCACGACAGTCAGTCCTTTGGCGGTCGCGGCGTGACGGGCGATGACATCGTCCGAAACCGCACCGGAAAAGCGGCGATAACGGCTTTCGTGGTCGAGGCGGAGCAGGTGGTCACGATAGGCGCCGGTTTCGCCAATCCACAATTTGCGGATGGTTCCATCGTCGGGCAAAAGCTCGTTCATCTCGGGTCTCCTAACTTTCGTATCGCCGTGCATCGTCGTGTGTTCCCGATGGCGCCTACCGAAGCGCAGCGACCCATTCACCGGTATGTATATGGTGCAATGCAGCAGAAAGATGATAATTTTAAGTGTAGCGGGACCCAATTCTGCAAAAAATGCATACCTAACAAGGCATTAGCGTATTTTTTGTGCACTAAATGTTGCAATGAAGCTGCAGTAATTCATGCAGCAAGGGGTGTGCCCCCCTTTTCGGCATTTATGCTCGATTTACAGATGGCGCAGTTCACCCTAGGTCTCGCGTCAAGCCGCACCGGCCCGCAATGCTCTCCAGCGACACTTCGCTCGCTTGGTTTGTAATGACCTAGCTTCATGCCCGACACTTTCAGTACGCGCTATGCGGCGCTCATCGCCGCCGGAGAAATTGAGGCCGATCTCGGCCAGGCGATACTGGCGACGCGACTCAACGCGCTCGCACACCGCCTCGAGGAGCATCGGCTGGCGCGCAAATCGTCGTCGCTCGGCTGGCTGTTCGGCAAGCGCGAGCGGGCCGGCCCGCCGCTGAAAGGGCTTTACGTCCACGGCGAGGTCGGCCGCGGCAAGACCATGCTGATGGACCTGTTCTTTGCGACCAGCGTGGTGAAGCGCAAGCGGCGCGTCCATTTCCACGAGTTCATGGCTGACGTGCACGAGCGCGTTCATGCTTATCGGCAGGAAATCAAGAACGGCACGGTGCCCGAACAGGATCCGATCCAGCGCGCCGCCGCGGCCATCGCCGAGGAAACCTGGCTGCTGTGTTTCGACGAATTTCACGTTACCGACATTGCCGACGCCATGATCCTCGGCCGCCTGTTCACGCGCTTGTTTGAACTCGGCATTGTCGTGGTGGCGACATCGAACCTGGCTCCCGGCGAACTGTACAAAGACGGGCTCAATCGCGGGCTGTTTCTGCCTTTCGTCGCGCTGCTGCAACGGCACAGTGAGGTCGTCCGGCTGGACGCGCGCATCGATTTCCGGCTCGAGAAGCTCACCGGCCTGCCGACCTGGTATGCGCCGGCCAATGCGCAAGCCACTGCGGCGCTTGACGAAGCCTGGCGGCGTCTTGCCGGCGAACACGCAGGCAGCCCACACAAACTGGTCGTGAAGGGCCATATTGTGCGGGTGCCGAAGGCAGCGATGGGGGTCGCCCGCTTTTCATTCGACGATCTCTGTGCGCAACCGCTGGCGGCCGCCGACTACCTCAAGATCGCGCACGAATTCCATACCGTCGTGCTCGACCATATTCCGGTCATGGATCATGCCCGCCGCAACGAGGCCAAGCGCTTTATCATCCTGGTCGATACGCTCTACGATCACGCGGTGAAGCTGCTGGCCTCCGCGCAGGCGCAGCCGGATGAGCTTTACCTCGCTACCGAAGGCTACGAGGCGAACGAATTCAAGCGCACTGCCTCGCGCCTGATCGAGATGCGCTCGCAATCCTATCTCGGGCTACCGCACGGACCACGACAGCAGCAAGGCCCGGGTTGGTCGGATAAAATCGTGGAGACTTGACGCGGGAGATTGCGCTGGACTTCAGACGAGAAGTTGCTGGTATAATGTATACACTGCCGACTTAGGTACAGGACCGTATTGCTGCAACACAGCAAACTCGATAAGCCACGCTTGGCCGCGTCCTGCGGCTTCACCAATTCGAGAGTTTTCCCATCATGGCGCGTAATAAGATTGCGTTGATCGGTGCCGGCCAGATCGGCGGCACGCTCGCCCACCTCATCGGCCTCAAAAAACTCGGCGACGTCGTGATGTTCGACGTCATGGAAGGCATTCCGCAGGGCAAGGCGCTCGACATCGCCGAATCCTCGCCAGTCAACGATTTCGACGCCAAATTCACCGGCACCAACAGCTACGAAGCCATCGAAGGCGCCGACGTGTGCATCGTCACCGCCGGCGTGCCGCGCAAGCCCGGAATGAGCCGCGACGATCTGCTCGATATCAATCTCAAGGTGATGGGGCAGGTCGGCGCCGGCATCAAGAAATACGCGCCGAACGCTTTCGTGATCTGCATCACCAACCCGCTCGACGCCATGGTGTGGGCGCTGCAGAAATCCTGTGGCCTGCCGCAGCAGAAGGTCGTCGGCATGGCCGGCGTGCTCGACAGCGCTCGTTTCAGATATTTCCTCGCCGACGAATTCAACGTCTCGGTCGAAGACGTCACCGCCTTCGTGCTTGGCGGCCATGGCGACACCATGGTGCCGCTAATCCGTTATTCGGCAGTCGCCGGCATTCCGGTGCCCGATCTCGTGAAGATGGGCTGGACCACGCAGGCGCATGTCGACGAAATCATCAAGCGCACAGCCAATGGCGGCGCCGAGATCGTCAACTTGCTCAAGACCGGCTCGGCCTTCTACGCGCCGGCGGCTTCCGCGATTGCGATGGCGGAAAGCTATCTGCTCGACAAGAAGCGCGTATTGCCTTGCGCCGCCTGGCTCAACGGCGAATTCGGTGTCAAGGATATCTATGTCGGCGTGCCGGTGGTGATCGGCGCCAAAGGCGTCGAGCGCATCGTGGAGATCGAGCTCAACAGCGCCGAACGCGGCATGTTTGAGAAATCGGTTGCTTCGGTGCAGGGCTTGATCGATGCCTGCAAGAAGATCGCCCCCAATCTCGCCAGCTAAAACACGCCGGCGGCGTCCCCCCGGAGCATTGCATGAACATTCACGAGTATCAGGCTAAAGCGGTGTTGCGTGAATTCGGCGTGCCGGTGCCGCGCGGGGTGCCGGCGTTTTCCGTCGACGAGGCGCTCAAGGGAGCCAACGAACTCGGCGGCCCGGTTTGGGTGGTGAAGGCGCAGATCCACGCCGGCGGCCGAGGTAAGGCCGGCGGCGTCAAGGTGGTCAAATCCATCGACGACGTGAAGAAGGAATCCGCGCGCATCCTCGGCTCGACGCTGGTTACCCATCAGACCGGCCCGCACGGCAAGAAGGTCAACCGGCTCTACATCGAGGAAGGCTCGGCCATCGACCGCGAATTCTATCTGTCCGCGCTGATCGACCGGGAAACCTCGCGCGTGGCTTTCGTGGTTTCCACCGAAGGCGGCATGGACATCGAGGAAGTCGCCCACAAGACGCCCGAAGAAAATCCTCACTTTCTCGGTCGATCCGGCCACCGGCATCATGCCGCATCACGGCCGCCGCGTGGCGCAGACGCTCAAACTCAGCGGCGATCTCGCCAAGCAGGTTGCGGTCATTCTGCCCAAGCTCTACGCGGCTTTTACGACCAAGGACATGAGTCTCTTGGAAATCAATCCGCTGGTGGTGACCAAGGACGGAAAGCTGATCTGCCTCGACGCCAAGGTCGGCTTCGACGACAACGCGCTCTACCGCCATCCCGACATCGTCGCGTTGCGCGATCTCAGCGAGGAAGACGAGAAGGAAACCGAGGCCTCGAAATTCGACCTCAATTACATCGCGCTCGACGGCTCGATCGGCTGCATGGTCAACGGCGCCGGCCTCGCGATGGCGACCATGGACATCATCAAGCTCTACGGCATGGCGCCAGCGAATTTCCTTGACGTCGGCGGCAGCGCCACCAAGGAGAAGGTCACCGCGGCGTTCAAGATCATCACCTCCGACCCTAGCGTGAAGGGCATCCTGGTCAATATCTTCGGCGGCATCATGAAATGCGACGTCATCGCCGAAGGCGTGGTGGCGGCGGTCAAGGAAGTCGGCCTCAAGGTGCCGCTGGTGGTTCGTCTGGAAGGCACCAATGTCGATCTCGGCAAGAAGATCATCGCCGAGTCCAAACTCAATGTGACGTCGGGCGACGATCTCGACGACGCTGCGCAGAAAATCGTCAAGGCCGTGAAGGAGGCCGCGTAATGGCCATCCTCATCGACAAGAACACCAAAGTCATCTGCCAGGGCTTCACCGGCAAGAACGGCACCTTCCATTCCCAAATGGCGATTGCCTACGGCACCAAGATGGTTGGCGGCACCTCGCCGGGCAAAGGCGGCACGACGCATCTCGATTTGCCGGTGTTCGATACCGTCGCCGAGGCGAAGGAAAAAACCGGCACCGACGCCAGCGTGATCTATGTGCCGCCGCCGGGCGCGGCCGATGCGATATGCGAAGCGATCCAGGCCGAGATCCCGCTCATCGTCTGCATCACCGAAGGCATCCCGGTGATGGACATGGTCAAGGTCAAACGCGCGCTCGCCGGTTCGAAGTCGCGGCTGGTCGGGCCGAATTGCCCGGGCGTGATGACGGCGGGCGAATGCAAGATCGGCATCATGCCGGGCAATATTTTCAAGCAAGGCTCGGTTGGCATCGTCTCGCGGTCCGGCACACTGACTTATGAGGCGGTGTTCCAGACCACTCGCGAGAACTTGGGGCAAACCACCGCGGTCGGCATCGGCGGCGACCCAGTCAAGGGCACCGAATTCATCGCGGTGCTGGAAATGTTCCTGGCCGATCCGAAGACCTCCTCGATCGTCATGATCGGCGAAATCGGCGGTTCGGCCGAGGAGGATGCCGCGCAGTTCCTCAAAGACGAGGCCAAGCGCGGCCGCAAGAAGCCGGTGGTCGGCTTCATCGCGGGGCGTACCGCGCCGCCCGGACGGCGCATGGGCCACGCCGGCGCGATCATTTCCGGCGGCAAAGGCGACGCGGAATCCAAGATTGCCGCAATGGAATCGGCTGGAATCAGGGTATCACCCTCACCAGCGCGAATCGGGAAAACCCTGGTAGAAATACTGAAATCCTGATTTAGTCCTTAGGTTTTTTTGTAGACTTACAGGCGTCATAAATAGCGTTAAAACAGCAATCCGCCGTTGGATGCCGGTCCCTCGGGCCGTTGCCGTTAGCGACGCGCCGTTTAAGCGCAAGGATCGAACAATGTCCCGCCAGGACGCCAATGCCGCCTTTGCCCGCACCTCCTTCCTCTACGGCGGCAACGCCGCCTACATCGAAGACCTCTACGCCAAATTCGAGGGTGACCCCGCCGCGGTTGATGCCGAATGGCAGGAGTTTTTCACCAGCCTGAAGGACAACGGCTCCGACGTCGCTAAAGCTTCGCGCGGCGCCTCTTGGAAGAAACCGAATTGGCCGCTGCGCCCGGACGGCGACTTGGTGGCCGCGCTCGACGGGCAATGGGCGGAAACCGAAAAGCGGCTGGGCGAGAAAATCTCCGCCAAGCTCGGTAACTTGGCACAAGGCAAAGGCGTCGAGATATCCTCAACCGAGGTGCAGCAGGCCACCCGCGATTCCATCCACGCGCTGATGCTGATCCGCGCCTACCGCATGCGCGGCCATTTCCATGCCAAGCTCGATCCGCTCGGCCTCGAGCCGGAAAAAAATGAAGAAGAACTTGATCCGCGTTCGTACGGCTTCCAGGAAGCCGATCTCGATCGCAGGATATTCCTCGACAAAGTGCTCGGCCTCGAATTCGCGTCGATGCGCGAGATCGTCGCCATCCTGCGCCGCACCTATTGCCAGACGCTGGGCGTGGAGTTCATGCACATCTCCAACGCCGCGCAGAAAAGCTGGATCCAGGAGCGCATCGAGGGCCGCGACAAGGAAATAAGCTTCACCGTTCAAGGCAAGCGCGCCATCCTCAACAAGTTGGTGGAATCCGAAGGCTTCGAGAAATTCCTCGATGTCAAATATACCGGCACCAAGCGTTTCGGTCTCGACGGCGGCGAGTCGTTGATCCCGGCGCTCGAGCAGATCATCAAGCGCGGCGGCAATCTCGGCGTGCGCGAAATCTGCATCGGCATGCCGCATCGCGGTCGCCTCAATGTGTTGACACAGGTGATGGGCAAGCCACACCGCGCGCTGTTCCACGAATTCAAGGGCGGCTCGTCGACGCCGGACGAGACCGAGGGCTCTGGCGATGTGAAATATCACTTGGGTGCCTCGTCGGACCGCGAGTTCGACGGCAACAAAGTGCACCTGTCGCTCACCGCCAACCCGTCGCATCTGGAAATCGTCGATCCGGTGACGCTCGGCAAAGTGCGCGCCAAGCAGGACCAGCACGGCGCCACGCCCGACGAACGCCGGATGGTGTTGCCGTTGCTCATGCACGGCGACGCCGCCTTTGCCGGCCAGGGCGTGGTGGCGGAATGTTTCGGCTTGTCGGATCTGAAGGGTTACCGCACCGGCGGCTCGATCCATTTCATCGTCAACAACCAGATTGGCTTCACGACCTATCCGCGCTATTCGCGCTCGTCGCCCTATCCGTCCGACGTCGCCAAGATGATCGAGGCGCTGATCTTCCACGTCAACGGCGATGATCCGGAAGCGGTCACGTTCGCCGCCAAGGTCGCTACCGAATACCGGCAGAAATTCCAGCGGCCGGTGGTCATCGACATGTTCTGCTACCGGCGCTTCGGCCACAACGAAGGCGACGAGCCCTCGTTCACCCAGCCGTTGATGTACCAGAAGATCCGCACGCATCCGACCACGCTGGAAATTTACAGTAAGAAGCTGATCGAGGAAGGCGTCATCACCGCCGGCGAAGTCGACAAGATGAAGGCTAACTGGCGCGCCAAGCTCGATGCCGAATACGAGTCGGCGATGGGCTACAAGCCGAACAAGGCCGACTGGCTCGATGGCCGCTGGGCCGGGCTCAAGGCTGCGCGCGAAGTCGAGGATCCACGCCGCGGCAATACCGGCGTCGAAATTTCCGAGCTGCGCGAGATCGGCAAGAAGATCACCGCCGTCCCGCAAGGCTTCCACGTCCACAAGACCATCCAGCGCTTCCTCGATCATCGCGCCAAGTCGATTGAGTTGGGCGAAGGCATCGATTGGTCCACCGCGGAAGCGCTCGGTTTCAGCACGTTGCTCAAGGAAGGCCATCCGGTTCGCCTGTCCGGTCAGGACTCCGAGCGAGGCACCTTTTCGCAGCGTCATTCGGTGCTGTTCGATCAGCAGACCGAGGAACGCCACACCCCGTGCAACCATCTGGGCGGGGGCCAGGCGCGCTTCGAGGTGCTCAATTCGAGCCTGTCGGAAGTGGCCGTGCTCGGCTTCGAATACGGCTATTCCGCCGCCGAGCCGAACGCGCTGACGCTGTGGGAGGCGCAGTTCGGCGACTTCGCCAACGGCGCGCAGGTGGTATTCGACCAGTTTATCTCCTCCGGCGAACGCAAATGGCTGCGCATGTCCGGTCTGGTCTGCCTGCTGCCGCACGGCTACGAGGGCCAGGGCCCGGAACATTCCTCCGCCCGGCTCGAGCGCTTCCTGCAGATGTGCGCGGAAGACAACATGCAGGTGGCGAATCTTACGACGCCGGCCAACTACTTTCATGCTTTGCGCCGGCAATTGAAGCGCGAAATCCGCAAGCCCCTGATCCTGATGACGCCGAAGAGTCTGCTGCGCCACAAGCGCGCGATCTCGAAGCTCGACGAGATGGGGAGCGGCACCGCGTTCCACCGGTTATTGTGGGACGACGCGCAGGCGCTGCCGAACGAAAAGATCAAGCTGGTGCCGGACGACAAGATTCGCCGCGTCGTCATGTGTACAGGCAAGGTCTATTACGACCTCTACGAGGAGCGCGAGAAACGCGGCATCGACGATATTTATCTGTTGCGCGTCGAACAGCTTTATCCGTTCCCGACCAAGGCGCTGCTGTCAGAATTGTCGCGCTTCAAGCAGGCGGAAATGGTGTGGTGCCAGGAAGAGCCGCGCAACATGGGCGCCTGGTTCTTCGTCGACGTGTTCCTGCAATGGATCCTGAACCAGATCGGCGCGAAACACCGCATCATGCGCTATGCCGGGCGTCAGGCCTCAGCCTCGACCGCGGTCGGGCAGATGCCGAAGCACCTGGCGCAGCTCAAGCAATTGCTGGAAGAGGCGTTGGGCTAAAACACATATCGTACGCGTGTGATTTGAAAAGGTTGAATCATGGCTGACATCCGCGTGCCCACCCTCGGCGAATCGGTCACCGAAGCAACCGTCGGAAAGTGGTTCAAGCAGCCAGGCGAAGCGGTCGCTGTTGACGAGCCGCTGGTCGAGCTGGAAACCGACAAGGTCACGCTGGAAGTGCCGGCGCCCGCCGCCGGCGTCTTGTCCGACATCGCGGCCAAAACCGGCGAAACCGTCGGGGTCGCCGCGCTGCTCGGCCAGATCAGCGAGGGCGCCGGCGCCGTGCCCGCCAAAGCCGCGCCGCCCGCCACCAAGGCTCCCGAGGCGCCCAAACCGGTGACGGCACCGCCACCGGCCGCAATGCCGCTCCCCCCGTCGGTGCGCAAAATGGCCGCCGAAAGCGGCATCGATGCCGGCAAGGTCGACGGTTCCGGTACGCGCGGGCAGGTCACAAAAGGCGACATGATGGCGGCGATCGAGCGCGCCGCGGCGCAACCGACGCCGATTGCCGCCGCTCCCACGCAAATGCGCGCGCCGTCGCCGGCCGACGATGCCGCGCGCGAAGAGCGCGTGCACATGACGCGGCTGCGCCAGACCATCGCGCGCCGCCTGAAAGACGCGCAGAACACCGCCGCCATGCTGACGACCTTCAACGAGGTCGACATGGGCGCGGTGATGAGCCTGCGCAATCAATACAAGGAACTGTTTGAGAAGAAGCACGGGGTGAAGCTCGGCTTCATGGGCTTCTTCGTGCGCGCTTGTATACAGGCGCTCAAGGAAATCCCCGCGGTCAATGCCGAGATCGACGGCACCGACATCGTCTACAAGAATTATTATCACGTCGGCGTCGCGGTTGGCATTGAGAAGGGTCTGGTGGTGCCGGTGGTGCGCGATGCCGATCAGATGTCGCTCGCCGCCATCGAAAAGGCGATCAGCGATTTCGGCAAGCGCGCGCACGAGGGCGCGCTCAAGATCGAGGAGATGCAGGGCGGCACTTTCACGATCAGCAACGGCGGCGTCTACGGCTCGCTGATGTCGACGCCGATCCTCAACGCGCCGCAATCCGGCATCCTCGGCATGCACAAGATCCAGGAGCGGCCGGTGGTGCATGCCGGCAAGATCGAGGCGCGGCCGATGATGTATCTCGCGCTCTCCTACGATCATCGCATCGTCGACGGCCGCGAGGCGGTCACCTTCCTGGTTCGGGTGAAGGAAAACCTGGAAGATCCGGCACGGCTGGTGCTGGATTTGTAGGGAGCGCCGTGATGCGTCGCGTTTTGCTCTCGGCCATGCTTGTCATCGCGTTTTTTTCGTGCGCAGCCAATTCGGCCGAAAATCGTTCTTTGGTCGAATCGATCATGGTGCGGGCACTCCTGGAGCGCGGTGCATTTCTGGCTTGCGCGCAAATGGACAACGACAAGGAAGCCATCGATGCGACGCGCGGCTGGAACGCTGACTTGGCCGATACTGCCAAGCTGCTGCGCGAATCCGGTTATGCCGAAGACTACGTCGGCAAGCTGGCCGGCCGCTTTACGCTTGAGACCGGGACGCCGAAATTCGCCGACCCCGCCGCGCTGGCGAAATTCTGCGCTATGCTTGGCGATTGGAAGACGCGTTACTCCCAATTGCTGGCACTGTTTCCGTCCATCGAGATCAAGCACGATCAGCACTAGTCCGCCGCACAAAACGAGACAGTACGCGTCATGGCATACGACCTCATCGTCATCGGCACCGGTCCCGGCGGCTACGTATGCGCCATTCGCGCGGCGCAGCTCGGCCTAAAAACCGCGGTGGTCGAGAAGCGGGCGACCTTCGGCGGTACCTGCCTGAACGTCGGCTGCATCCCGTCGAAGGCGCTGCTGCACGCCTCCGAATTGTTCGAAGAGGCCGGCCATACGTTCAGCAAAATGGGCATCGGCGTTTCCGTGCCCAAGCTCGACCTGCCGGCGATGATGGCGTTCAAGGACCAGGGCGTCGACGGCAACGTCAAGGGCGTCGAGTTCCTGCTCAAGAAGAACAAGGTCGACACGTTTCATGGCGCCGGCCGCATCGCCGCACCGGGCAAGGTCGCGGTCACTGGCGCCGACGGCCAGACGCAATTGCTGGAAACGAAATCGATCATCATCGCCACCGGCTCCGATGTCGCACGGCTGCGCGGCATTGAGATCGACGAGAAGCGCATCGTGTCGTCGACCGGCGCGCTGGAGTTCGACAAGGTGCCGGAGCATCTGTTGGTGGTCGGCGCTGGCGTGATCGGGCTCGAACTCGGCTCGGTGTGGCGCCGGCTCGGCGCGCAAGTGACGGTCGTGGAATTTCTTGACGGCGTGCTGCCCGGCATGGATGGCGAGGTGCGCCGCCAGGCGCAGCGCCTATTCGAGAAACAGGGCATGATGTTCAAGCTGTCGAGCAAGGTCACCGCGGTCGACAGTTCGGGCCCGCGCCTGAAGGCGACTATCGAGCCGGCCAAAGGCAGCGCGGCGGAAACCATCGAGGCTGACGTGGTGCTGGTCGCCATCGGCCGCGTGCCCTACACCGACGGGCTCGGCCTGGACGAGGTGGGTGTCAAACGTGACGAGCGCGGCCGCGTCGTCGTCGATCATTATTATGCATCCAGCGTGCCCGGCATCTGGGCGATCGGCGACGTCATCGCCGGGCCGATGCTGGCGCACAAGGCGGAAGACGAAGGCGTGGCGGTGGCTGAAATCCTGGTCGGGCAGGCCGGTCATGTGAACTACGATGCCATTCCCAGCGTCGTCTACACCTATCCGGAAATTGCCACAGTCGGCAAAAGCGAAGAAGAACTCAAAGCCGCCGGCATCGCGTACAATGTCGGCAAGTTTCCGATGACTGCCAATGGCCGCGCCAAAGTCAACATGACCAGCGAGGGCTTCGTGAAAATCGTCGCCGATGCCAAGACCGACCGCGTGCTCGGCGTGCATCTGGTCTGTGCCGACGCCGGCAATATGATCGCGGAAGCGGTCGTCGCCATGGAATTCGGCGCTTCCGCCGAGGACATCGCGCGCACCTGCCACGCCCACCCGACGCTGCCAGAGGCGGTGAAGGAAGCAGCCATGGCGGTGGCGAAACGCGCGATTCATATGTAGTGCCGCACCACACGCAGAGCGTCATTGCCGGACTTGATCCGGCAATCCATGATGACGCGCGTCTCGGTAGAGCGGTAAGTTCAACGTTCGGAGAACCGCCTCATGGACCCCCGGGTCAAGCCCGGGGGTGACAGCGGAAATTGCTGCGCGGTCGAAGTTCGGGAGGAAAACCATGGCCAAAGGTCACAAAGACAAAGTTGCCGTCATCACCGGAGCTGCCGGCGGCATCGGGCAGGCGTTCGCCAAGCGGCTGGCGGAGGACGGCGTGCACATCGCGATTGTTGACGTCATCGACGGGGCTGCGACCGTGAAAATGGTGGAAGCCGCCGGCCGCCAGTCCATCGCGGTGAATTGCGACGTGTCGTCGGAACCCTCCGTCGCCGCCATGGCCAAGGCGGTCAACACCAAATTCAGTCACGTCGACATCGTGATCAACTGCGCCGGCATCTTCCCGCAAAAGGAATTTTCCGAGATGACCTTCGCCGACTGGCGCAAAGTGCTCTCGATCAATCTCGACGGCACCTTTCTAGTAACCGCCGCTTTCGTGCCCGGCATGCGGGCGCGCAAATGGGGCCGCGTGGTCAACTTGGCGTCGTCAACGCTCGGCTCGGTGGTCACCGGCTTTGCGCACTACGTCGCCAGCAAAGGCGGCATCGTCGGCTTCACCCGCGCGCTGGCAAGCGATCTGGCCGGCGACGGCATCACCGTCAATGCCATTGCGCCGGGCCTGACCCGTTCCCCCGGCACGCTGGTGCGCACGCCGCGTGCCGGCTTCAAGACCATGGACGATGAATACGCCGCGGTCGCCCAAATGCAGGCGATCAAGCGCCCGGAAGTGCCGGAAGATCTGGTCGGCGCGGCATCGTTCCTCACCAGCGACGATGCCGCCTTTATCACCGGGCAAATGCTGAATGTGGACGGTGGCCGGGTACGTTCGTAAGTGCCTTAAATAGGGCAGGCGCTTGTCATAAATTAACACCATGCGCCGCTGGCTCCGCCCGCTCTGGGTTGTTCTCGCCCTGCTGTTTCTGCTGGAAGCGTGGCTATGGGACAACCTCGAGCCGATCGTCGCGCGCGTCGTCAATCTCATTCCGTGGGGCAGGCTTAAGGTAAGGCTGGTGCGGCTGATCGACATTTTGCCGCCGTCGGCGGTACTGTTCGTCTTCATCATTCCAATCATCGTGATACTGCCGCTGAAATTTCTCGGAGTCTATTTTCTAGCGACCGGTAATTGGTATGGCGCGATCGGTTTCTTGCTCCTGGCCAAGCTTCTCGGCCTAGGCCTCACCGCCTTTTTTTTCGACGTGACGCGCGACAAGCTGTTGCAAATGGCGTGGTTCCACCGAATGTACGAGTGGTTCTTGTGGGCGCGCGATTGGGCGCACGCGCAAACCGAGCCGATCCGGCAGCGGTTGCAACAATTGAAATGGTTGCTGAAACCGCAGCGCGCCGGACGATTTCTGCGCCGGCTGATGAGGCTGCGCCGCCGCGCCGATCGCAGCCCCGCGGCGTAAGCGCCGAGACTTACACCGATCAGTGGGCAGAGTGCGTTAGAAAATCCAGCGCGTGCGGTGCCCGTAATCCGAGCGCCATGAAGCCGAGGCCCCCGAGACCGACCAAGCCGCTGAGCCAACCGAGTGCGGCCATGCTGGTGATCACTTGCGCCGAGGCAAGCACGATGCCGATCTGGAAAGCGGCCGAGGCAAGTTCATATTGATGGTAACGCGCCAAAGCCTCGTCGCGGCTGTGCTCGGCTTCCTTGGCGCGCGCCATCAGCTGCTTGCGGCCTTCGTTCGAGGATGGTTCGTCGTCGTAGCGGGCGACATTCTTCTTCCAGCCGTCGATCGTCTTCAAAAGCCGCGCCTTGTCTTCCGCGTCAGTGGCGCGATCGGCCACGATCTGCATCTGCTCCGCCGCGGTGCTCAGCACGGCCATGCGGATGGTCTTGGCCTGGTAGAACGACCACAAGTCATTGGAGGTCACGTTCAAGGTAATCGCGGTCGTCTGCGCGCTCTTGCCCAGTGTTTCGGAAAACGCTAGGAAGAGGGCCAGCACCGAAATCAGCAGCGCGATTTTTTTATTGCCGCTATGCGAGGCATGTTCGGCATGCTCGGAATGTTCCAAATTTTCGTGTGCGCTCATCGCCCCCTCCCGGCATGAATTCGGTCGCTCACGATGATAGCAAGCGGGAGCGGACGCAAGGGGTCACTGAATGCGGATTGCGACGATTGTGTTATGCGCGCGGATGGGTGCTGGCATAAACCTCAAGTAAACGCTCGGAATCGACCGCCGTGTAGATTTGCGTGGTCGAGAGCGAGGCGTGACCGAGCAGTTCCTGGATGGCGCGCAGGTCACCGCCACGCGCGAGCAAATGCGTGGCGAAGGAATGGCGTAGCGCATGCGGAGTTGCCGTGTCGGGCAGGCCAAGCGCGCCGCGCAAAGTGGCCATCGCCAACTGCACGATGCGGGGATTGAGCGGGCCGCCGCGCACGCCGACGAACAGCATGCCGTCTGCCGGCAGGTCAATGGGACAAAGCTCGACATAGTCGGCGATCAGTTTGGCGACCTGCGGCAGCACCGGCACCATGCGCGTCTTGTTGCCCTTGCCGGTGACGGTGATGGCGTCACTCGCGCCAAAGTCCTTGCGCTTGAGCGAGAGCGCTTCCGAAATGCGCAGCCCCGAGCCGTACAGCAGGCCCAGCACTGCGGCGTCGCGCGCGATGATCCACGGCTTGCGTTCCTCGCCGGCGCGCAATTCCGTATCCGAGATCCGCTTGGCCGCGGCGATTGCTAGCGGCTTCGGCAGCGTCTTGGGGATCTTGGGCGCGCGCACCGCGGATAGTGCGCCGACTTTTCCCTTGCTGTTGCGCTCCAGAAAGCGCGCGAACGAACGGGCGCCGGCCAGCACCCGCATCAGCGAGCGGCTGCTTAAACCATCGCCGCGCCGCGCCGCCATGAAGGCGCGCACGTCGGCAGGCGAGAGCTTGGCTAGCGCTTTGAGCGATGGCGCCCCGCCCAGATGTCCGGCCAGGAAATCGAGGAACTGGCTAACGTCGCGGGCGTAGGCCTCCAGCGTCTTCGGCGACATGCGTCGCTCGGCCCCGAGATAGTTGAGCCAGCGGTTGATTTCGGCGGCGACGTCGGGGGCGGCGAGGGTACTCATGGCGGGAGAATGTCATCGCTTTCTTCACTCTTCCTTAAGCGCGCGGAATCGGCCTAGATCAATCACTATGACTACACGCTTTATCGACGTTCTGGTGCCGGTGGCGCTGGATCAGACCTATTCCTACCGGGTGCCGGACGGGCTCGAACTCGCGCCCGGCGACCTGGTGAGCGTGCCCTTGGGCGCGCGCGGCGAGACCATGGGCGTGGTTTGGGCCGACAACGCCAACCCCAATCCGCGCCTGCACAACCGCATGAAGGATGTGGCGGACAAACTCGATGTGCCGCCGCTGAAAACCGAGCTGCGCAAATTCGTCGATTGGGTCGCCGATTACACGCTGGCGCCGCGCGGCATGGTGCTGCGCATGGCGCTGCGCATGGGCGAACATCTGGGGCCGGCGCGCGAACGCGTCGGCGTGCGGCTGGCCGGGCCGCAGCCGGCACGCATGACGCCGGCGCGCGCGCGTGCGCTTAGCGTTTTCGCCGATGGTTTCACGCGCGCCAAAGGTGATGCCGCGCGCGAGGCGAGCGTCAGCGCCGGCGTAATCGACGGCCTGATCGACGAAGGCACGCTGGAAACCGTGGTGCTGCCGCCGGCGCCGGTGACGCGGCCGCCCGATCCGGATTTCCGCAAGCCCGAATTCTCGCTCGGCCAGTTGGCCGCCGCCGACGCGTTGCGCACTACGGTCGATCAAGGCGACTACACGGTGACCTTGCTCGACGGCGTCACCGGCTCGGGCAAGACCGAAGTCTATTTCGAAGCGGTGGCCGAGAGCATCCGGCGCAAGCGGCAAACGCTCATCCTGATGCCGGAAATCGCGCTCACCGCGCAGTCGCTCGACCGCTTCACCGCCCGCTTCGGCACGCGGCCCGCCGAATGGCATTCGCAATTGTCGCCGCGTACGCGCGCGCGCACCTGGGCCGCGGTCGCGACCAACGAAGTGTCGGTGGTGGTGGGCGCGCGCTCGGCGCTGTTCCTGCCCTATGCCGATCTCGGGCTTATTGTGGTGGATGAAGAGCACGACCCGGCCTACAAGCAGGAGGACGGCGCGCACTACCACGCCCGCGACATGGCGGTGGTGCGCGGCAGCGTCGCGAAGATCCCGGTAGTACTGGCCTCGGCGACGCCGTCGGTCGAATCTGAAGTCAATGCGCGGCGCGGCCGCTACAAGCGCATTCATTTACCGGAGCGTTTCGGCGGCGCGCATCTGCCGATGATCGAGGCGATCGACATGCGGCGCGAAGGTCCGCCACGCGGCCGCTTCATCGCGCCGCGCCTGGCCGAGGCGGTGCAGAGCGCGCTGGAAAGCCGCCAACAGGCGCTGTTGTTCCTCAACCGCCGCGGCTACGCGCCGCTCACGCTCTGCCGCGCCTGCGGCTTCCGCCTGCAATGCCCGAATTGCGATGCTTGGCTGGTCGATCACCGCTTCCGCAAGCGCCTGGTCTGCCACCATTGCGGCTTCGCCATGCCGCCGCCGGAAACCTGCCCGAACTGCCACGCCACCGAAAGCTTCGCCCCCATCGGCCCCGGGGTCGAACGGCTGGAGCACGAAGCCGCCGAACTGTTCCCCGGCGCGCGCATTCTCGTCTTGTCGAGCGATTTGGTGGAGTCGATGGAGCGCCTGCGGGCGGAACTCGACGACGTGGCGCAAGGCCGCTTCGACATTGTCATCGGCACGCAGTTGGTCGCCAAGGGCCATCATTTCCCCAAGCTCAATCTGGTCGGCATCGTCGACGCCGATCTCGGCCTCGGCAACGGCGATCCACGTGCGTCCGAGCGTACCTTCCAGCTCTTGCATCAAGTGGTCGGCCGTGCCGGTCGCGAGGAGGGACGCGGCATCGGTTTTCTCCAGACGCACCAGCCCGAGCATCCGGTGATGAAGGCGCTGATCCTGGGCGACCGCGAGGCGTTCTATTCGAGCGAAATCGCGCTGCGCGAAAAGACTGGCTATCCGCCGTTCGGCCGGCTCGCCAGTTTGGTGATCACCGCCAACGAGCGGTACGCGGCGGAATCTTACGGCCGCACGCTTAGCCTCGCCGCGCCCAAGGACGAGCAGGTGCGTGTGCTCGGTCCCGCCGAGGCGCCGATCGCGGTGGTGCGCGGACGGCATCGATTCCGCGTGCTGGTGAAAGCGCCGCGCGGCTTCGATCTCTCCGTCTATTTGCGGCAATGGCTCGCCGGCGCGCCCAAGCCACGCGGCAATGTGCGGCTGGAAGTCGACGTCGATCCGCAGAGCTTCTACTGAAAATCACTCCGGCAATTCGACGTGCTTCACGTTCGGCTGCAACAGCACGCAGGCCGCGGCGGAAAAGATCAGCCCGAAGCCGATGGCGTCGGTCAGATTTGGTCGCTCGCCGACGATGATGGCGGATCCAATGACGCCGACCACGGGCGTCAGCAGCGAACCGAGTGTCGCCGTCGTCGCCGGCAGACGATCGACGACGACGAACCAGAGAAAATAGGCCAGGCCCATGCCGATGAAGCCGTTGTAGGCGAGCCACGCTACGATATGCGGCGGTAGCGGCCAGAGCTCCGCCAAGCCTTCGAAGTACAGCATGCCGCCTGCCAGCATCAGCCAGCCGAACAGCAGCTGCCAGGCGGCAGCGGCAAGCATCGGTGCGCGGATATCGGCCCATTTCAAGTAGATCGTGCCTGCGGCCCAGGACCACGCGCATCCCAGCGCCAGCAGCGCGCCGAGCGGGAAGCCCGCGCGTGCCAGCGGCCAGATCAGGATCGTTAGGCCAGCGGCGCATAGCGCCAATGCGGCAAGCTTGACTGCGCTCAGCTGCTCCTTGAGCACGACACGCGCCAACAGGGCCGCCCAAATCGGCATCGAATAGGCGATGACGATGGCGCGCGATGTCGTCCCATACACTTGCGCGTAAGCGGAACAGACATTGAAGATGGCAACGTTGAAAAATCCGGCGATCAAAATCTTGACCGCTTCGGCGGGTGGAACCGTGAGCCGCACACGCCAGATGGCGGCGGCGGCAAACAAGGTGAGAGTGCCGAGGCCGATGCCGACCGCGCGCATCGCCCACGGCGGCAGCGCCGTGAGAATGATGCGTCCAGCGACCCAGTTGAAGCCCCACGCCAGACCTACGACCAGGACCATGAGCTTGGCGCCGGCAGCCGCGTCATCGCGCCTGCCGTTGCTCACTCAGGCATCTCCGTGTGTTTCACATTCGGCTGCAGCAGCACGCAGGCGGCGGCGGAAAAGATCATCACGAAGCCGATGATGTCTGGCACAGTCAGCCGCTCGCCGAGATAGATGGCGGAGGCGCTTACGCCGACGACCGGCACGATCAGCGAGCCGAGCGAGGCCGTGATGGCCGGCAGCCGGCCGATGATCGACCACCACAGGAAATGTGCCAGACCTACGCCAAGAACGCCGACAAAGAGCACCGCTAGCACTGCGTCGTTACTGATCGGCCACAGATGCGGCGAACCTTCGAACGCGAGCGTGCCGGCGGCGATGAACAACAGTCCGAACAATAATTGCCAGGCCGCATTGGCCAGCGGCTCGATCTTGACCTTGGCCCATTTGATATAGACCGTCGCCACGCACCAGCTTAGCGCGCAGCCGAGTGAATAAAACACAAAGGGTGGAAAACCGCTTGTGAACAGCGGCCAGAGCAGAATCGAAAGTCCCGCCACGCACAAACAGAACGCGATGATGCGGATGCGGTTGAGCTTTTCGCCGAGCACGACGGTGCTGAGCATCGTGGTCCAGATCGGCATCGAATAGGTGATGATGATGGCGCGCGAGGTTGCGCCAGAGAGCTGCGCGAAGCCGGAGAGAATTTGAAATGCGGCGACGTTGAAGAAGCCGGCAACCATCACATGCAGGTGCTCGCCGCGCGGGATTCTCAGTTTGTGGCCGGTGATGATGACGGCGGCGAACAAGGTCGCGGCGCCGATGGCGGAGCCGGCAACGCGCAGGCTCCAAGGTGTCACCTCGCGCAGCGCGATCGCGGCGGCGATCCAGTTGAGGCCCCATGCGAAGGCCAGCAGGACGACCAGCAGCTTGGCGGTGCCGGGCGCCCCGGCTTTGACGTGCGGCATGCTTTTGTGGGCCCCCAGTGGCGCGGCATCGCTCGGCCGCGGGGACCGCGTCTGTCGAAGCGCGGCGCAAAGCTATAGCGGACGCCGGCGGCAGGCGAGGCATCGCAGCGATGCAAAAATGTGGCCCGGCCGGTGCGACGGCACCGGGCGTTCGTCGCCGCGTGTTGCGCCGCCCTCGCCCCTGTGTTAGCTAGCGCCTCGATTTCATGGGGGTTTCCGCGGGCTCCCGCGCCGTCCTCATAAATCGGAATTCCCTCTTGGATTCCAATCATTTGCGCCGCCGTTCTGCGACGGCACCCGGCCTGTCAATGAAGTAACGAAAACGAGCGTAAAGTGGCTGGCAAAGACCCGATCATTTCCGGCATGGCAGGGCGGTATGCCAATGCCTTGTTCGAGTTGGCGCTCGACAACAAGGCGGTCGACGCCGTCAAGGCCGATCTTGACCGGTTCGACGCCTTGATCGCTGACAATCCCGACCTCAATCGGCTGGTGCGTAGCCCGGTATTCGGCGCCGACGAGCAATTGCGCGCGCTGACCGCCATCCTCGACAAAGCCGGTATCAAGGGGCTGGCCGCCAACTTCCTGCGGGTCATCACCACCAATCGCCGGCTGTTCGCCGTGCGCGACATGACCCGCGCCTACCGAGTGCTGGCCGCCCGCCACAAGGGCGAGGTTACCGCGGAAGTCACCGTCGCCGAGCCGCTCACCGACAAGAATCTCGACGCGCTCAAAGGCGCGCTCAAATCGGTGACCGGCGGCAAGGATATCGACTTCGACATCAAAATCGAGCCCGCCATCATCGGCGGGCTTATCGTCAAGGTCGGCAGCCGTATGATCGATAGTTCGCTCCGCACCAAGCTCAATGCGATCAAGATCGCGATGAAAGAGGCCCGCTGATGGATATCCGCGCCGCAGAAATTTCCGCCATCCTGAAAGAGCAGATCAAGAATTTCGGCCAGGAAGCCGAAGTCTCCGAAGTCGGCCAAGTGCTCTCCGTCGGCGACGGCATCGCCCGCGTCTATGGCCTCGACAATGTGCAATCCGGCGAGATGGTCGAGTTCGAGAACGGCACGCGCGGCATGGCGCTCAACTTAGAGACCGACAATGTCGGTATCGTGATCTTTGGCAACGACCGCGAGATCAAGGAAGGCCAGACCGTCAAGCGCACCGGCTCGATCGTGGACGTGCCGGTCGGCAAGGGCTTGCTCGGCCGCGTCGTGGACGCGCTAGGAAATCCGATCGACGGAAAGGGCCCGATCAAAACCGACAAGCGCGCGCGGGTGGACGTGAAGGCGCCCGGCATCATCCCGCGCAAGTCGGTGCACGAGCCGATGGCGACCGGTTTGAAGGCGATCGATTCGCTGATCCCGATCGGCCGCGGCCAGCGCGAATTGATCATTGGCGACCGCCAGACCGGCAAGACCGCGATCGCCCTCGACACCATCCTCAATCAGAAGCCGCTCAACGCGCAGCCGGACGAGAAGATCAAGCTCTACTGTGTCTATGTGGCGATCGGGCAGAAACGCTCCACCGTGGCGCAATTCGTCAAGGTGCTCGAAGAGCAGGGCGCGCTCGACTATTCCATCATCGTCGCCGCCACCGCGTCCGATCCAGCGCCAATGCAATACCTGGCGCCATTCTCCGGCTGCACCATGGGCGAATATTTCCGCGACAACGGCATGCACGCGGTCATCATCTATGACGATCTGTCGAAGCAGGCCGTCGCTTATCGCCAGATGTCGCTGCTGCTGCGCCGCCCGCCGGGCCGCGAAGCCTATCCTGGCGACGTGTTCTACCTGCATTCGCGCCTGCTTGAGCGCGCCGCCAAGATGAACGACGACAACGGCGCCGGCTCGCTCACGGCGCTGCCGGTGATCGAAACACAGGCCAATGACGTGTCGGCCTATATCCCGACCAACGTGATTTCCATCACCGACGGACAGATCTTCCTGGAGACCGACCTGTTCTATCAGGGCATCCGTCCGGCGGTGAACGTCGGCCTGTCGGTGTCGCGCGTCGGCTCGGCCGCGCAGACCAAAGCGATGAAGAAGGTGGCCGGCAAGATTAAGGGCGAGCTCGCGCAATACCGCGAAATGGCCGCCTTCGCGCAATTCGGCTCCGACCTCGACGCCACCACCCAGCGTCTGCTGGCGCGCGGCTCGCGTCTGACCGAGCTCCTGAAGCAGCCGCAGTTCTCGCCGCTGAAGATGGAAGAGCAGGCTTGCGTGATCTATGCCGGCGTCAACGGCTATCTCGACAAGTTCGAGGTCGCGCGCGTGCGAGCCTTTGAGCAGGGCCTGTTGACGCTGCTGCGCAGCAAGTACGCCGATCTGCTCGACAGCATCCGCAAGAGCGGCGACCTATCCAAGGACGACGAGGCTAAGCTCAAGGACGCGGTCGACGGCTACGCCAAGACGTTCACCTGAATCGAGAAAGCGTAATCCGCAAGGATTGATCCCGGATGGCTTCACTCAAGGACATGCGCGTTCGCATCGCCGCTACCAAGGCGACGCAGAAGATCACCAAGGCCATGCAGATGGTCGCGGCATCCAAGTTGCGCCGCGCGCAGGTGGCGGCGGAAGCGGCGCGTCCTTATGCCGAGCGCATGAGCAAGGTACTGGGATCGATCGCCGCGGCGGTAGCCGGCAGCGATTCGGCGCCCCGGCTGTTGGCGGGAACCGGCAACGACAAGGTGAATCTGCTGGTGGTCTGCACCGCCGAGCGCGGCCTGTGCGGCCCGTTCAATTCGTCGATCGTGCGGCTAGCGCGCGAGAAGGCGAATGCGCTGATAAACCAGGGCAAGGACGTCAAGATTCTCTGCGTCGGCCGAAAGGGCCAAGACCAGCTGCGCCGGGTTTACGGCAAGCAGATCATCGAGACCATCGAGTTGCGCGGCGTCAAGCAAATGGGCTTCGAGCAGGCCGAGATGGTGGCCAAGAAGATCGTCACTCTGTTCGACGCCGGGGAATTCGACGTCTGCACGCTGTTCTTCTCGCGGTTCCGCTCGGTGATCGCGCAGATTCCGACCGCGCAGCAGATTATTCCTCCGTTGTTCGAACCGGCCAAAGAGACTGGTCCGGCCGCGGCTTACGAATACGAGCCGGACGAGGAGGAAATCCTCGCCGATCTTCTGCCGCGCAATCTGTCAGTGCAGGTATTCCGCGCGCTGTTGGAAAACGCCGCCTCCGAGCAGGGCGCGCGCATGAGCGCGATGGATAACGCCACCCGCAACGCCGGCGAAATGATCCGCAAGCAGACGCTGACCTACAACCGCACCCGCCAAGCGATGATCACCAAGGAATTGATCGAGATCATCTCCGGAGCAGAGGCGCTCTGACCCGAGCAATAGAGCTTCTAAGAGGATTGAACATGGCCCAAGCCAACCAAACCGGACGCATTACCCAGGTCATCGGCGCCGTCGTCGACGTGCAGTTCGAAGGCGAATTGCCCGCCATTCTCAATGCGTTAGAGACGAAAAATCACGGCAATAGGCTCGTGCTGGAAGTCGCCCAGCATCTCGGCGAATCGACCGTGCGCACCGTCGCCATGGACTCCTCCGAAGGCCTCGTGCGCGGCCAGGAAGTTATAGATACCGGCCAGCCGATCTCGGTCCCCGTCGGCCCGGAATTGCTCGGTCGCATTATCAACGTGATTGGCGACCCGGTTGATGAAGCAGGTCCGGTCAACGCCAAGGTCAAGCGCGCGATTCACCAGGAGGCGCCGCTCTATACCGACCAGGCCACCGAAGCGCAGATCCTGGTCACCGGCATCAAGGTCGTCGACCTGCTGGCGCCATACGCCAAGGGCGGCAAGATCGGCCTGTTCGGCGGCGCCGGCGTCGGCAAGACCGTGCTGATCATGGAGCTGATCAACAACGTCGCCAAGGCGCACGGCGGCTACTCGGTGTTCGCCGGTGTCGGCGAGCGCACCCGCGAGGGCAACGATCTATATCACGAGATGATCGAATTGGGCGTCAACAAGGACCCGCACAAGGGTTCGGTCGAAGGCTCGAAATGCGCACTAGTGTACGGCCAGATGAACGAGCCGCCGGGCGCTCGCGCTCGCGTCGGTTTGAGCGGGCTGACAGTCGCGGAACACTTCCGCGACCAAGGTCAGGACGTGCTGTTCTTCGTCGACAACATCTTCCGCTTCACGCAGGCCGGCTCGGAAGTGTCGGCGCTGCTCGGCCGCATTCCCTCGGCGGTGGGCTATCAGCCGACACTCGCCACCGACATGGGCACGCTGCAGGAGCGCATCACCACGACCCACAAAGGCTCGGTGACGTCGGTGCAGGCGATCTACGTGCCCGCCGATGACTTGACTGACCCGGCGCCGGCCACCTCGTTCGCGCATTTGGATGCGACCACCGTGCTGTCGCGCGACATCGCCGCCAAGGGCATCTATCCGGCGGTGGACCCGCTCGATAGCACCTCACGCATGCTGTCGCCGCTGATCGTGGGCGAGGAACACTACGCAGTCGCGCGCCAAGTGCAGCAGATCCTCCAGCGCTACAAGGCATTGCAGGACATCATCGCCATTCTGGGCATGGATGAGTTGTCCGAAGAGGACAAGACCGCGGTGGCGCGCGCGCGCAAGATCGAGCGTTTCCTGTCGCAGCCGTTCTTCGTCGCCGAAGTCTTCACCGGTTCGCCCGGCAAGCTGGTCGACCTCGCCGACACCATCAAGGGCTTCCAAGGCCTGTGCGAAGGCAAATATGACCACCTGCCGGAGGCCGCCTTCTACATGGTCGGCACCATCGAAGAGGCGGTCGAAAAGGGTAAGAAGCTCGCGGCGGAAGCGGCGTAACGCCATGCTGGGCCGATCAAACCTCGTCGCATTTCTGATTGTCGGGCTGCTGATTGGCGCGCTGTCTGGGTACCTTACGCGGCCGGAGTTGACCGAGATCAAGCTGGGGCCGCTGAGTATCGAAGTGAAGGGAAATCAGGTAGCGCATGACAACGGGCCGCTGACCAGCAGTCAGGTTCAGCACATCGCCATCATCACGTTGATCGGCGGTGTCATTGGGCTAGGCGTGGGCTTCGCGGCCGGCAAAAGCAGAGGCTGAATAGATAATGGCCACTTTTCATTTCGATCTGGTCTCGCCGGAAAAGCTGCTGTTCTCCGGCGACGTCGAGCAGGTGGACGTGCCCGGCGCCGAGGGTGATTTCGGCGTGCTGGCCAACCATGCGCCGTTCGTCGCCACGCTGCGGCCGGGCATTCTAACCGTGCATGGAACGGGCGGCGCGCAGAAGATCGTCGTACTTGGCGGCTTCGCCGAAGTGTCGGCGCAGGGCCTCACGGTGCTTGCCGACGTGGCCGAGGCGATCGAGGACATCGACCGTACCGTGATTTCGACCCGCATTAGCGAGTTGGAGAGCCGCATCGAAAAGACCGAGCCCGGCTCCGATCTCGACAAACTGATAACACGGCTCGATCATTTCAAGACCGTCGACCGGCATTTGACCGGCACGGCGATGCATTGACCGGTCAAGCGAGTACAAACTTCCCGAATTCCTTGACCACTCGTTCGTAAGTCTGCCGCTTGAATGGTACGACCAGATCGGGCAATTCGCTTAATCGCACCCAGCGCCAGTCAATGAATTCCGGATCGTGCCCGCCGCCGGGATTGGCGATATCGATTTCGCTGTCGCCGCCGGTGAAGCGCAGCGCGTACCATTTTTGCTTCTGCCCACGGTATTTGCCGCCCCAGGCCGCGCCGACGATGTCGCGTGGGATATCGTAGGCGAGCCATTCGGCGATCTCGCCCAGTTTCTCCACAGAGCGGATATTGGTTTCCTCGTAGAGCTCGCGCAGTGCGGCTTTATACGGGTCTTCATTCTCATCGATGCCGCCCTGCGGCATCTGCCAGACATGCGTCGCGTCGATGTGTTCGGGGCCGCTGGAGCGCCGGCCGACGAGCACCAGGCCGGCACGGTTGAGCACCATCATGCCGGCACAGGGACGATAGGGCAAAGATTTCGAAGGGGGGCATTTTGTCTCTCTTGTCCCGGGACGCGATGCAGCGCGAAGCGATGCATCGCTCGGCCGGGACCGTCAAGACTTCATTTTTTTTGCGATCCGGGGTCTACGGCGCACCATCAAGCGATGCTGCGCCGCGCCCGGGACAAGCGTTATGACGACTTTTCCTTCACCGCCACCATGGTGATCGGAACCAGCACGATGCCGCGTGCTTCCACTTTTTTCGCCCATTCGGCGATGCGCACGACGGTTCCCGGCAGCGCGGTGGCGAGCCCGACCGCGGTTCCATGATCGCGCGCCAGCATTTCCAGTCGCGCCAGCGCGCGGTCGATCTCGACCGGCGTCGGCACGGCGTCGATTATGACTTCGGCTTTGGCGAACGGCAGGTTATGGCTGCCGGCGAGCTGGCTGGCCGCGTTCCGCGGCGAGGCGCCGTCATCCACGAAGATCAACCCGCGCTTGGCGGTCTCGCGCAGCACCGGCGCCAGCGACGGTTCGGACGCCGTGAAACGCGCGCCCATGTAGCTCAATATTCCGACATAACCCTGGAAGCGGCTCATCTGCCAGTGCAGCCGGTCGATATTCTGGTCAGGAGTGAGCGAGGTAAGCAGCGTCTGCGGTCCCGGATCGTTGTCGGGATAATCGAACGGCTCCATTGGCGCCTGCAGCAGCACTTCGTGATCTTCTGTCCGCGCACGCTCCACCAGATTGTCGAGATTCGCCCCGTAGGGCACGAAGGCGACCGTCACCGGCGCCGGCAATTTCGACAAAGCGTCGGCGGTTCCGGTCGCGCTGACGCCAAGTCCGCCGACGATGATGGCGATGCGCGGAGCGCCGGTCTTGTCCGCCGACAGCTTGCGCGGATGGGCGTAGAGTGTGAACGGCCCGCCGTGCTGGGTATTTTCTTGAAGCCGCTGGTCGACCGGCGCCGTCGGCGAATTTCCGCTCGATCGACCCGGAACGGTTACGTTCTCTTGCTTTCCGCTGGAACCGTCGATGATGGTGATGGTCTTGCTGCCCGGTGGCGGGGAGGGGGGAGCAGCGGCGGGTATGGCCACGCTCACGGGTGGCGCCGTATCGGATGATGGTCCGTTGCGGCCGGAATGTTGCGGGCCTTCGCCCTCCGGTTTTGCCGATTTTTTAATTTGTGGACCGGTGGCGACCACCGCAGTGGGCTCGCCGCCCAGGGGGTCGTTGACGAAGATCGCCCAGGCCACGACCGCGATCCCGAACAGCCCAAGCACGCCCACCAGAATTTGCGGGATGGCGGCCCGGAGTTTCGACGGCGCCTTGCGTTTGCCCTGGCCGAGGGGAGCGTTCAGATCATCCGATGACAAGGCCCTATGTCCCCGCGAATCATTCGCCGAGTTTAGCACGCGCGGATTCCGCCGGGGTTCGCTACAAACGGGCGGGGCGGCCGTTGGGCCGCCCCGCAGGAACTTGGCTTAGTCGGTCAGGCCGCGCCTAGTTTGGCACCGGAGCCTTGGAATTGGGCGGGAACGCCGAATTGACCTGGGTGCCGCGCAGCAGCTCTTCCGCCATGATGAGCGCCTTGTCGTTTTTGGGGTCTGGCGGAATGTAGGACTGCGAGCCGGTCTGCTCCTTGCCCTCGTCGCCCTTGAGATGGCCGCGCAACGAAGCCTCACCCTTGGTGCCGGTATCGGTCTTCGCTTTGATGTCATCCGGTAGGTCTTGCAGGACCTCGATGTCGGGCAGGATACCCTTGGCCTGGATCGAGCGGCCGGAGGGCGTGAAGTAGCGCGCAGTGGTCAGCCGCAGCGCGCCGTTGCCGGAGCCGAGCGGAATGATCGTCTGCACCGACCCCTTGCCGAACGAACGCGTGCCGATGACGGTGACCCGCTTGTGGTCCTGCAACGCTCCGGCGACGATTTCCGACGCCGAAGCCGAGCCGCCGTTGATCAGCACGATCACCGGCTTGTGCTTGGTGAGGTCGCCCGGCCGCGCGTTGAAGCGCTGCGTCTCCTCGGCATTGCGGCCGCGGGTGGAGACGATCTCGCCCTTCTCGAGGAACGCGTCCGACACCGAGATCGCCTGGTCGAGCAGGCCGCCCGGATTGTTGCGCAGGTCAAGGATGTAGCCCTTGAGCTTGTCGTTGCTCACCTTCGCCGTGATGTCGGTAATCGCTTTCTTCAGTCCTTCGGTCGTCTGTTCGTTGAACTGGGTGAGCCGGATATAGCCGACGTCATCGCCTTCCACTTGCGAGCGCACCGAGCGCACGCGGATGATGTCGCGCGTGATCGAGACTTCGACCGGCTTGTCCTGGCCCTTGCGCATGATGGTGAGTTTGATCTTGGTGTTCACCGGGCCGCGCATCTTCTCGACCGCCTGGTTCAGGGTGAGCCCCTGCACCTGCTCGCCGTCGAGCTGGGTGATGATGTCATTGGCCATGACGCCGGCTTTGGCGGCGGGCGTTTCGTCGATTGGCGCCACCACTTTGATAAGGCCGTCTTCCATCGTGACTTCGATGCCAAGCCCGCCGAATTCGCCGCGGGTCTGCACCTGCATGTCGCGGAAGCTCTTCGGATCCATGTAGCTGGAATGCGGATCAAGCCCGGCCAGCATGCCGTTGATCGCGGTTTCGATCAGCTTGCTATCGTCCGGCTTCTCGACGTAATCGGCGCGTACGCGCTCGAATACGTCGCCGAACAGGTTGAGCTGTCGATAAGTATCCGCGACCGCCGCTTTGGCGCTCGCACCGACAAAAATCATGTGTGGCTGTGTAGCGAGCAACGTCATTGCCGCTCCAGCCGCCGCGCCGAGTAGAATGAATGTGGTCTTGCGCATCATCCACGAACCTTTTCGCCTTCGCCAGCCGCCCACCATGGGCCTGGATCGACGGGAATCCCGTCCTTACGAAACTCGATATAGAGCACCGGTTGGCTGGAACCTGTCGCGAGAATAGCGGCGATATGGGAGCCATTTCCCATTACCGCAACGGGTTCTCCGGTCAGCACGAACTGTCCGAGATCTACTGATATCCGTTCCATCCCAGCGAGCAAGATATGATAGCCGTTGCCGGCATTGAGGATCAAGAGTTGCCCATAAGATCGGAACGGCCCGGCATAGACCACCCAGCCGTCGGCCGGCGCGGTTACCTGGGCGCTGGCCCGAGTTGCGATGGAAACGCCTTTTTCCACCCCGCCGACATCGTCGGGCGCCCCATATTCCTTCAATTTGACGCCATTAACCGGAATCGGAACTTGCCCGCGCAAGGATGCGAAGGCGACGGCGGGCGCTAGCCGGCCCGGATCGTGCAGCGCTGACATGGCCGGCCGGGCATCGCCGCGGGCGGCCTCACGGGCAGCCCGAGTCGCAGGGTCGAGCCCCTGCTCCAGCTTGACGATCAAATCTTTGAGATTGTCGACCTGATGCGCCAGTTCGGCGGCGCGTGCCCGCTCGGCGTCGAGCGCTTTTTCACGTTCGGCCTGCTGCTTTTGGCGCTCGTCGACTAACGCGGTCATGCGCGTGCGCTCGCTGCCGAGCGAAGCGACCTCGTTTTTCAACCGATCGCGCTCGGCGGCGATCTGCTTGCGGACTTTAAGCAACGCGGTGAGATCGCTCGCGAGCGCCTCGACCTCGTGCCGCATTTCGGGCAGCACCGCACCAAGCAGCATGGCGGTGCGCACCGATTGCAGCGCGTCCTCGGGGCTCACAATCAGAGCCGGCGGCGGGCGGTGGCCGATGCGCTGAAGCGCGGCCAGCACTTCGCCGATTACGGCGCGGCGGCCGTCAATCGCCTTGCGAATGTTGTGTTCGTTTTCGTCGAGCGGTTTGAGCCGCGCTTCAGTCGCGGCAACCTGTGCTTCCACGCCGCGGATCCGGCCAGCGGTGTCGATCAGGTCCTGATTGAGCATGCGACGGTCGGCGCCGATCTGTTCGATCTCGCGCTTGAGCGTGGCCTCGGCCTCGATCGACTTGCCTTGGGCATCGCGCGCGGCCTTGAGATCCTGATCGCGCTGCTTGAGCGCATCAAGTTTGCCAGCTTTGTCGCTTTGCGCGAGGTGGATTGGCCGCTCCTGCGCCAGCACCGCGGCGGCAAGCGCGACCGGCAATCCGAGCGCCAACGCCGCGATGAGCGCGGAGCGCGGATCGAATCCCCTGAGGCAAATCATTGCAGCCACATTAGGCCTGAAGGTTGGGCCGGCAAGACGATAGTTCCATCCAATCTATTGCCGTCGGATTAAGACCAATCTGCGACCGATTAAGCCCGATGATACGGATGTCCGGTGAGGATCGTGGTGGCGCGGTAAAGCTGCTCCAGCAGCATGATGCGCACCAGTTGGTGCGGCCAGGTCGCCGCGCCGAACGCCAGCCGCAGCTCGGCCTTGGCGCGCAAGGTAGGCGCCAGGCCGTCGGCGCCACCGATCATAAAGACCGCGGCGGGCCTTTCGTTTGCGCGCCATTTCGCCAACTGGGCGGCAAGGCTGGCGCTGTCGAGGTTCTCGCCGTGGGCGTCGAGCAGCCCGACCGCCGCGCCTTGCGGAATGATGTTGGCGAGCGCGATCGACTCCTCGAGCATGCGCTTGGCTCGATCGTCCGCGCGGCTTTCCCTGATTTCGATGATTTCGACTTCGCGTAGACCGAGATTTCGCCCGGTCTGCGCCGCGCGCTTGCGGAAGCGCTCGGAAAGCTCTGTTTCCGGGCCCTGTTTCAGGCGGCCGATGGCGGCGACGATTATGCGCATCGTGCCGCTGAGACTATCAGCTTGTCCGCGGTTTTGCCGACCACATCTTTTCGAGATTGTAGAAGTCGCGCACTTCCGGCCGGAACACGTGGGCGATCACATCGCCAGCGTCGATCAGCACCCAGTCGCCTTGCCGCAGACCTTCGACGCGGATGCCGGTAACGCCGGCGCGCTTCAGGCCCTTGACCAGGTTGTCGGCGATAGCGGCCACATGGACGTTCGACCGGCCGGAGGTCACGACCATAAAATCGCCTATCGAGGATTTGCCGGTGAGATCGATGGTGACGCTGTCCTCGGCTTTCATGTCTTCCAGCCGTGCGAGGACGATGCGGAGCGTCTCCTTGGCACTGGGCTGTAAGGACCCAGACTTGGAGACGTGTTCGGGCGTGCGAGGCGACGCCCGAGAGAGTGCAGATTTGGTCAGAGGCTGTTTCCCTTTACGTTTGTTGCACCCGGTCCGGCTCGTGCCGGGGACAACATCAAGATAGCTATTTTGCTCAATTCTTTCCACTCATCGTCTTTTTCTTTTTACCTGCGCGGACGGAGCCTCCGCCGCGCTGGCGGAGCGCGCGAAGCGCGGTGGAGGAGAGCGGCGATTTGAGGCCGTGCAGGAAGCTCCATGCCGGCGGCTTGCGGTAGGGCAAGGAGGCGGCTTCGGGTTCCGCAATGCGCGCGCGGGAAAAGGCCTGGCCGGCCGGACTGGCCGAGGCGTAAAGGCTTGGACCGAGGCGATCAACCACCACAAGCGGCACTAGCTTCGCGATCCCGCGCCATTTCTGCCAGCGATGGAAACTTCGCAAATTGTCCGCGCCCATGATCCACACGAAGCGGACCCGTGGGCAGCGGGCTTTCAGCCACTTTATCGTGTCGAATGTGTATCTCGTCTTGATGACAGCTTCGAGACCGGTCACGTCGATGCGCGGATGGTGCGTAAGTCCGCGGGCGGCGGCGATTCGCTTCTGCAAAGGGGCGAGCCCACTGGTGTTTTTGAGCGGATTACCCGGGGTGACCAGCCACCAAACGCGGTCGAGCTTGAGCCGTTTGAGCGCGAGAAGGCTGGCGGCAAGATGGGCCTGGTGCGGCGGGTCGAAAGTTCCGCCGAACAGGCCGATCCTCATGCCGGGCGCGTTGGGTGGAAGTACGCGTACGGTGCGGTTGGGTCTTTGCGGGGTCACGGCCGGGTCTGACCGCTTCCGTGGATGCGGTATTTGAACGTCGTGAGCTGATCGACGCCGACCGGCCCGCGCGCATGCATCCGGCCCGTGGCGATGCCGATCTCGGCGCCGAAGCCGAATTCGCCGCCGTCGGCGAACTGGGTCGAGGCGTTGTGCAGCACGATCGCCGAGTCGACCTCGCGCAGGAACTTATCCGCCGCCGCTGCGTCGTCGGTCACGATGGCGTCAGTGTGGTGGGAGCCGTAACGCTCGATATGCTCGATGGCCGCGGCAACGCCATCGACCACTTTGACGGCGATGATGGCGTCGAGATATTCGGTTCCCCAGTCCTCTTCGGTCGCCGGCTTGACCCGGCCGTCCGCGGCCTGGGTCGCCTTATCCCCGCGGATTTCGCAACCGGCATCGAACAACATGTCGATCAGCGGCTTGAGGAATTTCGCCGCCGCGGCGCAGTCGACCAGCAAGGTCTCGGCGGCACCGCACACGCCGGTGCGCCGCATTTTGGAGTTGCGCACGATCTTTTTGGCCATGTCGAGCGAAGCCGCCTTGTCGACATAGACTTGGCAAACGCCGTCCAGGTGTGCGAACACCGGCACGCGCGCTTCCGCCTGCACGCGGGCGACCAGGCTCTTGCCGCCGCGCGGGACGATTACGTCGATATTGCCGTCGAGTCCGCTGAGCATCAGCCCGACGGCGGCGCGGTCGCGGGTAGGGATAAGTTGGATCGCGGCCTCGGGCAGGTCGGCGGCGCGCAGCGCCATGGCCAGCTCGGCGACGATGGCGCGGCTTGTGCGAAGGCTGTCGGAGCCGCCGCGCAGGATCGCGGCATTGCCGGATTTCAGGCAGAGCGCGCCGGCGTCGGCGGTCACGTTCGGCCGGCTCTCGTAGACGATGCCGATGACGCCGAGTGGCACCCGCACCCGTTCGATGCTCATGCCGTTCGGGCGCGTCCAGGATTCGGTAACGACTCCAACGGGATCCTTGAGCGTGCGCACCGCGTCGATGGCGGCGGCGATCGCCTCCACCCGCGCCGCATCGAGCGACAGCCGGTCGAGGAAGGCGCCGCTGACACCGGAACTACGCACCTCGGCGACATCCTCGGCGTTGGCGGCCAAAATGCGCGATATCTGGCCGCGGACGGCACTGGCCATGAGCTCCAAAGCGCGGTCTTTTTGGGCCGTGGAGGCAAGCGCCAGCACGCGGGCGGCGGCCCTCGCCTGGCGGCCGATCTCGCCCAGGAGGGCGGCGATATCGCCTGTCCCTTCAATGCTTTTCAGCGGTGCGCTCATGTCTAATCCCGATCCATTGGGTTCCTATCACGTCGAAGGGACGGGGGCGAGATAGACCGGTTTTGCCGCCACGGCGCGTATATATGGGAATAGTGTGGATAACCCAAAAAAGTTTCGGAACGAGTCAATTGACCTACACATTGGGCTGGCACGCTTCCCCATCGCAGGAGGATGTCATGGCGTACAGCTCAAGTCGGCTTCCCAGCCGGTTTCCGGTTGGCACCAAGTTCGTGATCGAAGGCCGGCGCCGCGCCGATGACCAATCCGGTGACGAGGTGCAAGTCTTTAGCCGGTATCTGGAATTTCCCGACGGCACGTTTTTCCCGCTGCCGACCCATCCGGTCCAGCGCAAGTCCGGCGCCAGCCGTCGGTCCGCAAAGCCGCGCAGCCGCCGGCACTGAGTTCGGCCGTTGGCCGAGACCAGAGGGGCGCGGGGATAAGTGCCGGGGCCGAGTTGGTCAATGGCCTATCCGGCCGCCAGAAGTGCCCAAGCTCGGCTTTGGCCAAAACTAGACGTTGCCAGAACCGGCCTCTGTCCAGACCAGAGCAACGTATTCTTCTGTCTATTCCCCGCCCAGAACAAGATCGTCGCGGTGGATCATCTCTGTCCGCCCGCTGAAGCCCAGGATCGAGAGGATATCCCCGGAGGAGCGGCCCTTGATCCGCTCGGCGTCCTCCGCGTCATAGGCGATCAGCCCGCGCCCGATCTCGTGGCCGTCCGGCCCGCGCACCACCACGGCGTCGCCGCGCCCGAAGGCGCCCTCGATCTTGACCACGCCCGCCGGCAACAGACTTTTGCCGGAGCGCAGCGCGTTGACCGCGCCGGCGTCGATCACTAGCGCGCCGCGCGGCTCAAGCGAACCGGCGATCCACTTCTTGCGCGCGGTCACCGGATTGGCCGGCGTCAGGAACCAGGTGCAGGCCGCGCCGTCGGCGATTCGCTCCAACGGATGCGCCACGTGGCCTGACGCGATGATCATGTGCGTGCCGGCGGTGGTGGCGATCTTGCCCGCTTCGATCTTGGTCAGCATGCCGCCGCGCGCATGCTCCGAAGCCGACGCGCCCGCCATCGCCTCGATCTCCGGCGTGATGCGCGCGACCACGGGCACCAGTCTGGCGCCACCCTGTTCGGGCGGCTTGTCGTAAAGCCCGTCGACGTCCGACAGCAGCACCAGCAGATCGGCGCTCATCATGGTGGCGACGCGCGCGGCCAAGCGATCGTTGTCGCCGTAGCGAATCTCGCTGGTGGCGACGGTGTCGTTCTCGTTGATCACCGGCACAGCCCGCCATTCCAGCAGCTTGGCAATGGTGGAACGCGCGTTGAGATAGCGCCGGCGCTCTTCCGTATCGCCGAGCGTGACCAGCACCTGGCCGGCGGTGAGGCCGTGCGCGCCCAAATGTTCCGACCAGGCGCGCGCCAGCGCGATCTGCCCGACCGCGGCCGCGGCCTGGCTGTCCTCGAGCTTGAGCGCCCCGGGCGGCAGCTTGAGCACGGCGCGGCCGAGCGCAATGGCGCCCGAGGACACCACGATGACGTCGCATTTCTTCTTGTGCAGGGCGGCGACGTCGGCCGCGAGCGAGGCGAGCCAGTCGCGCTTGAGCTGGCTTGCGGCGGCGTTCACCACCAGCGACGAGCCGACCTTCACGACGATGCGGCGGAAGTCTTTGAGCGAGGGCGTTTTTGACATGACCCGGCGACGGCGAAGTTAATCGTGGGCGCTGTCTAGCACGGGTTCCGCCGAGCCGTCATGGGCGCGCCTGCCTCGCGGCTCCTAGCGCCTACAGTGCTGCAGAAATGCTGGGATATTCATCGTAAGTCCTGTTACCAAGTATCCGCCCCGTCTTTTTCTTTCGCTTTCCGCCCCACTGTTTGAAGAAAAACGCGACACGTACGCGATGTAAGCGGCGCGTGTCGCCGATTGCGTCTGTTTGCGATTGACGGCCGCCCTCCAACAGGGAGCGAAGTGATCCAATGGGCTATCTTCGGACGTTGAATAGGCGTCTAGATTACGTTGCAAGTCCTGAGCGCTCACATGGATCAACATGTCGATGCGTTTCAAGCTACTGAATGCTTGAATCACCGAAAACGGCAAGTCATCCAAATTGAATGGATCGAGAAAAGCGAAATGGAGTCCATATTTATTGAGGCGAGGAACTACACGCGCCGCAGTGTCTGCCGCAGGACCAACGTCCATTGCGGCATTGCCTCCAGCGTTAGCGATCCTCTGTGTAGCAACACGGCAATTTATTTCATCGGCATCCGCGATGTGAATTTCCGAGAATGGAACGCCGCCTTCTCTCGCACACTTAAACGCAACGAGCGGACTGCCGTCGATCTTTTCACCGGTTTCGCGAACAACGGCTCTTCCGGCGCCGCAATATAGATACGCTGCCCTCGACAAACTTTCGACGAGCAGCACGCGAAATATCAACGTACTTGCGAAGTCGATCGTGTTTGTCTTTTGCCCAAGCGCCTACGTCATCGAGTGGCAAACCGTCCGCACCCGATTTCCCAGTACCAATCATTCTTATGTTCGCTATTTGTTCTATAGCGCGGCAGGGTTGAAATCAAGACAGAATTACCGGATCAGGTTGCATTTGCCTGAGAGAGATGACCCAAACACGAGCGCCTATTCCCCGCATAATCTGCGGCTAATCCTTGCCTATGCGGCGAATAACTGGCAGAATATCCGCAAGGATTGCGGAGAATGGCGAAATATATCCATGAACGGCGGCGCTGGCCCAAATTCAGGTGGGATCAGCGCGACGTCGCTAAGCAGCTGGCGGCCGTCCGGCACCGCCAGGGGCGGTTGATCGGCCGCATGCAGGCGCTCGGCTTTCCGCTGCGCGCGGAGGCCGTGCTCACGACGCTGACCGAGGACGTGCTCATGTCGAGCGAGATCGAAGGCGAAATCCTCGATCGCGATCAGGTGCGCTCGTCGATCGCGCGCCGCCTGGGGATGGACGCGGGCGCCCTGCCGCCCGCCGACCGCAATATCGAAGGCATGGTCGAGATGATGCTCGACGCCACGCAGAAGTTCAACGAGCCGTTGACCGCCGAGCGCCTGTCCGGCTGGCACGCGGCGCTGTTTCCGACCGGACACAGCGGCATCGCCAAGATCATTGTTGGCGCCTGGCGCGACGATAAATCCGGGCCGATGCAGGTCGTCTCCGGCGCTATTGGCCATGAGAAGGTGCATTACCAAGCGCCGCCAGCCCCTAAGCTGCCCGCCGAAATGAAAGCGTTCCTCGATTGGTTCAACGGGCCTGACAAGATCGATCCGGTCATCAAGGCCGCGCTGGCGCATTTCTGGTTCGTCACCATCCATCCGTTTGCCGACGGAAATGGCCGCATCGCCCGCGCCATCGCCGATATGTCGCTCGCCCGTTCGGAGGACAGCGCGCAACGCTTCTACAGCATGTCGGCGCAAATTCGGGCGGAGCGGAAGGCCTATTACGACATTCTGGAAGAGACGCAGAATGGCAGTCTCGACATCACCCCGTGGCTGGAATGGTTCCTGGGATGCCTCGATCGCGCTTTTGACGGCGCGGAGAAGATCCTGGCGGCGGTTTTTCAGAAAGCCGTGTTCTGGCGGAAGCATGCCGGCGCGCCGCTCAACGAGCGTCAGCGCGACATGGTCAACCGCCTGCTGGACGGCTTCGAGGGCAACCTGACGTCGTCCAAATGGGCGACAATCGAGAAGTGTTCACCTGACACGGCGCTACGCGACATCACCGAACTCGTTAACCGCAATATTCTGAAGAAGGACGAAGGGGGCGGGCGCAGCACCAGCTATTCGCTGGCCGATGCAGCAGGCAGCGAAGGCTAAAAAGCCGCCGCCCTACCGCTCCGATACTTCCACTGTCCGGTGCTTCTGCTTGCCGGCCGCGAGATGCGCGGCGGCGTGCATGATGGCCTGCTTGGTTTCTTGCTTGACACCGCCCTCGGCGGACACCTTCAGCTCGGCGGTGTCGGTTACTGCCGCCATCTGTGCGGCGTGCCGTGAGATCTTCACATGCGCATTTCCTTGCGCGCTTAAGGTCGCCATCGCGGTGCCGCGCAGGGCCGGCGCGGGATCCTGCGGCACTTTGCGCGTCTTGTCGCCTCGTAGCGGCGGCAGCGGAATGTGCTCGGGGCCGTCCCAGGCGAGCAGGCCGGCGGTTTCCTGACAGGGCGCGTGCCGCTGCAGCTTGACGGCCGGGCTGCCGGCCGCGGCCAGCGTCCAATTTTCCGCAGGACGCCCGGTGATCGTCTTTACATAATTTTGCGTCTCCGCCGGCAGGTTGCCCTTCTTGACCAGCCAATCGCGGATACGCTTCGGCCCGGCATTATAGGCTGCTGCGGCCAGGCCGAGATTGCCGAATTTCTGCGCCAGATCGCGCAGCAGCCGGGCGGAGGCCGCGATCGCCTGCACGGGATCGTACGGATTGTCGAGGCCGACGTCCGCCGCCGTTTCGCGCATGAATTGCGCGATACCCTCGGCGCCCGCGGGACTCACCGTGCCGGGCCGGAATCCGCTTTCCTGGTACAGCAGCCGGATAAAGAACGGCAGCGGCAAATTATAGCTCTGCGCCGCGTCGGTGAGGCTGTCGCAGATTTCCGCGCGCGAGCGCGCGATGATCGGCTTCACGATCGGTTTGAGCGGCCGCAGGTAAGCCGGCACGCGCTCGGCGACCGGATCGGGAATTTCGTACTGGTCGGCGTAACCGGTCGAGGCCAGAAGCGCGGCGGTACTGGCCCGCGTGTCCACGCGCACCGCCGGCGCGACGGCAATCTCCGCCTTCGGGAATTCTGGCAAGAGGACGACCGCTTGCTCGCCGTCGTCGGGCAGTTTTGAGTAGGACAGCTCAGGATCGACGGCGCTGCTCCACGTCAGCAAAGCCAGACAGCTAGCGACAAACAGACGCCGCATTGCGTTCGATCCTCGAATTCGCGCCGGCCGACGCCGCGCGTCGCGACAGATTGATGGAAGCGGAAAACCCCGTTCGTGCACGACTTAAGTGGTACCAAATCGGGACAATTTTGCGGACCGCATGCAGGCGAAATCGAGGCGAGGGAACCATAGTTCGATCGCCCAGCCATGAAAAAATAAGCGCGAATACGAATAAAATGCTTTGGACGCGGCAGTGCCGCCCTCACTCCGGCGGCCGCTCCATTCGCAAGCCCTCCGTATATTTAGCCGCATCCTCGGATCGCATTGGCGCGGAACCGGCCGTATAATCCAGCATTGGGATGGAGCCATGTTCCCCTCACTGTCGGACAATGCGAAATCATTCCTCGCCGCTTGCGCGGTTCTGGCGGTCGCGGTCTGCAATGTCGTGTTCGGCTTGGACTGGGTGGGCGAGCGGCCGCCCGTCCGGCCGGTCGCGGCGGTTACCGGTGTCACTGAGACGCCGGTGGCGGTGAACCCGCCGGTGCAGGCCGTGAGCCCGGCGCCGCCGGCCGCGTCAAACGGCCCGCCCCTAATCAGCAACCCCGCCCCGCCGCCCCAAGCTGCGCCGCGCCCGAATGCCATCGTTCAAACGAATGAGCCGGCCGGGCCGGCGGCCGAAGCGGCGCCGCCGAAATGCGACATTGCCGCCTGCACCGCCGCCTATCGCACGTTCATGGCGTCGGACTGCACATATGCACCGAGCGTTGGCGTGCGCAAGCTGTGCACCAAGGGCACGCCACCGCAGTAGGGGCCACAACGGAACTTGTTTCGTCTGGAACTCGCCCGTGCGGCGGAACGGAGTGTGCGGCGGGGCGTTGCCATCCTAGAACTTTGTCACCCGTCGAAGGCCGAGCGATGTCGTTCCGTATTGGTTGTGGCAGCAGCGGGCGCGCTGTTCGGCCTTGACTTAATGACGGCGCCGCTGCCGTCGAAGCCGTTCGTGCCAATCATCGGCACGGTGAACGCGCCCGACAAGCTTGAGCGGCTCGTGGCCGCGCAGCGCGACCAAGCCGCGCAAGGCGACGCGAAGCAGGCGCTTTCACCAGTCTATCCGGCAAACCCAGCCGGCGAAAAGAAAGAGGCGCGCACGGTCGATCCGCCGAGCAACGTAACGACAAGCAACGTGACCACTGGCGCGGCATCGACCGTGAGCAGCGCCCCGGCGCAGCTGCAGACCGACCAAACTCAGCCGGCTGCGCAGGCGCTGCAATAAGCCGCCGCCAGCCTGCAGCACCTGCCGCAATCGCCGCCAGCTGCCGCCGGTCCATCGCTGTCACCGGCCATCACCGCCAAGGATGAGCCGAAGGCCGATGTGGCGACGGCCGTCGAGCCGAAGGTGGAGCCGGTGAAAGCGGCCGAGACGAAGCCGAGCGAGCAATCCGCCGACCACCCGGCATCACAGGTGCCGGCGACGCCGACGGCAAACCGATGCGACGTACAGGCCTGCGGTGCCGCCTATCATTCGTTCCGTGCCGCGGACTGCACCTATCAGCCGTTCGAGGGGGCCGCGCCGCGCTTGCGTCGTACCACCAGCCGCGCAACCGCGTTCGGCTGAGCGTACGCGCCTGCGCGAATACGATCCGCGGCAGGATCGGACCGCGCGCGCTTTCGATCAAGCGCGCGCCGTGCGCGACTATGATTCTGATGGCGAGGAAATACCTGCCGCGGCGCGGCCGCGACCGGTGCGGCCCGTCGACGACGATGAAGACGATGATTATGAGGCGCCGCGTCCGCCCGGTCGCGTGTTCCTGATCGACCCGGGCTATTGGCGGCCGTGGCGCTGACGCACCCGTCCGGCGCCGTTCAATAAATAATCACGCTCCTGATCGACTTGCCTTCGTGCATCAGCTCGAAGGCGTCGTTGATCTTGGCGAGCGGCATGGTGTGGGTGATCAGTTCGTCGATATTGATCTTGCCGTCCATGTACCAGTCGACGATCTTGGGCACATCGGTGCGCCCGCGCGCGCCGCCGAAGGCGGTGCCGCGCCAGACACGGCCGGTCACGAGCTGGAACGGCCGCGTGGCGATCTCTTGGCCTGAGCCGGCGACGCCGATTATGATGCTCTCGCCCCAGCCGCGGTGGCAGCATTCCAATGCTTGCCGCATCACGTTTACGTTGCCGATGCATTCGAACGAGAAATCGGCGCCGCCTTGGGTGAGATCGACAATCGCCTGCACGACTTTGTCTTTGCCAACTTCGTCCGGATTAATGAAATGCGTCAGGCCGAATTTTTCCGCGATTTCGCGCCGCGCCGGATTGAGATCAATGCCGATGATCTTATCGGCGCCGGCCATGCGGGCGCCCTGGATCACGTTGAGGCCGATGCCGCCAAGGCCGAATACCGCGACGTTCGCGCCCGGCCAGATTTTGGCGGTGTTGATAGCGGCGCCAATGCCGGTGGTGACGCCGCAGCCGATGTAACAAATTTTGTCGAACGGCGCGTCCTCGCGCACTTTTGCCAATGCGATTTCCGGCAGCACGCTGAAATTGGCGAAGGTCGAGCAGCCCATGTAGTGGAACACCGGATCGCCGTCGCAGCGGAAGCGGCTGGTGCCGTCCGGCATCAGGCCTTTGCCTTGCGTGGCGCGGATCGCGGTGCACAGATTCGAGCGGCGCGAGAGGCAGGTTTTGCACTGCCGGCATTCCGGCGTGTAAAGCGGGATGACGTGGTCGCCGGCTTTCAGCGTGGTGACGCCGGCGCCGACCCCGCGCACGATGCCGGCGCCTTCATGGCCGAGGATCGCGGGGAAGATGCCTTCCGGGTCGGCGCCCGACAGCGTGTAGGCATCAGTGTGGCAGACGCCGGTGGCCATGATCTCGACCAGCACCTCGCCGGCCTTTGGGCCTTCGATGTCGATGGTCTCGATGGTGAGCGGCTCGCCCGCCTTCCAGGCCACCGCGGCGCGGGTTTGCATAGGAACCTCCGGCCTTGGATAAAAGACATAACTTTCGCGTATCCGAGCATCGCCATTGCCTTGACGCTCCGCAACCCCGGCGCGACACTTTATCCAATCAAACAAAATTCACTGCGGGGCCGATGCGGTACCCGCGGAAACGCAAGGGAGGCGACCATGTCCAAACGCACCGGTGTGCCGGATCGCGCACGCCGCAATTTCCTCAAAGGAGCGACGCTGGCCGGCGCTGCTGCGCTGACCACGCCGGTTACCGCCAACACGCCGGTTACCGGTTTGCCGGAGCCACGCGCCAAGGCCGCGCCTCCCGGGCCGCAACTCGCCGCAGCCGAGAACATGCCGCCAGTGAAAGACCCGGTGTCGCAAACCACCAGTGGCGGCGATTTCATGGTCGATGTGTTCAAGACACTCGACATTGAATATTTGGCGATGAATTGCGCGTCGAGTTTCCGCGGTCTGCATGAGGCGGTGCTCAACCACGGCGGCAATACCAAACCCGAAATCCTCACCTGCCCGCACGAAGAGATCGCGGTGCACATGGCGCAGGGCTACGCCAAGATCGAGGGCAAGCCGATGGCCATGATTTGCCACGGCGTGGTCGGCCTGCAGCACGCCACCATGGCGCTGTACAACGCCTGGTGCGACCGCGTTCCGGTGATCGCCATGGGCGGCAACATCATCGAAGCCAACAAGCGCGGCACATACCCCGAATGGGTGCACTCCGCCATCGACCCGTCCGCGATCGTGCGCGATTTCGTCAAGTGGGACGATCAACCGACCTCGCTGCAGCACTTCGCTGAATCGGCGGTGCGCGCCTACAAGATTGCGACCACGCCGCCGATGGCGCCCGTCATGCTCTCGCTCGACGCCGAGCTGCAGGAAAATCCGATCAGCGATGCCGAGACGCTGCGAATTCCGAAACCATCCAAGGTAATTCCGCCGCAGGGAGATTCTGCGACGCTTGCGGAACTCGCCAAGATGTTGGTCAACGCGGAAATGCCGGTCATCATTTGCGACCGCGTGGCGCGCACACCCGCCGGCATGGCGCGGCTTGTCGAGCTCGCCGAGACGCTGCAATGCGCAGTCGTTGACAACGCCGGACGCATGAATTTTCCCACGCGCCATCCGCTCAACCATTCGTTCCGTCGTGTCGTCATCGCACAAGCCGATGTCATCCTGGCCATGGAAGTGAACGATCTGTTTGGCACGGTGAACGCCTTCAGCGATCGCATCGTTCGCGCAACGCGGCCGAACTACAAGAAAGACGCCAAGATCGTCACGCTCGGCAGCCGCGACCTTTATATGAAGGCCAATTATCAGGATTTTGCGCGATACCAGGAGGCCGATCTCAGCATCGGCGGCGACGCCGAGGCGAGCCTTCCGTTATTGATCGAGCAGGTGAAGCGCCTGATCGACGAGGGCAAGAAATCGGCATTCGAAGCGCGCGGCAAGAAGCTCGCAGCAGCCAAGCTCGCCATGGTCGAGCGGGCGAAGTCCGATGCGACCATCGGCTGGGACGCCAGTCCGATCACGACGGCGCGCATGTGCGCGGAGGTCTACGGCCAGATCAAGGACGAGGACTGGTCGCTGGTCGGCGCGTCGATCCGGCTGGCATGGCCGCACCGACTTTGGAATTTCGACAAACCGTATCGTTGGAACGGGCTGTCCGGCGGATTCGGCGTCGGCCACAATCTACCCGCGTCACTGGGCGCTGCCCTCGCCAACAAGAAGCATGGCCGCCTGACGCTGGCGTTCGGCGGTGACGGCGATTTCATGTTCGTTCCGAGCACGCTGTGGACTGCCGCGCACCACCGCATTCCGTTGCTCTATATCCTGCACAACAACCGCGCCTATCATCAGGAATACATGTACTTGCAGGCGATGGCCGCGCGTCACGGCCGCGGCATCACGAATACCGAGATCGGCACCACGATCCAGGATCCGAATGTCGATTACGCCACGGTCGCGAGAGGTTTCGGCGTGCACGGCGAAGGCCCCATCATCGACCCGACGGATCTCGGCCCCGCGCTCAAGCGCGCGATCGCGGTGGTCAAGTCCGGTCAGCCCGCGCTGGTCGATGTCATTTGCGATCCACGCTGAGAGGGTGGCCATGAAACAGTTCACAACGAGTTTCGAACCGTTTGCCGTGGTTTCGTTGATAGCGGCCATATTTGCAGTGCTTGGATTTGGCGCGGCGGCGCTGGCGCAGAATGCAGGGACCGGCGATGCCGCCAACGGAAAGCGCGTCTATCTTGCCGATGGATGCTTCGAGTGCCACGGCCGTGTCGGACAAGGCGGCGCCATGAACTATCCGGCACCCGCACTCGCCCAAGTGGAGATGCCGATCGAATCGTTCATGGCTTTTCTGCGCAATGGGCCCAACGACATGCCGGCCTATTCGGCGAGTGTCTTGTCGGACAAGGAGGCAGCCGACATCTACGCCTTTCTGCGCTCGCTGCCTGGGCGCAAGCCGGTCAAGGATTTTCCGCTGTTGAACAACTGAACACCGCTGGAGTTTGCACGGGCTTCTCCTGCCGCCGTGAGCGCCTCAAGCCGCCACGTCGTGGCGCCTCGGAATGACGGCGACGATTATGGTTGCCAGGCTTCTTCTTTTGACTTCAGTTCTTCGTCAGCGCCTTCGCGCGCCTTGTCGATGTACTTCCACAAAGCGCGCAATACTTCAGGCACGCCCTGGTGGGAGGCCGACGACAGCACTAACGGCGTCTTCTTACAGGCCTTCTTGAGTTTTGCGGTCTGCGCCTTGATCGCTTCCGGTGTCAGCGCGTCGGCCTTCGAGAGCGCCACGATCTCCGGCTTGTCGGTGAGGCCCTGGCCGTAGGCCTCCAATTCCGCGCGCACGGTCTTGTAGGCGGCGCCGGCGTCTTCGGTGGTGCCGTCGATGAGATGCAGCAACACGCGGCAGCGTTCGGTGTGGCCGAGGAAGCGGTCACCCAGCCCGACGCCCTCATGCGCGCCCTCGATCAGGCCGGGCAGGTCGGCGAGCACGAATTCGCGCTCGTCGACGCGCACCACGCCAAGCTGCGGGTGCAGGGTGGTGAAGGGATAGTCGGCGATCTTCGGCTTGGCCGCGCTGACCGCGGCGAGAAAGGTGGACTTGCCGGCATTGGGCAGGCCGATCAAGCCGGCATCGGCGATCAGCTTCAGGCGCAGGCGGATGGTGCGCTCCTCTCCGGGCTGCCCGGGATTGGCCTTGCGCGGCGCCTGGTTGGTCGAGGATTTGAAGTAGGCGTTGCCGAAGCCGCCATTGCCGCCCCTCATCAGCGTCACGCGGGCGCCGACTTTGGTAAAATCGGCGAGCAGAGTTTCACCGTCCTCCTCGTAGACTTGGGTGCCAACTGGCACCTTGAGCACGACGTCCTTGCCGTTGACGCCATGGCAGTCTTTGCCCATGCCATTGCCGCCGGACTTGGCCTTGAAGTGCTGCTGGTAGCGGTAGTCGATTAACGTGTTGAGGCCGTCGACCGCCTCCACAACGACGTCGCCGCCTTTGCCGCCGTCGCCGCCGCACGGGCCGCCGAATTCGATGAATTTCTCGCGCCGGAACGCGATGCAGCCGTTGCCGCCGGCGCCGGATTGCACATAGACCTTGGCTTCGTCGAGGAATTTCATGGTGTTAGCGTATATCGCGGTTTGTGGCGGATTTGCAGGAATAAATCTGAGTTAAGGCCGATCTAGTCCTCTGAAAGCAAAAATCACAGGGAGACTGGCCATGACGACACACGATCACGGGGACGGCCCCAGCCGCCGCAAGGTGCTGGAATGCATGACCTGGGCCGGCACCGGGGTGCTGTGGACCATTTCGGGCGGGGTGCCGCATTCGCTCGGGCTGGTCAACGAAGCACTCGCTGCCGACGTCAAGGGGCTCACCTTCCTGCAGATCAGCGACAGCCACATGGGCTTCGACAAGCCGGCCAACCCGAACGTCAAGGGTACGCTGGAAGAGGCGATCGCCCGCATCAAAGCGATCCCGACAAAGCCCGCCTTCATGATCCATACCGGCGACATCACGCATCTGTCGAAAGAGTCCGAATTCGACGACGCCGAGAAGATCATCTCGCAGGCCAAGCTCGACGTGCACTACGTGCCGGGCGAGCACGACATCATCGATCCCGACATCAAGCTCTACAAGGAACGTTACGGCCGCGGCACCAAAGGGCCGGGCTATTACTCGTTCGACGCCAACGGCGTGCACTTCATGGGGCTGGTCAATGTCGCCAATCTCAAGGGCGGCGGCATGGGCAGTCTCGGCGAAGAGCAGCTGAAATGGATCGAGGACGATCTGAAGGGCAAATCGGCCTCGGCGCCGATCGTGGTGTTCGCGCACATACCGTTGTGGGCGCTTTACCCGCAATGGGGCTGGGGCACCGAGGATAGCGCACAGGCGCTCGCCACCCTGAAACGTTTCGGTTCGGTGACTGTGCTCAACGGCCACATCCACCAGGTGATGCAGAAGGTCGAAGGCAACGTCACCTTCCACACCGCGCGCTCGACCGCCTTCCCGCAGCCGGCGCCCGGCAGCGCGCCATCGCCCGGCCCGATGAAAGTGCCGGACGATAAATTACGCAGCATGCTCGGCACCGCCAGCGTGACCTTCAAGCAGGGCGAGCAGCGGCTCGCCATCATCGACACGCCGTTGCAGAACTGAGCGCCCATGATCCGGAAGAAATTTCTCGCGCTTGGCGCGATGGCCCTGCTTGTTGCCGCGGCAATGGCGGTGACGAGCCCAGCTTTGGCGGCAACCGTTGAGGTGAAGATCGACAACTTCACCTTCAACCCGCAACAGATTACGGTGAAGGCCGGCGACACGGTGACCTGGGTCAACCACGACGACATCCCGCACACGGTGACGTCGAAAACCATGACGTTCCGGTCGAAAGCCATGGACACCGACGACAAGTTCTCGTTCACATTCGCGACACCGGGCAAATTCGACTATTTTTGTTCCTTGCATCCACACATGACCGGCACGATTGTGGTCGAGGGGAACTAGCGTCCGGTGGGCGGTGTCGAACGATACGTTTTGCCCGCCGGCAAAGCTTCCGTGAGGATGGCCGGATATCCGATGATGGCGGGTGGCGCAGATGTGAGCGACGGCGGCAGGGCCGAGCGTTTCAAGGCGCTCGCGCTGCCGCATCTCGATGACGTCTACACGCTCGCGCGCTATCTCGCGCGCAGCGTGAGCGATGCCGACGACGCGGTGCAGGAATGTTACCTGCGCGCGTTCCGCCATTTCGATACGTTCCGCGGCGGGCCGATCAAGCCATGGTTGTTCGCGATCCTGCGCAACGTCTGCCACGCCACCTATGCCGGCAATGTGCGGCTGGTGTTTACCGCAGAAACCGGCGAGCCGCAGGCGGCGCCGATGTGGCGCGAAGACGCCGACACGCCGGAGCAGGCGATGCTGCGGCGGCACGATTCGGACACCATGCGCCGGCTGATCGGCGAGCTGCCGGCGGAATTCCGCGAGGTGATCGTGCTGCGCGAGATCAACGATCTGTCCTATCGCGACATCGCGACGGTGATCGAGGCGCCGATCGGAACGGTGATGTCGCGGCTGGCGCGCGCCCGAGCAATGTTGCGCGACGCCTGGATGGCGGCGGAAGGCAAGGGTAAGCCCACATGAATTGCAACGAAGCCAGTATCTTGATGCATGCGCTGATCGACGGCGAACTCGACGCCGGGCACGCACGCGAACTCGAGACGCATATCGCGACCTGCGCCGGTTGCGCGGCGCGCCTGCGCGAGTTCCATGAGTTGCGCAAGATGATGACGCCGGCGAGCCTGCGCTTTGCGGCGCCGGCCGACTTGCGCGCGAGCATCGAAGGCAAGCTGCCAAAGCCGGCCGCGGCTGCCTCCAGCCGGCGCGCCTTGATCAAGGGTTTCGCCGGTGGCGCGGCGCTGAGCGCGATTGCCGCCTCCGGCCTGCTGGTGATGGTGACGCGGCGCGACGACGACCGGCGCGTGCTCGGCGAGGTCGTGTCGGCACATTTGCGCTCGCTGCAGGCGCAGCATCTGACCGACGTGGTTTCGACCGACCAGCACACGGTGAAGCCCTGGTTCAACGGCCGGCTCGACGTGGCCCCGCCAGTCGCCGAGCTGACCGCGCAGGGCTTCACGCTGTTGGGCGGCCGGCTCGATTACGTCGATGCCAAGCCGGTGGCGGCCATCGTCTATCGCCGCCGCGTCCACGTCATCAATCTGTTCTGCGCTCCGGCGCCGGGCGCGGCCAACAGCAAAGCGACGATGGAGAGCCTGCACGGCTTCAATGTGCGGCGCTGGAGCGAAAACGGCCTCAGTCTCTGGGCGGTGAGCGACATCAATGCCGACGAGTTGACGGAATTCGGCGAGAAATTCGAGGCGGCGCTGAGGCAGTAATTACAGCTTCGCAAAATTCGTCGTGCCGTCGCGCGCGATGCGCGATAGCAGGTCGATTTCCCAAGACAAATATTCGTTCATGGCGGTCTTGGGATCGCCCGGCCGCTCGTAGGGCTTGAGCCAGGCATCGAGCGGCTCGTCCGCCAGTTTGGCGTCGGCCGAGAGCGGAAAGCCGGCGGCGGCCCAGGCCGCGTTGCCGCCGCGCAACCAGCGCACCGGAACCGCGGTGAGCGCGCGCGCTTCCTCGACGGCGAGGCCGGCAAGCACGCCGTCCTCGGAAGTGAGCACCACCATTTTGCGCAGCGGGATATTCGGCAGCGCGCGATCGAGCCGCGACCGGATGGCGAACCAGGCGCCGGGGATATGGCCTTTGCGGTAGTTCGGGCTGCGCGACAGATCGATGACGTTGATGTTGTCGATCGCCAGCACGTCGGAGAATTCCACGCTGGCGTCGGCCGGCACGCTGCCGAGCACTTCGTCGGCCGGTGTGCCGGTCGCGTAACCTGCTTCCGGCAGCACGGCGACGTCCTTCCAGTCCATCTGCTTGAGCCACGAGGCGGTCATTACCGCGCGCACCTCGTTGTCGTCGCTCAAGACGATGCGAGCGCCGAGCGTGCCGGCGTAGAGGTCGGTCGCCTGCACCAGTTGCCCGCCGGGCGCGGAGATCGCGTCGGGGAAATGGCCGGCCTCATATTCGGCCGGATCGCGCACGTCGAAAACGTAAGTCGTACGGCTGTCATCGGCGCGCCAGCGCTCGATCGCGGTGCGGTCGATCCGTTCGATGCCATAGCGATGGGCCACCGCTTCGGCTTTCGATTTTGCCCAGGCGAGGCTAAACTCGCTCACGGCCGGCGCGCGCTTGTCTTTGCCGTGATCGCAGGCGAGGCCGGCGAGATGCCAGCCCATAGTGCCGTTGCACAGAGCGACGACCTTGTTGGGCACGCCGGCATCGATCAGCGATTGCGCGCCGATGATGCTACGGGTGCGGCCAGCGCAGTTGACCACGATCAGCGTGTCGGGCGAGGGCGCGATGTCGTGCACGCGTAGCACTAGTTCGGCGCCCGGCACGTTGATGCCGGTCGGGATCGAGATGCGCGAATATTCGTCGTAGGGCCGGCTGTCGAGAACCACCATGTTGGTGCCGGCGCGCATGAGCGCGTCGAGCTCCTCGGCGCTGATGCTGGGCGTGTTGCTGGCGTGCTCGATGAATTCGCCGAACGCCTTGCTCGGCACATGCACGCCGGAGAACAGCTCGAAACCGGCGCTGGCCCAGGCCGCGCTGCCGCCGTCGAGATATGAAAGGTCGCGGTAGCCGGCGCGGGCGAGGACATCGGCGGCGCGTTGCGCCAAGCCATCATTGTCATCGATCAGCACAACACGCGTGGTGCGGCGCGGCACCAGCGCTACGAAGCGCAATTCGAGCCGGCTCAGCGGCACATTGCGCGCCCACAGCAGATGGCTGCGCGAGAAGATCAGCTCCTCGCGCACATCGATCAGCGCCAGTTCGCCGCCGTCGCCGAGCATGGCCTTGACGGCAGCGGGCGTGACGGGATGAAGCATCGCTTTCGTCGTGTGCAGTTTCACGACGCCTGCTGTGCGTACATCTGCTCGACCGCGCCGGTCTTCAGATCGATCTTGATGCGGTTGATCTTGTCCAAATTGGTGCCGGTGACGCGGATGAAGCGCGCATAGTCGGGATAGTCGATCGAGTGAATGGCGCCGTCCTGGTAGATGCCGGCTTTGCCCGACGTGAGCCGGTATTTCTTGGCCGGCCTGAGCTTGGCGTGCTTGGGATCCTTGCCGTCGTCCTCGCGCGCCCATTCGATCATGTCAGTGTATTTTGTCGCCTGGCCGTAGATCGCCCAGGAGGCGCCGTGATCGTGCGGCGGCGAGATGCGCGCCTTGTCGTTGATATGGGCAAGCACCTGGAAGCCGAGCTTGGGATCTTCGTACAGAACCTTGAGCCCGCGCGGCTGGTCGTCGCCGCAATATTTGGCGATGAAATCGGCATTGCCGAGCAGCTTTTCGAGATTGGCGCGCACCTGCTCGCGGCCGGCCGTGCCGGGATCGCGGGCAAGGGTGGTTCTGCAATCGGCGATGAATTGCTCGAGGTCGTAGGCCATGACTGTCCTCCATAACAGCAGACGACAGGCATTTTTGCGCAAAGGAATGCCGAACGCCAGCGGCCCTCCCCGCGCGGGGAGGGCGCATTCGCGTTCAGGAAACCCGCTTCATGCGGCCCCAGCCCTTGAGCGCTGACCAGATGCCGCGTTCGAGCCGGAAGCGGTCGATCGGCGCCGACGACTTAATCGAGCTGATGCGATAGAGCCCGACGCCGGTCCACTGGAAGCCGCACTTCTCCAGCACCCGGCGCGAGGCCGGGTTGGTGACGCGGGCGCCCGCGTGCAGCGCCTCGTGTTCGAGATCGGTGAAGGCGTAGTCGATCACCGCGTGCAGCGCCTCAGTGGCATAGCCCTTGCCCCAGAAAGGCAGGCCGAGCCAGTAGCCGAGCTCCGGCGTCTCTTCCTGCAGCATGATGCCGCAGGCGCCGACGATCGTCTCGTCGCGCAGCGTGATCAGGAATACCGCCTCGCCGCCGGCTTTGTTGGCGCCGGTAATGAAACCCTCGGCATCCGATATCTTGTACGGATGCGGAATGCGCGCCGTGTTTTCGGCAATATGGCGGTCGTTGGCGAGCGTCGCTACCGTTTTAGCGTCCCCGAGGTGCGGCGCGCGCAGGCAAAGCCGCTTGGTCTCGAGGACGGGGATACTGCCTTCGTGGAAGGTCTCACTCGGTATTCGTTCCAGCAGTGTCATGGCACGGGCTCCATTTTTTCAGCACCAGCGTTGAAAATGCAAAGAGGGGGAGCCGGTCACCCGTCTCCCCCTCTCAGAGCCCATTGAGCTCTGCCGGTTTGACTAGATGTCCGGCAGACCTCGAATTTTGGTCTACCTTTTACTCGGCCGCGGCCTCCGTCATCGGTACAACGGACACGTAGGTGCGGCCTTTGGCTTTCTTAGCGAACTGAACTTTTCCGTTTACGAGCGCGAACAGAGTGTGATCCTTGCCACAGCCGACATTCTGGCCAGGATGCCACGTTGTGCCGCGCTGGCGCGCCAGAATATTGCCGGCAACGACGATCTCGCCGCCCGCCTTCTTCAGACCAAGGCTGCGGCCTGCTGAATCGCGGCCGTTCCGGGATGATCCGCCTGCTTTTTTATGCGCCATGACTGCTCTCTTTAATTCGGTATCCGTCTACACCGGTTCCGTGAAGGAATCATCTCACTTTTTCTTGTCCTTTGTGGCCGGCTTTTTCGTGGCCGTATTCTTGGCTCTAGCCTTGGCCGGCTTTGCCTCTTTGGCCTCGGCTTCGCCCTCGGCTTTTGGCTTGGGTGCGCGTTGAGGCCGTGGTTTTGCCTCTTTCGACGGCTCGGCGCCGTCGGTCAGGATCTCGGTGATGCGGATCACCGAGAACTCGTGGCGGGAGCCGCGCTTGCGGCGCGAATTCTTGCGCCGGCGCTTCTTGAAGGCGATCACCTTGTCGCCGCGCGTGTGCTGGAGCACCTCGCCGGCAACGCAGGCCCCGGCGATGGTGGGCGTGCCGAGTTGCGGCGTGTCGCCGCCAAGCACCAGTACTTCGCCGAACTCGACGATCTGGCCCGGCTCGCTGGTCACCCGGTCAATCCGGATGATGTCCTCGGCGGCCACCCGGTACTGTTTGCCGCCGGCTTTAATGACTGCGAACATCGTTCTTCCCTTGTGTTCGTCCTCGGTGCTCGGAGGATTCCGGACCGGCTTCTTTCAGTCGGATTGTCTTGTGTTTTGAAGGGCTTATTGAGCCCTGAAAACGCACGCGGACCCAAAGGCCCGCGTTGGCCAAGCTTATGGCGGGGAAGGATGTGCCCTGTCAAGAAACGGCATTGTTGACCCTCCCCTGCATTTTGCTGGGGGGAGGGTAAGAAGCGGCTCAGCGGCCGGTCTTGGTCGGCGCCTCGGCGGCGGCAAAGACGCCGTTTTCGGCTTCGCTGCCCGACTGCGCCAGCCGGTAGCCGATGCCCAGTTCAGTCACAAGAATCTTGGGCGAATCCGGATACGGCTCGATCTTCTGCCGCAGCTTGCGTACGAAGATGCGGAGGTAATGCGTGTCGTGCACGTGGATCGTGCCCCACACCTCCTTGAGCAAATGTTGATGGGTAACGACATTGCCGGCGTGCTGCGCCAGCACCTGCAACAGCCGGTATTCCTTCGGCGTCAGCGTCAACCGCTTGTCGTTGAGCGTCACGGCGCGGGCGGCGAGATCGATGGTAAGCGGGCCGACTTTGACGGTGGGTTCGCCGCTTGCCGCGCGCATCTGCCGGCGCAGCGCCACGCGCACACGCGCCAGCAGTTCGGCCATGCCGAACGGCTTGACCACATAATCGTCGGCGCCCAGCTCGAGCAGGCTGACCTTCTGCGCCTCGGTCGAACGCACCGAAAGCACGATGATCGGCACGCTCGACCAGGAGCGGATGCGCTCGACCACTTCGGAGCCGTCCATGTCGGGCAGGCCGAGATCGACAATCATCAGGTCGATTGGCCGCAGCGTGGCCGAGCGGATCGCCTCGGCGCCGGTGCCGGCCTCGTGCACCACGAAGCCGTTGAGCTCGAAACCTGTGCGCAGGAAGCGGCGGATTTGAATCTCGTCGTCGACGACGAGCACGATCGGGGATGGCTCACTCATCTACTTCGCCTTCCATTTGCGTGACGGTGGCTTGCGTTACCGGGAGTTCGATCGTCATCGCGGTGCCGAGGCCGGGCCCCTCGCTGACGGCATTCATCTTGCCGTCATTAGCCGCGATAAAGGCGTTGGCGATCCACAGCCCGAGGCCTGAGCCGCTGGTGGTCGCGGCATGGCGATCGCCGCGCACGAAGCGATCCCATATTTTCGATTGCTCGGCCGCGGTCAGGCCGGCGCCTTCGTCGCTGACGCTCAAGATCATACGGCCGTCGCGGGCGCGCGCCGCCACGGTGATCTGCGTGCCGGCATGGGAATATTTCACCGCGTTGTCGAAAATCTGCACCAGCGCCTGCTGCACCAGCACCGGATCGACATGGATAAGCGGCAGATCGTTCGGCAGATTGAGCACGACGCGGCGGTCGGCCATGCGGCGGCGGCAGCGCTCGATCGCCGAATTGACAATGTCGGCAGGATCGGCCCATTCGATGTGCGGCTTGATGCCGTCGCTGCTAATGCGGCTGGCATCGAGCAGGTTCTGGATGTCGTTGTTGAGGCGCTCCGCCTCGTTACGCACGTCAAGCACCAAGGCTTGCAGTTTCTTTTCGCCTTGCAGCGCTGGCGCCGCGCTCAGCACCGTGGCGGCGCCGAGGATCGAGGCGAGCGGCGTACGCAGCTCATGGCTGACCGAGCCGATCAGCGCTTCGCGCAACTGTTCGGTCTGCGAACGCATGCGTGCTTCGCTGATGGCGTGGGCGACGCCCAGCCGTTCCAGCGTCGCCGTAGCATCGGCCAGCACCGCGTCGACTCGGATGCGCATTTCGTCCGAGCCTTCCTGCGATGCGCGGCCGAGATTGACCGCGATGACGCCGAACTCAGAGCTCTTGGGCGACACCGCGCGGACTAGCCAGATATCACCGTTCTCGACGGTCACCGTCACGCCGCTATTGGCGTCGCGTCGCCTGGACGCGACCTCGACCACCTCGGCGATCACCGGCTCCGGCACCGTAACGCCGGCGCGCCGTTCGCTGCTGCCGGACGCATCGCGCGCGCCGGCGAACAACACGACCTTGCGCTGCATGACGGTGGCAAGGTGATCCTCGATCGCGGCATGAATATCGGACACGTCGAATGCCACCGCGAGACGCCGTGAAAAGGCGTAGAGGTCGCGCAGGTCGATCTCGCGCCGGCGCGCCGTTTCCAATTGGCGTTTGAGCCGGGTGGCGAGCTGACTGACTACGATGGCGACGAAGATGAACAAAATCAGATTGAGGACTTCCTGCGGATCCTTGATGCGGAAGCTGTAAAGCGGCGGATAGAAAAAGAATGCCGAGGCGAGCACCCCGCAGATTGCGGCAACGACCGCCGATACGAGGCCCCAGCGCGTGGCCGCGATCAACACCGGGATCAGGTAGACCACGGAGCCGTGTTCGAGCCCCAATTCCCAGACCATGGTGAAAAGCACCGCGGTCAAGCCGCCGACCAAAGCGAGGGTGAACAAAACCCCGGACAATTCCTTGCGGATGCGGTCGATTTTCAGGGCGTCGAGCATCGTTATGCTGGCCGGAGGCCGGGCTCCCTTGGCTGCGCACAATATACGCCGCCAAAGCCTTGTCTGTCTTGCGCTGCTTGGTTACATAGCAGCCGTCCAAATCGGGCTTTTTCAGGCTCTTTTCGGGCTCCGGAGAGGTGGCAGAGCGGTTGAATGCACCGCACTCGAAATGCGGCATACGGGTAACCGTATCGGGGGTTCGAATCCCTCCCTCTCCGCCAGCACTTTGTTCGCCGCCGTTCGCCAGCGTTCACGGCCGCCAATAATTCCCTTGAAATTTCCGTAAGATAGCGGCATATTTTTGTTCGCGACGATCCCGTTCGGGTCGCCGGCGTGCGCCCGATTTTTGATGCGAAACGTGGGTGAGGACGTGGGTGAGGACGTGGGTGAGAAAAACGAGCGTTATTGGCGCGAGTGGTGCGTGACGTGGCGCGCGGAATTCATCGCTTAAGTGCAGCCGCGATCGCCAAGGCAAAGCGACGCGGCCTCTACAGCGACGGCGGCGGCCTCTATCTGCAAATCGCCGCCAACGGCTCGCGCTCCTGGCTCTTTCGCTATTCGCGCCATGACCGCACGCGCCACATCGGACTGGGCCCCACCCACGCGGTGAGCGTCGCCGAGGCGCGCGAGAAGGCGCGCGAATGCCGGGCGCGTCTTAATGACGGCATCGATCCGCTTGCACACAAAAATGCCCTGCGCGCGGCGGCTCGGCTCGAAGCGGCGAAGGCGACGACTTTCGATCAGTGCGCCGAGTCCTACATCACCTCGCATCAAGCCGGATGGAAAAACAGCAAGCACGCCGGACAATGGCGCAACACGCTCACTACTTATGTCACGCCGGTCTTTGGTCGCTTGCCAATCCAACACATCGACACGACGCTGATCATGAAGGCGCTCGATCCGATTTGGCGGACCAAGTCCGAGACGGCGTCTCGCCTGCGCGGTCGGATCGAGGCCATCCTGGCGTGGGCTCGCGTTCGCGGATATCGCAACGGTGAAAATCCGGCGCGTTGGAAAGGCCACCTTGACCAATTGTTGCCCGTGCGCACCAAGGTGCGCGCGGTCGAACACCATGCCGCGCTGCCTTACGACGAGATCGGCGTCTTCATGGCCGATCTGCGAACGCGCGGGGCCGTTGCCGCCCGCGCGCTGGAGTACTCGATTCTCACGGCCGGTCGTACCTCCGAAGTCCTCAATGCATCTTGGTCCGAGATCGATATAGCCAACCAAATCTGGATTATTCCGGCGAGCCGCATGAAGGCTAAACGCGAGCATCGGGTGCCCTTGAGCGATGCCGCGCTCGTCGTGCTCGAAAAGATGCAAGCTGTTCGCGACGGAAATTACATTTTCCCGGGCTCGAAGCGCGGCAGGCCGCTCAGCAACATGGCGATGTTGGTGTTGTTACGGCGCATGGGTCGTGGCGAGCTGACAGCGCATGGTTTTCGGTCCACTTTCCGGGATTGGGCGGCCGAGCGGACGAATTTCCCGAGCGAGGTCGCCGAGATGGCATTGGCGCATGCGATCTCAAGCAAGACCGAGGCCGCCTATCGCCGGGGCGACCTGTTCGAGCGCCGTCGCCGCATTATGGCCGAGTGGGCAAAATTTTGTTCCACACCACATCCCGGCTTTCAGCAAAACGTCGTAGCGTTTCGTGAGAAGTTATAAAATCGATTAATGACGGTTAGTCCCGCTAACCAAACGCGCGGCTTCGTACCGCGCTGCGGCCGAGAACACCGTGTGGATGACTGGGAGGAAAGCCTATGGAATCAAGCGCCGAACGCGAACCTTACTGGCTGCTCGCAGAAGTCGCCACCTGGATACGAACGCGCGATCTCAACCAGGTGTCAGGTATTGTCGATCTGAACATGCCGCTCGCAATTACCGTTGACACGAAGCAAGCTCTGAAGGAGCTGCACGATTGCTGCCGCAATGGGTACGTCCGTTCTAAGGGACGCCGTTGCACTGATTATGATTCGATCGCCCCGAACCAGTCGGGAAGCCGCTTTTTTGGACGAGTCATGGTGAGGGTGCACCAAGCGACGTTACCGAAATCATCCCGCCAGACGAGTGGGCGGATTTGGAATGGAGACCACCCGTCGATGGCAAGGTGACCGGCAATCTGCACTGGAGATTGCTTAGGCGCCGAGCTTGGATGTTGGTGCAATTCTCGCGGTCTGACGTGATGCGTGAGTGGCCATCTCAGGTATCCAGCAATGACAATAGACCACCCGGCAAGATGCAATTGTGGCAAGCCCATAATCGTCGCGGGCGCAAGCCAATAAAGCGCGAGCGGGTCATGCAAGAAATGAGGCGCGACCTCTCGCAAGGGACCGACTTGCAAGGTATGCGGGAAAAAGAACTGGCGAAAAAATACGGTGTTGTCCGTGATACCGCTCGGAAGGCACGCAATGCCGTCCTGTCGAAAATTGTCGACAAATTAATTCTCGACAAATAGCGACAAACGACAAATAGCGACACGTATAAAACCGCGGATAATCGCTCGTATCGATTCCCGCTCGGCATAATTCGCCGAGTCGATAGGAGGCGCCGAGCGAATGACCATCCACAGCGCGGATATTTCCTGCGACGCGCCGGAGGACGCAAGACCATTGGCAGTCTCAGTGAAGACGGCCTGTAAGCTCACCGGGATCGGTCGAACACTGATGTTCGAGCTGATTAAGGATGGTCGAATCAGAACGGTTAAGATCGGTCGGAGGCGCGTAGTCATCTACGCCTCATTAGAGACGTTGTGCTCGGGAGGGCCGGCGTCGTGAGCACCAATTTAACCGGCGGTCGCCGTCAGGGCGGTGGGGACCTTCCGAAATTCCATTCCATCAAAGCCGTGGCCGAATCGCTCGACGTTTCAATTCGCACGGTTCGGCGCTGGATCGCCAACCGCGATCTGGCTGTACACCGTGTCGATGGCGTCGTGCGAATGGCTGATGGCGATCTGAGGGCGTTCTTGGCCCTCCACCGTGACGGTTAGAGGGGAGACGGGAGTCTATTAGTTGTCACGATATGTCAATGGTATCGATAGTTTCGGGAATACGCATATCAAGTACACACGGTCAATACCTTGTAATAGTATTCCCGAAATAGCATATTAGTCAGCGTGGGTCCTCCCGAGACCGCAACTGGCTACCCGAACGGACCCTGGAATGGAGGGAAGCGTGCCCCTTGATGACAAGCCGGCGGCCTCCGCGTTCACGCTAGCCGACGTCGACCGGATTTTGAGTAATGCGACCGACCTGTCGGCAAGCCGCCGGCGCGACCTAGCGTCGGCCGTTGCCCGCGTGGCGGCGCTCGTAGGCGAGGCGCCCAACCGAGTGCCGCTGGATCTGCCGGTCATCGCAACGAAGCTCGCCGGCATCAATGCGGCCGCCGCCGGCATCACACCCAAGACGCTGAGCAACATAAAATCCGGCCTCATGGCGGCCGTGCGGGCGACCGGGTTGCTGTCGCTGCCCGCGCCGGCCAAGGCCCGCTTGTCAGTTCCTTGGGCACAATTAATGGAAAAACTTGAGGGCAGGCGTGCTGTCATCGGCCTTTCACGGTTTGGCCACTACGCCAGCGCCGCCGGCATTACGCCCGGCGAGATCAACGACACAGCGATCGACCAATTCATTGCGGACGTGCGCAGAGGATCTTTGCACCCGAGACCCGAACGGCTGCACCGCCGAACCGCTATAATTTGGAATGAAGCGGTGCGGTAGCAGCCGGCACTAAAGCTGCAGTCGGTGACCGTCCCCGCCTTCGGGCGTACTCCCAAGCGCATCCCTTGGCCGCGTCTCCCCCAATCGTTTCGTGATGACGTTAATGGCTACCTGAATTGGTGCAGCGGGCAGGATCCGTTTGCGGACTGTGCCCCGCGTGTGCTGGCACCCCGAACCCTCAAGTTGCGTCGAAATCAAGTTCTCGCCGCGGTCACTGCGCTAGTGCAGAGCGGTGCCGAACCGACTGCCATCACCTCGATTGCCGACCTCGTTTCTCCCGAAAACTTCAAGCGCATCCTGCGGCGGCGACATGACGTAGTCGGCGGACATGAGAACTCATTCAATCGTGACCTTGCGAAGACGCTCATCCGGATCGGCCGACAGTGGACGAAGATCGATGCGGTTGAGCTTGCCGAATTAACGCGTCTTGTCGCCAGGATTCCGGCACCGATGGTGGGTCTCACTGCCAAGAATCGGCAGTTTCTGCGCCAGTTTGACGATCCAGCGCTCCTGCAGCGCTTGTATAAGTTTCCAAGCCGCCTCTGGGGCGAGGTGAAACGGGAGGCTAGGCCGAGTTATCGAACCCTGGTCAAAGCCCAGGCCGCGCTCGGGGTGGCCATCCTTTGCTTCATGCCGTTAAGACTACAAAATTTGGCCGCTCTTACCTTCGACGAGCATTTGTTCCTGCGCGAATCGCCAAACGCAATTTCAAGCTTGGAACTGTCCGCCGCCGAGGTAAAAAATCGGATCCCGTTGGCGTACGACATTCCCCGCGAACTGACCAAGATGCTGATTGAATACCGCAACCGTATTGCACCGAAAATCATCGGGCATCGGCCCGATCGATTATTCGTGAATGCTGATGGTACGCCGAAAAAGCAGGCAACGGTCGCAAGCATAATCACAAACTTTCTAAATAGAGGCGGTATTGCCTGTACCTGTCACCAGTTCCGTCATTTGAGTGCCAAGGTGATGCTCGACGCCGAGCCGGGCGCCTATGAGTCCGTCAAACAATTACTGGGTCACCGAAGTCTGACGACAACTGTCAGGGCGTACGCCGGCATCGATAGCCGGCGTGCAGCGCGACATCACCAACGACTCGTTGAGCAGGCCCTCGAGGCTGGAAGGCCGACGCGCCGGCCAAAAAAGTCGGTGTCATCATAACGGAAGGCGCCCTATGCGGCAGGTAATGAAGCTTTGCCTCCCGTACGCCCTTTGGCCCGAACAGGACCGAGGTCGTTGGGAAGCGGCATTTAGAACAAAAATCGATTTATTCGACGAGCATGCAACCGCAATCCATCTTTCAGATGCGACACGGCGATGCTTACAGTATGCCTACGGCAGATTCCTCAAGTTTCTCTCGGCTTATAATGGCCGTCTCCTTGCCCTTCCTGCCGCAGATCGGCTCAATCCTAAGATCATCGAGGCGTATATCAACTCGCAACCAAAATCCTGCGGGCTTACTTCGATCGTTATCTATCTATGCCATCTCCAACTGACGCTCCGATACCTCTGTCCAAGCGAAAATTGGACCTGGTTGTCGAGGATCGCCAACCGCATTGCGACTAGGCAAACAAAGACCAGCAAAATATCATCAGGTAACGAGCGAAGCTCTGTATGCGCTGGGGCTGGAATTGATGGACAGCGCGGTCGATCTCGGCAACGTGACCAATGACGTTTGCAGCCAACAGGCATTGAGGTATCGCGACGGCTTGTTATTGCGCTCCTTGCGCTCATACCGTTGCGCCTGCGCACCTTGACGGCGCTACGCATCGGAAAACATCTGGTGCGATGCGGAAATCTGTGGACGCTGGACATCCCGGCCGAAGACATCAAAACAAAACGCCCGCTCGATTACCCGATTTCGACAGAGTTATCGAAGCGAATCGACATATATTTAAACCAATTCCGAAGCCGAATTCCGGGCGCAATGATGCACGACTATCTTTGGGCGTCCCGGCGAAGGCGACCGCTATGCGGCGCGGCGATCTGCGCTACCGTTCGACGGCGAACCTGCGCAACCTTAGGCTTTGCCGTTAATCCCCATCGTTTTCGCCATGCCGCCGCAACACTTTGGTCAATTCGAGACCCTACCAATGTGCGAGGTTCAAAAGACCTCCTCGGACATGCATCATTCGACACGACAGAAAAGTTTTTACATTATGGCACAGTCGCGCGTCGCGGGTCGAGCTCTTGCACGTGTTATTGAGATAAAACGAAAATAAGCAGCGGTGCATCGCGCAGCGCTGCGCGACTGGGACAAGGGCAGATTGCTCGATCGGGTGGAGCAGTTGACTCTTAATCAGCGGGTCCCAGGTTCGAGCCCTGGTGCGCCCACCAATGAAATCAATGATTTATCCAATTATCTCAGCGCGGCCCGCTACTAATAGGTAACGCCTAAGGTAACACCACAAGCCCTCATACAGCCTGCTCGTGGCGGTCACTCCGAAATCCGATTAGGGGCTTTCAATTTCCGAGCGCGTCTTTCCTGTCGAACTTGTCTGGTTTGTTCGTCCATCCTATCTGGCCCTTCCCATTTTTAATCTGACACCCACCAGACTTGTTTCGGCTGCTTGACGATGGCACCAGCACAACGGTTTGGATCGGTAGCACAAATGTCGTTAAAGAACGCCGTAGAGCCGTCGAGCTCCTCGTAGAACTTTCCTTTGAACCAAGCCTTTGTGAAACCCTCGCCGCGATATGTCAGTAGGTACAACGTTTCGCCCGGTTTCACGTGGACCGAACCTGAGCTACTGGAAAGATTGACCGGTTTGCGGAAACGCACTTGCCCAGGTGAGGTCGTTACGACGACCCCGGTGATGGCAGTGATGGCTTCCCCCTTGCGAATGGTGAATGCGATCGGCCCATTCGCAGATCGCGCTCTCCTCACAATCACGGCTTCGTTTGCTTGCCACTCGCGGTACACACAGCCTTCGAACGGGCAGGCGCCGGCGTCTTCATAGGGTATCGGCGGCCCAGAGAGAGCAGATTGACTAGTCCTAACGAGAGTCGTCTGGTCCGTAATTAGGGTAAGGACAGTGAGGACGAAAAAGTTCAAACGCACTTGGGCGCGGCTCCCTTTCCGTTCATTGCGCTCGGTAGTGGGCCTAAACAACGACATACACGTCGCGTCGGGTAACACATTCAATGATTCATCAGGCCTAGAAATGCTATAGCCTTTGTCTGTGCGGCTTGTCATAGCGGGGCGGCCTCATCTGGCGGCATTGCTTCCACACAGGCTACAAATTGACGCCTAAAAAAGAAAGACCGCCAACGCGGCGATCTCTCC
>CAVZVP010000006.1:0-284759 GCA_963778745.1 uncultured Alphaproteobacteria bacterium | reverse complement strand
TTGAGGCGCAGCGTTTGGATCCCCATCCGAGGTGGCGCGTGTCCGCGCTGATCCCAAGCTCGGCGGGTGACTGCGGGTCCGAGATCAGGAACTCAAGATCCAGAGCTCCGTCCGGCGAAATAACATCGGACGGTATTGCGATCCGTTGCACGCTTGACGAGATGCCTTGCCAAGCGCCGAGGTTCCGCCCGGCGGCGCGACACGCGATCTCCAATCGCGGACGCGCTGATGGGAGGAACGAGCGGTAGGTCAATTCTGCGCACAGGTTCTTGGCAGGGACAGGCTCGATCAACAGCCGCAGCGACGCTCGTTTCGAGACCGACCAGGTCCCCCACGCCTCCGGCTCGCTCCACCCATCGCCGAGCCCGGTCAAGCCGTTGCCATCGGCTCCGAATGCGATCGTCTCGCCGAGGCGAAGCTGCGCGCGGTCACCGCCTCGAACTTGCCTGATCCCGATCTTGCCGGCGTCTTCGAGGGCTGGAACAAATTGCGCCATCAACCTGACCGCATCGGCGATCGTTCGCAATGGAATGCGGTCCCCATCGATCACGACCCGCATTTGCCCGGGGCCCACGACATAGCGTCCGCATATGAGCATCGCGCGGCTATCGAGCAGTGTCGGAATCACGATTTCGGCCAGATCGACATGATGGCGTTTCGCCAACACTTTGATCGCGGCCAGCGTCTCCAGATAGAATCCAGGACGATCGTTGATGCCGCCGCCACGAACTCGATCAGCCGGCGGAAGTCGAGATCGACCGGGCGCCCGGGCTCGATGTGGTCACGGACCAGCAACATTTCGTTGGCGAGAAACAGCTGCAGATTGTTCGTGGGGGGCAGTCGCTCGTCGAGCCCCGATTTGGCGATCTCCTGGTCGATCTGGCTTGCGTGGTAACCGCGCGGGGAAAGGAACGCCGTGTGCCCGTTGCTGTGATGGGAGAGGCCGGTCATCGACAGCGGCCGCGAGAGCACGGCGTAGTGCCCGGTATGGGCCGCATTGACGATCCCGGACGCCACGTCGGGCGCAGTACCCAGGAAATATCGTCCGATCCTCGCTTGCACCCGCTCGACAACCGATCGCTGGACAAACGAGTTGTAGATCATCGGCAGCCCGGAATCGTCGATCGCAAACGGTAAAATCGCCCGAGTTGGTGTTCCGAGGACATGATGTCGACGTGAACTCGTGGTCGACGGCTGCAACGAGCCGGTTGCGCAGCTCCGGATGCAGATATGTCGGCCAATAATAGCAGAACGGGCGCCAGCAGAGGACGTCGACACCGCTGCGATCGATGATCGCGGCGGCGAGCCTGCAGGCATCAGGAAGCAGTCCGTCGTCGTCCCCGATGAACGTTATGAGCTCGCCGCGCGCGTGGCCAAGGGCGGTCTCCCAGTTCTCGGTCATCGGGAGAATCGGATCCGATGCAAAGTGGCGGACGCGAGGATCCGCAATCGCATCGACAACGGCTACGGTTTCGGCGTCCCGGCCGTTATTCTGGACCACGATCTCGTAGTCCTGGTGGTCTTGCTCGAGCAGCGTGGCCAGTGCGTGGCGAAAGGTGTCGGCGCGGCGCAGCGTCGGGATCACTAATGAAAATCTCGGCACGGGAATGTCCTCGACAGGGTCGCGCAAAATGGCCGGATCGCCCGAAAGTTTGTTGTGCTATGCGTCGTGCATTTTCGGAGCTGCTCCAGCGCGACGGAGATCAGCCTCGATCTCGGCGCGGTAGTTCGGATTTATCACGATGATGGCCGCCATATCCTTCCGCATGGCCTCGCGCGGAGCCAGGACGGGATGTGCCGTTGCCGGGGTGAACCGATTTTGCTTTGCCGGATTGATCTCGATCAGGCAGGTGATCAAGTCGGAATGCCGATCGACCAGATTGACGAAAGTCACTCCCTTGGCGCCGGCGCCCCACACCGCAATGTTCCCTTCCTGCTTGAGAGCGGCAAGTCGCTCGCGCCACGCCGCGGTAAAGCCGTTCTCGTACGCAGCCAAATCGTCAAGCCGGGTCAAAGCTTCGCCAACCTCCGGCAAGGCCGCGCGGCGTTCAGCCGGGACGGCCTCCACCCAGTGGTATTGACCACCGAAGACAGGGTCGATGCTCAGCGCGCGAAAGCCGGCCCGGGCCAAGGCGCAATCGAGCGCGCCCGCGCTGAAATAATTGCAATGCTCGTGGAAGAAGTCGTGGAGTACGCGGCCGTTCACGATCCACTCGAGGCTTGGGGTCTCCAGGAACAGTCGGGCACTCCGCGAGAGCAGCGCTTTGCGGATTTTGCGCAAAAAATCCACGGGGCTTCCAACATGCTCGATGACGTGCCGCGACACGATGATGTCGATCGGGTATTGCGAAAACCGGAGCGCCTGCGCATCGAAGGTCCGCGCCTCGACGCGCAGGTTCGGCAGGCTGGCCGCGCGCCAGGCCGGATCGTAACCAACCGCCGTGGAAATCCGCCCGCCGGCGCGCTCGACCAAAGCCGTGGGGACCGGCCCTGGCCGCATCCGATCTCGACCACCCCGAGGTTGCGGCCCGTCATGGCGCCGAGAATGCGGTCGGCCATTGCGCGCATGTGCGAGGAAAATGCCGGCGAATTGCCTTGATCATTCTCGTAGGCGGCGTCGTAGTCGATCAGCGACGGATCGAAGGCGGCATTGAACACGAAACCACAGTTGCGGCACGCCTCGATCCGCAACCGCCCGGTGGCCGCGCGCTTGGCGGCTGCAACAGTCTCATCGAGACGATTCAAGACAACCGGCACATCATTGCGCTCCAACAGCGTAAAGACCGCCGCGCTGGTGCAAATCGGACACACTGTGATCGAGCCCGACATAATCGAGCGGGGTACGGAGGTCGACTCAGTATTGCTCATGGGCCATAGCAAGTTGCAACGTAGCACGGTTGGAGAAACGCCTAGAGTGGTTCTCCAGTTAATTTCTCATTTATGGCACCTTGTCCAGCGCAATCTTCGCGGCCCTTTGTGTCTCACCTCGGTGATCAAGATTTGCGCTGACTACTTTAAGCATGCTGCTATGATTTAACATGGCCGGATTTCCGCTTCAGTGACGTGAGCGTTTTTAGGACGCTCGCGTCCCTTGTACCTCACCGACTTAACGCTGAACGGGGGCGCTACTGTATGTCGAACGTGATCGGTGTTATCGTCTGCCCACTGGCTTTCTGTGTGTGCCAAAGATTTTTTGAGTTACGAATTTGTATGGTTTGCGATTGCGTGCGCTCTATCTCTTGTTCCCTTGGCAATTCATCCGCCTCGGCCTCATCATCGCCGGTGGGATAGCCTTTCAATTCTTCTATGGCGGATTGCCGAGCGTCATGCCGATCGCCGCTCCGGCCGTCATAGTATATTTAGCGGGGCGCAGCGAGAAGCCAGCGATCATTAGCGCAACTATCGCGGTCTACGCAATGTCGCTGGTCTTTTACAAATATACGGCATTTCTGATCTTGAGCTTTCTCGAACCGCTCTTTCCGACCGCCGCAGCGATGGCCACAACTGCACTCCAATCAACAATGCCGGCGACCGTTCCACTCGGAATCAGCTTCTTCACTCGGCGCATTGGCGCCTGTCGCGGTCTTTGCCGCTTCGGTTTGGCCGACGACCGCGTAGCCCCTCCGATATGTAATGTTGATGTTCCCCAAAATATGCCTTGAGAGAATTGCAGCACCCCTCGCCACCAGAAATCCGCATCACCATACTGGTCATGGCCGATGTAGGCGTAAGGGGCCCGGCCCGAGGCATCCCATAGAAAGATCAGGCCGCAGCAGATTACGGCCGTGCAAAAAAGGAGGCCGAAGGGACTGGCCGTGACGCGGACATGCCGAATTTGTGCAGCCGTAGACGGCATGTCGGTTTGCGCCCCTTTAAGCCCGAGCGGCTGAGAGGAGGAAGCTTTTAAGGTCAGCCTGGTCAACAAGGAAGGGCGCTGATTGCGATCCGGTCCAGACAGATGCGAGACGCTCTCGCAATTTTGGCGGATCCGACAATCGCCGTTCTGGATAAAATTCCGACCGAGCAATCTCCCCTTCCAGTTCCCCCTGGATTACACAGACCCGCGTTGGTTCCATCGCCGTCATGGGTCTACCAGTAACCTCTCGTCAGGCGCTACCGTGAGGGAGCCTATGCAGTGGAAACGCGGCGTCCATTGGACGCTCCGCAAGATTAAGTTTCATCTATCAGCGTCATCTTAGAGCGAGAAGCCGATGCAGTTCGACCGCCTTGCGATCGAGGGAGCGTTTGCAGTTAGGCCTGAGCCCGTTTTCGATGAGCGCGGAGCTTTTTACCGCATATTCTCGGCAGCCGAATTCGCCGCGCACGGACTTGCCGACCGCTTCGTGCAGCACAGCGTTTCGCTCAACAAAGCCCGCGGCACGATCCGCGGGCTGCACTATCAGGCACCGCCGTTTCTCGAAGCCAAGCTGGTCCGGTGCGTCCGGGGCCTCGTGTTCGACGTCCTCGTGGACTTGCGGCCGGCCTCGCGCAGCTTTCGGCACTGGCGTGCCATCGAGCTGTCGGCCGCCAGCCGCAATGCCGTGTATATCCCCGAAGGCTGCGCCCACGGCTTCCAGACCTTGATGGATGACAGCGAGCTGGAGTACCTCATCACACCCGAATATGTTGCATCGGCAGCCCGCGGGGTGCGCTGGGACGATCCCGCAATCGCCGTGGAATGGCCGATCCGAACCGGCATTGTCATCTCGGACCGAGACCGGCAACTGCCCTCGATCGATGCTCTCGATCTGGAAACATGAATGCACCGTCCATGGCGGCTGATTTGTGGGTAGTCTCCTTTGAGCAACAACGACCAAGCGCGAAGACCGATCATGCTGGTGATTGACGAGGACAACGGTCTGTTGAAGATCGTGGAGAATGACCGCGTGCTCCAGACGCACCCGTTGTCCTCAGCGGAGGCTTTTTACGAGATCAGCCGGGTCTGGCTCAAATCCGGGTGGTATGCCAAGCACGTCTACGGCTTTACCTGGCTCGGCCGACCGATCATTCAATTGCCGGAGGATCTCGTCCGCATCCAGGAACTGGTCTATCACCTGCGGCCTCAGATCATCATCGAGACGGGTGTCGCGCACGGCGGCTCGCTCGTTTTCTACGCCGGCCTGCTCAAGCTCATGGGCGAGGGCCGGGTGATCGGGGTCGATGTCGAGATCCGGACGCACAATCGTTCGGCGATCGAGGCCCATGCGTTGGCTCCTTTGATCACGCTGATCGAGGGAAGCTCGACGGCGCCGGAGATCGTCGAGCAGGTCCGAGCCAGCGTCGCGCCGGGAAAACGCGTGCTTGTCATCCTCGACAGCAACCACAGCAAGGACCATGTCCTCGCCGAACTCGAGGCCTACGCGCCGCTGGTGTCGGTTGGCTCGTACGCCATCGCGACCGACGGCATCAAGGAACTTGTCGCCGGCGGGCCGCGCACCGAGCCGGACTGGGCATGGAACCATCCCAAAGCCGCGGCCGAGGCGTTCGTCGCGCGAAATCCGGAATTCGTGATCGAAGAGCCTCGATTTCGATTCAATGAAGGGGCGATCGATGTTGGATCGGTCACTGGCCCGGCGGCTTCGTGAAGCGAATACGATAAAGCCTCCGGAACTACGAGCGAACCCTCACCCTCGCTTCAAGTCTCGCCCGGAGATACCGGGCTAATCTCGCTGTGAGAAGCCGCAAGCGTGTCTGTGACGCCATCGACCAAGCTGAATTTGGGTTTGAATCCGATCAAATCGCAAAGCCGCCGTGTGCTTGCCGCGAGCCGCCGCGGCGCTTCGGCGGGAAGCGGGATGGCGCCGGACCGAATGAGCTCGGAGCGGCCGGTCTGGCGCCCGATCTCGCCGATCAATGAGGCGACCGGCCGGCACTCGCCCGACGCGATGTTGACACTTCCGTGAAAATCACCGGCGAGAATGTCGGCAAACGCCGACGCCACGTCCTTCACATGAATGAAATCACGCTCCTGGCACCCATCGGTGCAGTCGACCGGCCGGTTCTCGCGCAGACCCGCGATGAGGTCTGCCACCAGCCTGCCGGGCGGCTCGCCCGGCCCATAGACGAAGAAAACGCGACCCCAGGCCACGGCGACGCCCAACGCGGCGCCGGCCTCGAGCAGAAGCCCTCCGGTCGCCGCCTTGGCGCGTCCGTAGAGGGTACGCGGCAGCAACGGAGTCTCGTCCTCGGTCAACAGATCGAAGGACCAATCGTATTCGGCGCAGGTGCCCGCGAGCACGGCCCGGCGGCCGCCCGCATCCGCGAACGCGCGGAACAGCTGCAGCGTGGCGGCGACCCAATCGAGATTGTCCGGCGCCGACCAGAACACCCCGGGCGTGGCAATCCAGGCAAGATGGAGCAGGCTTTCGGCGAGCAGCGCGCGCAGCAGCGGGACCGCGGCGCCGGGCGTCAGCAGATCGCACGAATGCCAGGTCACAGCCGTGTCGAGCCCGCGCGAACGCCCGATGGCGTGAACGTCGTAGCCGCGTGCGACCAGCTCACGCGCCACATGGCTCCCGATGAAGCCCGTAGCGCCGGTGAGGAGAACCCGGCTCATTCCGCTGGTGCCCGTTTATGCATGCGACTCCGCCCAGCCGTCGATGATCTCGGGCCTCGGCAACGGGATCACAAATCGGCCGCCCCAGGAACCAATCTCCGCCATGGCACGACAAATTTCGTCCTTGAGATTCCAGGGCAGAATTAGCAGGTAATCAGGCATTGTTTGGAACACTCGCGCCGGGTCGTAGACCGGCAGGTGTGTTCCGGGCAGCAGCAGGCCCTGCTTGTGCGGATTGCGATCGACGACGTAGTGGATGAATTCGCGGCCAGCGCCGCAATAGTTCAGCAGCGTGTTCCCTTTTGCCGCCGCGCCGTAACCTGCCACGCGCTTCCCGGCACGCCGCGCAGCGATGAGGAACTCGAGCAAGTCGCATTTTGCGGTCGCGGCGACCTCCGAGAAATCGAGGTAGGCTTCGATGCCGTCGAGCCCTGCGGCATGCTCGGCCGTGCGAATATCGGCGAGCGCCGGCTCTTCGCTGCGTCCGCCATCTGCATGCGATACATACAATCGCAGCGATCCGCCATGGGTCGGGATGGTCTCGACATCGAATGCCGCCAAACCGTGCCGGCGAAGCGCCAACTCCGCCGTCAGCAGCGAGAAATAGGAAAAGTGCTCGTGATAGATCGTGTCGAACTGTCGCTCGGCGATCAGCCGTGCGAGATGTGGAAACTCGATCGTGATGGTGCCGGAGGGCGCCAGTAGCAGCTTCAGTCCCGAGATGAAATCATTAAGATCGGGAACGTGGGCCAGAACGTTGTTCGCAATGATGAGGTCCGCGGCGAAATCATGCTGCAGGCGGGCCGCCGTCGCTCGGCCGAAAAAGGCGATTTCGGTCGGGATGCCGCGCTCGATTGCGATCTTGGCCACATTGATTGCGGGTTCCACGCCGAGGACGTTCAAATCGTAGCGCTTGAGCATGCCGATGAGGGCGCCGTCATTGCTGGCGATTTCGACAACGCGTGCTCCGGGCCCGAGCCCAAGGCGGGGAACGACGTGCTCGACATAGCGAGCGCAATGCGCAAGCCAGGTTTCGGAATACGACGAGAAATAGACATAGTTGGTGAAGATCTTTTCGGGCGAAGCGAATTCCTGAAGTTGAACGAGCAGGCACTGCCTGCAAACGTAAGCGTGCAACGGATAGAAGGCTTCCGGGGTGCCTTCCTCCTCGGGGCGGACGAAAGCGTTCGCCAGCGGCGACAGGCCGAGATCGAGGAAAGTCGTCGTCAGCGAGGCCCCGCATGATCTGCATAGACGAAGAGCCACGTTTCAGCCCCGCTGGACCATTCTGCTCAAATACGCGGACTATAAATAATGTCGGCCGGCCCCCCGGCGCTCGAGCAGCTTTTCAAGTTGCCAAATCCCGCTTCAAGAGCCAAAAATAGGATTGTTCGGTACCAGTTTGGGGCGCAACCGGCTAGTGGAGGTCTGGCACGAGGTCGAAAAGTTTATAAATAAGAACAAAGACGGGGTGGCGGTCAATGACTGCAAACAGCAAATTGCTCACCGCCACAATCGACGGGTAGGCAACGCCGCCGCGTTACTCGCGGAATCGCACCGCTGCCTGTTGTTTGGGCGCAGTCGTTTTCTTCCTGATCAGCGGATACATCATCAGCCATGTCGGCCAGAACGAGAGCTTGCTTGAATTCTTGATCAAACGCAGGGTTCGGCTGCTACCGACCTTGTTCTTAGCGGGTTTTCGGCATGTACGTTTTGGCGGCTGTGTCCCCGTTTCTCGGACTAAGGATTAACGCCGCAACGGCCATCATGCCGATGGTCGATAGGGCGTTGTGGGGCACACAGGCGAATTCGGCCTTCGACTACATAATATCCACTGCGCTGCTGTTCAATTTCGCCGCAAATATGCCATCCGGTCTGGGAGTGACGTGGAGCCTATACGCGGAGGTCATATTCTACGCCATCTTTGCTATGTGGATCGCCCATGCCGAGAGTGCCCCGATCCCGTGTATTGGGAAGTCGCGCCCGGCAGCTACCTCAGGCAGGATTTTGTTACCCCAGTGATTACCCCTGCCGAAATTGGGCCCGAGGTCTTTGCGCTAAGTAGTTGAAATCGTTGGTAGCGGGGGAGGGACTCGAACCCCCGACCTCCGGATTATGATTCCGCTGCTCTAACCAGCTGAGCTACCCCGCCATTCCGAAACATTATCTGCCGGAATGGACGCGATATAGGAAGGGCCAAGAAAGCCTGTCAAGCAAGCAAGGCCAAAAACTGTTCCGGACATGGTCACTTTGGCTGAATTTTCGGATCGCCGCCGGGGCTGCCCGGCGGCGGAATCACCGGCATCGAGCCGCCCTGCGGGGTCGGCGCTTTAATCGCGGGATCCACCTGCGATGGCGGGCAGATGACCCCGCTGGAACGGGCGAGCCGATCACTCAAGTTGCGTCCGTCGGGTTTAGTGTCGAGAGCTCCACCCTCGCCGATCGTAGCACCATCGTGCGCACAGCCAGTGGTATCGAGCTGCTCGCTCTTCGGCGTCACCTCGGCTTTAGGCGGCGCCTGCGCCACGGCCAATCCGGGCGGCAATATCGCGGCCGCCAGCACGATAAGCGTGAGAATGCGCAATTCGCGGTCCACCGAGAGCTCCCTATCCGCCTCAACGCGCGGTCCAACAGATAACTGTTGAGCAAGCGGGAGAGTTCCTGATACCTAAGCCATGGGGCTATCCGGCAACCGGTTCCCATTCGCGATCAAGTCGAGGACGAGCTTTCCGGGATCATGCAGTTCAAGCGGCGCTGCGGCGCTACGGCATTCGCCGTCTGCCAAGCGCTCGAAACGGATCAGCTCGAAATGCCCGAGCGGCGGCATCGGGCGCCGCTCGATCACGCGCACGGCGCCGTTGCGCGCGGCCCAATCGGTCAGCCGCTTGAACGGAAATTGCGGCCGCCAGCCAAGCCATTGCGCGACCGGCGCGATCCATTGCTCGAGCAAGGCGCGCGGCCCCGATTCAGCGCCGATGTGATTGATCAGCACGATTTCGCCGCCCGGCCTGATGACGCGTGCGAACTCGTCGAGTGTGGCTTCCGGATGCGGCACCGTGGTGATGACATATTGCGCCACCACCACGTCGAAGGATTGATCGGCCAACGCCAGCCGCTCGGCGTCCATCACCGCCAAGCCTTCCACATTGTTCAGCTCGCACTTGGCAACGCGCGCGCGCGCCTTGCGCAGCATCGGTTCGGACAAGTCGACGCCGACCAGGCGGTTCGAAAGCGTATAATCCGGCAGCGAAATTCCGGTGCCGACGCCGACTTCGAGAATGCGCCCGCCGATCCGCTCGGCCGCCACGATCGCGGCGCGCCGTCCGTCCTCGAACATCGCGCCGAACACGAGATCGTAGATCGGCGCCCAGCGCGCGTAGGCGCGCTCCACCTTTGCTATATTGAAATTAGCCCCCATGCTCTAACCGCCCGCGCACGATCTTTTCCGAGAACCGGTTCCTGTTTTTTGGATCATTCGCAACAGTTTAACTGTGCGCGGCGGCCACCGCCATGGGTTCATCGGCAGCGTGCGCGCCGGCGGTCGCCGCCACCGCGCTCTTGATGAAGCCGCCACCGAGTACGCGCGCCTGGCCATCGCCGGCGTCGTAAAAGACGCAGGCCTGGCCGGGCGAAACGCCGTCCTCGCCGTCCACCAGCTCGACCTCATAGCCGCCGTTCGTGGCCATTAGCCAGCCGGCTTGTGGCGGCCGCGTCGAGCGCACCTTCACGAATACTTCGCGCCGGTCGTCGGCGAGCGCTTCTTCGATGCTGCCCTCGCCGATCCAATTGACGTCGCGCAGCACAATGCGGCTGGTGCGCAGTGCCGCACGCGAGCCGACCACGACCTGACGGCGCTCGGCATTGAGCCGCACCACATAGAGCGGCGCGCCGGTCGCCAAACCCAGTCCGCGACGCTGGCCGATGGTAAAGTGGATGATGCCGGAATGCGTGCCCAGCACGTGGCCCTCGAGATCGACGATCTCGCCGGCTTCCGCCGCGCCCGGCTTCAAGCGCTCGATCACATCCGCATAATGCCCGGTCGGCACAAAGCAGATGTCTTGGCTGTCGTGCTTGTCGGCAATCGCCAGCCCGAACTGGCGCGCCAGTTCGCGCGTCTCGGCCTTGCTGCGCTCGCCGAGCGGAAAACGCAGGATGTCGAGCTGCTCGCGCGTGGTGCCAAACAGGAAATAGCTCTGGTCGCGCTCTTCCTCGCGCGCACGAAAGAGGCCGCGCCCGCCGCTCGGCAACGCCCGCGAAGCGACATAGTGGCCGGTCGCCAGCACGTCGGCACCAAGCTCGCGCGCGGTGATCAACAAATCGTGGAATTTGATCGCCATATTGCATTCAACGCAGGGCACCGGCGTCTCGCCATGGATGTAGCTTTCGGCAAAGCGGTCGATCACCGCTTCCTTGAAGCGGCTCTCGTAGTCGAGCACGTAATGCGGAATGCCGATGCGTTCGGCGACTGAGCGCGCATCGTAGATGTCCTGCCCGGCGCAACAGGCGCCCTTGCGGTGGGTGGCGGCGCCGTGGTCGTAGAGCTGCAGCGTGACGCCGACCACGTCGTAGCCTTCGGCCTTGAGCAGCGCGGCGGTCACCGAGGAATCGACGCCGCCGGACATGGCGACGACGACACGGGTGTCTTGCGGGCGGCGATCGAGGTCGAGGCTGTTGGACATGGCTCTTCTTACTATAGGTAGCGATGCTTGGCGCGCAATTCGAGGCATGTCAGCCGGCAAATATTGCCGCCTGCCAGCAAGCGCTGCCCGGGTCGCGCTTGCCACGGCACGCCGGTAATCGTATAAGACATTGATTTATAATACTTTTTATAGTTTGGGCCGCTGGCCTGGCGATTGCAGATCAAGTGCCGGATATCCGGAGACCAGCCGTGCCGCAAGTTGCGTCCGAAGCCGCCACCCATGCGTTTAAGCCTGCGATGCCGAATCCCGCGCGGGCAGCACCGAGTTCCGAGCGTGCCTATGGCTCGCCGTTCGACAGCCTTATCGACGACGGCACGCAAGGCCCCGCCTCGCAGCCTCCGCAATCGCCGCCGGCGTCCGCCGACACGACCGCGGCGCAACCGGACTTGGCCAAGCCACCGGCAAAGATTGAGGGTGCAAAAGCGACGCAAGCCAATGGCGATAGCAAGGCCGCTAAGGCCGCCGATGTTTCCGATGCCGTAAATACCGCTAATGGGACCGATGCCGGCAGTGCGCCCGAGGCCGATAGGCCGGTCACCAATGGCAAGGTCCCCAGCGACGGCAAGGTCAAGGTTGACGTCAATATCTGCGAGCAGGCCGCCGCTGAAGATCACTCCAAACCGGCGGGCGACAGCAAGCCGGCCGATGGCCTGGCGCCAACGACCGTCGTGGCCGATCCTGCGACCACCCCAACTCAGACGATCACGCCTGCCGCCGCGCTAGCCACCGCCCCGATTATCCCCGCAGCGTCCAGCGAAATTCCGCAAGCCGAGGCCACTGCTCTCACGCCGGCCGCGCCCGCCACGCTTGCGCAAACAGTGGCCGCCGCCCAACCTGCGATCGTTACCGCCGGTACGCCCAAGGCGAAAGCGGTCGATCCCGCAATCCCACAAGACGATTCCGGCAAACCCGCCGACGATCCAAAATTATCCGCCAAGGCGGCGTTCGATCTGCAAAGCAACGTCAAGCGCAATCGACAGCCGGCGACGCTGACAAAGTCGCTTCGACTTCATTTGCTGCTCGACCGATGCGAATTCGACCAACTGCTGGGGTGGCCGGACGGCGCCTACACCATGACGGCCACCGCGACGGACGCCAGCGGCCAGACTACCGCGATTTCGACGCAAATTCAGGCTCGGATGGATTCGGTGGATCTCACACAGAACCCGCCGCTGCTGTCCATCAACGGACAGAACTACACGGTCACACAACTGCAAAGGATCGTCGCGCCCGGCGCCTAGCCGGCACTCACGAGGCCTGTGCGGCCGGCCTTCGTCCATTGCCATTCTTCAATGCGACGTCGATCGCGTGCTCCAGCGCGGAAAGTTCGAACGGCTTGCGCAGGATGTCGAAGTGGCCGTCGGCGGCTTGCGCGGCGTCGCTGAAGCCGCTGGTGAGCAGTACTGGAATTTCCGGAAACCGCTCTTTACAGATTTGCGCGAGGCCGAGGCCGTTGATCGCGCCCGGCATAACGATGTCGGAGAACAACAGATCAACCCCGATGCCTTGTTGCAGATGGCGGAGCGCCTCGGCGGCATTTTCCGCCCGCACAACGCGGTAGCCGAGCTGTTCGAGCAGCGACGACGTCACCTCGGCGACGTCCCGGCTATCCTCCACCACCAGCACGGTGCCCTGGACCGGGCCTTCGCTCGCCGCTGTCGCCGCGCCGACGCCTGCCGCCGCGGCATTGGTGCTGCGCGGTAGATAGATTGTCACCACGGTGCCGCGGCCGGGCTCGCTGCTCAAGGTCACCGCGCCGCCCGATTGGTTGGCGAAACCGTGCACCTGCGACAGGCCGAGCCCGGTGCCTTTGCCCACCGGCTTGGTGGTGAAAAACGGCTCGAATACCCGTTGCAGCACGTCCGGCGGCATACCGCTGCCGGTATCGATGATGGCAAGCGCGACGAATTCGCCTTCCAGTGCGCCCGCCGCCGAGCCTGGCTTGAGCACCACGTTGCGCGCCGACAACGTGATCGTGCCGCCGTCCGGCATGGCGTCGCGCGCGTTGACCGCGATATTGACCAGCGCCAGTTCGAGCTCGCCGAGATCGACCTCGACCGGCCAGATCTTATCCTCGATGTCGCAGATCAGCTGGATATTACCACGCAACGAGGGCACCAGCATGTCGCGCACCGAGTCGACGCGCTGGCGCAGATCGACCACCACCGGCATCAATTGCTGGCGGCGGGAGAAGGCCAGGAGTTGCCGGGTCAGCCTTTCACCGCGATTGGCGGCAGCGCGGATCGCTTGCACCGCCTGCACGTTTTTTTGCTCGCTCAGCCGGCTCTGCAGGAGTTGCGCGTAGCCGGACACGATCATCAGCAAATTGTTGAAGTCGTGGGCGATGCCGCCGGTAAGCTGACCGAGTGCCTCCATCTTCTGTGCCTGCGCCACCTGTTCGCGGGCCTGCTCGAGCGCAATCTGCGCCTCGTGCTGGGTGGTGATGTCGCGCGTGAGCTTGGCGAAACCGATAAGCTCGCCGGCGTCGTTGCGGATGGCATCCATCACCACGGTGGCATAAAATCGGCTGCCGTCTTTGCGCACCAGCCAGGTCTCTGCCTCGAACTGGTCCTCGCGCGCGGCGGTGACGAGCGCGTCATCCGCCATGTCGCCGGCACGAACCTCCTCGGGAAGAAAAATGCGGAAGTGCCGGCCGATAATCTCATCGGCCTGGTAGCCTTTGAGGCGCTGGGCTCCGTCGTTCCAGCTTCGCACACGGCCCTGCACGTCAAGCAAGTAGATCGCGTAGTCGCGCGCGCCCCTGAGCAGCAAGCGATAGTTTTGCTCGGAATCCTGCAGCGCGCGTTCCGCCTGCTTGCGCTCGGTCACGTCCAGGCAGATGCCGAGCATGCGGACCGCGGTGCCGCTTTCGTTGCGGACCACCTCGCCGACGCTGTTCAGATGACGGATGCTGCCGTCGGGGCGAATAATTCGCTCTTCGTGGCGGAAATGCTTGCCTGATTTGAGAGCGGCGCTGATGCTTGCACGGACCTGCGGACGGTCATCGGGATGAATGAACCCGATGAATTCTTGCAAGGTGCCTTTGAACTGACCGGGCCGAAGTCCGTAGATTTCAACCAGTTGATCGGACCATGAAATCGTGTTTGCCGACACGTCCCATCGCCAGCTTCCGAGATTGGCCAAACGCTGAGCTTCCACGAGATGGATATTGGCGTCGGCGAGCGCCGCCGTGCGCTCCCGAACGCGCTGATCCAGATCGATCTGCGTGCGGCGCAGCTTGTCTTCGGTTCGCCCGCGCATCGCCACGTCGGCGCTCAGTGCCAAGCTGGGCACCGAGACGCTGATCATGAACGTCAGCAAGAGGACGAAAAATTCGTTGAGGCGGTAATTGCCGAACGGCCCAGCGTGCTCGATCGTGCTCCAGATCGCGAAACCGGTCAGGATCAGCCCGACCGTCGCGGTCTCGCGCGGTCCGCTCCGCAACGCTGCCCACACTAGCGGCAGGATTGCCAGGAAGCCGAGCGGGCTGGTGTATTCGGTGCGTGGCATCAATGGACTGAATGCGATCAGGCCCACGGCAATGGCCGACAACAGCACCGCCGTCGTCGCCCCCATTTCCCGGAGATTGATGTTGCGCCATTCGGATTGCAGCCACAGCACGATCACTGGCGTCACTACTAGGGCGCCGGCGACGTCACCCAACCACCATGTCACCCAGATCGGGGTGAAATCCGTCCAGTTCGCGAGGTCCGCAGCGCTCAGCGTCACCACGCCGATCGTGGCGCTGATGACGGTCGCAGGGCCGACCGAGACGAGCGCGAACTTGGCCACCTGCAGCGGGCTGGCGAAGGTTTCGCGGCCCCCCGACCAGCGTTCGATCAGGTAGCCGCCGGCAAGCGCTTCCAGAGTATTGCCCAGCGCGATGAGCGCGGCGGTAACGGGCGTGCCGGCGGTGGTAGCATTGGCGGCAAAGGCGCCGATGAAGATCGCCGGCCACATTCGCAAACCGCCCAGTAGCATGGCCGCTAGCGCCAGGCCGGTTGGCGGCCAAATCGGGCTTGCGCTCGGGTTGATCGAGGCAAGCTGCAAACCCAGCTTGGCCGTTCCGTAATAAGCGAGCGCGACGACCAGCAAAGCCGCCAGGTAGCGGCACCTGGCGCGCCACCCTGTACCGGATTCCCTGGCAGGGAACTCTTGCAATTGCGCCCCCTTGGATGCCCATTCGGCGCCGGACCGGCCGAGGACGGCCCATTGTAGCCCATCCGGCCACCGAATCCCCGGCCCAATCCGTAACCAAAAGGTTAGCAGAAACAGGGCAAACATTTCCCGTTCTGCGCCCCATGCTTAGGCAAATTTTAAGTCGCGGCTTGTAGCTTCCAACCAGTAAATGCCAGTCAAGTAGAGTCTTGTGAGTACACCAATGACCGAACCCCACCGCCCGAGGGTCAAATACGTCATCGGGCCCGATGGCAGTCCCCTTACGATCGCGGATTTGCCGCCGCCGTCAACTAAACGCTGGGTCATCCGCCGCAAGGCTGAGGTGGTCGCCGCCGTGCGCGGCGGGCTTTTGTCGCTGGAAGAGGCCTGCGCGCGCTATACGCTGACGGTCGAGGAATTCCTGTCCTGGCAGTATTCTATCGACCAGCACGGCCTGGCCGGCCTGCGCACCACGCGCATTCAGCAGTACCGCCAGTAGCTCCATCCCCGCCACCTCTCGGCTAAGCCGCCGGCCCTCGTGGTCGGCGATTTCGCATGGCGCGGGCGTGATGCAAAATCCTTTGACCGCCCCGGCCATTGCGACGATCTTCTGTTTTGCCGAATTAACCAGACGCTAACCATAAACTGGGCAAATCTTGCCGGGTGAGGCGCGTGATCGGCGCCGCAAGCTTGGGACGGAACCCGGTGCAAGGTTTCTTCAATTTCGCGTCACGCAAGCCGAAAATAACGAGCAGGCGCTCGCCGTGCTGCGCTCCGGCCGCGGCGCCGACCTGCTGATGGTGGACGTTTCGCTCGACATCCGCGACCTGGTGTCACGGCTCGACGCCGAGCGCATGCATGTTCCGATCGTGGCCTACGGCATCACCAACGACGCGCGCGCGGCGGTCAATGCCATCCATGCCGGCGCCAAGGAATACATCCCGCTGCCACCCGATCCCGAGCTGATCGCCGCGATGCTCGCGGCTGTCACCGACGACCGGCGCGAAATGATCTATCGCGACGAGGCGATGGCAAGCGTGGTCAAGCTCGCCCAGCAGATCGCCGGTTCGGACGCCTCAGTACTGATCACCGGCGAAAGCGGCACCGGCAAAGAAGTGCTGGCGCGCTACCTGCATGCGCGCTCGCAGCGCGCTAAGAAGCCGTTCATTACGGTCAATTGTGCGGCGATCCCGGAAAACCTCCTGGAGTCCGAATTATTTGGCCACGAGAAGGGCGCGTTCACCGGCGCGCTCGGGCGCCGCATCGGCAAATTCGAGGAGGCCAACGGCGGCACGCTGCTGCTCGACGAAATTTCCGAAATGGACGTGCGCCTGCAGGCGAAATTGCTGCGCGCGATCCAGGAGCGCCTGATCGACCGCGTCGGCGGCGGCAAGCCGGTGCCGGTCGATATCCGCATCGTCGCCACCTCCAACCGCAACCTCACCGACGCCGTGCGCGAGGGCAAATTCCGCGAGGATCTCTGGTTCCGCCTAAACGTGGTGAACCTGAAAATCCCGCCACTACGCGAGCGTCCATCCGACATCACCGAGCTGGCGCAGTATTTCGCCAAAAAATATTCGGAGGCCAACGGTCTGCCGGTGCGTCCGCTGTCGGCGGAAGCGCGCCGCGCACTCAGCATCAACAGCTGGCCCGGCAATGTACGCGAGTTGGAGAAGACGCTGCACCGCGCGGTGCTGCTCTCGAGCGGCCCTGAGATCGGTATCGACGGCATCCTGTCGCCCGACGGCCTGCGGCTCGACCAGGCACGCGGTTCTAGCGCCGTCGCCCACGCCGCCATGGCGGCCGAGCAGGTCACGCGCAATCTAGTCGGCCGCACCGTGGCCGAGGTCGAGCGCGACCTGATCCTGGAGACGCTCAAGCACTGCCTGGGCAACCGCACACACGCCGCCAATATCCTCGGCATCTCGATCCGCACGCTGCGCAACAAGCTCAACGAATACGCCGCCGACGGCGCGCCGATCCCGCCGCCCAACGGCGGCGAGTTGCGGGGCGCGGCTTAGCACGCCAGCAGAAGGTAAAAGCAGAAAGCCCGGCTCAACCGCCGGGCTTTTTGATTCGAACCAATAAATCTCGGCGGCTAGGAGGTGGGCGCTTGGTCGGGCTCGCCAGGCGTTTTTTGGCTCTTGTCGCGATTGGTATCGAGATCAACCGCCTTGGCCATCAGCTCGTTGCTAATGGTCTCCAGACGATTGATCAGCGTACGGCCTTCGCGCGCCAGCCTGATACAGTGGTCGGCGGTCTCGACGAGGTATTCCTCTATCTTCAGCATGATATCTCCGTGGGGGATTTCGCCGGAATATGCTCTGAAATACGGCAATTCAATATAAATTGCTGCATGGCGTCATGCGCAATCGGCGCGCGGGTGATAATCGTCGGTATCCCAACCACATAGGCGATTCGCGCAGTTGCCCACAGTCTACAAAATCTGTCCTGCCTCACACTGGCGCGTGGCCGAGCGCGATGGAATTTTCCGCGGCTCGGAAGTTGACCTGCGCGACGGCTTCATTCATTTCTCCAGCGCCGAGCAAGTCGCCGAGACCGCCGCCAAACATTTCGCCGGGGCGCGCGATCTCATGCTGCTACGCGTGAATGCCGCCTCGCTCGGTGAGCGGCTAAAATGGGAGCCTTCGCGTGGCGGCGCACTGTTTCCGCATCTCTATGGCGATCTCGATCTGAAGGCGGTGACGCAAGTCGATCCGCTCCCGCTTGGCCCGGACGGCCGCCACCAATTCCCCGCCCTCGATTCTTGAGGCCGGACTGACAAGTCCTAGCAACCCGGTAACGCGGCGCTTCTGGCGCTTTGCAGCCTCTCCCTGTCCCCGGAGGACCGTCCGCTTTTAGGGCCGTTTCGACCCCGGCATTAACCGCCCGCTAACCATAAAATGGGCAAATATTGCCGGAGGCGAAATCCACCCACGGGCAAGGCTGAAGACGGTGGCGAGTATCTAAAAGCGATTATTCCGCCGCCGTCGACACCGCCTCGTCGTGCGCATGGCCGTGCGCGCGAATGGCGTCGTCGCGGTATTTGCGCTTGAGCGCAGCCTCGCCGCCAGTGGTGGCGTGATAGAGATCGAGCGCGTCGAATTCGTCGGCCTTGGGCGGCGCGATAGCGAGATCGGAATAGGTCCAGCGGTCCGGCGCTATGAGCGCCGCCTTCAGCATCGCCTTGCAGCGCAGATAGACCCGCGCATATTGCACGGCCTTCACTGCCATGCCGCCCCAGTAGCGCGCATAGAACATAAGCGGGTTCTCCCGCTTCATGCCGTGCCGGCGGTCACGCCGGTACTTGAGGCGAAACGCGCCACTCTCCAGCGGGTGCACGCCCTCGTACAAAATGGTCAGGTAGAACCACAGGATGGTCGACAGCGTGGTGCCCGGCCGGCCGATCGGGCAGGCGCAGGTGCGGCGCAGGATCGTATTGATATGTTCCGGCGTGTAGAACGTCTTCCAGGCCGCACGATAGGCCTCTTCCCAATCGGCGTCCGACATCTTGCCGTGATGCGCGACGCGGTGATTGAGGTCGTATTTGTTCATGTCCGGATCCATCCAGATGCCCTTGCTGGAGAGAACCTTGTGGTCCTCCGATCCGGGCAATGGCGTCAGGAAGAAGAATTCTAGAATATCGATCGGAAGTTCGCGCTTGATGATCTCGATATCGCGCAGGATCGATTCTTTGGTGTCGGCGGGAAAGCCGAGAATGTAGCCGGCATAGGTGATGGCGCCGTTGTTGCGCCACATCTGCAGCATCTCGCGGTATTCGGTGATCTTGTTCTGCCGCTTCTTGGCGGCAATCAGGTTATCCGGATTGATGTTCTCCAGCCCGATGAACGCGCGCCGCACGCCGGCCTTGGTCGCTTTCTCGATGAAGCCCGGGATCTTGTGGCAGAGCGTATCGACCTGGATGGTGAAGCCGATGTTCATACCCTCGCCGTGCCGCATCTGGATAAGGCGGTCGAACAGCGTTTCCCAATCCTTGTTGCGAGCAAAATTGTCATCGGTGATGAAGAACCGCTTGATGCCTTCCGCGTAATTATCCCGCACAATCTTTTCCAGGTCGTCGGCGGAGCGGATGCGGCTCTTGCGTCCCTGCACATTGATGATGGTGCAGAACGAACACTGATAGGGACAGCCGCGGCCGAGATCGATGCTCGACAGGTTGCCGACGGTGCGGCGCACGTGTTTGCGCGGCAAGAACGGCGGCGGCTCACCGGCCAGCGCCGGCAAATTGTCCATATAGTTGTATAGTGGCTTGAGCTTGCCGTTGTAGGCGTCGCGCAGAACTTCATCGAGCCGATGTTCTTCTGCCTCGCCGGCGAAGAACGAAACGCCCATCTGCTGCGCGGCGCGGATGTCGGCCGGCAGCTCCGGCAGCATAGCGATGCAGCCGGAGATATGGAAACCGCCGATGCAGACCGGTAAGCCAGCGTCGAGAAAGGGCTTCGCCAGATCGACCGCGCGTGGAAACTGGTTGGACTGCACGCCGACCAGCCCGATCAGCACCCGCCCGCCCTCGCGGCGGATCATTTTGATAATCTGGTCGGGGCGGACGCGCCGATTGGTCTCATCATATGTGTGCAAGCGTATGTCGACGCCGGTGCCGAGCACCTCGCGGCGCTTGGCGTCCTCCGCCAAGGCGTTGAGACAGGCGAGCGTGTTGGACGGGATCGCGGACCGCAGCCACTGGATCGGATAGCCGTCGTCGTCGTAATGCGTTGGCTTGATCATCACGAAGTGGAAGATCGCTGGATCCCCATCAACGGTCGAATTCGCCATCCTTACTCCTGCCCCTCGCGGACGCTGCCGGCTCGCGACAAAATGCTCTATTTGCCTCGATAAGTCGAGTTTTGTGTCAGGTACCGCCCGCTCATGACGATTAGCGGCACTTTTTAACGCTGTTTCGAACAGTTCCGGACGCCTCTGGATAAAGCGCGCTTTGATACCCATATAATATCGAGCGTTTTAATCGTTTCGGCTTGGCCGAAGAGCCTGGAGTTGATCGTGGATAAATTCAATTTCGACGCGCCCGCGGAACTGTTTCCCTCGCGCAACCGCAAGATCGTGAACAAGATTAAGTACCGTCGCTTCGACCGCGCCGCCGACGCCATTCGCTTTGCCGTCGAGGAGTTGCCCGAGCCATTGCTGCTCGGCGCGTATATTCAAATCGACGAGGAGCGGCTCGGTCACAAGGACATTCGCGGACTCTATGACAGCGCGGAATATCCATTGGCCAAACGTGCTGGCTGAGTGCCGAGTGTTTGACGCTTCCGCGCAATTAGCGTATTCGACTAGCCGCAGCCAGGTTTTCGGTTCTGCCTTGCAACGCTGCCCGATTTTGGGCGCTCAACAAGTCACCCCAAAAAACTCGGATGTCGAAATGCACAGACGAAGCATCTGTGCGCATCCCGCTCACGCAGCAACCGACGCAAGGAGGCCGCTATGGCCACAGGCACAGTCAAGTTCTTCAACACCCAGAAGGGTTTCGGATTCATCACGCCGAGCGACGGCTCGCGCGACGTGTTTGTGCATATCAGCGCGGTCGAACGCGCCGGCATGAGCACACTCAACGAAGGCCAGCGCCTCACCTATGAAATCGTGACTGAGCGCGGCAAGCAGGCGGCGTCCAATCTGCAGAACGCCTGATCAAGATTTCGCATCGCTACGACGAGCGAGCGCCCGGCCCTGCGCCGGGCGTTTTCGCAACAGGCTCCGAGAGCCAGCCGAGGAACGCCATGACGCACAAATTTTCGATGGGCCAGAACGTCTATTACGAGCCGACTTTCGGCAACGCGGCCTCACGCGGCAAATATAAAATCATCCGTCCGCTGCCGGTCGAAAACGACAACCGGCTGGCCTACCGGATCAAGAGCCTTTCGGAGACCTTCGAGCGCATCGCCGAGGAACATCAACTCACGCGCACCGATTGAGGCCGGACGGCCACGATTGGCTGCCAGTCGTCAAATTCCCGCCATTTCGACGTCAAAACGGCGCCTTTCACCGTTGTGTCAAGGATACGTGATCTGACCTTGGGAACTGTGGCAGACTCCCCACGTTAGCTCCTCGAAACCGTATGAACCTATTTCCAGGTCGGCCCGACGAAAGGGTATGACCTTGGAGGCTGCCATGAACTGGTCAATATACACCGCAGACCGCACCACTCACCTCAAGATCGTGGTGGTCGGGCTTGCCGCCGCGCTGCTGATCGCCGTGATCGGCATTGCCGCGCAACAGCTCAATCTCGGAACCGATATCCTGACCGCTCAGGCCCCGACCGTGATCAAGGCCGGTGGGCCGGTGATCTTCACGGATCGCGACGGCGCGACAATCCGCTAGGATTTACGGACGGCGAATTTTACTGTCCTACTCCTCCTCCCTTGCGCGCCGCACTTGCGGCGCGTTCTTTTGTAACGTAGCCGAATCAAGAAAAATCGCCGACAACAACCGGACATGCAGCGCCCTGCCCCACGTATTGCCTTGCTCGTCTTCCTCGTTTTGGCCGCCGGCCTGGTGATGACCGCGCCGTCGGCCCGCGCGCAAAGCGCACCGCCCAGCACGGCGCTTGCCGACTATCAGGCGAAGCTCGCGCAATATCTTCAGGCGCGCCAAGCCTACGACGCGGAAGCCGACGTCTATTGGAACGCCGTCATCGAGAAGCGCCATGTGCGCAATGCCAAGCGCCGCGACCATATCGCGATCCAGCTCGCCGACTACGTGCTCACCCAGCCGCCGCTCTATTCCGGGCCGCCGCGGCCGATCAATCCAGCCGCGCCCGGACCTGAGCCGAGCGAAAGGCCGCCGATCCCGCTGATCGCCGATTTCCTGAAAGCCGCCGCCGAGCAATTCGGCTTCGCGCCGCAGCGCCCGCAAAGCGAGCTCGACTTCAAGCGCGCCTACGCCAAAGCTGCAGCTGGCGCTGGCCTGACGCGCGACCAGATCGTCGGCGTCTACGCCTTCGAGACCGGCGGCAACGGCACCTATGACATGCAGGCGGGCGTGTCGCCGACTCGCCCGCGCGCGATCTCGCCGGCCGTCGGCTACAACCAACTGCTCAGCACCAATTCGGTCTCGATTCTGGCCGAGCACGGCGGCCGCCTGCTGGCGGCGCTGCGGCAAAAGGCCAAAACGGCTACCGGTGACACGAAGTTCGCGATGGAGCGAAAGATCGAGGCGCTCAAGCGCATGATCGCGTTCAGCCGCAGCGTCCCTGAACTCATGGAACGAACACGATCGGCTGGCCAAGTCCACTGCGGGCGGCATGGGTATTCACGCAGCCATTCTCGATATCGATATCGGTCCGTTATTGCAGATGCAGAAGCTGCTTGATTCGGTCCGCTTCGCGCGCGCCAAGGGCTACAGCGCGCCGCTCAGCGCGGCCGAATTGGAATTGATGAACTTGACCGGCGACGGCAACGGCATCGACATGGTGACCATGCCGCAGACCTTGCGCGAGCGCGTGCCGACCGCGAATTTCTTCCAGCAGTCGGGCTACGAGCGCAATCCGGTCGCGCGCCGCACCGCGACCGTTGCAGGCCTCATTGCCGACATGGAAAGCAAGATGGCGCGCGGCGCGCAGTCGCCAGGCGCGCGCGATCTGGCGGCGGCATTCTAGAGCTATACGTGGAACAACCCGCAGCTTGTCGTCAGCGGGCTTGTCCCGGTGACCCCGCTTAGGTTGGCAATGTGCTTTGATAAAGGAGATGGCCGGGACAAGCCCGGCCATGACGGATTAAGAACCGAGGAAATTCTTCACGCGTGCGCGCCGCCGGTGGAAAAGCGCATCGCCGCGATGCGGTCGAGTTCGGCCTGCTCGCGGGCGTTTTCCTCGGCCTTCTCGCGCGCGTGGTCGCGCTCGTCGAGCATCTCGACCTTCTTGAGTTCCTCGAAGGCCTCGCCCAGCACGGCCTTGGCATCGTCGAGCTGCGCTTTGAGCTCGCCGGCCGAGCGGTGCAGGTTCTCGCGCCGGCCGATCGCGGCCTTGGCATAGGTCGGATAGGCGTAATGGGCGGGATCGTGGATACCGGCGCGCTCCTGCTCGGTCTTGATCTCGCGGTCGAGCTCGGCCGCGATGCGGTCGAACTCGGCGATCATGGTCTCGATCTGAGCAACCTTGCGCCGCTTCTCGTCGACCTGAAACTTCTTCAGGCGGATAAGGGTTTCGCGTGACTTCATCGACTAAATACTCCCCAGAAGCCCCGAATTTGCACCCATGCGCGGCAATACAGCCGCACCGCACGGGCGTCCCGGACCTTTCAAGCGAGGCAACTGTGGGCCAATAACGTTAGTTTTCGGTTTCTTTCGCCTGCAGGATTTGCTCAAGCCGTTGATATCCCTCCGCCATACTGGTTGATTCTTCCTTAAGTTGGCTCAGGAAAGCCTCCAACGGCTTGTGCAAGGCGATCGCCTCGTCCACCTCGGCGCTGGACCCCTGCCGGTAGGCGCCCAGGCGGATCAATTCCTCCATGTCCGAATAGGTCGCCATCACCTGCCGCGCCCGATTGATAGCCGGCAGATAGGCCGGATCGGCCGCCCGCGGCATGGTGCGCGAGATCGATTTGAGGATGTTGATGGCCGGATAGCGGCCGCGCTCGGCGATGGCGCGCTCCATAACGATATGGCCGTCGAGAATGCCGCGCACGGCATCCGCCACCGGCTCGTTGTGGTCGTCGCCGTCCACCAGCACGCTGAAGATGCCGGTAATGGTGCCGGCTTCGGTGCCGGGCCCGGCGCGCTCGAGCAAGCGCGGGAGCTCGGTGAATACGGTCGGCGTATAGCCCTTGGCGGTCGGCGGCTCGCCGGCGGAGAGCCCGATCTCGCGCTGCGCCATGGCGAAGCGGGTGACCGAGTCCATCAACACCAGTACGTCTTTGCCGAGGTCGCGGAAATATTCCGCGATCGCCAGCGTCAGATAGGCCGCTTGGCGGCGCATCAGCGCCGGTTCGTCGGACGTGGATACCACCACCACCGAACGCGCCAGACCCGCCGGGCCCAAATCGTCCTGCAAGAATTCCTGCACCTCACGGCCGCGCTCGCCGACCAGGCCGATCACTGAAATGTCGGCCGACACGTTGCGGGCCAGCATGGACAAAAGCACCGATTTGCCGACGCCCGAGCCGGAAAAAATGCCCATGCGCTGGCCGCGGCAGACCGTGAGAAAGGTATTGAGCGCCCGCACCCCGAGATCGAGCGGCTCGCCGACCCGCATGCGGGCATGCGCCGGCGGCGGCGATGAGCGGAAAGGGTACGGCCCCGGTCCTGGCGGCAGGTCGCCCAACCCGTCGATCGGCTCACCCATGGCGTTGACCACGCGGCCAAGCCAGCGTTCGGACGGGCGGATATTGCCGGCAGCGGTCGCGACCACCGCCCGGCAGCCGCGCCGCACGCCGTCGAGCGCGGCAAAAGGCATGGCGAGCGCGTGGCCGCCGTGAAAGCCTACGACCTCGCAGGGAATCGCCGGCCCGACGTCGGTCTCGATCGAAAGCCGCGCGCCGACCGACATGGCATGGATGGGGCCGGCCACCTCCACCATCAGCCCGCGCACGCCAACGATTCGGCCATAGATCTCCGCGCTATCGAGGTCGGCGATCTGTTCGGCCAACGCCTTCATCAGCATGGCGGCGCGCCCTTAAGCGCGCTTCCGCGGTTAACCTCCAGGAACCCGCATTCACTAGCCCTTAGGCTTACCGTCGTTTCGACGACTTTAACGGAGTGTTTACCCGCGTCGTTAATCATTGGGTCATCGTCCATGGGACTTAGAGGCTGCGTTTCGCCCGGCCAGGACGGAAGGGGCGAGTCGATTGAATTGGTCACAGCCGATTCTTAAACCTGGACATTAGACGGCACGTGGCCAAAAAATCACTCTCTGACAACATCTTACGTCGATTCGGGCTAATTTGCCTACGGCGCACTTGCATGAGAGAATCAGGTTTTGTTAACCATGTCCGCATAGTGTCGAATCGGTTTGTCCCACAGCGTTTTTTCAGCCTCGCCGCCTTTGCGGCACAGATCAAAGGCCCGGTTGCGGCGAGATAGGGGACTGGCATGCGCGTTTTACTGATTGAAGACGACAGCGCGACCGCTCAATCGATCGAGCTGATGCTCAAATCCGAGAGTTTCAACGTCTACACCACCGATCTGGGGGAAGAAGGCGTCGATCTCGGCAAGCTCTACGACTACGACATCATCCTCTTGGACCTGAACCTTCCCGACATGTCGGGCTTCGAGGTTCTGCGGTCCTTGCGCGTCTCCAAGGTGAAGACGCCGATCCTGATCCTCTCCGGCCTCGCCGGCATCGAGGACAAGGTCAAAGGCCTCGGCTTCGGCGCCGACGACTACATGACCAAGCCATTCCACAAAGACGAGCTGATCGCGCGCATCCACGCGATCGTGCGCCGCTCCAAGGGCCATGCCCAGTCGGTCATCAACACCGGCGATCTCGTCGTCAACCTCGACACCAAGACGGTCGAAGTCGGCGGCCAGCGCGTGCACCTCACGGGCAAAGAATACCAGATGCTCGAGCTGCTCAGCTTGCGCAAAGGCACCACGCTCACCAAGGAGATGTTCCTCAATCATCTCTACGGCGGCATGGACGAGCCGGAGCTCAAGATCATCGACGTGTTCATTTGCAAGCTGCGCAAGAAGCTCGCCAACGCATCGTCGGGCAAGAACTACATCGAGACGGTGTGGGGCCGCGGCTACGTGCTGCGCGAGCCGTCCGAGATGGACGAACGCATTCCAGCTTAGCGCTAAAAAACGCGCCTTCGGGCGCTCTTCAACCCCGCCGGCACCGGCGGGGTTTTTTTATGCAGCGCGCAACCGCTCGCGACGCAGTCAATCTCCGTCACGGGAGACGGCCGCCTTCAAGCTGGAATTTCCAACCGGCGGCAACACTCGCCGTCTCGGCGGCATTGCGCACCTTGGCATAGTCGAGCGTGCCACCGCCGCCGACCGAGACATCCTTGCGCTCGCCCGACCGCTTTCAGCCACTTACCGTGGTCTTCTCCACCGTCAGCGTCGGCGGCGGAAGCCCCCAGCTACGTTCGACCACGGCTTCGCGGAAATGAATGGTGTGATCCTGCTCGGTCGGCCGGCATGCCTCCTTTTAGAGTTATGATCCACCGATCGACTGAACTTGCATTGACTAAACGCAATGCCGAGCGCTCCGCAGGCGGGCTTCGCGACTGCCCAGTCCGGTGTTCAGGCATGTGCTGGAGAGTTACCGGCTTCACGACGTGAAGCGGTCGGGGCGCCCAGAAATATTGCGCCTCAGGCCTTCATCGCGAATTTGAGCACGTTGCTCGCCGGCGCCGGTTTCGCGGCCGGCGTATTCGGCACATAGAGCCCGCGCTTGTCGGCCATCGGCTTGAACGCGTCGGTCAAGCCGACCACCGTTTCGGCGGCGCCCAGCACCAGGAAGCTGTCGGACGGCATCTGGCGCGCGAGCCGATTGAGCACGCCGATTTTGGTTTCCTGCTCGAAATAGATCAGAACGTTGCGGCAAAACACCAGATCGAAGGTACCGAGGCTGGAAAAATCGTTGAGCAGATTGAGCGGGCGGAACTGCACCATGGCGCGGATTTCGGGCGCGACCTGCCAGGCCTCGCCGACTTGGCTGAAGAACTTCACCAGTTGCTGGATCGGCAACCCGCGCTGCACTTCGAACTGGTTGTAGATGCCGGCCTTGGCCTTCGCCAGCACCTCGTTGGAAATGTCGGTGGCGAGGATTTCCACGCACCAGCCGGCGAGCGCCGGCCCGATGCCCTTCAGGCTCATCGCCAGCGAATAGGGCTCCTGCCCGGTGGCGCAGGCGGTGCACCAAATGCGGATGCGTTTCTCGCGCGCGCGCGCCTCCAGCAGCGCCGGCATGATGGTCTGACAGAAATGCTCGAACGGCACCTTGTCGCGGAAAAAGAACGATTCATTGGTAGTCATCGCCTCGACCACTTCGACGGTGAGCGGTGCGGCCATCGCGGCCTTGAGCTTAGCCACCAATTCGGCGAGGCCACCAAGCCCGTGCTTGCGCGCAACCGGCAACAGACGGCTTTCGGCGAGATATTGTTTCTCGGCCGAAAGCACCAGGCCGGAACGCTCGCGGAGCATTTTGCGCAGATAGTCGAAATCCTGCGGGGTCATGCACGTTCTCCCGCGAACAAGCGTACTAGCCGGGGCGCGATTTCGCTCAGCGGCAGCACGGCCGAGCAGACGCCGGCATGCGCCACTTGGCCCGGCATACCCCAGACCACGCTCGAGGCTTCGTCCTGCGCCAGGATGCTGCCGCCGGCGGCGGCGATCGCCTGCGATCCGCTCAGGCCGTCCGAACCCATGCCGGTCAGCACAAGGCCGAGCACTTTTTGGCCCCAGACCTCTGCGGCCGAGGAAAACAACGGGTCCACGGCCGGCTTGCAGAAATTGACCTGCGGGCCGTCGTCGAGGGCAATCATGGCGACGCCCTCGCAGCGCACGACCGACATGTGCCGCCCGCCGGGGGCGAGGTAGACGGTGCCGGCATTAATCCGTTCGCCATCCTGCGCCTCGCGCACCGGGCGGTTGGCGATGCGCGCGAGATGCTCGGCCAGGATAGCGGTGAAGGTCGGCGGCATGTGCTGGGTGATTAGCACCGGGGCGTGGTCGAGCACACCGCCGATCTGGGCAATGATGGTGTTGAGTGCCTGTGGGCCTCCGGTGGAGGCGCCGATCACCAGCACGCACGGCGGCGTCGCCGGCAGTGCGCGCAGCACGATTGGTTGTCCGAGGTCGGCGCGAAGCTTGGGTGCCAGCGCGGCGACCGCCTCCGGGGTAGCAAGACGCAGATGGTCCTGCCGCAGGCGCTTCGAGCGTAAGCCCAACTGGCGAACTTTTTCGATCAGGTCGCGGCGGAAACCGGGCGAACCGGTGACTTCGCGCGTGGTAGCAGGCTTCGGAATATAATCGGTGGCGCCAAGCGCGAGCGCCCGCAAACTGATCTCGGCGTTACGACGCGTCAGCGTCGAGGCCATGATCACGATCAGGTCGCGCTTCTTTTCCAAAAGCAACGGCAAAGCGGCGATGCCGTCGAGCTCCGGCATGTCGACGTCGAGCAACACCACGTCGGGATCGGCGCGCTCGACCTGGTTCACGGCGTCGCGGCCCGTGCGCAGCGAGGCGACCACCTCGAGGTCCGGCTCGGCCTCCACCCAACGCGCAAACAGGCCACGCACGACTACGGCATCGTCCACGATCATGACGCGGATGCGACGGCCGATAGTGCTTTTGGATGATGCGGGTGCCACAACTCCGTTCATCGGACTTTGACGCCTTTACTTCCCTGTTGCTGACGGCGCGAGGCCGGTCAGATCAGTCCGACTTCTTGGAACTTGGCTTCCACGATCTCCTTGTCGAACGGCTTCATGATGTATTCGTTGGCGCCGGCGTGCAGGGCGCGCGCGATATGCGCAACGTCATTCTCGGTGGTGCAGAACACCACTTTGGGCGAATCGCCACCCGGCAGCTTGCGCAGCGAGCGCAGGAATTCGTAGCCGTCCATCTTCGGCATGTTCCAGTCGAGCAGAATTGCATCCGGCAGATGGCGCCGGCATGCGTCGAGCGCTTGCTCGCCGTCTTCGGCCTCCACGATATCGAATTCGAGGCCCTCAAGAATTCGCCGCGCCACCTTGCGGATGACGCTCGAGTCGTCAACGACCAAACATGTTTTCATCGCACACCCTCATTATTTTCGTCACTAGGTTCAACAAACGCTCATTGTTTGTTTTCCGCATCATGCGGCGATCGCGTTCGTGCCGATGTCGAGAACGCGGTCGACATCGACGACGATCAGTAATTGTCCGTCCAAGCGATGGATGCCGGACGACACGCGCGCAAGCCGCTGATCCAGATTGATCGGATTTGGTTCGCGCGCCGCGTCGTCGAGCTTGAGCACTTCGCCCACGCTGTCGATCAGCAGGCCATAGGATTCCGCCCGCGATTCGACGCCGATCGCCATGAATGGCGTGCCGTTTTCGCGCTGGCCGAGTCCGAAGCGGCGGCGCAGGTCAATCAGCGTCACGATGCGGCCGCGTAGATTGAGCACGCCGGCGATCTCCGGTGGCGCCAGCGGGACTCGCGTCAGCCGTTCCGGGATAAATACATCCTGCACGCGCACGATCGGCAGGCCGAACAACTGGCCGCCGATCATCGCGGTGACATATTCGGTCAGATTCTGCTGGGCGTTTTCTGTGTTCATAATTTGCTCGTCACGCCGCGCGACCGACGTCGGTCTGCTCCTTGAGCGCCGCGATCAGCCCCTGACGGTCGAACTTGGCGACATAGTCGTGGAAGCCGACCTGACGGCCGCGCTCGACCACTTCGGCCGACACGACCGATGACAGCGCGATGATCGGCAAATCGGCGGTGCGCGGATCGGCGCGCAGTGTTTCGGCGAATTCGAAGCCGTCCATCTCGGGCATCTCGATATCGGTGACGACCACGTCGAAGGCGCGCCCGTCCTTGAGCATCGCCAAGGCCTCCAGCGCGGACGCGGCGGTGGTCACCTCGTAGCCGACGGCCTGCAGCACCGGCGCGAGCATGTTGCGGAAAAACGGCGAATTGTCGATCAGCAGCAGCGAGCGCGGACGCGCGCGTTTTGACTGGTCCTTATTGCGGAACCAGTCCTCGAAGGCGAGCGGCAGGAAGTGGCCGACGTCGATAATCTCGGTGGCCTGTCCTTTGACGATGGCGGAGCCGAGCACGCCGGAATTGTCGCCGCTAACCTGAATCTCGAGGCGGTCTTCGACGATGTCGACGATCTCGTCGACCACCAGCGCCATCGAGCGCACGCCGTCCGAGAACACCAGGAGTGGCTGAGCGCCCTCGCCCTTCACGCGCACGCTTTCGTTCATGCTCACCAGCGGCATCAATTGGCCGCGGTACTGCACCATGTGACGGCCGTTCGACAACTCGATCTTGCGGGCGTCGATTTCCTCGAGCCGCGTAATAAGCCCGAGCGGCACCGCCTTGGGCTGGCTCGAGCCGGCGCGGAACACCAAAAGCGACGTGATCTGTTCGTCGGCCGCGGCGTGGCGGGTGTCGGCGGCTTTATCGGTGTCCAACTGCGAGGTAACGGCACTGCCGAGCGACTGCGCGATGCCGTTCGGATCGACGATCATGATCACCGAGCCGTCGCCGAGAATGGTATTACCGGAAAACATCGCGATATGGCGCAGCTTGCTCGACAACGGCTTCACCACGATTTCCTCGGTGTGAAACACGCTGTCCACCACGATGCCGAAACTCTGACTGCCGACCTGCGTGACCACGATGAAACCGCTCTCAAAGTCGCGCGGCTCGGGCTCGGTGCCGAGCAACTGGCTCAAGCGCGCAAGCGGCAGCAGTTTGTCGCGCAAGCGCAGAACCGCGGTATCCTTGATGCGCTCGACCCGGTGTTCGCTGCCGGCGCGCGCCCGCACCAGCTCGACCACGGCGATTTGCGGGATCGCGAAGCGGTCGCCGGCGGCTTGGACGATCAACGCCGCGACGATCGCGAGCGTAAGCGGGATCTTGATGGTGAAACTTAAGCCCACGCCGGCGACCGACTTCACGTCGATGGTGCCGCCGATCTGGTCGATATTGTTGCGCACCACGTCCATGCCGACGCCGCGGCCGGAAACGCTGGTGACTTTCGACGCGGTGGAAAAGCCGGGCGCGAAAATGAACTTGTGAATTTGCGCTTCTGTCAATTTTTCAACGTCGGCTTCGGAGGCCAGCCCCTGGGCGACCGCCTTGGCCTTGATGAGCGCGGTATCGAGCCCGCGGCCGTCGTCGGCGATTTGGATGATGATGTGGCCGCCTTCGTGATAGGCCGCCAGCCGGATCCGCCCGTGCTCCGGCTTGCCGGCCGCACGCCGCTCATCCGGATTCTCCAGGCCGTGGTCGGCCGAATTGCGCACCATATGGGTGAGCGGATCCTTGATCAGATCGAGCACCTGGCGGTCGAGCTCGGTCTCGGCGCCCTGCATTTCCAGATCGATCTGCTTGCCGAGTTCGTTGGAAAGATCGCGCACGATGCGCGGCAGCTTCTGCCAGGCATTGCCGATCGGCTGCATGCGCGTCTTCATGACGCCTTCCTGCAGCTCAGCGGTGACATTGGACAGCCGCTGCAGCGGTGCCTTGAATTCCGAAATCTTCGTGGCGGCGCACGATCTCGAGCAATTGGTTGCGCGTCAGCACCAGCTCGGACACCATCGTCATCAGGTGCTCGAGCGTATCGACGGTGACACGGATCGACTGGCCGCCCGCCTTGGCCGGGTCGTCGTCTTTGACCGCCGCTTCGGCCGGCGTTGGGTTGACTGGCTTTGCGGCCGGTGCTTCGACCGGCGCCGGTTTGGCAGGCTTCGCGGCAGGCAGCTCGACCGCGGTTTCGCGGAACGCGCGCTCGAGATCGTCGAGCGAATCCTCGCCCGGCCGCAAAGGCCGTTCGAGTAACTGCGGCGTGAGCGTTCCGACCGTGTAACGTAGCGTCGCCGGCGCGGCCCGCGGTGCGAGCCGTTCGACCATTTGCTCCAGATCGGCAATCAGATCGTCGTCGGCGCCTTCCGGCTCGCGTTGCTCGCGTTCGAGGGTTTCCAAAATCTGCTTGATGCGATCGATGGTGGAAAGGATGAGCGTGACGGCGTCGTTAGTCGCCGGCACACCGTCGCGAAATTTTCCCATCAGCGTCTCGGCAGCATGCGCCAGCGCTTCCAGCCGCGGCAATCCGAGGAAGCCGCAGGTGCCCTTGATGGTGTGCACGAGACGGAAGACGTTATCGAGGATCTTGGCGTTGTTCGGATCCTGCTCGAAACGCACGAGTTCGACGTCCACGACGTCGAGACTCTCGTTGGTCTCGGTCACGAATTCCCGCAGCAGATCGTCCATGAAAAACGCCTTCGTCGACAGGCACTGGCCCGTCCGCAGCTCTCCGTCGGGAGCGCGGCCAGTGTGTCGGGGAAGCGTTTAATTTTGGTTGCGGTACTGCGGAACGGCCGCGCGGGTTAACTTTTCGTTAACCCCGCACGCGCGCCTTACTGCGCACTCACGACGACTGCCTCGCCGTCCATGACCATGGCGACTTTAACGCCTGAGGCCTGCGCCAGCAGGCTGGCATAGAACGGCTGGATACGGTGGGCGTCGAGGCCGGCCTCACCGGCATCACCGGTGAGCAAAGCGGCCACCGCGGGCGGAACCTTGGCATTGACCCCGGCGGCGCTGACCTTGAAGCCCATGCTGTCGCCCGCCCCGATCGGATCGACCGTGAGCCGGCCGCCGCGTGGGATCGTCTGGCCGGCGACCAGCAGCAAATTAAGCAGCAGTTTGACCCGGTTCTTGGGCATGAGCGCCCGCGGCAGGTTCCAGGCCAGCTTGGTCTTGTCGTCCTCGAAAAACCCGCGCGTGATGGACTCAGCGTCTCCCAAGTCGATCTGGGCGCCCGCCGAACCGGCCGCGCCGAAGGCGATGCGGCAGAACTGCAGCTTGGCGGAGGCGGTGCCGGCGCTCTTCTTGATCAGATCGAGGGCGAAAGTCTTGGTCTCCTCGTCCTTTTCCTCGGCCAGCACTTCCAGCCCGTTGACGATGGCGCCGACCGGGCTGATCAGGTCATGGCAAACACGCGAGCACAGCAGGGCGGCAAGATCGAGCGCTTCGATGGGCGTTCCGGACATGGACGGGTCTCCGCGGGGCGTGCAGGCTGCCAAAAAACCGGCGAATCGCTGGACGCGCCGGTGTCGGTGGGTGATACACCGCACCGCTGCGACCGCCAAGGACTGGCCAATAGGACCCTGCAAGACGTGACGGGCGAAATTACTCCCCAACAGGCGGAACGGCATTTGGACGCGCTGACCGAGATCGTCTCGCGCGCGGCAGCGGCGACGCTCGCCATGCCGTTTTCTTCGGTCGAACGGCGACTCAAGCACGATCTTTCGCCGGTCACCGCCGCCGATGAGGCCTCGGAAGCCGTCATCGTGGAAGGCGTATCCCGTGTGCTGCCCGGCATTCCGGTGATTGCGGAGGAAAGCGTCAGCCGGGCGGCGGCGGCGAGCTTGGAGCCTAGCTTCGTCGTCGTCGACCCGCTCGACGGAACCAAAGAATTTCTCGCCGGGCGCGATGAATTTACGGTGAATGTCGCCATCGTGACGCACGGCGTTCCGATCGCCGGCATCGTCGCCGCGCCGGCGCAAGGATTGCTGTGGCGCGGCGTCGTCGGCGGCAAAGCGGAACGGTTGCGGCTGCGGTTCGGCGGCGGCCCGGCGGACGCTTATGACCGCAGCTTCATTCGCACGCGTGCGGCGCCCGACCGCCTTGTTGTGGCGACCTCGCGCAGCCATCTCGACGACCCGACGGAGGATTTCCTGGCACGACTGCCAGTGGCCAGGCGCTTTCTTTGCGGCTCGGCAGTGAAATTCTGTTACGTCGCGCAAGGGGAGGCCGACGTCTATCCGCGGCTGTCGCCAACACACGAATGGGATATCGCGGCCGGCTGCGCGATCCTGACGGCCGCTGGCGGCGCGGTGACCGGCCCGAGCGGCGGTCAACTCCGGTTCGGACGCAGGCCCGAAAAATTTCTGGTCCCCGGATTCATCGCCTGGGGCGATCCGGCCAAGGCCACGTCGATCACGACATGAAGTGAATCCGGTTCAGCGCGCGATGGTGCGCGCAACAGCTGGCCATTTGCGCGTCGCACGCTCGATGATGCGGCCGGGGTCGGCCAGAAAAGCCGTGCGCGCGTCGGCGCTATAGAACAGATAAAGCCGCTCGCCGGACACCGTCCAGAACAAGGGGTGACCCGGCACCGATGCGCCGCGGGCGATCGCCACCGGATCGTAACCGCCGAAGCGCGGCATATAGACCTCCGGGTGGTCGGCAAAGGCCGCCCGGTTGCCTTCGTTCTTGAACCGCCAAATTGTGCCGTCGGCACGCAATTCTAGGTCCGGGCGGCCGATTTCAGGTTTGTCATCGGTGAAATAGGCCACTGGATCAAACCCGCTGATCGCGAGCCCGGTATGGGCGTCGACCAAGATTCGATCGGTGGGAGCGGCAAAAATCGGGGCGGGGGCAAAAATACCGCCACAAACGGCAAACCCCAGCGCCAGCCCAAGGGCCAGCGCCGACTTCCGTTGCTGCCGTGCTGAAGTCATAGTCATCGGCGATCTTTGAGCGATTCGGGACGCGAGCGCTTCTGCCGCCACATTACAGCCACCGGCGTAAGTAACCGGTTAAGTGGAGCTGGAACCCCGCTATCCAATGGAGCATCCGATGCGCGAGACCTTGCGCCTTGCTGCCATCACCGTGTGCCTCGTTGCCTTCGGCGCCGATCTGGCCACGGCCCAGAACCAGCCGCCGCCTCCGCGGCAAAGACAAGATACGTTCAGGCCCGACGAGATCGTTCGCGAAGGCCACAAATTCTTTGGAACGGTATCGCGCGGCCTGGCCGAAGTCGTGCAGCAAGCCGTCAGCCGCTGGGGCGAGCCCAACGGCTATGTGCTCGGTCAGGAAGGCAGCGGCGCCATCGTGGTTGGCCTGCGCTACGGCGACGGCAAGCTCTACACCAAGAATGCCGGCGACCGGCGAGTGTTCTGGGAAGGCCCCTCGGTCGGCTTCGACTACGGCGGCGAAGGCGCCCGCACCATGATGCTGGTCTATAACCTGCCCGCCACCGACGCGATCTATCAGCGCTTCGCCGGTATCGACGGCTCGGCTTATTTCATCGGCGGATTCGGCATGACCGCGCTCACCGCCAACAACATCGTGGTTGTGCCGATCCGTTCCGGCGTAGGCCTGCGGCTCGGCGCCAATCTCGGTTATCTCAAATTTACGCCACGGGCGACCTGGAACCCGTTCTGAGGCGCCGCCGCCTGTATATTAATATGCCTTTATTAATATAGAGAATAGCGGACCCGGGACGCGAGGCCCGGGTTTGGATTAGTGTTGGGTCGTGCTGGGGTGAGTTGGAGGCGTCGTTCATGATCGAACCGATCATGTTTTTCGGGATCGGATTTCTAGTTGCCGCCCTGGTCGGGCTGGTCATCATCCCCCTCGTCCACGGCCGCGCGGTGCGGCTGACTTTGCGGCGCATCGAAGCCGCGACCCCGCTGTCGATGGCGGAGATCCAAGCCGACAAGGATCAGCTGCGCGCCGAATTCGCAATGTCGACGCGTCGCCTCGAAATGAGCGTCGAACAGCTCAAGACCAAAACAACCAGCCAGTTCGCCGAGCTCGGAAAGAAGGGCGACGTCATCAATCGGCTCAAGATGGAGGTCGGGGAAAAAACCGCCGCCATTTTCGCGATGGAAGCGCGCGACAAGGCGTTGCGCGATCAATTGCGCGCCACCGAGGATGAAGTGGCGACCAAGACCGGCATCTTGCATGAGACCGCGCGCACGCTGTCCGACAAGGAAGCCGATCTCGCCAAGCTGACCGCTGAGCTCGACGAGCGCTCGACGCTGGCCGATTCTCAGAAGATCGAGATCGTTTCGCTCAAGACCCAAGTCGAAGCATTGAAAGAACGGCTTACCGATGCCGGCAACGAGCTCAAGACCGTGGAAGATCGCCGCGATGCCGAGCGGGTTGAGCTAAAAGCCGCCACCCTCGATTTGGCCGAAGAGCGCAGCCGCGTCGACAATCTCGCCCGCCGCGTCGCCGAACTCGAACAGCATCTGGCGGCGCAGACCGCGCAAACGGAACTTCTCGGCCGCCGCGCCCAGGATTTGGAGACCCGCCTGGGCGAGCAGACGCGGCTACTCGCCGAAAGCAACTTCGAGCTCAATCAGACGCGCAATGAATTGCTCACCGTGCGCAAAGCCGAAAACGATCTGCGCACCGCGGTCGCCGACCTCATCGAGCGCACCACGGCGGGGGCCGACAAGCTCAAGGCGGAGAAGGCCCAGTTGCAGTCCGATCTCGGCCGCACGATCGACGAACGCGACCGGCTGGCGCGCGACCTCGCCGGCATGAAGCGCGAGGCCGAGGAAAACTGGGCGTCCGAGCGGGTGGAAAATGCTTTGCTGCGCGAGCGCATCAACGACGTCGCGGCCGAAGTGGCGCGCCTTGCCTCAACGCTTGAAGGGCCGAACTCCCCGATCGATGCCATTTTGGCGGCTGAAACGGTGCGCGACCGCGCAAATCTTGCCGCCGCCGCAAGCAAGGGCGAGCACGAATTCAGCGAAGCCCCCTCTACCAGTGGCGACCTGGCCGGCCGCATCCGCGCGCTACAGAGCCATGCCTCGCGTGTGCCGCCGAACGACAAGCGCAACTAGCCGGTGGCCTTCGCTTGACACATTCTGGACGCACTCCTTATATCGCGCGTCCATAACGACCGGGCGGTTAGCTCAGCGGGAGAGCACACCCTTCACACGGGTGGGGTCGTAGGTTCGATCCCTACACCGCCCACCATTCCCCCATCGCATCACTTCCGCCTTACCGGCGGTTCGCGCGAAAGATTCTTCGACGCCAACTCGTCGATATAGTCTTGCCAAAAGCGCGCATGATTGCGCCCGAGTTCGAGCAGATACTCCCAGCCGAATATACCGGTCGAGTGCATGTCGTCGAACACCAGCCGCACGGCGTAATTACCGACCGGCAGCACTTCGATGATCTCGACATTCTTCTTGGCCGGAACGGTCTTGCGCTCCTCGGCGGAATGGCCCTGCACTTCCGCGCTCGGGCTTTTCACACGCAGATATTCGGCCGGCAGGTCGAAACGCTCGCCGCCGGTAAAGGTGACGGTGAGTGTCTTGCGATCCTTGTGCAGGCGCAGCTCGCTCGGCCAGGCTTGCGCTTCATTGGCGGTCATGGCGCTGTCTTACAGCTCCTTACATTTTTGCGCATGATCTTATCCGAAAACCGGTTCCCACACCCGGATCAAATCCGAGTGCAAGCTTTTCGGGATCATGCGCCGGCTAAACCACAAACCGCACTTTGCCGGCGCCGCTCAGGTCGAAGCCGCCCATTTCCTGCGCGCGGGCGGCGAGTTCGTCCGATTGCAGAAAGCGGATCAGCGCCTGCAGCGGCGGATGGAAATAATCACGCTGGCGCATCAACAGGTCGAACGGTTCCCACACGATCGGCGCGAAATCGAGCCCGGCGGAATTAGCGACCGAGCGCGTGGCGACGCCGGTGTCGGCACGGCCGGCGCGGATCGCCTGCGCGATATCGGGACCGGTCGGGCAGACCGGGCTGATCGCGGCGAGCTGATCGAGCGCGGCTTTCGCCCGCTGCAGCAGCGAGAGCAACAGCAATTGCGCGCCGGCGCCTTGCGGGCGCATGGCGGTGCGCGCGCGCTTGGCGATGACGTCGTCGATGCCGCGAATCTTGAGCGGATTGCCGGGCGCCAGCAGCAGGCCCTGCTCGCGGCGGCAAAAGGCGATCATCACAGCGTCTTGCAAATCGCCGCGGCCGGTCACGGCGGCAAGGTTGGCATCGGCTTGCGGGTCCTCCAAAGCATGCAGGTGCATGCCGGCCGCGATGGTCTCGCCGCCGATGAAGCGGCTGAACCCGGCTTCGCTGCCGACCGCGAGCGTGGCCAGCCCCGAGCCGCTTTCGCGCAACGCCCATTCCAGCAGCGGGTCGTGGCTGCCGCCGATGATTGGCGCCGGCTCCGAACGCGTCATGCCGGCGGGCCGCGTGATGCTGGAGGCCAGCCAATGATCCAGATCGGCCTTAGGAAAGAGCCAGCGGCCGGTGATCTTGGTGCAGGGCACTGCGCCATCGGTCACCATTTCGTAGATCTTGCGTTCCTTGAGACGGAGATAGCTGGCGGCTTCGGCCGTCGTGAAAAACTGCATGGCTCACCTGCACGCATATGCATTTTTTTTGACATTGCCAAAGACCGAGGAAAAAACAAAGCAACTAACCGACGAGCCAATCCAGATAAAAAATTTATGCGGCGGCTTGCGGGACTTTGGCCCGAAATATCGAGCGTTTACTTCACGTCAGCGCCACGGATGCATAGAAAAAATGTACTTGAGCTGATGCCAAATCCCGGCAGCGGTTCCCGTCTTTCCATCCAAGCCACTGTTACTACGGCATAAAATTCACGAACCGGCCCGTGGCACGGCGCTTGCTCAATAGTCGGCAAGACCATGACTGCAAGCAAGGTGGCTACAATGTCCGACAAAAACAGAATTCTCATCGTCGATGACGACGAAACGGTGCGCCGGAGCTACCTGCGCTCGCTGGACGGCATGTCCTGCAACGTTGCGACCGCCCGCGACGGTGAAGAGGCGCTGACCTCGATGGAGCAGGACCCCTTCGATGTCGTGTTGCTCGATATGCGCATGCCCGGCCAAGACGGCCTGTCGGTACTGCGCACCATCAAACAGAAATGGCCGGAGAGCGAGGTGGTCATCATCACCGGCTATCCAACCGTGGACAGCGCCAAGGAAGCCGTGCGGCTTGGAGCTTATGACTACGTCGCCAAGCCAGTGGGCCCGCAAGACGTGATCAATGTCACCGACCGCGCCATGACGCGAAAACAATGGGCTCTGCGGCGGGTATCCGAGGAGAATGGCACCTGCGCAGCCTGAGAGACAAAGCGAATTTATTCGAACAGCAAACACACCAGCAGCAAGAATTCCAAAAGGAGAAGGCCATGAACGCATCACGCAAAGTACTCGTCGTCGACGACGATCCGGCAGTCCGCAAGAGCATCGACCGGGTTCTTACCGGCAAAGGTTACGCCGTCATCACCGCCGAGAACGGCGAAGAGGCGATGCGCAAGCTGAACCAGGAAAAATACGACCTCGTCTATACCGACATCCGCATGCCCGGAATGAGCGGGCTCGATGTGGCCGAACAGGTCAAGGCGCACAAGCCGTGGACTCCGGTCGTGATCATTACCGGTTACGGCACCGATGCGGCGCAAGCCCGTGCCAAGGCCGCTGGCGTCTCGAGCTTCGTGCACAAACCGCTGTCGCCCGCGATGATCGAAGATAGCGCCCGCGATGCCTTGGCCGCGCCTGCGCCGCAAGTACTGGCTCTGCCACCGGCAGTCGAAGCGCCCCAAGCCGAATCGGCCGCCGGCGGTAGCGCGCTACTGAACATCGTCATGTTCTTCGCCGCGCCCTTCATCGGCTTGGCCTACATCGTCGTCTTCCCGTTCGTCGGCCTCGGCTATATGGCTGTGCTGGCAACGCGGGCCGCCCTCAAGATCGACAAGGTGCGGACAATCGCCGTCACGTTGAAGCATATCGCGATGGTGTTCGCCGCGCCGGTCTTCGGGCTGGTCTACGTCATCCTCTTCCCGTTCATCGGGCTGGCAACGCTGGCTTGGCTAGCCGGCCGGGCCGTGATGGCGCGGACCAGAAATTGAGTGAGTGCGGAATGGCCAACTGGGCCGGGGGGCATTCCCCCGGCCTTTTTTCATTCCATTTCAGGGCTAAACGTGGTGTTTTGGCGCGAGCGCCGACTGTATAGCAAAAACATGCATCTGAAGGATATTATAAGCGATTGATATTATTTATTAATCTCCAACGAAGTGGCCGCATTGGATAAAAAAATTATACCTTGAGCTCCACCAAGGGCTGACCGCCGGCCGGAAAAATTAAGCTAACAATCTGATATGTAACATGTATTTGGACTCCACGAGCGGTTGGCACGGCCTATGCGATGTAGGAACCGAGAAAAAGATCCAAGCAAAGGCCCGCTGAGGCCAAAAAACAGGAGTTCGCCATGACCGCCCTTCGCAAAATCCTCATCGAGGAAGAGACCGTAGTCGCCGCCCCGGCTGCTCGGGCACCTGCCACCAAGCTCTACGTCGTCGCCAACAACGTCCCGACGGAAGCGCCCGCGGAAGAGGGCAATGCGCTCAAGAATATCCTCCTGTTCTTCGCCGCGCCCTTCATCGGCTTGGTCTACATCGTTGCCTTCCCGGTCGTCGGCCTCGTCGCCCTTGCGGTGCTGGCCGGCCGGCTCGCCGCCAAATACGAAGCGGTCCGCACCACCGCCCGCGTCTTGAAGAATGTCGGAATGGCGGTTGCCGCCCCGGTGCTCGGCCTCGCCTACGTCGTGTTCTTCCCCTTCATCGGCCTAGCCGCGTTGGCCTGGATGGGTGGTCGCGCCGTGATCGCAGCCGGCGCGCGCTGAATGAGATAGATCAATGAAGTTTCGACCGACTTGCGCCAGACAATTCCACCAATGTCTTGATTATCTCCCGGGGGGTTATGGCCCCCCGGATGGTGTTTAATGCGAGGCTGCCATGGGACCGAAGATCGATCGTTACATCGCCTCGCGCAGAATTCTGCCCGGCTTCCTTGAAAACGGTTTCGCGATTGCGGCCCTTACCGCAGGGCTTATCCTGCTACCGACCACCACAGCGCCGACATTCGCGGCCGACTCCGTCCCAGCGCCTTCCGCAGCCGACCAGAATTGCCTTGGCTGTCATGGCGCCGCCGGCATGGAGAAGAAGCTGGCGGACGGCGATACTTTGCAATTGCATGTGCCGGCCGACGCGTTCGTAAAATCCGTGCACGGCGCCAACGGCTGCACCAGTTGCCACTCCGACGTCGATCCCGCTGCGCATCCGCCCGCCGACAAGAAGATTGACAGCAAGCGCAGCTTTGCGGTCGCCACCACCCAAGTATGCCGCACCTGCCACACCGACAAATTCGAGCAGTGGGAGAGCAGCATTCACGGCGCGCTGGTGCGCAACGGCAATCCGGCGGCGCCGATCTGCACCGACTGTCATAATCCGCATTCGGTCATCAAGGACGCGGCGACGAAGATCGACCAGGTTCCCTGCAAGAATTGCCACGCGGACATTTACACCGCCTACCTCGGCAGCATGCATGCAAAATCGCGGATCGGTTCGAAGGATAGCTACGCGCCGATCTGCTCCGGCTGCCACAGCGCCCACGCCGTAAAACCCACCTCGCTCGGCCAGGGTCCGGTGGCGGCTTGTTTCGGCTGTCATGCCGGTGCGCTGGAAAGCCACCAAAAATGGCTGCCCAATGCCGCCCTGCATTTCGAAGTCGTGTCTTGTCCCGCCTGTCATACCCCCGGCGCGCAGCGCAAAGTCGAACTGATGCTGATCGACGGCAAGGGCCAGGCGCGCGGGACCGAACAGATCGGGGTGCCGCTGTTCGATGCCAGCACCAATTCGGACAGCAAGGGAATCGATGCGCAGGCGCTGTGGAATCTCATGCAGACGCTCAATCGCAGCGGCATCGCCGGCAAGACCGTCTTGCGCGGACGTCTGAACGTGCTCACCGGCCCGCAGGCGCACGGTATGGCCGACAAGAGCAAGGCGCTGAGCGACTGCCACACCTGTCATCGCGCGGGATCGCAGGCCTTCCAGAGCGTGACCATCTCGCTGGTCGGACCGGACGGCCGGCGTGTCGGCTACGGCGCCAACGCGGATGTGCTGAATTCGGCATTCTCGGCGGTGCGCGGCTTCTATGCGATCGGAGGCACCAGGATAAAGCTCCTGGATATTCTGTTGATCCTCGCCATCTTGGGCGGCGGCGGCATCGCCGTCGGCCACGTCATCCTAGGCTGGATGTTCAAGCGCTTCGGCCTCTATCAACCGCACACCAGTGGTCACGACAATCCACCGGCGGGCAATGGGCCCAAAGCAGGTTGACGGCGCGGGCGCGCTAAAAGGAACTGCACCATGAGACTCTACATTCACCCGCTGCCGGTCCGTATCTGGCACTGGACCAATGCTCTCGGCTTCGTCCTGATGATCCTGACGGGCATGCAGATCCGCTATGTCGGGCTGATCGACGTGGTGTCGTTCCGCACCGCGGTCGGCGTGCACAATTTCGTCGGCTTCGTGCTGATCGCCAATTTCTGCCTGTGGCTGGCGTTTTACATCACGTCCGACCGCGTCCGCGCCTATCACTCGGAGCTGAACCTGAAGAAGCATTTCATCGGCAGCTTCCGGCAGGCCTATTACTATGCCTTCGGAATTTTCCGCGGCGATCCCAATCCGTTCACGCCGACCATCTACCGCAAGTTCAACCCGCTGCAAAGCATGATCTACCAGATCATCATGATGCTGTTGTTCCCGGTGCAAATCTATACCGGCATCCTGTTGTGGGACGTGAAGCGCTTCTCCGCGCAAGTCGATTTCTTCGGCGGCGTGCGCGTGATCGATACCGTGCACGTGCTGATCTTCATCGCCTTCGTGTTCTACGTCATGGTTCACGTCTATCTCGGCACGCTTGGCCATACCCGGACGGCACACTTCAAGGCCATGATGACCGGCTATGAGGACGTGGACGAAGAGCCTGCGGCAGGGTCCTGAGCCCGCCGGCTGGCCATGCCGGCTTACGATGCGTCCGGGATATCGTCGGCGTCGTTCTCGGTATCACGCACGCGGATAGCGTATTTCTTCATCAGCGCCTGGAAGTTTGGCCGCTGCATGCCGGTTTCCTCGGCGCTTTTTGTCACGTTCCAGTCATTGCGCTTGAGCGCCTCGAGCACGAACTGTTTCTCAATCTCTTCCACCGACTTTTCGCGCGCGGCCTTTTTGAGCCGCTTGAGCTCGTCGCCGGTGCGCGGCACCGCGAGGGCGGCCTGCGACTGCGCGGTATCGGCGATGTTGACGAGGTGGGCCTGGCGGATGACGTTGTCGTTGGTAAGGATAGCCGCCCGGTGCATGACGTTTTCGAGTTCGCGCACGTTGCCCGGCCAGGCATAATTGGCAAGCGTCGAGAGCGCGCCTTCGGAAATATCGGTGATCTTCTTTCCCAGTTCGGCGTTGAATACCTTCAAGAAATGGTAGGCGAGCGCCGGGATGTCGCTCTTGCGCTCGCGTAGCGCAGGGGCGTGGATCGGGAAAATATTGATCCGGTAATAGAGGTCGTCGCGGAAAGTGCCGGCCGCCACCATGGCCTTGAGGTCCTTGTTGGTGGCGGTGACCAGCCGGAAATTGGCAACCTGCGTCCGGGTGTCGCCGACCGCCCTGAATTCCCGTTCCTGCAGGACGCGCAGCAGCTTGGCCTGGATCGACATGGAGATATTGCCGATCTCGTCAAGGAACAAAGTGCCGCTGCCGGCAACCTCGAACATGCCTTTCTTGTTCACGACCGCGCTGGTGAAAGCGCCTTTGACGTGCCCGAATAACTCGCTTTCCAGCAGATTTTCGCTCAACGCGTTGCAGTCCACCGCAACAAACGGCTTGTCCTTGCGCAAGCTGTTGTAGTGAATGGCGCGGGCGATCAGTTCCTTGCCGGTGCCGCTTTCGCCGGTGATCAGAACCGTCGAACTGGTCGGCGCGCATTGCCCGATCAGCCGATAGACTGCCTGCATCTGCGGGCTCAAGCCGATGATGTTCTCAAAGCGGTATTTCGACGAGACCTCGCTCTTGAGGTTGAGATTCTCCTGCAGCAGCCGCCGCCGCTCGAGCGCGCGCTGCACTACCATCTTCAATTCGTCCGGTTCGAACGGCTTCGAGATGTAGTCGAAAGCGCCGAGCTTCATTGCCTGTACGGCGGTGTCGATCTGTGACAGCCCCGTAATCATGATGACATCCACGTTGGGATGCGTTTCCTTGACGCGGCGCAGCACTTCGAGCCCGTCAATGTTAGGCATCATGATGTCGAGGATCACCACGTCGTAGGGAATTTCCTCTATCTTGCGCAGCGCCTCCCGGCCATCCTGCACCGACTCGACTTGGAATTCGTCGCCGGCGAGGATACGCATGCAACTTCTGATGACGATCTCCTCGTCGTCGACGATCAGAATTCGCGCGCTCATGCAACGCTCCCGCTGGCTTTGCTCTCGGGCCCAGCTGACGGCGGCGTCAGCGGCAGAAAGACGCGGAACGTCGATCCCTCACCCACTTTGCTTTGCACGTCGATGAGGCCGCCATGGGCCTCGACAATTCCGTGGCTGACGGAAAGTCCCAATCCGGTTCCTTTGCCAACGTCCTTGGAGGTGAAAAACGGATCGAATATCCGCAGCAAATTCGCTTCCGGAATACCGCAGCCGGTATCGACAATCGATATTGCCACCATCGGCTTGGCCTCGGTAGCCGGCGCACGCGGATCCTGCGCCCGGCGGGTGGCGACGGTGATGCTGCCCTTCTCCTCGACCGCGTGCTGGGCGTTGACGAGCATGTTCATGACCACTTGCTTGATCTGATCGGCGTCGATCCAGATCGGCGGCAGCGTCCGGTCGAGGTCCAAGGTGATCTCGATGTCGCGCAGGTGCGCGGGCTTCTCGATGATTCGCACCGTATCATCGATAACCTGGTTGAGGTCGGTGAATTTCTTTTCCGGATGCTTTTCGCGGGCAAAATCCAAGAGCCGCTTGATGATCGCGGCGCAGCGCTTGGTTTCCCGGATCACCAAATCCATGTCCTCGGCGTCCGCACTCTTGTCCGGCAATTTCTGCCGCATGAGATGCGAAAAGGTCAGGATGCCGGTCAGCGGGTTATTCAATTCATGTGCGACGCCTGAGGCGAGCAGCCCGACCGAGGCGAGCTTCTCGCCGCGCATAGTCTCCGCTTGCGCGCGACGAAGTTCCTGCGTGCGCTCTTCGACCTTTTGTTCGAGCGTATGTCCCCAGTCCTGCAGCTGCGCCCGCGAATTGCGCAAGGCGTCGGTCATGCCATTGAACAATGAGGCGAGATTGCCGAATTCGTCGCTGCTGCGCACCGGGATAGCCTGGTCCAAATTGCCGGTGGAGAGCCGCTGCGCCCCGACTTCGAGGTCGCGCAGCGGCACGTAGACCAGACGGTGCACGAAGAAGCCGACCAACAATGCCGCGACCACGATGAACCCCACCGAAAAGCCAGCGATCCCGAGCGTACTCGCGCTCAATTTTTTTTCTATGTCGTCGAGTGAATAGACGATGTCGACCACGCCGAGAACAGACGTCTCCTTCGAGTGCTGATGGCAAGCCGCGTTGTAGCAGGACGGTTCGTTGCGGATGACTTCCATGCTGCCGAGCAGCGACTCGCCGTTCGGGCCCTTGAACGTCCAGGTCCGTTCGTTCTTGGGAACTTGCTCGAGCGGCCGCTCGCTCTGGTGGCAATGCGAGCAGGCCTCGGCTTTGCGGTTCACCGTGCGGCCGATTTCGGGCGCGTAGGTCGAATGGGTGATGCGTCCTTCTTTGCTGAGAATCCTGACCCGGTCGATTTTCTGCTGACTGGCCACGTCGTGAATAATGCGGTCGACATACGCGGGCTGGTTTTGCAGCATCGCGAAGCGGGTGCTCTTGGAGATTATTTCGGAGACCTGGATGACCTGATCAGACACCTTGCCGAGGATTTCTTGGTACAAAAACCAGGCGACCCCGCCGGTGAACAAAAGCATCGCCGCCGACAGCGCGATTGTCAGGTAAAGCACGACCTTAAACTTGAGGGTGCGCGGCTGCAACTGCATGACGACCGTCACGTCCCATTCGGCGCCAGAATAGGACGCATGTTTTCGATTTCGATGAACCGCCGTCAAACCGGCCGGAGGGGTACGCGCGCCCAGAAACCCCTAGAAAATATCGTAGCCGATCCGCCCGGAACGGCCTTTGATACGTATCAAACGGGGGCCTCTCGTATTGCGCGCGCGAAAAGTTCGGTTTTCGCCAATGATCGGCGCAACAAATATTGGGCGATGAATTGGGCGCTGTTGTTGCTGCCCGCATTTCAGGCGCCGGCCAATTCCGGCGCCCCGGCCTCGCGGATCGACTTCGCTTGCGATTAGCTCGCGGACATTGATCGATTATTATCCGCCTGACTTGACCTTCTTGCCGTAGTCATTCAGCGCCGGCGGAGTTGTGTGGCATTTTGCGCAGGGCTGGCCCTTCGCTATCGCTGGGGTCGCATAAGATTGCCCCGACGTGATCACGATTATCGCACCCGCGAGCAATAACGCCGACGCCGACGCCGCGGCCTTGGCCAAAACGTCATGCCTCGTCTTCGCATTTCGCATTGTCGATCTCCTGATTAATCCATCGATTCATCCGGCACGCTCCGAACGAAATCTGGAACGCGCGGACGATAGCAGACAGACAGGCTATCGAGAAGTCATAACGGGGTTGCGCCAACTAGAGTTCCGTTGTGGGAGCCGCCCCATACTACTTTTTCTTACTACGTCGTGCTGCGCGATGCGGACAGGCGCTCGCGCTCCAGAACGCCAGTGCGAAGCTGAGACTGTCGATGACCCAAAGCGCGGCCGCGACGAATTTCTCGTTCGGCGCCAGCTCGGATGGATTTGTGCAGCAAAGTGTAATGTCCCGGCCGGAATTAGGCGGGGTAACGATAGACGGCGGGCGATGGATTACAACGCCCGCCTGTTGTAAGAAGACGCTACGTTTCAGCGAGACGCAGCCGATGCTCGACAAAGCGGACAAGGCGCCACAATCGGGCCCGACGATGGCCGGCTGTCCGCCGCTCGATTTCCAGGATCACCTGCGCCGGCTCGAAGCGCGCGGCCTGGTCACCCGCATCGATCACGCCATCGACAAGGACAGCGAACTGCATCCGCTGGTACGCTGGCAATTCCAGGGCGGGCTCGCCGAGGACCAGCGCCGCGCTTTCCTCTTCACCAACGTCGTCGACGGCTCCGGGCGGCGCTACGATATTCCGGTCGCGGTCGGCGCGCTCGCCGCCTCGCCGGAAATCTACGCCGCCGGCATGGGCAAGCCGATCGAAGATATCGGCGAAGCCTGGACGCACGCGGTCGCGCATCCGATCCCGCCGGTCGTGGTCACGGCTCCCGTCTGTCAGGAAGTCGTCAGCAACGGCGGCGACTTGCTGAAACCCGGCGAGGGTCTCGCCCGCTTGCCGGTGCCGATCTCGACGCCCGGCTTCGACTCCGCGCCTTATCTCACGGCGACTTTGTGCATCACGCGCGATCCGGAAACCGGCGTGCAGAACATGGGCACCTATCGCGCCGCCCTGAAGGCGCAGGACCGCCTCGGCGTGCGCATGTCGTCGCGCCCGGGCGGCGCCGGCGGCTATTTGCATTGGCGCAAATATCAAAAGCGTAAGGAGCCGATGCCCTGCGCCATCGTCATCGGCTGCGCGCCGGTGGTGCTGTTCACCGGCCCGCAAAAACTGCCGATCGATGTCGACGAAATGGCGGTGGCCGGCGGCCTCGCCGGCTCTGCCATCCGCATCGCCAAGGCCGCGACCGTCGACCTGCACGTGCCGGCCGACGCCGAGATCGTGATCGAGGGTCTGATCGACTGCGAATTGCTCGAGCCGGAAGGCCCGTTCGGCGAAAGCCACGGCCACGTCGCGCTGGAAGACTTCAACATGTCGATGCGGGTCACCGCCATCACCCACAAGCGCAAGCCGGTCTTCGTGTCGATCATCAGCCAAGTCACGCCGAGCGAATTGAGCGTGATGAAGAAGGTTGCGTTCGAACCGATGTTCCTGTCGCACTTGCGTGATCAACTCGGGATCCGCGGCATCAAGCGGGTGGCGATGCACGAGCCGTTCACGAACTTGCGCAAGGTGATCTTCCTGCAATTCACCCGCGGCACGGCCCGCACCGAAGTCTGGCGCGGGCTGCAGGGCGCCGCCTCGCTGCGCGCCGATTGCGGCAAGATCTGCATTGCTGTGAGCGAGGACATCAATCCGGCCAATGCCGACGCCATCTTCTGGTCGCTCGCCTACCGCTCCGATCCCGGCATCGACATTCAAATTATACCCTACCGTTCGGCCGGCCACGGGCCGAAGTCGGGCAAGCGCGAGGATTCCACCATTTTGATCGACGCCACGCTCAAGCTGGACATGCCGCCGCTGGCGCTGCCGAAACAGAAATTCATGGAACGCGCGCTTACTCTCTGGAAGGAGCTCGATCTTCCGCCGATCACGCCGCAGCCGCCCTGGCACGGCTATTCGCTGGGCGATTGGGACGCGCACTACGACATCTACGCACAGCGCGCGGTCGAAGGGCGCTGGGCCGAGAGCGGAACCGAGACCATCAAGCGGCGGCGCGGCGGTCTGATACCGGAAACGCCAGTACGCAGTGTCGATACCCCCAAGAAAAAATCCTGAGGGCCATGCATGATCCGTTCGCTTGCCCTCCTCCTCACCGCTTTCGCCATCCTCGCGCAGCCCGCCCGCGCCGACGACTACCCAACGCGCCCGGTCCGCCTCATCGTCGGCTTCGCCGCCGGATCGAGCGGCGACGTGATCGCCCGCATCGTTGCGCACAAACTCAGCGAACTCCTGAATCAAAACGTCATCGTCGAGGACAAGCCGGGCGCCAGTAGCATGGTGGCGACCGATTACGTCTCGCGCAGCGCCAAGGACGGCTACACGCTGATGTTCGCAACCATCGCCACCACCATCAACATGACGCTGATGGCCGGCAAGGCGCCGAACGTCGAAAAGGACATGACGCCGGTCGCCCTCGTCGGCGCGATCCCCAACATTCTGGTGGTTACCCCCGAGCTCGGCGTCAGCGACGTCAAGGGCCTGATCGCGCTCGCCAAAAAGAAGCCGGACGAATTGCTCTACGGCGCTTCCGGCCTCGGCAGCGGGCCGCACCTGGCGACCGAGCTGTTCAAGCAGATGGCCGGCGTCAAAATGACCGGCGTGCTCTATCCGGGCAGCGGGCAGACCGCGGTCGACCTCATCGCCGGCCGCATCGACGTGATGTTCGCGCCGGCGCCGACCGTGCTCGGGCTCCTCAAGGACGGTCGCGTCAAGGCGCTCGCGACCACCGAAGCCAAGCGCTCGAGCGTCGCGCCCGATCTGCCGACGATTGCCGAAGCGGGTTTGCCCGGCTACGCCGCCGGCCTCTGGTTCGGCATCCTCGGACCCGGCGGTCTGCCGCAGCCCGTGATCGACACATTATCTAAGGCGACCAATGCAGCGCTGAAGGACCCGCAGGTTTTGCATGAGCTGCAGAGGCAGGGCCTCAACGCCGCCGGTGGCAGCCAGGAGGATTTCGCCCGCTTCATCAAGAGCGAAACCGAGCGGTGGGGCCGCGTCATCAAGTCCATGGACGCGACGAAAAATGCGGAAGCTCCCGCTAAACCCTGACCGGAGCGCCATTGTGTGGGCTGCGCTTGGATATCGTCGACCGCGTCGCCAAGGTCTTCAAGGAATAAGAAATAATGCGCAATCGTAACGGGGCCGAGCCCGACGATGAATAAAACGGAAACCGGCTACCGCTTCATCGGCAAGCCCATGCCGCGCCACGAAGACGCGCGGCTGATCGTCGGCCAGGGCCGCTTCACCGACGATTTCAATTTTCCCGGCCAGGCCCACGCGGCGATGGTGCGCTCGCCGCACGCGCATGCGCGCATCGTTTCGATCGACAAGACCGCTGCGCTAGCGCTGCCCGGCGTGCTCGGCGTGTTCACAGGCGCCGATTGCCAAGCTAACAACCTCGGGGCCATTCCGCACGATCCGCTGCCGAAGACGCGCGACGACATGAAGCTCACCGGGCCCGGCGGCAGCCAAATCTTCATCGGCCCGCATTTGCTGCTGCCTCCCGACAAAGTGCGCCACGTCGGCGAGGCCGTCGCCATGGTGGTGGCGGAGACCAAAACGCAGGCGCTCGATGCGACCGAAGCGCTGGAGATCGTCTACGAGGAATTGCCCTTCGTGCTGCATTCCGAAGACGCCATGCAAGCCGGCGCGCCAGCGGTCTGGGACGAGGTGCCCGGCAATATCCTGGTCGATACGAATTTCGGCAACGCGGCCGCGACCGACCGCGCCTTTGCGTCAGCTGCAAATGTCGTCGCCATGGACTTCAATATTGGCCGCGTCACCGGCGTTCCGCTCGAAGTGCGCGCCTGCGTCGCCAACTACGATGCGGCGAGCGGCCGCTACACCCTGCACGCCGGCAGCGGCGGCGCGGTGCGGCAGAAAAACGAACTGGCCAGCATTCTCGGCATCAAGCCCGACAGCGTGCGCGTGGTGTCGTTCGACGTCGGCGGCAATTTCGGCACCCGTAACCGCGTCTATCCGGAATACGGTCTCGTGCTGTGGGCTTCGCGCAAGCTCGGCCGCCCGGTCAAGTTCCTCGCCACCCGCTCGGAATGTTTCATCAGCGACTACCAGGGCCGCGACCTGGTCACCAAACTCGAACTGGCGCTCGACTCCAGAGGCCGCTTCCTGGCGCTGCGCGCGACCAATATCAGCAATGCCGGTGCGCGCTGCGTGTCGCTCTCCCCGCTCAGCAAGGGCGCAGGATTAATCACCGGCAACTACGCCATTCCGGCCGCCACGCTGCGCGCGGTCTCGGTCTACACTAACACCATCCCGACGCAGGCCTATCGCAGCTCCGGCCGCCCGGAGGTGACCTTCGCCATCGAGCGGCTGATCGATATCGCAGCGGAAAAACTCGCCATCGACCGCATCAGCCTGCGCCGCCGCAATCTGGTGCGGCCAAAATCCATGCCCTACCGCAACGCCGTCGGCATGACCTACGACAGCGGGCGCTACGAAGAAAACATGGACCTCGCCATGCGCATCGCCGACTGGGACGGCTTCAAAGCGCGCCGGCGCGAGGCGAAAAAGCGTGGCAAATTGCTCGGTCTCGGCCTCGCCAATTACGTCGAGTCCTCGATCGGCGCGCCCAAGGAACAAGCGCGCATTACGATCAAGCCCGAGGGCCGTGTCGACGTCATCATCGGCACGCAGCCAGCCGGGCAAGGCCATGAAACGAGCTTTGCGCAAGTCGTGTCGGATTTGTTGCAAGTCCCGCTCGAGAGCATCAGCATCATCATGGGCGACACCGACGTGGTGCGCGCCGGCGGCGGCTCGCATTCCGGCCGCTCCATGCGCCATGCCGCCACCGTGTTCTCGATTGCCGCGACCGACCTCATCGCCAAAGGCAAGCGCATCGCCGCACTCGCGCTCGGCGCCGCGCCCGAGCACATCGAGTTCAACGACGGGCGCTTTGCCGCGCGCGAGACCAACCGCAGCTTCGATTTCCTCGAACTGGCGCAGGAGATCCCGAAACTCGCGCTGCCCGACGATCTCGCCGGCGGGCTTGCCGTCGTCGCCGACAACGAAATGCACGACCCGGTATTCCCGAACGGCTGCGCGATCTGCGAAATCGAGATCGACTCCGACAGCGGCGGGCTCACGCTCACGCGCTATGCCTGCGTGGACGACGTCGGCCGCTGCATCAATCCGTTGATCGTCGACGGCCAGACCCATGGCGCCATCGTGCAGGGCGTCGGCCAGGCGTTGTGGGAGCAATTCGTGGTCGACGATACCGGCCAGCCGCTCACCGGCTCGCTGATGGACTACGGCATGCCGCGCGCGAATCTGCTGCCGTCGTTCAAAACCGAAATCGTCGAGGTGCTGTCGCCGACCAACCCGCTCGGCATCAAGGCCGGCGGCGAAGGCGGCACCACGGCGGCGCCGGCGGTGATCGTGAGCGCGCTCGCCGATGCGCTCAAGCCTTACGGCATCTTGCATGTCGACATGCCGGCGACGCCCTATCGCATCTGGCAGACGATCCAGAACGCGACGCGCTAAAGCTGCCAATCTGCCGGCAGCACACCGCCGGCGCGCCCGCGCCCGACATAATATCCCCACAGCTTGTCGATGTGACGCGCGCGGTTGAAGTCGTTCGCGAAGATCTTGAGCTCGCGCGCGGTGAGCGGCACGACCGGGCCGAGGCTCGCGGCAAAATGCATGGCCTGCGCGTTCTCGACGAAATGGATGCTGTCGATCAGTGCCGCCGGCACGCTCTCCGCAACCACCACCTGCCCGTGAGCGCGGATCAGCAGGCCGTGGTGCTTGCCGAGCGTGCGCGCCAAAGCGCGGCCTTTTTTCGCGTCGCTGACATGGCTCGGGTCGGCATGCACCGGAATGCCGCTCGCCCAGCGCACCGCGTGGTTCTTCACCGGCTTAAGTTTGACGCCCTTGGCCAGCGTGAAGGCCGTGGTCAGATCGTGATGGAAATGCGCGATGGCATGGACATCGGCGCGGGCGCGGAAAATCTCACAATGCAGATAGACTTCCGATGGCGGCTTCACGCCGGCTGCGCCGTTGATCACCTTGCCGTCGAAATCGCAGATCAAGAGATCGCCGGGCTTAACCTCCGAGCGGCTCTGGTCGAACGATTGAATGAGCAGCGCCTCGCGCCCGGGCAGCCGCGCGCCGATATGGCCGCTATAGCCAAGAATGCCGAGATCGTTGAGCAGCAAGGTCGCGGCGGCGGCCTGAAACCGGAGTGCTTGTTCGCTGCTGTGCATGAGGCGTCCTGAAGGAACGCAGTATTGCACTGCCACAATGTCCGGCCAAGATATCCAGCCAAGCGTGCCACGCGCGCGCCGGAAGTTCTTTCCCCACGCGCAAAAAGCTGGTTTCCTCATGGGCAAACCTGCCCAGGGAGGGACCCATGCATAAAACAACAATCATGCTCGCCGCCGCATTGGCGGTCGTCACCGCCGGCTACGTCCGCGCCGAGGTCAGCGAAATCACCATCGCCCAGCAATACGGCGTGAGCTTTCTGCCGCTCATGGAGATGGAAAAACTTGGCCTGGTCGAGAAACACGCCGCGAAACTGGGGCTGCCCGGCGTCACGGTGAAATGGGCGAAAGTCGCCGGCCCCAGCGTCATGAACGACGGCTTGATCTCGGGCGCGCTGCACTTTGCGTCGCAGGGAGCGCCGTCGTTGATCACGCTCTGGTCCAAGACCGGCGGCCAGATCAAAGGCATGTCCGCGCTGACGACCTATCCGCTTTACCTCGTCACCCGCGATCCCGATGTCAAAACCATCAAGGACTTCACCGCCAAGGACAAGATCGCCGTGCCTTCCGTCAAGATATCGACCCAAGCGATCATGCTGCAGATGGCGGCGGCCAAAGCCTTCGGCGAGAATGAATACGCCAAGCTCGATCCGCTGACGATTTCGCTCTCGCACCCGGATGCGACGCTGGCCTTCATCGGCAACACCGCCGGCGTGAATGCGCACTTCTCGACCTCGCCGTTCTACGAACAGGAAATCAAGGTGCCGGGCGCGCACGTGATCACGACCAGTTACGAAATCCTCGGCGGCCCGGCGACCGCGCTGATCATGACGTCAAGCGCGAAGTTCCGCGACGCCAACCCGAAAGCCTACCAGGCGGTTTTCGACGCGCTCAGCGAAGCGATCGATATCATCAACAAGGACAAGCGCGCCGCCGTCAAGTTCTATCTCGACGTCGCGCACGACACCAAATCCTCGCCCGACGAAGTTCTCGCGAGCATCAGCGACACGGACTACCTCTTTACGCTGCGGCCGCAGAAGGTTTTCGCGACCGCTTTGTTCATGGCGAAGATCGGCTCGATCAAGCAGGCCCCCACCTCGATCGACGACCTGTTTTTCCCCGGGATCGCCCATTTGAAGGGCGACTGAACTTGTCAGCGTTCCGCATTGGCACCGGCGCGGGCTTCTCCTCCGACCGGCTCGACCCCGCCGTCGATCTGGTCGAGCGCGGCAAGCTCGACGCCGTCGTGCTGGAATGTCTGGGCGAGCGCACGGTCGCCTTCGCCCACCGCGACCGCATGGCCGATCCCAAGCGCGGCTATAATTCGCTGCTGGAGCGGCGCATGCGCACGCTGCTGCCCGCCTGCCGCAAGGCCGGCACCACGATGATCACCAACATGGGCGCGGCCAATCCGCGCGCCGCGGCCGAGCGCACGCTCGTGATCGCGCGCGAGCTCGGCCTCAAGGGCCTGAAGGTCGCCTGCATCGAAGGCGACGACGTGTCCGCGTTGGTGCGGCCCGATCAGCCCTTCATGGACGAGCCCGGCACGCTCGCCGACGTCGGCATGCCGGTGGTCGGCATGAACGCCTATCTCGGCGCCGACGCGATCATTCCGGCGCTCGAGGCCGACGCCGACGTGATCATCGGCGGCCGCCTCGCCGATCCGTCGATGTTCCTCGCGCCGCTCGCTTATCGCTTCGGCTGGGACGCCACCGACATGGCGCGCATGGGCGCCGGCACGCTGGTCGGACATTTGCTGGAATGCGGCATGCAGGTGACCGGCGGCTATTTCGCCGATCCCGGCGTCAAGGACGTCGGCAATCTGGCGCAGTGCGGCTATCCGATCGCCGAAGTGCAGGCCGACGGCAGCGCGATCATCACCAAGCTCGCAGGCAGCGGCGGCTGCGTCACGCCCGCAACGGTGAAGGAGCAATTGCTCTACGAGGTGCACGATCCGGCGCGTTACCTCACGCCCGACGTCACCGCCGATTTCAGCCGCGTCGACGTTCGCCCGGCCGGCGACAACCGCGTCAAGGTCTCGAACGCTTCCGGCACCGCGCGGCCTGCTACGCTGAAAGTGACGGTCGGCTTCGACGGCGGTTTCCAGGGCGAAGCCGGCGTCAGCTATGCCGGGCCGGCCGCCCAGCAGCGCGGGCAACTGGCAGCCGAGATCATGGCGGAGCGGATGGCGCGCGTACACGGCATCAAATCGGATTTGCGCATCGACCTGATCGGCGTCTCGTCGCTGTTTGCCACCGCCGGCCTGCGCGCCGCCGACGCGCAGGATGTACGGCTGCACGTCGCGCTGCGCGCGCGCCAGAAAGTAGACGCCGAGACGATGCTGTGGGAAGTCGAATTGCTGTTGTGCTGCGGCCCGGCCGGCGGCGGCGGCTATCGCGGCGCCATCACGCCCTGCGTGATAACGAAGTCGGTTTTGATCGAACGCGAGCGCGTCAAACCAAGCCTGCAGGTCATGGTCGCATGAACGCCCCGCGCCGCAACGAACGCCGCATCGTGCGCGACATCGCGCATGCGCGCGCCGGCGACAAAGGCAACACCTCGAACGTTAATGTGTGGGCCTACGAGCCGAAGGACTTCGAGCTGCTCAAAAAGACGCTCACGCCTGAGCGCATCAAACAGGCCTTCCCGCATTTGATCCGCGGGACGGTGACGCGCTACGAGCTGCCGCATCTCAACGGCTTGAATTTCGTTTTGACGGACGCGCTCGAAGGCGGCGTCAACGCCTCGCTCAATTTGGACTCGCACGGCAAGTCGTGGAGTTATCTGTTCCTCGGGCTGGCGATCGAGGGTGAGGGAAATGATGCGGCGTAGCCAGACGTCGATTGTTCGCTGCTGCCCCGTGAGGCATCAACGGGTAGCCAAATGCCACCGCGAATGCGCGGCCAATATCCGTTAGTGGGGGTTAAGCGGACATGGGCCGCGCATCGCGAGACGGCCGCTAATGACCCAATTCAGACATCCGCAAGACGCTCCGGGCGGAGTTATTTGAGCCGTTCGATTGATTTTCGCTAGTCACTTTTGAGCTGCTAGCGTTTGGGTATTTAGTTTTGAGAGAATACGCATAATCCATAATCCAACGACGAATTGTTGCGGCCGCGCTATTTGAATTTTTACCAACGGGAGGAGACTTTGAGCCGACTTACCACGCTTGCTGTGGCCGCCATATCTCTGTTGTGCTTAGGAGCTTTTTCCCCGCGAGCGCCCAGAGCTTAATAGAAAAAGTGACGGGAACTTGGGTTCGGACAATTTTCCGGACGGCAAAAAGCTCGCGTCTTGGGTGGCAGGAAGTCTAATGCTCGATTCGACCGGTCATGTTTCTTTATTTTTGATCGGAGCGACCGTCAAAAAGCTAATCACAACATTCGCACTCCTGTAGGGCCGGTGGTCGCCTTCTTATACGATTGACGAAGCGAAAAACATGCTCACATTTAAAATCAGTTATGGTTTTTCGCCGTTATTCGACGGAGCGGTCCGTACGCAGGAAATTAGCTTTAGAGGCGACATTGTGGTGTTAACAGCATCTGCCGTGCAAACGGCCGCGGGGCCAATGACCCCCGTCAACGAATGGAAAAAAGCCAAATAGATTTTCCGAATAGGCGAGGAATAGTGACAGGGCTCACTGTCGCTGCTCTTGCCGAGTTGCCGAATGCTCGCCACCGCCGACGACGTGATCGAATAACGATGCTGTGTGCTGCAGTGCATCGGTCGCTATTTGCACAAAGCGGACGTGCCGGAGCCACCAATCAATATCCGCTATGGCGGGTGATGCGGACAATGACTGGTGCTGCTCACCCATCTCAATTTATGAGTACGCACCTTCACTAAAACGCTTGATCGGATTTCGGAGAGCGCGCCGCGAGGCGGTCTTTCTGTTTGCGCTCATTGATCGAGGGGCCGGACGATAGGCCCAACTCTTTCGCGCTTTGGCCGCAACGCCCTTTGGTTCGTTGCACCTTAGTACAGTCGAATTTGTGAGATCGATGGTCTAGCCTTTTTAGATCACGAATCAAATGATTATGGCGGTTATTGTCATGCAAGCCGCAAATAACTCGAATATCAGAATCTGCGATAGGCCAGATCGGTTTTCGTTCAGGGATACAGGACTAAGTGATCGCACGGTCAAAGTCCTGCTTGCCTGCGGAATTGACGCCCCGAAGCGCCTGCTGTCTATGACGCCCGCTGAGATCGCAATAATCTCCGGCGTCGGAAAAATTTCGCTCGGCGAAATTATGCGATATCGAGCGTGGCAACTGGAAATTCCGTCAATGGCAGTTGAGGAGCATCAGCCAGGCTGTTTCGCTTTGGAGGAGGAAAAGGGCGGAGGCTGGAAGCGAAGCGCCGCAATGGGACCGGCTCAATAATGCGATGCGGTCGAGCTTGGGATCATGCGTGCCTGATCTTGGTATTCGGAGAGATCGCCGCGAGGCGGTCTTTCTTTTTGCGTTGATCGTGTTGCGGCGCATGAGTTCGCTCTTGGCACTTAGCGTCAATTCGAACTGATGCCTTGAATGGTCGCTTTCGGGGCAAAGCGGACAAAGGTGGATTGGCTCGCGACGGGGTGCGGTTGGCCTTTAGCTTCCGCCGATAACATCGCAAACTTGGCAGATCTTAGCGAAGTGTATCAGAGTCCCGTGATCAATCCGGCGTCGATCAGCAGACGGTTGAACCGTCGCGCTTCGGCGCCATTGCCGCAGGCATAGAACAGGCGGTTGCAGCGTTGCAGGATCCGCTTTTGCTCGGCAAAGCTCGGATCGAGCGGAAGCCCGGCTGTCTCCAGTACGACCAGCGGCAGATAAGGCGCATCAAGCGGATCAAGCGCCGAGGACAGGTTCACCGGGCGGAAATTGAGCGCGTCGACCGCATAATAGCTGGTGAAGTAGCGCGGATCGCGGGCCGCCACGCGGCGCTCGAGTTCATCAATATCGGCGGTGGGATCGACGATCGTCGCCGCAAAGTCGGGCTGGTGGTCGCCGTAGCGCACGATGAGAAAGGGCTCGCCGGGAAATTCGCGTTGCAGCCGCGCGATAAAATCCTGGTAGTCGCGCGCGGTCATGGCCTGCCGGCGCAGATATTCGTCGACGACGGGCAGCGCATTGCCGGAATTTCGCCAGCCATCGGGCGTCAGGTCGGGACGGAATTGCGTATCGTAAGGAAAATGGTTCGCCGTCAGATAGACGTACAGGAACATCGGCGCCTTTTCGCGTTCCTGCCCTATCATGCGGACGGCATTATTGAAATAGAACCGGTCGGGTTCGAACTCGCGGCCGCGGATTTCCTGGCCGTCGACGAAGCGCTGTACGCCGACGCCGTTGTAGAAGCTGCGCGAGCCGAGAAATGCCCCGTTCACCGGATAGATCGCGAAAGTGCGATAGCCGCAGTGGCGCAGCGCATTCGGCAGGCCGCGCCGGACCCGGCCGCCGGCAATCCGCGTCACAAAGAACTGAAAGCGCCCGTACGAGCGTGACGAGAGGCCCGAAAGGACATTGTATTCGGTGTACCAGCTGGGGCCGCCCGCGCCTTCCACAACCATTGTCCGCGTCTTGCCGTCAAACGACCTGAAATGCCGTCCGTAGCCGTCCGGAACCTTGATCCCGTTCACCGCCCTGATGTCAAAGCTCGATTCGTCGTGGAGCAGGATGATGTGCGGCGGTTTACCGGTGGGATGGCACGGCTCCTCGCCGGTGAGCTTGAGCCGCTTGGTCACCGCCGCATCCGATTCCAAGAAGCCTTGGTTCGCGAGGATATTCACGCCCTCCACGCCAGAACGCACGAAGATCGACACGTTGTTGTAGCGGCCGAAGGCCTCGCCATCGTTATACGGGAACGCGAGCGACACGCAGGCCACGGTGGCAAGGCAGACCATCGCGGCCGCCGCACCCGTCCGGCGGCGGACGCGCCACGGGTCGGCCCACCAGAGCAGCACCACAACCGGGATTGCGAGCACGGCGGCGATAAATCCAATGATGCGAAGCTGCGGCGAGACATTCCAAAGGAACGAGAAAGTCTCCCAATCGATGATCATTACGTCCATGAAATTCGCCGTCATCTTGATGACGCTGAACTTGAACAGCGAAATCCAGATCAGGCTGCCGACTATCGCTAGCGACAACGCTCCCGCTAGCGCAGGCCGCCGCAGCAAGGCGATCAAAAGAAAATTGATAAAGCCCCAGGTCAGGAGATAGATCGTTGTCTGAAGCGGACCGCTCTCGAATTCAATCATCGTGATAAATGCGGCGATCTGAATCCCGACGAACGGCAAAAGCCGCAGGAACTCCAGTAAGGTCAGCGACAAGGATGAGGTAAGTCGGCCGGCCAAGAACGCGATCATTTGTGGTATGGCCTGCGATTAATCCGACGGTATCCAAATGAAACCTGAAACTGGGTAGACGATAGCAGTTAGCAGCGTTCCCCGAAAGCTATAGGTGGGCTGCGCGGTGTCACCGGACGTGTCCGCTTTTGGCGCTTAGCGGACAATCCAATTGCGCCCGCGTTAGTCCGCATTCGGGAGCCGGCTCAACCGGTCGACGCAACACTTTATCGTAGAGGAAAAGATAGAGAGTGTAAGACGATAGGTCAGTGAGTTCGTAGTGGTATGGGGGCGGCAGAGAAAATAGTGTTGTGGGATAGCTGGTTGCGAGGGAAGTCGCCGAAAGCGATTTGGCAAGCGTTTGGCAAGCCGTCATCGTTATTTATTGCCAGTTGGCCCCCGGTGTTGCGTCGACCGCTTGAGACCACCGGGCAATAGCGGACAAAGCCGAATTTTGGGCCGGAATGGTTTGTCCGATAATGACCCATCAGCGACACTGGTTGTGCACTGCGGCAATGTTTTCGATGTCGGTTTCAGCACCTATCAAAGTACGCGTTTGATCCGATACAATGGTGATTGGGGACCCTAGCGGAAACGATCGTAACAGCAATTGGTCTGTTCCGTGCGCGGCCTTGTGGGGTAGACCGGATAGCCACGAAGGAGTGACGTCATGCGCCTTGTGCTTTGTGTCCTGCTCACCATGCTGCTCACTAGTTCCACTTTTGCCGCCCAGCGAACCTTGACCCGGTCCGAAGCTCAGGCTGCCGTCGGAAGCGGCGATGCCCAAGCTGCGGCTGCATTGACAATGACGACCGATCAAGCGACTTGCCTGAATGAATGCACAAAGCGGGGGCACAACACAGCGGAGTGCGCTGATGCCTGCCGGCCTGGACTTTGCCATCCGGATGCCGAGCAGCCTTATTGCATAGCAAAATAGCTAGTCTCAACGTAATTGTATCCGGCCCGCACGAGCCTGTTGTTGGTACGAAGCGGACATTCCAGCCGCGCCCGCGTTTGTCCGCTATTGAAGTGACGCGAACATAAGCGTACCGGATCTGTCATCGATTGACGATGACACGTTTGCGCGCTCGACGGCGGCGTCAACGCCTCGCTCAATTTGGATTCGCACGGCAAGTCGTGGAGTTATCTGTTCCTCGCACTGGCGCTCGCGGCGAAGAAGAAAGCTGAGCGAACGCCCGGTCACTGACTCGGCCAATTCACGATAATGAACGCAACGCCGACAACCCCGGAAATCATGGCGCTCATGACGTAGAGCTGTCCGACGACCCAGGGCCCCTTCAAGAAGCGCGCCGATACGCCATCCGTCGGTCTCGCCAGAATAAGCATGGCAACGGCAACGGCGATTAAAAATGCACCGAATGTCAGATTCATGATTTTCCCCGGACTTAATCTCCAGCAGCGGCCTCAGCCGGCGCTGTCAAAGGATAATCCAAAATTGAACGGCGAGTTCTCGCTTTGTTTCGCTCAAATAGGTGAGACGCGGCTTGACAGGCGGCGGTTGGCTTGTTCGGCTTCGCCGCCATGATGATCGACGATGTCACGATGGCGCGCGCCGTGCACGTGCTGGCGCTGGTGCACTGGATCGGCGGCGTGACGATGGTGACCACCATCGTGCTGCCGCGCGCCCTCGCTTTGCCCGACGCGCGCGCGGCGCTCGCCGCCTTCGAGATGTTCGAGGGCCGCTTCGCCGCGCAAGCGCGCTTCTCGATTTTGCTCGCTGGCCTGTCCGGCTTCTACATGCTGCACAAACTGCAGGCCTGGGCGCGCCTGCTCGATCCGGCGTCCTGGTGGCTCGCGCTCATGGTCGCGGTCTGGGCGGTGTTCGCGCTGATGGTGTTCGTGCTCGAGCCGCTCGTCGTGCACCGGCTGTTTTCCGACTACGCGCGGCGCGACAAGGACCGCGCCTTCGCCTGGGCGATCCGGCTGCACGCGGTGGCGCTCACCGCTTCGGCCGTCGCGATCGCTGCCGGCGTGCTTGGCGCGCATGGGGCGTTGCCGGGAGGCGCGGAGTAATCTGTTAATTCGGCTGGCGCTCGAGGATGACGGCAACGATGTGTCATAGCCAAAGTTTGATTGTTCGCTATTCGCTGACTTGTCGCCAAGTCCGATTTTGAGCCGACGCGAACCTAGCTCCCACTGAGGAATAGACGCTCGAATGCCGATCTTCCGTTTTTACATTCGACCACATTTGAATTCGTCATCAACCTCAAAACAGCTAAGGCGCTTGGCCTCGAGGTACCGACATCGATGCAATTGATAGCCGACGACGTGATCGATTAAAGATGCTGATTGCCGCGGTGCACCGGTCTGCTGATGGCAGCGGCCTAAGCAGACATTGGCTAACCATCGCTCATCAGCCTCGATTTATGAGGACACGTTTCCGGCCTCGACTCCGCCACCCGGGGATAACCCCACCGCCGCTCTGCGCCGAGCACATGGCGCGCGAGAATCGGCAAGAATATCGAGTTCGGCGCGAGCAAGCGGCACTTCTGCGCTGACCATCGGCAGGCCTTTGCAGGCCTCGGGGACGACGCGCGCCGGCCCTTTGCAGCGGCCGCAAAGCCGTTACGCCATGCACGCCGCGCATAACGCGCTAGGAATTGTTTCATATGAAACGCGGGGATAGGTCTTCTTTCGTCAACCATTAGCGCCTATATTCAGGGCGCCGGGGCAACCCGGCTATGGCGATAAACGGCCGTCGTAATAAACCTTTCGGACCCGGGGGCAGTACCCGGCGCCTCCACCCAAGCCCAGCGCGGCTAGGCTTCGGCGGGGGCGAAATAGGATCGACGAGGGCGTAAAGGACGGGCTTTTGCTCGGCATGGTACCGCCGTTATCGGGCCGTCTCATAGTTGCAAACGACAACTATGCTCCGGTTGCTCAGGCCGCGTAAGCGGTTTGACTAACCAAGCCTACAAGTCCTAACCGTCTTAGCAGCGGTTAGGCGGGGTTCGGAGGCACCTGGCAACAGAAGCCTCCACTTTCGTTCAAGGCGGTCTTTCCAATTATGACAGTGGTCCAAAGCGGGGATGGCGCCGGGCGGTGCCGCCGCGCTACCATTGGGCGAATCTCGTCCCTTATCCAGCGCAGCCCATGACCGACCATTTCCGCTACGATCTTCTGACCCAGCAGGCGCTGCGCGGCGTGGTGCGCAATGTGCTCATCGAGGCCGCCAAGAAAAAAGGCCTGCCGGGCGACCATCATTTCTACATCTCGTTCGACACCACCGCCGAGGGCGTGCGGATGTCGGACCGCCTGCGCGTGCAGTATCCCGAGCAGATGACCATCATTTTGCAGCACCAGTTCTGGGATCTCAGCGTGAGCGAACGCGCCTTCGAGGTCGGCCTGTCGTTCGGCGGCATTCCGGAAAAGCTCTCTATTCCGTTCGAGGCGATCAGCGGTTTCTTCGATCCGTCGGTACAGTTCGGCCTGCAATTCGAGGAAGTCACCGAGGGCGAGGAACGGCAAACGCCGGCCAACGCGCAAAATATCCAAGATAAACCGGTCAAGAAAAAGCGCGTCACGCCGCCTTTGCCCGCCTTCGCGGCCGCGTCCAAGCCGCCGGCTGCGCCATCAGCCGCGGCGACGCAGGCCGAGCCGGAACCCGACAAGCCCGCAAGCGGCGGCGAAGTGGTCCGCCTCGACCGCTTCCGCAAGAAGAAATAACGCGGTCCTTCCGCCGGCCCGGCGACCGGCCTACATTCGGGCATGACCAAGAAGCCTGGCAAAACCCGCCCAAAGACCCGTATTGAAAGCGACGCCTTCGGGCCGCTTGCTATCCCCGCCGACAAGCTCTGGGGCGCGCAGACTGAGCGCTCGCTGCACAATTTCCGCATCGGCAGCGAACGCATGCCGATCGAGATCGTGCGCGCGCTCGGCCTGATCAAGCGCGCCGCCGCGGAGGTCAACCGCGATCTCGGTTTGCTCGATGCCCGGCGCGCCAAGGCGATCGTCGCGGTGGCGCAGAACATCGCCGACGGCCGACTGGACGAGCATTTCCCGCTGCTGGTCTGGCAGACCGGCTCCGGCACCCAGACCAACATGAACGTCAACGAAGTAATCGCCAATGCGGCCAACGTCGCGCTCGGCGGCGAATTGGGCTCGAAAAAGCCGGTGCATCCGAACGATCACGTCAATATGAGCCAGTCGTCTAACGACTCGATCCCGACCGCCATGCACATCGCTGCGGCGCTCCAGATTGACCGCCATTTGCTGCCGGCGCTGGCGCATTTGCACGCCGCGCTCGACAAGAAGACCAAGGAATTCGCCAAGATCGTCAAGATCGGCCGCACCCATACCATGGACGCGACACCGCTCACCTTAGGCCAGGAGTTTTCCGGCTACGCGGCGCAGGTGAAGTCTTCCATCGCGCGCATTCGCACGGCGCAACGCGAACTTTATCCCCTCGCGCAAGGCGGCACCGCGGTCGGCACCGGGCTCAATTCCAAACCGCAATTCGCCAAGGCTTTTGCCAAGCGCATCGCGCGCCTCACCAAGCTGCCCTTCGTCAGCGCACCCAATAAATTCGAGCACATGGCCGGCCACGACGCCTATGTCTTCGTGTACGGCGCGCTGACCGCCGCCGCCACCGCGCTGTTCAAGATCGCCAACGATATCCGCCTGCTCGGCTCCGGCCCGCGCTCGGGGCTGGGCGAACTGATCCTGCCGTCGAACGAGCTCGGCTCCTCGATCATGCCGGGCAAGACCAATCCGACCCAGAGCGAGGCGCTGACCATGGTGTGCTGCCAGGTGTTCGGCAACCAGACCACCGTCACGGCGGCGGGCAGCCAGGGTCACTTCGAGCTCAATGTCTACAAGCCGGTGCTGGCTTATTGCATGCTGCAATCGATCCGCCTCATCGGCGACGCGGTGACGTCGTTCACCGACAATTGCGTCACCGGCATCCGCGCCAACGAACCGCGCATTCGCGAATTGATGCAGCGTTCGCTAATGCTGGTGACGGCGCTGGCCCCGCGCATCGGCTACGACAAGGCGGCGCAGGTGGCCAAGGCGGCGCACGCCAACGGCACCACCTTGCGCGAGGAAGCTGTGCGACTCGGTTTTGTCAGCGGTAACGAATTCGACCGCCTGATACGCCCAGAAAAAATGACTCGCCCGCGGTAAGTTAATGCAGCTTGTTGTAAGGTATTGTCGGCGCGCCGCCTGCGTATCCTGTTACTATAGTACCGCGCGGGCCCGTTAAATTTCACGAACTTACGTTTGCCGCGGAAGCATGCTAGTTGATAGTTGTAAAATGTTCCAAAGTAATTCTTTCGCGTGACACACTATACAATTGTGACCACATGAAAATTCAAACACTTTTCCCACGATTACTTGTCATGTTCACTATTGAACACACCACAACTATTGCGATCAACATACTGTGTAGCAAATTACGATCGACATCTCCCCTGAAATGATAGTCTAATGCTGTGAAGCCGCATGCCAGGACCATAGTGGCGGACCTTTTATCGGTGCGTCGGCATTTTTGCCTGCGATGCAAAGGTCCGCTTTAGGGTCTGGGAAGCGGAATGTATCCGGTTACCGTCGAGATGCGACATGGCTGAGCTGGTCAACCTTCGAACCGCCCGCAAGCATGCCAAGCAGCGGCAAGACGATTTGCGCGCCAACACCAATCGTCTCGCTTATGGCCAGCCCAAGCAGCGGCGCAAGCTCGCCGCCGCGCAGCAGGCGAAAGCCAGCCGCGATCTCGACCTGCACCGGATCGACAAAGGAGACGGCCAATGAAATCCCCGGTTGTCAAACGCTCGATCGTGATCGCCGGTCATAAGACCAGTGTCAGTCTGGAAGACGCGTTCTGGAAATCCTTGAAGGAAATCGCCGGCGGCCGCAGCATAACGCTGTCGGATCTGGTGGCCTCGATCGACACCGGTCGCCACGACGGCAACCTATCGTCGGCGATCCGCCTATTCGTTCTCGACCATTATCGCGGCCAGCTCGGCGACCGTCGCACCGGCGGCAAATCGCGCGACACGGAACGCACGCGGACGGCGTCAGTTCTGACTGCCGACTGATGCCGCCGGCTGCGAGCTGCGCCGCGGCGCCGGCAACGGCCTGATGTCGATCGGCGGCGGCAGAGCGGGCGCCACCTCACCCTGCGGCCGCGGCGTCGGCGGTTTCAATTGACGCTGCGCGTTCTCGATCTCGCGCAATTGCTTCGCTTGATTTTCGACCGCCCGCAAGGTCAGCCATCCGGTCAGCGCGGACACGTCGATGCTGCGCGCCGGCGCCGCGACCGGGCCCTTCAACACCATGTATATGTCGGGCCGTGTGCCGGCGGCCTGGTGTGTTCCCGAGAGGATGAGACGCGCGTCGATCGAGCCGTCGGTGAGGTCGAGAGTACCGGCCAGCGCCAAGGCGGCGTCTTTGCCGTCGGCGGAAACATTGCCCAGCCGCATTTGGCCGGCGCTGACGGAGATCGTTCCGTCGGCGCGCTTGATCGCAAGCTGGCCGCTGTCCAGCGCCTTGCCCACGACGCCGGCGATGCGGGATGCATCGATCGCCAGCCCCTGGTCGACCGCGCGCGTAACGGCATCGAAGGCGCGCGGATCGAGGCCGGCGAATTGCGCGTCGTCGAGCGCAATTTTTCCAGGCCCTTGCAGCGAGCCGATCAGCGCGACCGGGCTCAAGCCGGTGCCTTCGACGTCGGCCGAAAAGGCAAGCGTACCGGTAACCGGCGGCCGCGCGCTGGACGGCAGCAGGCTCGCGGCATCGACGCCGGTGAGCGAGATCTTAGCATTCGCTTTCACGCCATCCTCGGCGGAGCGAAACGACAACCGGCCTGCCAGGCGTCCGCCTGCGACCGCGCCGGCCATGTCGTCCAAGGCGAATTCGCGCCGGCCGAAGCGTAAAGTGGCGCGGAACTCGCGCGCCGTCAGCCGCGGCAGCAAGTTCACACGACGCGCCTCGAGCGCGATCTGGCCGTCATAGTCGCCGAACGTGCCGCCGCCGAACGGCTCGCTCGGCCAGACCCAGACCGTTTGGCTGTCATTGGCGGACGGCGTCGGCATGCCGATCGCCGCCGCGATCAGGCTCGCCGCATCGATGCCGTCGGCCTCGATGTCCCCTTGCAAACGATGCGGCGCCGCAAGTGTAAGCGCAAGTTTTCCGCGCAATGTGGCGCCGGCAACGGTGGCGTCGACATCGCTCAACGTCAGGTCCTTGGCCGTCAACGCAACATTGCCCGCGAATGTAACCGGCAACGTCGTGCGTGCGCCGCCGCGCAAAGGCGCCGCATCGGCGCGCGAAACCGTAGTCCGCAATGCCGCCGTTAGGTTGTCCGCAAACGGGCGTGCGGTACCGCTGGCGCTGGCGTCGAGGCCGCCGGCGGTCAGCTTGCCATCGATCCGCCATTCGCCACGCGCCGGCCCGCTGGTATTGAGTGTCAGCGAACCCGGGCCGGCGTCCACCGCCAGGATTCGGTCGAGCCCCAACATGGCCACCAGCAGTCTGCCTTCGGCGGTTTCCAGTTTACCGTCGAGCTTAAGGTCGCCGGCGCTGAGCGCAATCGCGTCGGCATTGACCTCACCGCTGAGCGCGACGCGCACCTTGCCGAGGCTGCCGTCAATGGCGAGCTTGGCAATCGCCGCCGGCGGCGCGCCATCAAGAGTGAATTGCGCGCGCAGCTTGGCCGGCGTCATGAGCGCCGTATTGCTTTGAAGCGCCTGCGCGGTATTCGGTGCAAACTTGGCCAGCAGCGACAACATCGGCGTCATGTCCGGCGCATCGAGATCCAACCGCATGCTGCCTTGCGGCGACGGCGTGGTCGCGATGCGGCCGCTCGCCGAAAAGGCGGCGCCGTCGAGATCGGCGACCGACAGACGGTCGATCTCGACGCCGCTGCCGTCCACTTTCAAGCGCGCGCTCGCGTTATGCGCAATGAGCCCGGCGATGGTGGCGCGGCCGATATTGGCGGCGATCGTCATGTCGTGCGGCCGCTCGATCTTGGAGCCCGCGATCAGCGCGTTGCCGAAGCCGAGCGCGGCATCGATATCGAGTTCGGGCGCATTGAGTGCGGCATCGAGCTGGGCCGCCCGGTTGCCGGACGCAAACGTATAAGCCAGGTGGCCGGTTACGGTCTTGCGGTCGAACGCGGCTTGCAGACGTTCGACGGCGATCTTGTCGCTGCCGAGCGTGACGTCGCCGCGTAACGTCAAGGGCCGCGCCTCTTTCTGCGCCACGTCGTTGCGCCCTTCCAGCCAGGCCGCCAACTGCTTGGGATCGCCAGCTTCAATCTCGGCCGGCCCTGTGAAGCGCACGCCATCCGCGGCGACCGCGAGATGCCCGCTCAATTTCACCTGCGTGAAGCCAGGCGCGCGAAACTCGAAGCGATCCAGATTCCATCCGGTGGCGTCGGTGCTGATATCGCCGCGCACATTGGCGACGTTATTGCCGCCGAGCGTGACCTGGTCAATGCCGATACCGATCTGGATCGGAATGGCGGGCCGGAAGGCGCTGCCGGCCAACTCCGCGATTTTGCGGATGGCCGCGGCCGGCGGCATCCGTGTGCCGTCGTCGCCTGCGAGCGCGCGGTCGAGATCGATCTGGCGGCCCGACAACACGCCGTCGAAGCGCGGGCGCTTGCCGAATTTGAATTCGGCAACGCCGGTGAGCTTGAGCGCCTGCTCTTCCGAGCCGTACTTGAATTCGAACTGCTCCATCAGCGCCGAGGCCGCGCTGGCCCTAATCTTGCCGCTAACGCGCCAGGGCTGACTCAACGTCTCGGTCTTTTGCGCGCCGCGCGAGGCGATGCCGACCGGCCGCGTCAAACTCAAAGTGCCGTCGAACTTCAGCGCACCGCCGGCGAGCGCCAGCATGCCGTCGGTTTCAATGCCGAGCGGATGATTGACCGGGTCGACATTGACATGGAGCTTGAGCGCACCTTCGTCGGAATAGCGGCCGGCTGCGATTCGGAAAGGATAAAGTTCACCGCCGACGGTAGCGGCGCCCTCGCCCTTGAACGGGCCGAGCAGCGAGCGCGCCTCGCCGTTGAACCAGAGTCCGTTCAGCGTCGCACGGCCGCCATTCGCCGCGTCGGTGAGCGTCAGCTTGCCATCCTCGACGCTCAACCGGTCGATCGACAAATTATCCGGACTGAAATTGATCGCGAGATTAGGCGCCAGCAAATGGCCGGACGAGTCGAGGCCGAGGCTCAGTTGCGGTCCGACCAGATGCATTTCGGCCGCCCGCCATTCGCCGCGCATCAGCGGACCAAGCGCGAATTCAAAACCGAGCGAACGCGCGCGGACCTTGTTATCGCCGCCGCCGATCTCGATGTCGTGCAGCGTGAGCGACGGCGTCGGCAGCAGCCGCACCTCGATTGGCCCGGTGACGCGCACGTCGACGCCGATCAGACGGCTCGCCTCCGCCTCGAACAGCGAGCGATGGCCGCCCCAGTCGATCAGCAATGGCCCGACCAGCGCCGCTAGCAGCGCCAGAATGACCGCGATCGCCAGTCCGAGCAAAGTGGTCTGCAACGCCACCTCCGGCGCCAGGCAGCGCCTGCCCGACGTTCACATTTTCGATGGTGAAATATTACGCCACTTTAGCCGGTTCTTGGCGGCAATTCTGTGTCGCACCTTGTCATTCCGAGGCGCCGCGCAGCGGCGAACCCGGAATCCAGATGCAAGCCATGAAGTCATTTCTGGATTCCAGGTCCAGTCCTTATCGGGACTGTCCCGGAATAACAGTCTGGGAGTTCACGACAACGCGACGATCTTGCCCGGATTCATGATGTTTTGCGGGTCGAGCGCGCGCTTGATCGCCGCCATGGCGGCAAGCGCCGGCGCGCCGTGTTCGGCCAAGAGATATTTCATCTTGCCTTGCCCGACGCCGTGCTCTCCGGTACAGGTGCCGTCCATGGCCAAGGCCAGCTCAACCACGCGTTCCATCAGGATGCCGGCGCGGCGGACCTCGTCGGCGTCGTCCATGTCGACCAGCAACGACAGATGGAAATTGCCGTCGCCGACATGGCCGAGGATCGGCGCCACCAGATTGAGCTCGGCGATCGCGCGCTGGCTGGCGGTGACGCATTCGGCCAGCCGCGAGATCGGCACGCAGACGTCGGTGGCGAAGGCCTGCGCGCCCGGCCGCAGATTGCGCGCCGCCCAATAGCCGTCATGGCGCGCCTGCCAGAGCCGGCTGCGATCTTCCGGCTTGGTCGCCCAGTCGAACGGCCCGCCGCCAAGCTCCGCGACGATATCGCCGAAGCGCTGCGACTGCTCGGCGACGCTGGCGTCGCTGCCGTGGAATTCCACGAACAAAGTCGGCACTTCCGGCAGCGACAGTTTCGAGTAGCCGTTGACCGCCTTGATCTGCAGCGCGTCGAGCAATTCGATGCGCGCGACCGGAATGCCAGATTGAATGGTGAGAATCGTCGCCTGGCACGCGGCATCGACGGAAGGGAACGGGCAGACTCCGGAGGCGATCGCTTCCGGAATGCCCGACAGCTTGAGCGTGAGCTCGGTGATGACGCCCAGCGTTCCTTCCGAGCCGACCATCAGCCGCGTGAGATCGTAGCCGGCCGACGATTTCTTGGCGCGGCGCGAGGTGGTCATTAGCTCGCCGTCGGCCATCACCACCTTCATCGCCAGCACGTTGTCCTTCATGGTGCCGTAGCGCACCGCATTGGTGCCCGAGCAGCGCGTCGCCGCCATGCCGCCGAGCGAGGCGTCGGCGCCGGGATCGATCGGAAAGAACAGGCCCTGGTCGCGCAGATTTTCGTTGAGCGCCTTGCGGGTGATGCCGGGCTCGACCACGCAATCGAGATCCTCGGCGTGCACGCTGAGCACCTTGTTCATGTCGCGGACGTCGATCGAGACGCCGCCGAGTGGCGCATTGATGTGACCCTCGAGCGAGGTGCCGACGCCGAACGGGATGACCGGCACGCGGTTCGCCGCGCAAATGCGCACGATGGCCTGCACGTCGGCGGTGTTTTGCGGATAGACTACCGCGTCCGGCGGCTGATTGGGCACCCAGGTCAGCGTATTGCCGTGCTGGTCGCGCACCGATTGCGAGGTGACGACGCGGTTGCCGAACGCCGCGGTCAGCGCGGCAATCGCCGCCGCGATCGCGGCAGGATCGCGCGCCTGTTCACCCGTATTCCTTTTCGCTGTGCTCGCGCCGGCCATCGGCTGCTTTCCCGGATAACGGCGGCGAACGTGGCGGGGATGACGGGCAAGGTCAAGCAACCGCCGGGGCGTACCGCGGACGCGGCGAAAAACACCTGTTGTGAAAGGGACTACCGCAAACTTTCGCGGCGCAAGATTAGCACCACCAGGTTATGACCGGCTGCTCGTTCGTCGGTTCGGCCGGGCTGCTTTTGCTGGCCGTCATAGCCCAGGCCGCCACCATCCCCGCGACAATGAGCACATACGCTCCTCGCGCCAACCTGCCGAGCATCGTCTCGCCTCCCATGGCTTTTTTTGCAGAATAGCCGAGGAGTGTCTCCGGAGGCGAGCATCGTTAATTTTTGGTTAATGGGGCCCAAGTCATTGATGCTAATCAATTTGCCGGTCTTGGCCGGCAATAGACTGAAAAAATCCGCTGGCGTAAGTTCCGCCCTGTCCCGCCTTCCCGAATTTGGAGTCTCCAATGGCCGGCCTAGTGATTGCTGTCACCGACAGCGTGTTTCCGTCCCTCGATCTCGCGAAAGCGGCCTTGGCACGGCTCAATCCGACGTATCGCATGTCGAAAAGCGTCAATGCCGACGACATCCTGGCGGTAGCCAAGGACGCCGACGCCATTCTGGTCACTTATGCCAAGCTCACGCGTGACATCCTCAGCCAGCTCACCAAATGCAAGGCGATCGGCCGCTTCGGCCTGGGAGTCGACAATATCGACCTGCCCACCGCCAAGGAGAAAGGCATCGCCGTCAACTACGTGCCGGACTATTGCATCCGCGAAGTCTCCGACCACACCATGGCGCTGCTGCTTTCACTGATCCGCAAGATTCCGCTCTCCAACAAACTGGTGCAGAGCGGCCGCTGGGAAATGCCGGCGGTGGTGCCGATCCGGCGCCTCGAAGGAACGGTGCTCGGTCTGGTCGGCTTCGGCCACATCCCGCGCCTGGTGGCGCCGAAAGCGCAGGCCTTCGGCATGAAGGTCATCGCCTACGACCCCTTCGTCAAACCGGAAGCGTTCAAGGCGGCGAACGTCGAGGGCGTCGATCTCGATACGCTGCTCAAGACCGCCGACTATGTCTCGATGCACGCGCCGCTGTTGCCGGCGACGCGCGGCATGTTGAATGCGGCCGCCTTCGCCAAGATGAGGAAAGGCGCCTACGTCGTGAACACCGGCCGCGGTCCGCTGATCGACGAGCCGGCGCTGATCGCCGCTCTCGATGCCGGCCAGGTCGGCGCCGCCGGGCTCGACGTGGTGACGGCCGAACCGCTGGCCAAGGATTCTCCTTTGCTCGGCCGCGACAACGTCATCCTGTCGCCGCATACCGGGTTCTATTCGATCGAGGCGCTCGAGGAGTTACAGACCAAATGCGCGGCCGACGTCGCGCGCGTGCTCAGCGGCGAAAAGGCGGTCTATCCGATCAGCGCATGATGCCCGAACCGGTTTTCGCCGCGCCGTTCGTCTCGACGGTGATGCGGATTGAGCCGCCATGGATCGACTACAACGGCCATCTCAACGTGGCCTATTACAATGTGCTGTTCGACCGCGCCGTGGACGAGGTCTACGAAGTCATTGGCCTCGGCCCCGCCTATCTCGAACGGCACAAGCACTCGACCATGGTCGTCGAAGCGCATGTCCGATATCTGCGCGAGCTGAAGCTGGAGGACCCGGTGCGCGTTGCCGTGCAGCTCATTGACTACGACGCCAAGCGCATCCAATTGTTCGAAGAGCTTAGGCACGCGACCGAAAACTGGGTGTCGGCGACCTCGGAAAACATGACCTTGAGCGTCGACATGACGACCAAGAAGGTCGCGCCGTTTCACGACAGCGTTCTGCGCCTGCTCGAACGCATGAAGGCGGCGCATGCGGTGCTGCCGCGGCCGGACGGCGCCGGCCGCAGCGTCAAGATGCCGGGGACAGGCTAAAACCATTTCAGCTATAGTTTGGCCTTGGGCAGAGGCCGCTCGATGGCGCGATGGATTTTTGCCTTGTTTTTATTTTGCGTCGGCGCGGCCGTCACACCGGCTCATGCGCAGCCCACAGCCGCCTCCGTCGCCCAAGAATGCTTGCGCCTCAATGCGGCCGAGGTTGACTGGAGCAACCAGGAGGCCTCCGCCAAGCATCGCGTGATCGCGCTGGAGACCTGCCGGCAGGCCTATGCGGCCAATGGCGACGATCCGAAAATCAAGATTGCCCTGGCGCGCTGGGTGAAGAGCCGGGAAGAATCGATACCGTTGCTGCACTCGGCGATAGCGCAGAACGATACCGAAGCAATGCTCGCTTTGTTCAACGACTTCAATTCCTGGGATCGCCACCTGGACAGGCCGGACCTTATCCAGCGCGCCGAGGCCGAGCAGGCGCTGCGCCGCGCCGCCGAACTCGGCAACCCCGATGCGGTCGTCAGGCTCATCTCGATACTGTCGCACGGCGGCCCGATCAAGCACGATCTCGCCGAGGCCCGCCGTTGGGCCGAGCGGGCACTGGCCAACCCGCCCAAGGACAGGCGGCCGAGCGACGTCGCGGTAATGGCCGGCCAGTTGCTCGCCGAATCCAACAATGCCGACGAGCGCAAGCGCGGCATTGCAATCCTCGAGCCGTTGGCCAAAGCCGGCCGCGGCGATGCTCAGGCCTATATGGCGGTGGCAATTCGAAGCAGCGATCCGGTGCGCGCGCGCCAGCTGCTGGAAAGCGCGGCGCGCACTTATCCGGGCGCCGCGTTGGCGCCGCTGTCCGACATGTTGATCAAGGGCGACGGCGGGCCGAAGGAGGAGCGGCGCGCGCTCAAACTGTTGCAGGGCTCCGCATACGACGCCCAGTACGCCAAATGGGCACTCGGCCAACTGACGCTCGAAGGCCGCCTGGTGCGCCGCGACGTCGCGGCGGCAGTCAAGTTGCTTGGGCCGTGGTCACAATGGGACTACGACACGCGCGTGCAGATCGTGCGGCTGCTGGCGGAAAATCCGGACGTTCAAATGAGCTACGCCGACCACTATCTCTACCGGACGATCGAGGACGCCGAACTGGGCGAGCCCGGCGCCATGGAGGCGCTGATCGCCCTCAAGCTGTCGCGCCACGTGCAATTTGCCGACAAAGCCGACGGCTGCGCGCTGGCCGAGCGCGCGGCAAAGGCCGGCGATGCCGAAGCCGCCCGCCACTTGGACGAATGCCGCGCGAAATAGGCGCGACGCGGCGTTGCGATTGACACGTTTTGATTTCGGCCGATAGTTCCCGATACGCGATGCCAATGTACTGGATCGCGGTACGGGGCCAATATGTCAGCGAATGCCGGAGAGGCGACCTCGCATCGGCGCAAGGCACGTTCAGTGTTCATTCGCGAACATCGGATTCCAAGCGCCAATAGCGCGCCCTACATCTGCGTCGAAGGGCCGGACGGCAATCTGTGGTTCTGCGAGAGCGGCGCTGCGAAGATCGGCCGCTTCGATCCGCGCAGCGGCACCTTCACAGAATTCGCATTACCCACGCCCGGCGCGACGCCGATCGGCATAACACTTGGGCCGGACGGTCATCTTTGGTTCGCGCAGAAAAAGGCCAACAAGATCGGACGCATGACGCCTGCCGGCGCGCTCAGCGAATTTGCCGTCCCGACCGAAAACGCCGGTCCCGACGGCATCGCGCTCGGCCCGGACGGCAATGTCTGGTTCTCGGAGACCGAGGCCGGCCAGATCGGCCGCATCACGCCGGACGGGCAGATTACGGAATTCAAAACCGGCATCTCGCCCGGCAGCAAGCCGCTGTCGATCGTGGTGCGCGACGGCGCGCTCTGGTTCAGCGAGGCCGCCGGCAACCGGGTCGGCCGCATCACCATCGACGGTACGGTGAGCGAATTTCATATTCCCGGCGCCGACCCGCAGCCGCGCGCCATGGTCACCCATCCCGACGGCAGCATCTGGTTTGTCGAAACCGGCGCCAATGCGCTCGGCCGCCTCGGCCGCGACGGCGCGTTCAGCGAATTCAATTTTCCCACGCCTAACGCATCCTTGCGCGGGGTCACGGTCGGTCCCGACGGCAATCTCTGGTGCACCGAGAACCTCGCCAACAAGATCGGCCATATGGCGCCGGACGGCACGCTGATCGGGGAATACGACATTCCGACGCCGGCAAGCGGCGCGCGCTGCATCGCCGCGCTGTCGAACGGCCGTCTCTATTTTACGCAATACGATGCCGGGTTGATCGGGGAAATCGTCCTCGAATAGAAAACACGGGGGAAACGGTGGCGGTCGAGCGGATCGAATATCAAGCGGGCAATGCCGCGTGCAACGGCGCGCTGGTCTATGACGAGAGTGTTAGCGGACGCCGTCCGCTGCTGCTGATGGCGCCGAATTGGCTCGGCGTCACCGACGACGCCATTAAGCGCGCGGCGGCGATAGCGGGCGGTAAATATGTGGCTTTCGTCGCCGACATGTACGGCGGCGGCAAGATCTCGGCAGGGCCGCCGGAGTCCGCGGAACTCGCCAACGGGCTGCGCGCCGACGCGCCCGAGCGCCGGCGCCGCATCGCCGGCGCGCTCGATGCGCTGCGCGGCGAAAGCGAAAAGCGCAAGATCGGCGATCTCAAGCGGCAGGCGGCGGTCGGTTTCTGCTTCGGCGGCGGCAATGTGCTGGAACTTGCGCGCTCCGGTGCAGACATCCAGGTCGTGATCTGCTTGCACGGCGACTTGCTCACGCCGCTGCCGGCCAAGCCCGGGGACATCAATGCCGCGGTCTGCGTGCTGCACGGTTCGCAAGATCCGGTGGTGCCGAAGAAGGACCGCGATATTTTCGAAGCCGAAATGGACGCGTCCGGCACGAAATGGCAAATGCTGGTCTTCGGCGGCCTGCTGCATTCGTTCTGCGAGATCGAATCTGACGTGCCGGGGATCGCACGTTACGACGCCGGCGCCGCGCGGCAGAGTTTCAATATGATCGACGATTTCGCGACCGCCGCGTTTGCGGGAAAACTATAAGAAAGGAAACGTCATGGGAAAGATCGCACGCATCGTCTTGGGCCTGTTGCTCGCCGGCTGTGCGGCGTCGGCACAAGCGGAAAGCTATCCGGACCGGCCGATCCGCCTGATCGTCTCGATCGCCGCCGGCAGCGTGACCGACGTCATCATGCGCACGGCCGCGGTCGAGCTCACGCTGCTGCTCGGCGGCCAACCGTTCATCATCGAGAACCGCGGCGGCGCCAGCGGCATTGTCGCGGCGCAGGCCTGCGCGCAGGCCGCGCCTGACGGCTATACGCTGTGCGTAATCTACCACAGCACGATGTCGTTCAATCCGCTGCTGTTCGATCACCTGCCCTACGATCCCGACCGCGACCTGGTGCCGATCGCTCGGCTGTTCTTTCTCAACGAAGGGCTGTTTGTGTCCACCGAGCTCGGGGTGAATTCGGTCGCCGAGCTCAAGGCGATGGCGCTGACCAAATCCGATCAACTCAATTACGCCACGCTCGGCGAGGGCTCGTACCCGGATCTGTTCCTGCGCTGGATGAACAACCAGTGGGGCACAAAGATCGTCGGCGTGCCGTACAAAGGCGGCGGCCCGGCGGCGCAGGCGCTCGCCGGCAATCAGGTGCAGCTGACCCGCTTCGGCATCGGAAATTTCCTCGGACTGGTCAAAGCCGGCAAGGTCAAGGCGATCGCGGTGTCGGCCGCGAAACGCTCGTCGCTGCTGCCGGACGTGCCGACGCTCGCCGAGGCGGGCCTTGGCGGTTTCCCCGGCCAAGGTTGGTGGGGGCTGGCGGCGCCGAAAGGCACGCCGCCGGCGATCGTCGACAGGGTCAATGCCGACTTCGTCAAAGTGTTCAGCGACCCTAAATTCATGGCGTTTCTCGACCAGCAGGCGGTTGTGCCGGCAGCGACCTCGCCGGCCGGCTTCGTCGCGTTCCTCAAGGAAGACCGCAAGGCGGCCGAGGAATTGGTCAAGATCGCGAACACCAAACGCGAGGAGTATAAGCCGCACTAGAATGTCCGGCGCGGCGAAATTCCTGACCATCGACGGCCGGCGCCTCGCCTATCGCGAGGCGGGCGCCGGGCCGCCGATCCTGTTCCTGCACGGGCTCGGCGGCAATTCGGCGTCGTGGCAGCCGCAATTCGACGCCTTCGCCGGCAGCCATCACCTCGTCGCCTGGGACATGCCGGGCTTTGGCTCCTCCGAACTGATGCCGCTGTCGACGACGCACGACTACAGCACTCTGGCGCGGCGTTTCACGGACGCGCTCGGCATCGAACGCGCGGTCGGCGTCGGCACCTCTTACGGCGCGGTCATCCTCGCCGATCTTGCCGCCGCGGACCCGGACTGCATCGCCGCGATCATCTTCGCCTGCGGCGTCACTGGCACGGGCCATCTCGACGGCCAAGAGCGCGCGCGGCAGCGCGCGGTGCGCCGCACCGAACTTGAAAGCCTCGGCCAGAGCAAGTTCGCCGAGCAGCGCAACGCGACTTACGTGAATGCCGCAGCAGGTGGGCTTTTCCGGCATGGGTGAGGCGCCCTCGCCGCGCTACGTGGCGGACTTTCTCTCCACCTCCGACGGGCTGTCGCTAACCGAGGCGTTCATCCGCTGAACGCGGCAAATGACATGGCGCTGCGACCCCGTTGGCCGGGGCGCGGCGTTGTTGTGCCGGATCAAGCCGACTATGCGCGAAGCAGGAATAGGACCGGCACGGCGGAGAAGATCCCCTTGCAGCACCGTTTCTTGACCCATTGACCCTCCCCGGGCGACTTTCGATTTATTCGAGGGTAAACTCGGCACGCAAGGCTCGCGCCGGGTCGAGGGAGGTTTCAATGCTGAAAAAATCCATCATATTCGCCGCATGCACTCTTATATGTATATGCGCGCTCGCCACGCCGGCGGCGCGCGCGGAGTGGCCGGATCATCCTATCCGCTTCATCGTCGGGTTCGGGCCGGGCGGCGCCAATGACCTGATCGCGCGGTTTGTGGCCGAAGGCGTCGGCAAACAACTTCACCAGACGGTTATCGTCGAAAACCGGCCGGGCGCCGGCGCGGTGATCGGTACCGCGTTCGTGGCTCACTCCGCGCCCGACGGCTACACCTTCCTGGTCGGCGCGGCGAGCACCATCACCAACAGCCTGCTGTTGAAGGATCTGCCATATAAAGACAAAGATCTGGTGCCGGTCGGCATGATCGCGGTCGCGCCCTCGACCATCATCGTGCATCCGAGCGTGCCGGCCAATAACATGGCCGAGTTCATCGCCTGGGCCAAAGTGCAAGGCGGCAAAGGCGTCACCTGGGCGACGGCAGGCAACGGCAGCACACCGGAATTCGTCGGCCAGATGCTCAAGGAAGCAACCGGCATCTCCCTCGTCATCGTCCCTTACAAAAGCGGCGGCGACGGCGTGAACGGCGTCTTGTCGAACAACGTCTCGGCCACGTCGGAAGCGAGCATCGTGGTCATCCCCAAGATCAAGGCCGGATTGCTGAAGGCGATCGCGACGACCTACGAAAAGCGCATTAGCGCCTATCCGTCCATTGCGACCACGGCGGAGCAAGGCTTTCCGAGCGTGCAGATAGGCCATTGGGCGGGTCTCTATGCGCCGCGCGGCACGCCCGAGCCTGTCATTCAACGCATGAATGCCGCGCTGCAAGCGGCGCTCAATAGCGAGGAGGTGCGCAATAAACTGATCCCGACCGGCATCGAGCCGGCCGGCGGTTCGGTTGCGGATTTCGTCAAATTCACCACCACCGAACGCAAGCGCCTCAGCGACCTGGCGGCGAACATGAAGATGAGTAAAGAAAATTAATGGCTCAACCCTTCGCCAGCGCCGTGGCGATCTCGTCGGCGCGCGCGAGCTTTTCGGCGCCGAGCACGAGGTTGACGACCGCGTCGGCCTTGGCGTCGCTGACAGTGTGTGTGGCGAGCTTCTTGAACTTCTGCACGATATCGGCTTCGGAAGCGAACCTCGTTTCGCTGCCGCGCGGCGCTTCGACAACTTCGTCGAGTTTGACGCCGTTTTTCAGATACACTTCGACGCGCACCATGTGCCGGTAGTTCGAGCCGCGCGCGGTGATCTCCGGGTCCTCCAGCACGCTGACCTTTTTTGAAAGGTCAATGCGCCGCCGGTCGTCCACCACTGCGTCGGTGAACTGATCGACGAACACGTCGCCTTCGAGTAAGAGCGTTGCGACGCAGAACGGCAGATTCAACTGCGCCGCGGTGAGACCCTGCGGCGTATAAAGCCAGCCGACGTGTTCGACCGTCACGTGCGATCCATGCACCACGATCGATGCTATATCGTCGGCGCCGAACGGCGTCATCTGCTGCATATTGCGGATGGCGTCGAGCGTGGTGTGGTTGCTGCCGACGCAGGAATAGAACTTCAGCGAAATGCGCATGGTTTCCCACTGCCGGCCGAGCTCCCATGACAGCTCGTCGAGATTGAAGCGGTCGATCGAGCGCGAGAAGGTCGTGCAATAGCCGCCATAAGGCGACTCGAAAACGTCGACGATCCCGGTGAAACCGGCCTCCGCCAGCAGCGCGCCGTAAAGCCCACTCTGCGCCGCGCGCCCGGCATGCATGCGCTTGACCATGGCGCCGTATTGCGCAGCCATCAGCCCGGCCGATTGCGTGCCAGCAATGCCAAGCGCATGCACCGCCTGCTCGCTCGTGAGCCGCAAGGCAGCGGCCGCGCCCGCCGCGGCGGAAAACACCCCGACCGTCGCGCCGGAGTGCCAGCCTTGCCCGATATGTTGCGGGCCCATGCATTTGCCGACGCGCGGGCCGATCTCGTAGCCGGCCACTGCCGCACGCAGAAAATCGCGGCCGCTTATGCCGGGCCGCAGCTCCATCACCGCCAGCAGCGGCGGCAAGGTGACCGCGCCGACATGCAGCACGCCCTGGCGATGCACGTCGTCAAGCTCGAAGCTCTGGATCAGCGTGCCGTTGATCAGCGCGGCATGCGGCGCCGACAAACGCTCCGCCGTTCCCCACACGCGGCAGGCTTTGGTGGCGTCGAGCTTGCCGAGCGTCGCCCGCAAAATCCGGCTCCAATCGAGATCGCTGCCGTAGAGCGCGCAGCCGAGCGAATCCAGAATCAACAGCTTGATGCGCGCGATGACGTCAGCTGGAATGTCTTCGTATTTGATGTGAGAGATAAATTCGGCGATCGCGCGCGTGTGCGGATTATGGCTTGCCCCTGACATGAGAATTTTCCGAAGGTCCTGATCAGGTTACGAGTATTTCTTCTCGAGATCGTCGAAGCGCGGCTTGGACACCAGCCGCTGGCGCTCCTCGAAGCCGGCGAGCTCGCCCGAAATGCCGTCGAACGAGCCGCGCGCTTTAAGATGGCCGAGCACCTTCTGCATGCCGGCGATCGAGGCCTGCAACGCCGCATTGGCGTAGAGCACCATCGAGAAACCCATTTTCTCCAGCTCATCGAGCCCGATCATCGGCGTCAGCCCGCCGGCCACGATATTGATGAATTGCGGAACAGCCAGACGCTTGGGGATTTCGGTAATCTGTTCGCGCGTGCGCGGCGCTTCGACGAAGGTCATGTCGGCTCCGGCTTCGATATAGGCCGCCGCACGCTCCATGGCGTCCTCGAAGCCGTTGCTGGCGATGGCGTCGGTGCGCGCGACGATAACGAGATCGGGGTCGACCCTTGCGTCAACCGCGGCGTAAATCTTCTGCACCATTTCGGTGCGGGTGATTACGCTCTTGCCGGAAAAATGCCCGCACTTCTTCGGAAAATCCTGGTCCTCGAGCTGGATGGCATTGGCGCCGCTGCGCTCGAGCACCTGAATGGTGCGCGCCACGTTGATCGGATTGCCGAACCCGGTGTCGGCGTCGACGATCAGTGGCAGCGCAACCACATCGCGCATGGCGCTGACGTGGCTGGCGAGTTCGGTCAGCGTGATCAGGCCGATATCCGGCACGCCGAGGAATGTATTGGTGACGCCGGCGCCGGTGACGTAGATCGCCTGGAACCCGATATCTTCGATCACGCGCGCGGCCAGCGCATTGGCCGCCCCCGGCAGCAGAACGGCCTTGCGCCGGCTCAAGATGTCGCGCAGTCGCCGATTGCAGCTTTCCTTCATCGCCGTTTCTTTCATGATCGCCGTTAACAGCCGGCGGCCTTATGATCCCTCGCGGCCTTGTTGCTAGGCCGGCTTTGCCGCCTAATCAATCCTCCTGGACCGAAAACGCCGCCCCCGTTCTTAACTAAAAGCCGACAGGCCGTTTATCGGCGGCCTTATTCCCGTTATCTTGGCCACCCGATGATGACGTTCTTTACCAACCGCAACATCAACCGCCTTGCCGTCCCCCGCGCGCTGGTGTCGTTGGCCTGGAGCCTGGCCGGCATCTTCTTCATGGTGTTCCTGCTGCGCGCCGGCCTGCCTCTGGCGCAGATCTTCTTGCTCGCCGCCGCGATCCTGGCCGTGCGGTTCGCGCTGCGCCCGCTGGTGGTGATCGTCGCATCGGCGATCGGCTTGCGGCGCGCGCTCATCATCGGGACGCTGTTGACCGCTTTGTAGTACCCGGCGGTTGCGCTGGTCGACGGCGTCGGGCCGGCGCTGCCGTTGTTCTGCGCCATCTCGTCGCTCGCCCAAGTGTTCTATTGGACCTGCTATCACGTCTTCTTCGCCGCGCTCGGCGACAGCGAACACCGCGGCAAACAGATCGGCGCCCGCCAGGCGCTCGGCGCGCTCGCCGACGTGATCGGCCCGGTGGCCGGCGGACTATTGTTGACCAACTTCGGACCCTGGATTGCTTTCGGCGCGGCCTGCGCGATCCAAGTCGCCGCCGTCTATCCGCTGCTGCGCGTCGCCGAGCCGAAAATCGCGCAGCCGTCGCCGCGCGGCGCGTACGCCGCGGCGCGCGTGGGCATTCTGCTGTTTTTCGCCGACGGCTGGCTTCAAAGCGGCGCGGCGACCGCCTGGAGCATCGTCATGTTCCAGGCGCTGGCCGAGCGTTTCGATACATTCGGCGGCGTGCTCGCGGTTGCGGCGCTGGCCGGCGCGCTCGGCGGCATGGTTCTCGGCCGCTTCATCGACATGGGCCATACGCACGGCAGCATGTGGCTCAACGCCGTGATCCTGGCGGCGGGCCTCCTTCTCAAATCGATCTGCGGCAGCGCCCCTATGCCGTCGTCGGCGTCACCATCGCGACCACGCTGTTCAGTGGGCTTTACTTCCCCTACTGGATGATCGCGGTCTACAACGCCAGCAAGATCGCGCCCTGCACGTTCCGCTTCCAGTTCGCCTCCGAAGGCGGCTGGGACGCCGGCGGCATCTGCGCGAGCCTCGCCGCCGCGCTTGTTTGCGCCAGCAGCCTGCCGCTCGAGGCGGTCATTTTGTTGGGACTTCCGATGGTCGCCGTGCAGGCGCTGCTGGTCGACGCGAGCTACACGGCGCATGGACTTGCAGCGGCGGCGGATTAGGCCGCTAAGCGGAAGCGCCGTGACAATGTTTGAACTTCTTGCCCGACCTGCAAGGACAAGGGTCATTTCGGCGCGCGTTCGAAATATTGACCAGCACTCCAAGATTGCGCAGCGTTTCGAAATTATTGCGCAAGAAGCCGGAGAGATAGTCCTCCTGCAGCTTTCTGAGATGCTCGTTGGTAAAAAATCTCAAATAGGCCTCGCAGCCGCAGTCCTTCGCCGAGATCGGCATGGTGCCGCCCAGTAAATCGCCTTCATAGGCCGAGGTCGCGTGCACGAAGATGGGCTTTTGACCGTCGCACGTCACGCCGTTGTCGGTCGCCTGGACGGCTTTCAGCAGCCTTGCGTGGACGTTCCAAACACAGAAAATCCAGGATCGTTATGCGATCGAGGTCCCGATAGGCCATCAAATTGAGCGCGTTCTGGTCCGGAAACTTGTCGCCGTCCTGCGCGGCAGCGACAGTCTGCCAGCCTCCCGCCGCGCCTGGATTTGAAAACACCACGAGGCCCGCGTTCAAGCAGCGGCGCTCTTTGAGCGACGGATCATCGGCGATTGCCGCCAGCAGTTTCGTCTCGCCGAAGGAACTGCCGATCGCGCTGAGGGTTTGGTTGGGGCCCTCGTCGGTCGCAAGGGCCATGTCCTTGTTGTGCGACACCAGCTCGCGCGCCAGATCGGATAGTTGCTGGCTTGCGGCCCTGATGGCGATGATGTCGCAATCGATCCAGATCGGCATGGGCGAGCGCGCGTCGCCCAAAAACGACGCCATGCTGCTTTTGAGCCTATACGGATGATCGGTCTTATTGAGGCCGGCGGGCAATTTCAAAAGCAGTTTTTTCTCTTCGAAATATTTCCTGGGCGCGTCGCTCAATCCCAAATCCATGACCAGGCAAGGCACGTCCGGAAAACAGCTTTGCAAGCTTTCCAGCAGTATCCCGCACATGAAGAAATATTTGTCGTTGGCCCCGGTGACGAAGGTCAGGGCGTTTTGGTTTGGGGCGTGGGGCTTGGTCATTGCTATCGACGCGTGACCCTGATCGATCTTGCCGGCCGAATCTCGCCGTCGCAATACATTAAGAAAATAGCCGACCGCCTGGCCGAATGCGAGGCGAATGAGGAGGGCTCAGGCCGCTTGCAGCCGCGCTAGGTCCTCTTCGAACTGAAGGCCGGATTGCGAGCGCGAGACAAGCGAGCGCCAAACCGTGCTACCCTCCCCTTATGCTCAAGCGCGAGAACTTCCCGGTCGCCAAGATCTACGTGCCGATCGAGCGGCGCAAAATGCTCGACCAGAAGCGCGTCGCCGAAATCGCCGAAAGCATGCTCAAAGACGGCCAGCAGGTGCCGATCAAAGTGCGTGCCGACGGTGAGCGCTTCGTGCTGATCGAGGGCCTGCACCGGCTGGAAGCCGCCAAGGCGCTGGGCGAGCAGACCATCGCGGGCTACCGGGTGGATGCGAGGAAGCATTAGTTCTCTATCATTCCGGGACGGTCAGAAGAACCGGACCCGGAATCCAGATACACATATGGGCAATTCTGGATTCCGGGGGTCACTTCTTCTCCAGCATCAATTGCCCCTTCTGCCCGATCACGCGCTGCAGCGCGTGGGCAAAGCGCGCCAGCAGCCAAGGGAGCGTGACCTCGAGGCGCACGGCGTGGTCATAGACGTCGATAAAGCCTGCCGCCCGCTGGCCAAGCGCCGCGGCGCGGAAGCTCAGGCGGTCGCCGCTCCAGACTTCTCCCTCCAGCGCGATCAGCCAGGCGAACTCGGTCTTGGCACGGCCGAGCCCGTCCTTGAGGCGGCGCAGGGCCTCGTCCTTGCCGAGGCGGTGGGGAAGCATGACGACGAGCGGCTCCGACATTGGGCTTTCCTTGGGACGTTCCTTGGCGGCGGTTGTCTCTTTTCAAAGTGCGGACCAGGCATGTGGGGATTGCCGGCCGGCGCGGAAAGGGCCGCACCGCTCGGGGAACGCGGCGGTGGCCGGCGGGTTATCGATCGCAGCGCTTTGCCATAATCGGGCCCCGGAGCGTGCTATGCTAGGATTCGGGCTGCTCGGGAGGTTCGTCATGCTTCTCCGCCTTGCTGCCGTCGCCGCCGTGGCGGCGCAGGTTTTCGCCGCGCCCGCGCACGCCGACCTGCTGATCCAGATCGACAAGAGCACGCAGCAGATGACCGTCTCGGGCGACGGCGAGCAGCTCTACGTTTGGCCGGTGTCGACCGGCGTCTCCGGCCATGACACGCCGGCCGGCGCCTTCAACCCGTTCCGCATGGAAAAGGACCACTACAGCGTGGAGTGGGACGACGCGCCGATGCCCTATTCGATCTTCTTCACCCAGAAAGGCCACGCCATCCACGGCACCAATCATCGCAGCCTCGGGCGGCCGGCCTCGCATGGCTGCGTGCGGCTGTCGGTCGCCAACGCCGCGACGCTGTGGGGCCTCTTGCGCAAGCACAAGATGGCGAACACTATGGTGGTGCTCACCGGCGAGATTCCCGGCGGTCCGGGCGTGCCGGCGGTGGCGCGCGCCCCGCAGGACGGCGACATCGCCTCCGACGAACCGCCGGTGCGCCGCACCGCGCCCGGCTGGCGCGGCTATGCCGACGACCCGCGCTATTACCAGCGGCCTTATTACCCGCGGCGCGGCCTCTTCGGCGGCTTCCCATTCGGCTGGTGAGACGAGGCCGTTGTCCTAGATCAACGCCAAAGTTCGGAACTTGTGCTCTCGTTGCTACTTGTCCGTCAGCGCAACCGGGAGGCTTGTCATGCCGAAATCCCGCAAACGCCGCAGCACGTCTCGCCGCTCCAAAACTCGTCGCGTTAAGCCTGGCGTGCGCGGCCGCGGTGGCTTCTTCCACATCCAGGTGCGCCCGCGCACCGAGTTCGTCTTCTTTCGCAACCAGGATGTCGGCCGCCGTGGCGGCATCGAACGCGTCGCCGGCCGGCGCGCCAACAGGTCCTGGGATACGCAGAAATGGCTGGTCGGCAAGAACGAGGCGCATATTGACGGCAAGCGGCTTAAGCCCGACACGGCGACCGCGCGCAAATTGCTCTCGCAGCTCGGCTCGGTGCCGCGCCATCTCGGCGGCGACCGCTTCATCGCCAAGCCGCGCCGCAAGATCCCGGCGAGCGAAAGGCCGACGCCGGCCATGCGGCGCGCGCAAGCAGCCAACATCAAGAAGGCGCAGGCCGCCTTGCGCAAGCGGCGGCAGGCGCGCGCATGATCCGCAAGCTCAGCGGCGGCAGGTACCGGCTCTACTCTCGGAAAGTAAATCCGCGCACCGGCAAGCGCCGCAATCTCGGTACCTTCACCTCACGCAAGGCGGCCGCGCGGCACGAGCGCGCGGTGCAGTATTTCAAGCGGCGCTGACGCCGCGTTGGCGGCTAAAGCAGAATAGCGTGCGCGAGGCGGCTGCTATTGGCACCCACGCATAGGCGGAGCGGCGCATAAGCGCGTTCGGCGGCGACCATAATCCATTCGCCTTCGGATAGCGCCTTGGCCATCGCCACCTCGGCGTCCGCGAACGCCTCGATTTTTTCGGCGATCATCAGCTGCGCTTCCGCCGCGGCTTGCGGCCCGCCTTGCGCCATCCGCATGAGACGCATCGAGATGACGCCCTGCACTTCGGAGGCAAATCGCACGGATTCGATTCAGGCATTCAATGATTTCGAGCACGATAGCCTCCGCTCGATCTACCGGCCGCGGGGGGTCACGGGGGGCCGTCGAACGGAACTATCGCGCAAGATTTACAAGGATCGTCTGCGTCGTTGATTTCGGGATTGCGCTAGCGGTCCGACATTATTCCTTGAGCGACATCCCGGTTTCCTTGACCAGGCCGCCCCATTTCGCGAATTCGTCGCGCATATAGCTGCCGAACTGTTCGGGCGTGCCGCCTTCGACATAAAGGCCCTGCATCGCGAGTTTGTCTTTGACGCCGGGCGTCGCCAACGCATTGCCGATCTCCTTGTTCAACCGGTCAATGATGGCGGGCGGCGTGCCTTTCGGCACTTCGAAGCCGAACCAGGTCACCGCCTCGAAGCCGGGCAAGCCGCTTTCCGCAACGGTCGGCACGTCGGGCAACAGCGGCGAGCGCTGCCGGCTGGTGATGCCGAGCGCGTGCACCCGCCCCGCCCTGATGTGCGGCAGCGCCGTCGACGTGATGGCGACCAGATAGTCAATCTGCCCGCCCAGCAGCGCCGCGGTCGCCTCAGGGCCGCCCTTGAACGGCACATCGACGACATTGATGCCCGCGCGATGGCGGAACAACGCGGCCGTCATCTGCGGCGCGGTGCCGATGCCGCTCGAGCCGACTGTCAGCTTGCCGGGCTTTGCCTTCGCCAGCTCGATCAGTTCCTGCACCGACTTCGCCGGCACCGATGGATTGACGATCAGGATGTTCGGCGCGGTGGCGGCAAGGATGACCGGCGAGAAGTCCCTGAGCACGTCGAAGGGCAGATTCTTATAGAGTGTGGCGTTGATGGCGTTGGCGATCGTCGATACGAAAATCGTGTAGCCGTCGGGCTCGGCGGCAGCCGCGTAGCGGGTACCGATGTTGCTTCCAGCACCGGGCTTATTCTCGATGATGACGGGCTGTCCCATCGACTCGGCGAGCTTTTGGCCGACCATGCGGGCCATGATGTCGACGCCGGACCCGGCGGTGAGGCCGACAATGATATGCACCGGCCGGTTTGGATAGTCGGCGGCCTCCGCCGAAAAAAACATCGCCAAAGCGCCGAGACACGCGGCTATGCGCAACAATTTTGCTCGCATGATTTATCCTCCCTGACTTTTCTAATTGTTCATGAACAGTCCGCCATTGACGTGGATGGTCTGCCCGGTGATGAAGCGGCCGTCGTGCCCGCACAGCATCATGACAGTGGCGACGATCTCGGCAGGTTCGGCGAAGCGGCCAAACGGGATGCGCTTGGTATCAAAATTGAAGGGGCCGGCGCGCACCGTGTTGGCTGGACCCGGCGCGACATAATTGACGTTGATATTGTGCTCGGCCAGTTCCAGTGCAAGCGCGCGCGTCAATCCGGCCAGTCCGGCCTTGGCGGCCGCCGTCGGTGCGCGGTTCACAATCGGCATGTGCCCGAACAGGCCGCCCATGTTGACGATGCTGCCACCGCCGGCGCGGATCATCGTAGGAACGGCAGCTTGCGCGCAGTGGAACGCACCGTCGAGCGTGACCGCAATCGGGGCATGCCAATCTTCAAAACTCAGATCAAGAAACGGCTTGGTGGCATGCGTGACGGCGTTGTTGACGAGGATGTCGAGCCGGCCGAAACGCTCGAGGATCGCCGCCACCATCGAATCGACCGCGGAGCGATCGGTGATATCGCCGATGGCCGCAATCGCCTTGCCGCCGGCCGCCTCGATCGCTGCCAGCGTTTCCGCAAGCTCCGGCCGTTGCGAGCGCGCGTTGATGGCAATCGACGCACCTTCAGCGGCAAAGGCGATGCCCATGGCGCGGCCGAGATTGCGGGCGCCGCCGGTGATCAAAACGACTTTGCCTGCAAACGCGTCGCTCATCGGTCGGTCGCCTTGCGTCGATGGTCAGCCCGATCCATTCTGATGAGTCAAATTTGCATTGTATATAGCGTCGAAATATGACGCCCATGGGTGCGCGAGCATCGTGCGCAATCGGAAGTGGTTCAATTGCGAGGGCCGGCTTAGCCGCGATGCGCGACGCCGAGCGCGGCTTCGCCGCGGTCAAGGATCAGCGGCACGATTAGGTTTTCCTCGTCGTCGAGATGACGGATCAGCCCCTTGGTCAGCGCGCCGCTGGCCGCCGCAAAGTCGTCGCCGCAGCGCCGCAGCGCGTCGGTATCGCCCACTAGCGCGCGTAGAAGTGCGTTGGCGGTATCCGCCGTCGCAGCCATGTCGGCGTGGATGGCGTGGTGATCGTTTTCCAGCACGTCGAAGCCGCGCACAAACCGCGCATCGGCGGCACGGAAGATCGGAAAATAATGCAGATCCTCGATCTGATGGTGCACGTTGAGCTGGGACAGCAGGAATTGCAGCCGCGGCACCAATTGGCGCGGAAATTCCGCCGCCGGCAGCGTCCCAGCGCGGAATTGCGTCTCGATCGCTTTGATCATCGTGGCAAGTTCGCGGAACATATCGTGTCGCGACAGCCAGAACCGTGCCATCTCGCCGAGATTGGCATGGCCCTGCCATTGCTCGCGAGGATAAAGTTCAAGCAGTGCCCTAAGTGCTGTCGGCCAGCCGCTGCGGCGACCCAAAGCGAGGTTTTCGATGTCGGCTGGGCTCGGCGTTTCGATGGTCATTCGGACTTTCTTTTGCGCATGATCTTATCCGAAAACCGGTGCCCACTTTTCGGGATCATGCGCTACATAGCCATTGCCAGCGGTTTCACCAACCGCTGTAAATAGCCGCCATGGTCACAACCGTCGCCCGTCTCGCCTGCAACCAACCGACCGCCCGGCGGCTCGCCGCCTATCTGGGCGAAAGCCTCGACCCTGAAGCGACCGCCTGTGCCGCCTTCGAGGATGACGGCGGCCAATGGCAACTGGCGGTCCATTTCCGTGAACGGCCGGACGAAGCGGGCTTGCGCGCGCTGGTCGCGCTCGCGGCGGGAGAAGCAGCGGCCGCCGCGCTTACCATTGAGCCGGTCGCGCCGGCCGATTGGGTCAAACAAAGCCTCGCCGCCCTCAAACCGGTGCGCGCCGGCCGCTTCATCGTGCATGGCGCCCATGACCGCGCCCACATCAAGCCCAACGATATCGGCATCGAAATCGAAGCCGCGCTTGCCTTCGGCACCGGCCATCACGGCACCACGCGTGCCTGCCTGCTGGCGCTCGTCGATCTGGCCAAGCGGCGGCGCGCCACACGGGTGCTCGACCTCGGCACTGGATCGGGAGTGCTGGCGATCGCCGCGGCGAAAATACTTCGCACGCACGTCACCGCCAGCGATATCGATCGCGTCGCGGTCGAGGCTGCACGCGTCAATGCGCGGCTCAATAACGCAGGCGCAGCGATCACCTTCGTGCATGCCACGGGCGCCAATGCTCGCGCCATCGCGCGTGGTGCGCCTTACGATCTGATCTTTGCCAATATTCTGCTGGGGCCGCTGCTGCGGCTGGCGGCGCCGCTCAGCCGGCTCACCGGCTCGCACGCGCGCGCGGTGCTCTCCGGCCTACTGCCAGATCACGCCAATGCCGTGCTCGCGACCTACCGCGCTCAGGGCTTCGTGCTAGAACACCGCATCCCGCTCGATGGCTGGGTTACGCTGGTGCTAAAATAATCTTAGTCACTGGAGTCAAAACCGCCCCCGCCGGGGAAAACCGGGGCGGCCTGCCGCTCTGAAGCGCCGATTACCAGCCGCCGAACGGCTCGACCTCGTAATCGCCCTGCTGGGTGAATTCACGCGGCACTGGATGCTCATGCTGCAAGGCCTCGCGCTCGGCCCGTTGCATCTGCGAGACGGCGATCGCCTCGAGGGTGAGCGTGGAAACGCCTATGTCAGCCGTTTTGCTGCCGGCATCGCCATAATTGACCGCAAACATGTGTCTCTCCTTTTCAGAAACGAAACATCAGCGAGGGGGAACCGCTCACGCTCTTGTTTATTGCAGCGCAACATAATCTATTTCGCGATTGCGAAGAAGCGGCGACAGTGCATGGAAGACCTGTAAACATAGCATGAAGTAGTAATTAGCAACCGATTCTTGGCGCGATTCATGCCGCAACCATAGTGCGACGCACAATCGCAAGCGAGAGGACCGATTTATTACTGGATTGGTGGCCCGCGCGGCACGAAAATTTCTCCACCGCAGAGTGACGCCGGTCTTCTGCGCGAAGTGCGCATGCCTGCGTTGCCCGGCCTGCGCAGCACGTTACAGTGCCGGCCATGTTCGAGGCCCGGTTTCAGACATTTGACGATTTGCACGAGCACGCCGCGGCGCCTAAGCGCATTGCTGCCTTGCGCGCCGAGCTTAAGCGTCGCGGGCTCGACGGATTCGTGGTGCCACGCGCCGACCGCCAGCAGAACGAATACCTCCCGGCGAGCGAAGACCGCCTGGCCTGGCTCACCGGCTTCAACGGTTCGGCGGGAGCGGCCATCGTGCTCGCCGAGCGCGCTGCGTTGTTCGTGGACGGCCGCTATACCGTGCAGGCGACGGCGCAGATCGACCCTAAGCTTTTCTCCGTCGAGCACCTGGTGGACTCACCGCCGGAGCAGTGGCTCGAGCAGAATCTCAAGAGCGGGGGCAAGCTCGGTTACGACCCCTGGCTGCACACGTCGGAGAGCGCCGACGGGTTGCGCAAGGCCTGCGCAACGGCCGGCGCCGAACTGGTGGTGGTCGACGGCAATCCGATCGACGCGTTATGGAGCGACCGTCCGGCGCCGCCCGCCGGGCCGGTGACGCTGCGCGATATCAAGCTCGCCGGCGAGAGCGCAGCCGACAAGCTCAAGCGCATCCAGGCCGAGCTTAAGAAGCTGCGCGCCGATGTGCTGGTGGTGTCCGACCCGCAAAACGTCGCCTGGGCATTCAATATCCGCGGTTCGGACGTGGCGCATACGCCGCTGGCGCTTGCCTTTGCGGTGATCCCGCGCGAGGGCAAGCCGGCGCTCTATGTGGAGCCGGCCAAGCTCGACGACAAAACGCGTCCCGCGCTGGACGAGATCGCCGAGCTGCGCGCGCCGGACGACCTTGCCCGCGACCTTGCGCAACTCAAGGGCAAGACCGTGCGGCTCGACCAGGCGAGCGCGGCCGACGCGCTCACGCAGCAAATCGCCGGCAGCGGCGGCAAGCCGGTGCGCGGTGCCGATCCGATCGTGCTGATGAAGGCCGTGAAGAACCACGCCGAGATCGCAGGCGCGCGCGCCGCGCACAAGCGCGACGGGGTGGCGGTGGCGCGGTTCCTCGCCTGGCTCGAGCGCGAGGCGTTAACCGGCCAGCTCACCGAGATCGACGCGGTGGCAGCGCTGGAAAGCTTCCGCCGCGATAGTGGGCTATTGAAGGATATTTCGTTCTCGACCATTGCCGGCAGTGGGCCGAATGGGGCGATCGTGCATTACCGTGTCACCCGCACCTCCAATCGCACCCTCGGAAAAAACGAACTGTTCCTGGTCGATTCTGGCGCGCAATACGAGGACGGCACCACCGACATCACCCGCACCATGGCGGTGGGTACGCCGAGCGACGAGATGCGCGACCGCTTCACGCGCGTGCTCAAGGGCCATATTGCGATTGCCACCGCGGTGTTCCCGGAGAACACCAGCGGCGCGCAGCTCGATCCGCTGGCGCGCACCGCGCTTTGGCAGGCCGGGCTCGATTTCGATCACGGCACCGGCCACGGCGTCGGCAGCTATCTGTCGGTACACGAGGGCCCGGCGCGCATCTCCAAACTCGGTACCGTCGCGCTCCGCCGCGGCATGATCCTGTCGAACGAACCGGGTTATTACAAAACCGCCGCCTACGGCATCCGCATCGAGAATCTGCTGCTGGTGATCGCGGCGCCCGAACCGGCCGGCGCCGAAAAGCCGCTCAACACCTTCGAGACGCTGACGCTGGCTCCGATCGACCGCCGGCTGATCGATAACCGCCTGCTGACCGCCAAAGAGCGCAACTGGATCGACAGCTACCACGCGCGCGTGCAGGAGGTGCTGAGTCCCCTGCTCGACGCCGCCACGCGCGCCTGGCTCGATGCGGCAACCCGGCCGTTGGGTAACGCTTGATGGACGGCCGGACATCGGCTTCGCACGTACCGGGCAAACAGGTCACGCCCTGGCGGCTGCTGGCGCTGCTGATGGCGATGACCGCTATCGGACCGGCCACGCTCAACATCCTGGTGCCGGCGCTGCCGGGGCTGGTGACGCGGCTCGCCTCCGACACCGGCACGGTGCAGCTCACGCTGTCGCTTTATCTCTTGAGCCTCGCCACCGCCCAGCTGCTGCTCGGACCGCTGTCCGACCGCTTCGGGCGGCGCCCGGTGGTGCTGGCCGGGCTGGCGCTGAGCGTGGTCGCGTCGCTCGCCGCCATTGCAGCCTCCTCGATCGGCGCGCTGATCGGCGCGCGCGTGGTGCAGGCGATCGGCGCCTCGACTGGGATCGTGATCGGCCGCGCCATCATCCGCGACTTGTTCGAGCGCGAGCGCGCCGCCGCCATGTTCGGCCTGGTCACCACCGCGATGGTGATCGCGCCGATGATCTCGCCGCTGGTCGGCGGCATACTCGACACCGCTTTCGGCTGGGAGGCGATTTTCCTGTTCCTCGCACTGTTCAGCGGCGCGGTGCTGACGTGGGCGATCATGGTGCTGCCGGAGACGCGGCCGGCAACCTTGGCGCACGCGCCGGGCATGCTGTGGCAGGAAACGCGCGGCTTGCTCGGCAGCACAAAATTTTATGGCTACGTGTTGTGCGGCGCGCTCGGTTCGGCACCGTTTTTTACGTTTCTCGGCGGCGGCCCGTATGTGGTGGTGACGCAGATGGGCCGCTCATCGGCCGAATTCGGTCTGTGGTTCGCGCTGATGTCGTTCGGCTATATGAGCGGGAACTTCACGGCCTCGCGGCTGTCGCAGCGTTTCGGCGTCGATGCCATGATCATGGCCGGCATCGTGTTCGAGTTGATCGGCGCCAGCCTAACCGCGCTGCTGGTCGCAAACATACCGGAGGCAGGGCCGGCGATCATTTTCCTGCCGCAACTAGTGATCTCCTTTGGCAACGGCTTGCTGCTGCCGAACGCCATTGCCGGCGCGGTCAGCGTGCGCCCGCAAGCGGTCGGCACCGCCGCCGGCATGACCGGTTTTACCCAGATGGCGATCGGCGCGGCGTCCACGCAATTGGTGACGGTTTTGCTCGCCGGCGCCAGCACCGGCATGCCGTTGGCCTGGATGATGCTGACCGCGGTGCTGGCGACCGGGGTGGCCTATGGGGTGCTGGTACGGCGCTAACCGCCGATCAGCTTCAGCCACTCGTCTTCGGTGAGCACCTTGACGCTGTGCTTCTTGGCTTCGGCCAATTTCGAGCCAGCGCCAGGGCCGGCGACTACGTAGTCCGTATTCTTCGAAACCGAACCGGCGGCCTTGGCACCCAGCCGCTCGGCGGTGGCTCTGGCCTCCTCGCGTGTCATTTTTTCGAGCGCGCCGGTGAACACCACGGTCTTGCCGGCGATGGCCGAGTCGGTTTTCGGTTTTTCGGCATCAAGGATGCTCACTTCGCGGGTGAGCCGCTCGACAATACCCTTGTTATGGCTTTCGCCGAAATAGGCCTTGATGCTGTCGATCACGGTTACTCCAATTTGGTCGAGTGCGTCCATTTCGGCGATGGTTTCTTCATCGCTTTTGGCGACCTTCAGACAGGCGTCGTGGAACGCCTTCCAGGAGCCGTAGCCGCGCGCCAGCGCCAGCGCCGTGGTCTCGCCGACGTGGCGGATGCCGAGTGCGTAGATGAAACGGTCGAGCGATATTTCGCGCCGCTCGTCGATGGCCGCGAACAGATTACGCACCGAGGTCTCGCCGTAGCCCTCAACCTCTTCGAGTTTGATCTTGGTGTTGCGCGCTTCGAGCGTGAAAATCTCGGCCGGTTCCTTGATCCACTCCTTCTCGAAGAAGAATTCGATCTGCTTTTCGCCCAGCCCCTCGATGTCGAAGGCGCGGCGCGAGGCGAAGTGCTTGAGATGCTCGATCTTTTGATACGGGCAGGCAAACTCGCCGGTGCAGCGCGCGCGGGCGCCCTCCTCGCCGGTCGCGGTTTCCTCGCGCACGATGTCGGTGTGCAGATAGCACGGGCATTTGGTCGGGAAGTGATAGGCCTTGGCGTTTTTCGGCCGCTTGTCGAGCACCACGTCGACGATCTGCGGGATCACGTCGCCGGCGCGCTGGACGATGACGGTGTCGCCGATGCGGATATCGCGGCCCTCGCGCAAGGGCTCGCCGTCGCCGCCGATGCCCTTGATGTGGTCCTCGTTGTGCAGCGTGACGTTCTGCACGATCACGCCGCCGACGCCGACCGGCTCGAGCTTGCCGACCGGCGTGAGCGCGCCGGTGCGGCCGACCTGGATTTCGATGTCCTTGAGCACGGTGACGGCGCGCTCGGCCGGGAACTTGTGCGCGATCGCCCAGCGCGGGCTGCGCGAGACGAAGCCGAGCCGCTCCTGCCAATCGAGACGGTCGACTTTGTAGACGACGCCGTCGATGTCGTAGTCGAGATCGGCGCGGGTCTGCTCGATTTCGCGGTGGAAAGCGATGAGCTCCTCGACCGAATGGCGGATCTTGATGAGCGGATTGGTCTTGAAACCGCAGCCGGCGAACCATTTGATCATGCCGCTTTGGCTGTCGGCCGGCAGCTCGCTCATCTCGCCCCAGGCATAGGCGAAGAAACCGAGCGGGCGCGAGGCGGTGACGGCGGGGTCCTTCTGGCGCAGCGAGCCGGCGGCGGAATTGCGCGGGTTGGCAAAGATGGTGTCGCCCACCGCCTTCTGCCGCTCGTTGAGCTTGAGGAAATCGGCCTTGGTCATATAGACCTCGCCGCGCACCTCGCAGATTTTCGGCACGCCCTTGCCTTTGAGCTTTTGGGGCACGTCCTTCAGGGTTCGGATATTGGCGGTGACGTCCTCGCCTTCGGCCCCGTCGCCGCGGGTGGCTGCGGTGACGAGTTCGCCGTCTTGGTAGCGCAGCGACATCGACAGGCCATCGATTTTCGGCTCGGCGCTGAACGCGATCTTTTCGTCGTCGGCGAGCTTGAGGAAGCGGCGAATGCGCGCGACGAATTCCACGACATCCTGCTCCGCGAACGCGTTGTCGAGCGAGAGCATCGCCACCGCGTGGCGGACTTTCTTGAAGCGGCCGGTGGGCGCAGCGCCGATTTTCATCGACAGCGATTCCAGCGTCCGCAGGTCGGGAAAGCGCGCCTCGATGGTGTTATAGCGCGCGCGCAGCCTGTCGTATTCAGCATCCGATATGCTCGGCCGGTCCTGCTGGTAATAGCGTCGGTCGTGCTCGGAGATCTCAACCTGCAGCCGCGCATGCTCGGCCTTCGCATGCTTGGCGGTGAGCAATTCGACGGGCGTCTTGTCGGTTTTGACTTTGGCCATCGAGCTATTATCCGTCATCCTGAGGTGCGAGCGAAGCGAGCCTCGAAGGATGATCGGCCAATATCTTTAAAGCATTGGCCGTCGCCCACCGATCTCGGCTTTAGCCGAGATCGGAATGCAGGTGCGCAAGTCGGGTTAACCCGACTTGTGATGGGCCGCGCTACGCGCGGCCACCTCAGGGTGACGGGCATCACCCCGCCGCCTTGATCAGGCGCTCGGCGGCGGCGCGGGCCTCGGCGGTGATCTCGGCACCGGCCAGCATGCGGGCGATCTCCTCGCGCCGTTTCTCGGCCGCCACTTCGGTAACGCGGGTGGCGACCCGGCGGCCCTTTTCGAGCGCGTCCTTTCTGATGAGATAATGCCGGTCGGCGCGCGCCGCCACCTGCGGGGCGTGAGTCACAGCCAGCACCTGCACGCCGGAGGCGAGCTTGGCGAGCCGCACGCCGATGGCGTCGGCCACCGCGCCGCCCACCCCCGTGTCGACCTCGTCGAAAACAAGCGTCGGGGCCGAGCCGCGGTCGGCCAGCACCACCTTGAGGGCCAAGAGGAAGCGCGCCAGCTCGCCGCCGGAGGCGACCTTCATCAGCGGGCCAGGCCGCGTGCCCGGATTGGTCTGCACCCAGAATTCGACCCGGTCGATGCCGTTCGGGCCGGCGGCGGCGGCATCGCTGGCGATCTCGGTGGAAAATTTCGCCCGCTCCAGCTTGAGCGGCTTGAGTTCGCGATTGACCGTCTTGTCGAGCGCCTCACCGGCCTTCAGGCGGGCTTTCGACAACTTGTCGGCCGCCGCGCGATAGTCGGCTTCCGCAGTGCGTGCGGCCGCCTCCAGCGCCTTGAGCTTCTCCTCGCCGGCGTCGATCAGCGCAATATCGGCTTGGTAGCGCGCCGCCAACGCCGCCAGCTCATCCACGGGCACGTTGTATTTGCGGCCCGCCGCGCGCAGCGCGAACAGGCGCTCTTCGATGCGTTCGAGTTCGGCCGGATCGAAATCGGCGGTGCGCAGCGCCTGCTCGAGATGGCCGCGGGTTTCCTCCAGCGCGGTCAACGCCACATCGAGCGATTTGACCGCCGGCTCGACCAGGCTCGGCGCCTGCGCGGCGCGCCGCTCCAGCCGGCGGATCACCCCGGCAAGCGCCGGCACGTTGGAATTGGCGCCGGCAATCACCTCGTGCGCATCGCGCAGGTCCTCGGCCACTTTTTCGGCCTGCATCATGCCGGTGCGCCGCTCGGCGAGCGCGGTTTCTTCGCCCGCCTGCGGGCTAAGCTTGCCGAGTTCCTCGACCGCGTGGCGCAGCCAGTCGCCTTCGCGCTTGGCGCGCTCGATTTCAGCGCGATGGGCGTCGGCCGCGGCCTGCGCCTCACGCCGCGCGTCCCAGAGCGACGCCACCTTGGCGGCGTCGGCTTCCAAAGCGCCGAAGGCGTCGAGCAGGCGGCGGTGGGTGGCGGCATCGACCAAAGCGCGCTCGTCGTGCTGGCCGTGGATCTCGACCAGCGCGATGCCGAGCTCTTTCATCGCCTGCACGCTGACCGGCTGATCGTTGACGAAGGCGCGCGTGCGCCCGTCGGCCAATTGCACGCGGCGCAGGATGAGCTCGTCCTCGGCCGGGATGTCGTGCGCCTTGAGCAAAGCGCGCGCCGGATGGGCGCGGGCGACCTCGAACACGGCGGTCACCTGGCCCTGCTCGGCGCCCTGCCGCACCAGCGCCTGGTCGCCGCGCCCGCCCAGCGCCAAGGCAAAGGCGTCGAGCAAAATCGATTTGCCGGCGCCGGTCTCGCCGGTGAGCACGGCAAGGCCTTCGGCAAAATCGATGTCGAGCCGGTCGATCAGGACGATGTCGCGGATCGAAAGTCGGGAGAGCATGCGCCTAACCTCAGGCGGTCATCATCCGCGAAAGCGGATGATCCAGTAACCACCGCAAGTGCAGATTTTCACAGGAATCGCGCCTAAGTACTGGATGCCCCGCTTTCGCGGGGCATGACAAGAGGGGGTTAGCCCAGCCCGACCTTGTGGAACGCCTTGCTGATCCAGGAGCCCTTATTCTCTGACGGCTCGGCGCCGCCGGTTTTCACCAGCGTATAGGCATGCTTGTACCAGACGCTGTCGGGGAAATTGTGCCCGAGCACGGCGGCCGCAGTCTGCGCCTCGTCGACGATGCCGAGCGCCATGTAGGATTCGGACAGCCGCATCAGCGCCTCTTCGACGTGCCGCGTAGTCTGGTACTTGGTGACCACGACTTTGAAGCGGTTGATGGCGCCGGTGTAGTCCTTCTTGTCCAAGTAGTAGCGCCCGGTCTCCATTTCCTTGCCGGCGAGCTGGTCACGGGCGATTTCGATTTTCTGTTTGGCGCTGACGGCGTATTCGGTGGTTGGGTACTTGCGGATCACTTCGTCCAGCGCGGCCATCGCCTTCTCGGTGCGCGTCTGGTCGCGCGTGATGTCGGGGATTTCTTCGAAATTGGAGGCGCCGATCAAGTACTGCGCGTAAGCGGAATCCGGGCTGCCCGGGTGCAGCGTGATGTAACGCTGGGCCGCGGTGACGCTGTCGTCGTAGGCACCCGCTTGGTAATAGGCATAAGAGGTCATGATCAGCGACTTGCGCGCCCATTCCGAGTAGGGGTGCTGGCGATCGACCTCCTCGAACTTCTTCGCCGCGGCCGTCGGGTCGTGCTTGGAGTTGAGCAAAAAGAGGCCTTCGTTGTAGAGCCGGTCGGCGGCTTCGTCGGGCGGCGTGTCGTCTTTGCCGAAAAAATTGAAGCTGCCGCAGGCGCCCAAGCTTGCCGCCAGCAGCACCATGACCAGCGCGCGCACGAACCGGGAGCGGCCGCGAGCGGGCAACGCCATAGGCGCGCCGTCGCCGGGCGCGATTTTCGTCGATATGGAAGTCTTGGTCGCTAAATCGTTGGGCACAAACTCATCCCACGCGGCCGTGTCTAGTTCCCACGAGGGCTGTTCCAAGCCTTGCGGCTACGCCCCCATCCCGCGCTGGTGTAAACGAAAAAGCGCGGTCTGGCCAAGCGATTAAGCGGACAATCGGCCGGGATTAAGGCGGAGGGTTAAGCTTAAATCCTGAGCTTTTCAGGACATTTCCGGCCCGTAGGCCGCTGCGACCAGACCAGCGCCAACCTGCGCCTGGCCGCGCGTGCGGCGGGCCGGTTCGGGCGCTTCGATCACCCGCCAGGCGCTCCGGTCTGCCATTAGAGCGGACAGCACCGCGTGGTTGAGCTTGTGGCCGCCGCGGACGGTACGGTAGGCGGCGAGCAACGGCTGGCCGGCGAGCGCCAGATCGCCGATGGCGTCGAGCATCTTGTGGCGCACGAATTCGTCGGCGTAGCGCAGGCCTTCCGGATTGAGCACGCGATCCTCGGTGATCACCAGCGTATTTTCGAACGAGGCCCCAAGCGCGTAGCCGGCGCTCCACAATTTGGCGACGTCCTTCATGAAGCCGAAGGTGCGGGCGCGCGCGAGTTCGCGGCGGAAGGTGTCGGCCTCGATGTCGAGGGCTAGCGCCTGACGGCCGATCAGCGGGTGATTAAATTCGATCTCCGCTTCCACCCGGAAGCCGTGCTGGTAGGGCCGCAGTTCGCCCAGCGCGCCGTCCTTGGAAACGCGCACTGGCTTGATCACTTCTATATAGCGGCGCGGCAGCGCGCGCGCGGTGAGGCCGGCCTGATCGATGGCGTCGACGAATGGCGCGGCACTGCCGTCCATGATCGGCACTTCAGGTCCGTCGATTTCGACCACCACGTTATCCACGCCAAGCCCGCGCAGGGCCGCCAGCAGATGCTCCGCGGTGGAGCAGAGCGGACCGGAGGAATCGCCGAGGACGGTGGCAAATTCAGTGGCAGTGACCGCGCGCACGTCGGCGCGAATTTCGCGCTCGAGCGAACCGTCGGCGGCGACGCGCTGGAAAACAATGCCGGTGTTGTCGTCTGCGGGATTCAACGTCAAGGTTACGGGGCTACCGGAATGCACGCCGACGCCGGAGACGGCAACCTGGTCGCGCAACGTTGTCTGCTTAGCACCCTTCATCGTACCCGTTTACGCCGGCCTACAAGCAAGCCGCACGTCCCATCCCACGCCCCTGGCGGAGCCACATTTCGGCCGTCAAAACTGCGCCTGCCCGCGATCCTGAAGATACCCCCGAGGGACCAAAAAGTCCCTTTCGCAGCTGAAACTTAGGCTATAGGCGCGGCATCCTCCAACTCACGTCTTCTTACCGACTGTTACTCTTTTTCGCCGCAATTGACCGCGCGAGCGAGCAAGCCGGCGCCACCCTGACCGGTCTTGCCGCCATGTGACAGCTATTCGAAACCCCCGGGTCTGATCGAGCGGTATTATAAAAACCTTATAATTCAATAAGTTAAAGAAATATACAACCGGCGGCCCATAGCATGACGGCCCCGCCGGGGTTCCCGGCGGGGCCGTCATCGCATCTGGTGAGGCCGTCAGTTGGCCTGGCGGCGCAAGAAGGCCGGGATGTCGAGTTGGTCCTCGTCGGCCGAATTATGCACAGGTGCGGGCCGCCCATGGGGGTCGAGGCCCTGCGGCGCCGCGCGCCGGGCATATTCCGACACCGGGTCGTCCGGGCGACCTTCCGGCTGGCGGGCGGTCGGCCGCAGCGGCCGCTCGAATGGCGGTATCGCCTGCGCGGTACGCGGCGCGAGCGGCGGCTCGGTATGCTCCGCGCGCCGGCCAATGCCGACCGAGGCGAGCCGTTGCATCAACGACATGCGGCGCTTCTCGGGGTGATCTTCGCTGAGTTCGCCGCGCTGCGCCTTGATCTCGTTCTGCGCCGGCAACGGCAACTCGTCGATGCGCGGCATACGCGGCGTGCGCGCCACAGTCCGTTCGGGCGCCGGCGGGATGAAGGTCTTCGGCGTCGGCGGTTCGGGTTGCACTGCCTCGCCCGGCGCCGGCTCGAACAGCGACGGCTTCATCGGCATCGGCCGGATCGAGACGTCTTCGATCGCGGTTGGCGCCATAAGCGCGGCGGCAACCGCGGCGTGCGCGGCGGATTCAACCGCCGCGGCACTGGCGGCAATCGGGGCCGGCGTCACAACTGGCGCCGGGCTGCGTTCGATACGATCGACGGCTCGCGGATTGCGCATCTTGCTGGCGAGCTCCTTGAGCGCGGCTTCGGGCTGAAACGGCTGAAGTTGGGCGCCGGCATGGTCGATACCGGTCGCCACCACCGATACACGGATGATGCCTTCCAGGCTTTCGTCGAACGTGGCGCCGACGATGATGTTGGCGTCCTGGTCGACTTCCTCACGGATGCGGGTGGCGGCCTCGTCCACTTCGTAAAGCGTGAGGTCCTTGCCGCCGGTGATCGAGATCAGCAGACCGCGGGCCCCCTTCATGGAAGCGTCGTCGATCAGCGGATTGGCGATCGCCGCTTCGGCAGCGGTGAGCGCGCGCTTCTCGCCGGAGGCTTCTCCAGTGCCCATCATCGCCTTGCCCATCTCCTTCATCACCGCACGCACGTCGGCGAAGTCGAGATTGATCAGGCCTTCCTTGACCATCAGGTCGGTTATGCAGGCGACGCCCGAATAGAGCACCTGGTCGGCCATCGCGAAGGCGTCGGCGAAGGTGGTCTTCTCGTTGGCGACCCGGAACAGGTTCTGGTTCGGGATGATCAACAGCGTGTCAACCACCTTCTGGAGTTCGACGATGCCGGCTTCCGCAAAGCGCATGCGGCGCTGGCCCTCGAAGTGGAATGGCTTGGTGACCACTCCGACCGTGAGGATGCCGAGTTCGCGCGCGACTTTAGCGATCACGGGCCCCGCTCCGGTGCCGGTGCCGCCGCCCATGCCGGCGGTGACGAACACCATGTGTGCGCCGCTGAGATGATCGCGGATCTCGTCGATCACCTCTTCGGCGGCGGCGCGGCCGACTTCCGGCTGCGAGCCGGCGCCGAGACCCTCGGTCACCTGCGTGCCCATCTGGATGATGCGCTCGGCCTTCGACGTCGTGAGCGCCTGCGCGTCGGTATTGGCGACGACGAAGTCGACGCCTTGTAGCCCGGCCGCGATCATATTGTTGACCGCATTGCCGCCGGCACCGCCGACGCCAAATACGGTGATCCGCGGCTTCATTTCGTGAATGTCTGGAATCTTCAGATTGATCGTCATGTTTGCCTCTTTGATGCACGGGCAGCAGGCTGATGCCCGCACGCCGTCGAAGGAGTCCGGTCCGCCGCCGGTCCCATCGTGGTTCCGTTGTTGTGGGTCAGAAGCTTTCGCGCAGCCATCGTCCGACCCGTGCCATGTAACCGCCCGTTCCTGTCATCAATTGCCGCGTTCGCCGCGGTTCGAAGTGTTCAAGATGTGCCGCTTGCGGATAGACCAGGAGGCCCGCAGCTACGGCAAATGCTGGACCCTTGGCTGCTTCCGGCAAGCCGGCTAACCCCAGGGGACGCCCGATACGCACCGGCCTGCGCAATATGCGCGCGGCCAGATCGGCGATGCCGGCAAGCTGACTCGCGCCGCCGGTGAGCACCACGCGCGCACGCGGCTCGGCCGCGAACGGCGAAGCCTTAAGTCGGTCGCGCACCATTTCCAGAATTTCCTCGACCCGCGGCTTGATGATGCGCACAAGAGAAGCGCGCGCGACGAATTGCGGCGGCTCGCGCTCATCGTCCCCGACCGGAGGTACCGTGATCATGTCGCGTTCATCCGATCCACCGGACAAAACACTGCCATAAATCGCTTTGATTCGCTCAGCATCCGCGATGCGGGTGTTCAACCCGCGCGCAAGATCCATGGTGACGTGGTGGCCACCGAGGGCAAAACCATCGGTGTGGACGAATTTTCCGCCGGAAAACACCGCCAGGGTGGTAGTCCCAGCACCTAAATCGATTGTTGCAGCGCCTAGATCCGCTTCATCGTCGGCGAGCACGGCCAGGCCGGCCATATAGGGGGATGCGACCATCGCTTCGACCGCCAGATGGCAACGCTCGACCGCCAGCATCAGATTGCGCACGGTCGCGACGTCGGCAGTGACCATGTGCATGTCGACGCCGAAGCGCTGGCCGAGCATGCCGCGCGGCTCGCGGATGCCGGTGACGGCGTCGAGCGCGTAGCCGATCGGCAGCGAATGCAGCACGGCACGGCCGTCGCGCACCGAATGGCGGCTGGCCGCCGCCAGTACGCGTCCGATATCGCCATCGGTCACCGCGCTGCCGGAAAGTTCGATATTGGCGACGAAACGCTCGCTGCCGAGACGGCCACCGGAAAGCGAAACCACCACGGATTCGAGCTGCACCTTGGCTTTGCTTTCGGCGATATCGATGGCCTGGCGCACCATTTCCTCGACCTCGACCAGGTCGACCACGCCGCCGCTCTTGATACCGCTCGCCGCAGTATGGGCGAAGCCCAGAATGCGCGCGCCGTGCGAGCGCCTTCGCAGCACGTCCTGCGGCGCCTGCGGCTCGAGCCGCGCGATCAGGCAGGCGATCTTGCTGGTGCCGATATCGAGACCGGCGACCACGGCCGCGCGCCGCGGCGAAACCGGCTTCATCTTGGGCGTAAGACCGAAGCGCAGCACCGTCATGCGTCGGTCCCCTTGCGCTTGGCCTTCTTGTCCTTCTCGGCGGCCTTGAGCGCCGCGTCGCGCGCCGCCGCGGCGGCATCGGATTGCCGCACGGTGACGCGGTCGCCAAGCCGCAGATCGACCGCCACGATGTCGCGCGATAACAACTTCTTGTCGCGATCGAGATCGACCAGCATGGTCAGCGCCTGCGCAGATTCGCGCTCCGGCAACAGCACTTCGACGCCGCTTTTCAGATGCAGGTTCCAGCGCCGCTCGGCGACCAGCACCGAGGCCTCGACCGATTGCGCGATCTCCGGATAGCGCTTGAGCAAATCGAGAATGTCGTGCGCCGCATGCTGGGCGCCGTCGCCGACCACCAGCGGCAGCGACGCGAAGCGCTGCGGCACGTAGGTTTCCAGCACGGTGCCGTCGGCGGCGATCAGCGAGACGCGGCCGTCCTTCTGCCACAGCGCGAAAGCCTTGCGCTCCTTGATCTCGATGCGCAGCCGGCCGGGATAAAGTTTGAGCACCGCGGATTGCGCGATCCACGGATTGGTCATTAGCCGGATGCGCGTCTGCCCGGCATCGAGGAACAGCAGCGAGGAGCGTCCGGTGACGCCGGCGAGGCTCAGGATGTCCTCGCGGCTGACTTCATGCTCGCCGGCGAGCGCGATTTCGGAAATGCCGAAACCGATGCTGTTGGCGGCGCCGTCGCAGATGTCCTGGATCTGCGCTTCGATCGCCGGAGCGTGGCCGCCTTTGATCACGCCGTAACTGGTGCTGGCGAGCAGTAACAAAGCGGCGGCGCTGGCGCCGGAGCCGCGCGGCACATTCAAATTCAACAGTGCATCGAACGAGCGGCGCACGAAACGCAGTAGCAATGAATCCGATGCCGACCAAGCGTGCGCGCGCTGGCGCGGAACGGCCTTGGCGCGTCGTTCCAGGATCAGCTTCAGCGATTGAGCGAGGCGTCCTCGAACATCCATCGAAAGACCAGTCCCCTAGAGGCTGCCGGCGGCGGCACATCCGCGCGCGCGAATCCTCGGCCGAGAGCGCGAAACGCCGCCTCTGCCTAGTCTTGGAGCGCTTTGGTAAACGATTAGTAAAGGTTTACGAATTGTGCGCAGAAGGCCTTAACTTAGGCCGGGTGTAGTAAATTCGACGCGCTTAGACGGCACTTAACGGTCGAGCGAAGCGTCCTCGATCATCCAGCGCACCAGGTCCTCGAAACCGGTGCCGGCATGGGCGGCAAGCTCGGGCACCAGCGACACTTCGGTCATGCCCGGCTGGGTGTTCACCTCTAGGCAGGCGAGACCCATGGCTCCGCCGAGGCTGTCGTCGTAGCGGAAGTCGGCGCGGCTGATGCCACGGCAGCCGAGCGCGCGGTGCGCGGTGAGCGACAGGCGGCGGCACTCCTCGTAAATCTCGGGCGAGACCGGCGCCGGCAGCAAATGCTTGGAGCCGCCGGGCGCATACTTGGCCTCGTAGTCGTAGAATTTGGTGTTGGCGACGATCTCGGTGACGCCGAGCGCCCTGTCGCCCATCACCGCGCAGGTGAGCTCCTTGCCGGGGATATAGGGCTCGACCAGCACCTTGTCGCCGAAGCTCCAGTCCGCGCGCGTCAGTTCCTGCGGCGGATGCTTGTGGTCTTCGCGCACAATGAACACGCCGACGCTGGAGCCTTCCGCCACCGGCTTGATCACGTAAGGCGCCGGCAGCAGATGGCGTTCCGCGGCTTGCGTGCGCGTGACGACCACGCCGCCCGGCACCGGCACTCCGGCGGCCCTGAGCACGGTCTTGGCGATATCTTTCTGCATGGCCAGCGCGGAGGCCAGCACGCCGGAATGGGAATAAGGAATGCCGAGGATTTCCAGCAGGCCTTGCAGCGTGCCGTCCTCGCCGGGGCGGCCGTGCAGCAGGTTGAGCGCAGCGTCGGGCTTGAGTTCGCGCAACTCCGCCGCCACCTCGCGGGTGACATCAAGCCGGCTGACGCGGAAGCCTGCGCGTTCCGCGGCATCGGCGCAGGCCTTGCCGGAGCGCAGCGAAATCTCGCGCTCGGCCGACCAGCCTCCCATCAATACGGCGACGTGTTTCATGGGCATCTAGTTTATTCCGATCCTCTTAATTTCCCATTCCAGCTCGACGCCGGAATGCGCTTTCACCCGCGCGCGCACGGTTTCGCCCAGCGTCTCGATGTCGGCCGCGCTGGCGCCCTCGAGCGTGATCAAAAAATTGCTGTGCAGTTCCGAGACTTTCGCCTGGCCCACTCTAAGCCCGCGGCAGCCGGCCGCGTCCACCAATTGCCAGGCGCTGGCGCCGGGCGGATTCTTGAAGGTGGAGCCGCCGGTGCGATTGCGCGGCTGGCTTTTCTCACGCTTGCTCTTGATCTCGGCCATTTCGGCGGCGATCTCTTCCGGATTGCCGGCGCGGCCCTGGAACAAAGCCGCGGTAAAGATGACGTCGTCGGGCAAGCCGCAGTGGCGATAGGAAAATCCCATCTCGGCATTGCTGTAGCTGCGCAGATTTCCCTGCCGGTCAACCCCGCGCGCCTCGACCAGCACATCCTTCGTCTCGCCGGCATAGGCGCCGCCGTTCATGCGCAGCGCGCCGCCGATCGAGCCCGGAATGCCGCTAAAGAACGCGAGCCCTGCGATACCGGCCGCCTGCGCCGCGCGCGCGACCATCACGTCGAGCATGGCGGTGCCGGAGGCGATGCGATTGTCCGGCTCGACCTTGATTTCGTTGAAGCCGCGCCCGAGCCGGATCACCACGCCCGGCACGCCGCCGTCGCGCACGATCAGGTTGGAGCCGGCGCCGATCACGGTGACGGGAATCTCGACGGCCAGGTTTTGCAGAAAATACGCCAGATCGTTTTCGTCCTGCGGCAAGAAAAAGGCCTGCGCCGGACCGCCGACGCGGAACCAGGTCAATTCGGCGAGCGACTGATTGGCCAAGAGATGCCCGCGCAGCTCGGGCATTTTGGCTTTCAACTCGGGGACGATGTCGGGAAAGCTCATAGCGCCTTGAGTTCCATCGGCAGCGCGTAGGCCCATTGCGTGATCGAGCCGGCGCCGAGGCAGACCACATAGTCGCCGGGCTTGGCGAGCCCTTTGACGATGCCGGCCAGTTGCTCGGGCCCGTCGAGCGGGATGACCTGGCGGTGGCCGCGCGCGCGGATGGCCGCCACCAGATTATCGCGATCGGCGCCTTCGATCGGCGCTTCGCCGGCCGGATAGACATGCGCGACAATCACGGCGTCTGCGTCGTTGAAGCAAGTAGAGAACGGCTCGAACAATGTGTTGAGCCGCGTGTAGCGGTGCGGCTGCACCACGGCGATGACCTGGCCCTTGGTCGACTCGCGCGCGGCCTTGAGCACGGCGGCGATCTCGACCGGATGGTGGCCGTAGTCGTCGATGATGGTCGCTCCTTTCCATTCACCGACGCGCGTGAAGCGCCGTTTCACGCCGCCGAAATTGGCGAGCGCCTTGCGGATATTGTCGTCCGGAATTTTCAGCTCATGCGCGACCGCGATCGCCGATGTGGCATTGAGCGCGTTGTGACGGCCCGGCATGGGCAATTCGAACTTGCGAATGGCGTGAACATCCTTGCCGTCGCGGTCGCGGAACAGCACCGAGAAATGCGACTTGCCGCCGGCGTGATCCAAATCGACCAGCCGCACATCGGCCTGCGGATTTTCCCCGTAGGTAATAATGCGCCGGTCGACGACGCGGCCAACCAGGCGCTGCACGATCGGATGATCCGTGCACATCACCACGAAGCCATAGAACGGCACGTTCTCCATGAAGGCGACGAAGGCGTCCTGCACGTTCTGGAATGTCTTGAAATGGTCGAGGTGCTCGGCGTCGACATTGGTGACGATGGCGATGTCGGCCGGCAGCTTGAGGAAGGTACCGTCGGACTCGTCGGCCTCCACCACCATCCAGTCGCCGGCCCCGAGCCGCGCATTGGTGCCGTAGGCGTTGATGATGCCGCCGTTGATGACGGTTGGGTCGAGCCCGCCGGCATCGAGCAAAGCGGCCACCATCGAGGTGGTGGTGGTCTTGCCATGGGTGCCGGCGATGGCGATGCAGCTTTTTAGCCGCATCAGCTCGGCCAGCATTTCGGCGCGCCGCACCACCGGCAGGCGCTTGGCGCGCGCGGCCATCAATTCGGGATTGTCCTGCTTGATGGCGGAAGACACCACCACCACGTCGGCGCCGCCGATGTTCTCGGCCTGGTGCCCGATGGCGACCTTGATGCCTTTGTCGCGCAGCCGTTTGACGTTGGCGCTGTCGGCCACATCCGAGCCGGTGACGGTGTAGCCGAGATTGATCAGCACCTCGGCGATGCCGCTCATGCCGATGCCGCCGATGCCGACGAAATGCACCGGACCGATGTCGCGCGGCAGTTTCATGGGGTCGCCCTTAGTTTCCTGGGTGCTTATTGCAAGAGGTGGATGGCCGAAACAAGACCAGCCGGGCGGAATGCTTAAAGTCCCGCGACTTTCAATACCAGGTCGGCCAGCCGCTCGGCAGCGTCGACGCTGCCGGCCGATTTGGCGGCCTGCGCCATGGTCAAAAGTCGGCCCGCGTCACCGGCCAGGCCTGCGATCTCGGCCGCCAGCCGTTCGGGGGTGAGGTCGCGCTGCTCGATGCGAATCGCCCCGCCGGCGTCCGCCAGAACGCCGGCATTGATGAATTGATCCTGATCGAGCGAATGCGGCAGCGGCACCAAGATCGCCGGCCGGCCGATGGCCGAGAGCTCGGCCACCGTGGAAGCGCCGGAGCGGGAAATCACCAGGTGGGCCGCCGCCATGCGCATTGGCAAATCGGCAAAGAATGGCGCGCACTCGGCGGCGACGCCAAGCCGCGCATAAGTACCGCGCACCGGGTCGAGGTCCTCACCGCGCGCCTGCTGCACGACGGCCAATCGCGCGCGCAAATCGGCAGCGAGGCGCTCGATCGCCGGCGGCACGATCTCGGCCATGACGCGTGCGCCCTGGCTGCCGCCGAACACCAGCAGGCGCAGCTTGCCGCTTGGCTCCGGCGCGGCATAGGGAATGGCCGCCGCGGCGATCACCTCGCCGCGCACCGGATTGCCGGTGAAATTGATCTTGCTTTGCAGACGCGGATCGAGCTTTGCCAGCGTGCGAAAGGCGGTGGCGATGGCGGTGACGCGGGCGGCCAGCAAACGATTGGCGCGACCCATGACGCCGTTCTGTTCGTGCAGCACGCTCGGGATGCCGCGCAAGCTCGCGGCCATCAGCGGGGGCACGGTTGGATAACCGCCGAAACCCACCACCACGGCGGGACGCACGCGGCCGAGCATCGACCAGGCCCTGGCGGTGCCAAGCGTGAGCAGCGTCGCGGTGCGCGCGAGCGCAAGTGGATTGCGTCCGCGCAAAGTCGCGCTCGGGATGACGTGCACGGCGCGGGCGGAAAATTTGAAATGGGCGGCGCGCACGTCGGTGGCGAGTTCGATGACGGCGCCACGCTTTTGCAGCGCGTCGGCGAGCGCTTGCGCCGGGAACAAATGCCCGCCTGTTCCGCCGGCCGCGAGCAGCACGAGGTTGTTTTTGTCGCCTGTCGGCATCAAAAGCCCTTGTCGTCATTCCGGGGAGCGTGCGCAGCACGCGAACCCGGAATCCAGAAGCACGCGCAATGGTTATATCTGGATTCCGGCTTCGCACCTTCGGCGCGCCCCGAAATGACGGAAAAAATTCAGGCTGCGCTCCCCTCGCTCGCAAGTTCGGGCGCGGTCAGCATGGCGACGCGCGGCTGCTCGCGGGTCAATGCCAGCAGCATGCCCATGGCATAGGCGAGCGAGAGCATCGAGGAGCCGCCGTAGGAGATGAACGGCAGCGTCATGCCCTTAGCCGGAATGAGATGCAGGTTCACCGCCACGTTGATCGCCGACTGCATGCCGAACAAGATGGCCAAGCCCGCAGCGGCGAAGCGGGTGAAGGCGTCTTCGTTGCGCATGGCGCGCGCCAGCGCGCGGATCACGATGAAGGCAAACAGCGCGACCAGCGCCAGGCAGAGCGCGACGCCGAATTCCTCCGCCGCCACCGCGAACACGAAGTCGGTGTGGCTCTCAGGCAAAAGCCGCTTTACCGTGCCCTCGCCCGGGCCGCGGCCGAACCAGCCGCCGCGCATGAAGCTTTCGGTGGCGATGTCGATGTTGAAAGTGTCGCCCGAGGCCGGATTGAGGAACTTATGGATGCGGCTCGCCACATGCGGCACCGTGAAATAGGCAGCGGTGAGGCCGAAGGCGGCGACGCCGGCGATGCCGAACACCCAGATCAGCCGCATGCCGGCCATGAAGAACAGCGCGCTCCAGACCAGCACGACCAGCATGGTCTGGCCGAAGTCGGGCTGTAGCACCAAAAGCGCAACCACCAGCAGCAGCAGCGCGAGCGAAAACGCATTGGCCGGCATGTCGGCGCGCTTGGCCGATTCCCCGAACAGCCATGCGACCAAAATGACGAAGGCGGGCTTGAGGAATTCCGAGGGCTGGATGTTGACGCCGAACAGGATGAGCCAACGCCGCGCACCCTTGATCTCGGCGCCGAAATAGGGCGTCGCCGCCACCATGATCAGGCTGAGCGCAAACACGATGAGCGCGAGGCGCCGGATCTGGCGCGGATTGAGAAACGACACTGCCAGCAGGATGGCTACAGTCGGGATCAAATAAAGTATGTGCCGGTTGACGAAATAAAAGGGGTCGAGCCCGAGCCGGCCGGCCACCGGCGGTGAGGCGGCGAGCGACAGCACCACGCCGGCCAGCATCAGCGCGCCGATGGCGGCGAGCGTGAGCCGGTCGACCGTCCACCACCATTCGCCGAAAGGCGTGCGTTGCGCGCGCGAAACCATGTCCCGTTCCCAGCGCCCAAGCTGACGCGTCACGGTTTACGAAGCATTAATGGTGAGGTTACGGCCGTTGAATTCCCGGGATCGCGCGCACTAAGTCGGTGAACGCCTTCCCGCGTACCTCGAAATTGGGGTACTGGTCGAACGAGGCGCAAGCCGGCGACAGCAGCACCACCGCCTCTTTGACGCCCGAGGCCGCGGCATCGCGCGCGGCGGCGGCGACCGCCGCCGGCAGCGCGCCGGCAATCTCATAGGGCACCTTGCCGTCGAGCATGGCCGCGAATTCCTTGGCCGCCTCGCCGATCAAATAAGCCTTAGCGATGCGCGGAAAGAATTCGGCGAGGCTCGTGATGCCGCCGGACTTCGGCTTGCCGCCGGCGATCCAGAAAATATCGCCGAAGCTCGCCAGCGCCTTGGCGGCGGAATCCGCGTTGGTCGCCTTCGAGTTGTTGACGAACAACACGTTGCCCTTGTTAGTTTCTTTGCGGCCAACCTGCTGCATGCGGTGCATGAGGCCGGGGAAGCTTGCCAACCCCTTTTGGATCGCTGTGAGATCGAGGCCGAGCGCGAGACAGGTGGCGAGCGCGGCGCCTGCGTTCTGCGCGTTGTGCTGCCCACGCAGGCTGCCGATGCCGGCCAGCTCGGCCACTTGCTGCGCCTTGCCGCTGGCGGCGCGCATGATGCGGCTGCCTTGGTCGCCGATTTGGGCGTAGAACCCGTCGTGCAGCGGCGCCACGACCGACAGGGGCACGACTTTTTTGCCGGCGCGCGCGATGCGATCGGCCGCGGCGCGCGTCCACGCATCGTCAACGCCGATCACCGCGGTGTCGGCGCCCGCCACCAGCCGCTCCTTGATGGCGGCATAATTCTCCATGCTGCCGTGGCGATCGAGATGGTCTTCCGAAACGTTGAGCAGAATGCCGACGGTTGGTTTTAATGTGGGCGCGAGATCGATCTGGAAGGACGAGACCTCCAACACATAGAAACGGCCCGACGCAAACGGCTCGAGCGCCAGCACCGGCACGCCAATATTGCCGCCCATCTGGGCGTCGCGGCCGGCGTTCTTGATCAGGTGCGCGATCAGCGCGGTGGTGGTCGACTTGCCGTTGGTGCCGGTGATAGCAACCACGGGACATGGCGCGCCGGATTTCGTGCGCTCGCGGCAGAACAATTCGATGTCGCCGATGATCTCGACTTTGGCTTTGCGCGCGAGCGCCGCGGTCCAGTGCGGCGCCGGATGGGTGAGCGGCACGCCGGGGGCGAGCACCAGCGCCGCCACGGCGGACCAATCGAGCGCGCGCAGATCTTGCGTCTTGATGCCGGCGGCTTGCGCCTCGGCGAGCTTCTTTACGTCGTCGTCGAAGGCGATCACCTCGGCGCCGCCAGCCGCGAGCGCGCGCGCCGACAGCAGGCCCGAACTACCGAGGCCGAAGACCGCGACCTTCTTACCGGCGAAGGTGGTGATGGGGATCAAGGATTATCTCAACTTCAACGTCGCAAGACCTGCGAGCGCCAGCACCACGGCGACGATCCAGAATCGGATCACGATCTGCGGCTCGGTCCAGCCAAGTTGCTCGTAGTGATGATGGATCGGCGCCATCTTGAACACGCGTTTTCCCGTGAGCTTGAACGAGACCACCTGCACGATCACCGACACCGCTTCCAGCACGAACAGCCCGCCGACGATGGCGAGCACGATCTCGTGTTTGATCGCCACCGCCACCGAGCCGAGCATGCCGCCGAGCGCAAGCGAGCCGGTGTCGCCCATGAAGATCGAGGCCGGCGGCGCGTTGAACCAGAGGAAACCGAGGCTGGCACCAATCACCGCGCCACACACGACCGCTAGTTCGCCGGTCCCGGCAACGTAATGGATTTGCAGATAGTCGGCGAATACCAGGTTGCCGGCGAGATAGGCGATCAGCCCGAAGGTCGCCGCCGCGATCATCACCGGCACGATCGCCAGACCGTCGAGCCCGTCGGTGAGATTGACCGCATTTCCGGCGCCGACGATGACGAAGGTGCCGAGCAGAACGAAAGCCCAGCCGAGGTTGATCACTAGTTCCTTGAAGAACGGAAACACCAGCGAGGTAGCGATCGGCCCTTTGGCCAGGTGCGACAGCGCGGTAACGGCGATGACCGCGATCAATGCCTCGGCCAAGAGGCGCGTACGGCCAGCAAAGCCGGCATGGCTCTGCTTGGTGACCTTCAGATAGTCGTCATAAAAGCCGATCAGGCCGAAGCTCAGCGTCACCCCCAGCACGATCCACACATAAGGGCTGGTCGGGTTCGCCCACAGCACGGTCGAGACCACCAAGCCGGACAGGATCATCAGCCCGCCCATGGTGGGCGTGCCTTTCTTGCTGACCAAATGCGATGGCGGACCGTCGGAGCGGATCGGCTGGCCCTTGCCCTGCTTGATACGCAGCAGGTCGATCATCGGGCCGCCAAACAAGAATACGAACACCAGCGCGGTGACGACCGCGCCGCCAGTGCGAAACGTGATGTAACGGAAGACGTTGAAGAACGAAATCTTGTCGGAGAATTGGGTCAGCCAATAGAACATCGGGTCAAACTCTGCCGCATTTTTCGTGGCGCATGATCTTATCCGAAAACCGGTTCCCACTTTTCGGGATCATGCGCTTTGCGCGGGCGCCTGCTCGAGTGCGGCCGGCCGGCCGAATTGCCGTTCCAGCGCCTTGACGATCGGCCCCATTTTCGAGCCCAGCGAACCCTTCACCATCACCGCATCGCCAGCGCGAATGGCGGCGAACACGGCCGGTTCCAGCCCCGCCGGGGTCTCGGCATAGCCGCCCCGGCGGCTGGAGGGAAGGGCCTCCCAGAGCGCATGCATTAGCGGCCCACTGCAATAGACCAAGTCGACGCCGGCAGCTTGGATCGGCGCGGCAAGACCGCGGTGCAGCGCCGACCCTTGCGCCCCAAGTTCCAGCATGTCGCCCAGCACAGCGATGCGGCGGCCTTGCTTGCCGACCTCCGCCTGGCCGAGCAGCGCGATGGCGGCGGCCATGGAGGCCGGGTTGGCATTGTAGCTCTCGTCGATTAGCAGCGCGCTGCCGCCGGGCAGGCGCAAAGTGCTGCGCACGCCGCGTCCGCTGGCGGGCTTGAGGTTATCGAGCGCGAGCGCCGCCAGTGCCAGGTCGGCGCCCACCAGCGCTGCAGCCGCCAGCACGGCGAGCGAATTGAGCACCAGATGCTTGCCGGGGGCGCCGAGCTTGTAGGTGACGCCCTGGCCGAGGATGCGCGCCTCGACGGTCGAGACTTCCGCCCGCAGCGAATAACGCAACAACCGCGCGTCGGCCTTGGCGTTGGCTCCAAACGACACGATGCGCGCGATGCAGGCCGCCTGAGCGGCCTTGGCGAGCTGAGCAAATTGCCGGCTGTCGCGATTGATCACAGCGACGCCACCCGGCTCGATGCCGGCGAAGATTTCGGCCTTGGCATCGGCGATTTTCTTCAACGTGCCGAAAAATTCCAGATGCACTGGCGCGATGGCGGTGACGATCGCCACATGCGGGCGTACCAATTTGGTGAGCGGCGTGATCTCGCCGGCATGGCTCATGCCGATTTCGAACACCGCGTATTTGGCGCTCGCCGGACAGCGGGCGAGCGACAGCGGAACGCCCCAATGATTGTTGTAGGAGGCGGCGGACGCATGCGTCGCGCCGTCGGCGGAAAGCGCCAGCCGCAGCGCCTCCTTGGTGCTGGTCTTGCCGACCGAGCCGGTGACGGCGATCACTTTGGCATGCGAGCGAACGCGCGCGGCGCGGGCGAGATCGCTTAAAGCGCCGAGCACATCCGCGACGATCAGCAATGGCGCATCGGCGGGGAATTGCTGGCGCTTGTCGCGCGCCACCACCGCGAGCCCGGCGCCGGTTTTAAGCGCAGCCTCGACGAAATCGTGGCCGTCGCGATTGTCGCCCTTGATGGCGAAGAACGCCTCGCCCTTGGCCATGTTGCGGCTGTCGATGGAGATGCCCGGCACGTCGGCCGGCAGCGCGCCGGATTTTTCCGCGCGCACGGCTATGGCCATGTCGTCGATGGTCCACAGCACGCTCATGCCACCTTGCCTTGCAAGGCCGCCGCAACCGCGTCGTGATCGGAGAATGGAATAACGTTGCCGCCAACAATCTGGCCGGTCTCATGGCCCTTGCCGGCGATCAGCAGCACGTCGCCTTTCTGCAGCGCGGCAATGCCGGCGCGGATCGCCTCGGCGCGGTCGCCGATCTCGCTGGCGCCCGGCGCGGCGGAAAGAATGGCGGCACGGATCGCGGCCGCCTGCTCGCTGCGCGGATTGTCGTCGGTGACGATGACGCGGTCGGCGTTCTCCGCCGCGATGCGCCCCATGATCGGCCGTTTGCCGGCGTCGCGGTCGCCGCCGGCACCGAACACCACCGTGAGCTTGCCGCTGGCATAAGGACGCAGCGCTTCGAGCGCCTTCTTGAGCGCGTCCGGTTTGTGCGCGTAGTCGATGAAAATCGGCGCGCCGTTTTTGGCGCCGGCGAGTTCCAGTCGCCCTGAGGCGCCAGTGAGATGTTCCAGTGCAGCGAACACGCGCGCTGGCTCGGCGCCAGTCGCAATCGCAAGGCCGGCGGCGACGGCGGCGTTCTGCACCTGGAAGCCGCCGACCAGCGGCAGCTTCACTTTATAAGTTTTGCCGCCATGCGCGATGCTGACGACTTGCGCGAAGCCGTCGATCTTGCCGTCCACCAGCTTGATGTCGTCGCCCTGCGCGCCAACCGTCATGATCTTCAGCCCGCGTTTCCTGACGGCCTCGACGACCTGCCCGGCATAACAATCGTCGACATCGATCACCGCGGTGCCGTTCGGCGCCAACAGTTCCTCGAATAGGCGCAGCTTGGCGGCGAGATAGGCTTCGATGTTGGGGTGATAATCAAGATGATCGCGCGACAAATTGGTGAAGGCGCCGGCGGCGATTCGCACGCCGTCGAGCCGGTGTTGGTCAAGGCCGTGCGAAGAGGCTTCCAGCGCCAGATGCGTGACGCCCTCGCCCGCCAACTCATCGAGCGTGCGGTGTAGCTCGACCGGATCGGGCGTGGTGAGCGAGCCGTATTTCTCGCCCCGCGGCGAAACCGCGCCGATGGTGCCGATACTGGCGGCTTGCAATCCGAGCGCGGCCCAGATCTGCCGCGTGAAGGCGGCGACCGAGGTCTTGCCGCTGGTGCCGGTGACCGCCGCGATGGTGCCGGGCTGGCGCGGGAAAAAATTCGCCGCCGCTAGCGCCAGCGCACGCCGTGCGTTTCTCACCGGCACGAAAGCGATACCGGCGGGCAGTCCGTCCGGACGCTGCTCGGCGACAACCGCCACCGCGCCCGCGGCCGCCGCTTGTTTGGCGAAATGCGCGCCGTCGGCCTTGGCGCCGGCAATAGCGAAAAACAGGAAGCCCGCTTTGACCTTGCGGCTGTCGGCGGCAATGCCGGTGATGGCGATGCCGACATGGCGCGCATCGACCTTGGATTTAGGCAACAGGTCGCTCAGCTTCACCGCGGTTCCTTCGCGTTCGCCAGCAGCAATTGATCGGCCTTCGGCAAATCGAAGCGCGGCGGAATGTCGAGCAGCGGCGCCACGCGTTCGATCACCTTGGCGCCAACCGGCACCGCATTCCAGCCTGAGGTGGCGAAGCCGTGGGTTTCGGCCAAGCCCTGCGGTTCGTCGATCATGATCAGCAACAGATATTGCGGTTTGTCGGCCGGCATAATGGCGGTGAAACTGGTCAAAACCTTGGTCTTGGAATAGCGGCCGCCCACCACCTTTTCCGAGGTGCCGGTTTTGCCGCCGACATAATAGCCGAGAACGTTGGCGCGCGTTGCTGTGCCTTTTTCCACGTTCAGGCGCATCAGATAGCGCATTTTATCGGACGTTTCAGGCTTGATCACGCGTTTGGCGAGCCGGTCGGCCTCCGCCTGGTCGCGCTTGAGGAAGGTCGGCGGGATCAGTCTGCCGCCGTTGACCAGCGCGGAAATGCCCATCACGGCCTGCAGAGGCGCCACCGACAGGCCCTGGCCGAAGGCGATGGTGACGGTGTTGAGCTCGCCCCAATTCTTGGGGACCAGCGGCTCGGCGCTTTCCGGCAGTTCGGTGCGCAGCCGGTCGAGCTGGCCGAGTTTTTTCAGGAACGCCTTGTGGTAGTCGACGCCAAGCAAGAGCGCCATTTTCGCGGTGCCGATGTTGGACGAGTAGGTGAAGATTTCCGGCACACTGAGGATGCGATGCTGCGCGTGGTAGTCGTGGATGGTGAACTTGCCGTAGTGCAGTTCGCCGCGCGCGTCGAATTTTGAGTTAAGCGTGACCTTGCCGCTGTCGAGCGCCATCGCCAACGTGAACGACTTGAAGGACGAGCCCATCTCGTAGACGCCGGTGGTGAGCCGGTTGATGCGGGTCGGATCGTTCGCCTCGCGCGGATTGTTGGGATCGTAGTCGGGCTCCGACACCAGCGCGACGATCTCCCCGGTATTGACGTTGACGATCACGCCGGACGAGGCCTTGGCCTTGAATTTCTCGCGCGCGGCGATGAGCTCTTCACGCAGCGCGAACTGCACGCGCAGATCGAGCGCGAGCTGCACCGGCTTCTGCAGCCGGTCGGTGGCGAGCCCCGCCATGTGCAGCGCGGCGAGCCCCTGCCCGTCCAACCATTTCTCGATGCCGGCGATGCCCTGGTTGTCGATATTCACGTGCCCGATCTCGTGCGAGACCGCCGGCCCATTGGGATAAACGCGCTTGTTCTCGGTCAGGAAGCCGACGCCGGGAATGCCGAGCCGGTGGATCTCCTGCTGCTGCTTCGGCGTGATCTCGCGCTTGAGCCAGACGAAGCCCTTCTTCGACGACAGGCGCTCGCGCACTTCGGTGGCGTCGAGATCGGGCATAACCGAGGTCAGCAGTTCCTCCGCTTCGTCCACGTCGATCAGCTTGCGTGGTTCGGCGAACAGCGACGGCGCCTTCACGTCGGTGGCAAGCACCCCCCCGTTGCGGTCGAGGATATCCGGACGCGCGGTGGCGAGCGCGTCCGCTCCGACGCTACGGCGCACGCCGTGGCCGTCGCTCTGCTCCGCGAACATAACAAGCCGGAACGCGATGACGCCGTAGATGCAGGCAAAGGCGACGATGGCAAGGCCGAGCCGCGCTTTGGCCTTTACGTTGCGGTCGACGTCGCGCCCGTAGAGAAACGAGCGCAGCCAGCGCTGCCAGCGGGTCTCCGGCGATTTCGGGCGTGCGCTCATCGGATCACCGCTGCGCCGGCACGCTGCCGGTAGTGTCGGGCGCAACCGGCGCGACCATGGCGGCGATCGGATCGGTGGCCGGCGGAACAACGGGGAGGCGCTCGGGCAGCCGGTCGAGATTGTCGAATTGCGTCGGGACGATCGGCCTTAGCGCCAAATGACGGGAGGCCAAGCCCTGGATGCGGCCTGGGGTGTCGAGCTTCGCCCAATCGGCGCGCACGCTCGCGATGGCGTCGCGCTCGCGGCGCAATTCGCCGGCGAGCTTCGCCACGCGCTCGGCCTGCAGCGTGGAATCGAACTTGATCTTGTAGACGAAGGACGCCGCCAGGATGAGCGCGCCGATCACGAAGATGTTCAGGAGGCGCATGCTCAACGCCCCTTCAGAACGTCGGCGAGCGCCCGCAGCTGCAGCAGTAGATCGGACGCTTCGTCCACGCGCGCGGGCGCCGGCTCACGCTCGGCGGCGCGCAATTTGGCCGAACGGGCGCGCGGATTGCGTGCAATTTCCTCAACGTCGGCCGCAACCGGCCGCTTGGTGAGCGCGCGGAAGGTCGGCGCCGGCTGCTTGAGCTCGGGCGCGTGACGCGAGCCGGCGCGCGTTTGGCCGCGGCTAGCGAGAAACGATTTGACGATGCGATCCTCGAGCGAATGGAACGATACTGCCACGAGGCGCCCCTGGGGCTTGAGGATGCGTTCGGCGGCTTGCAATGCTTCGACCAGTTCGCCCAGCTCGTCGTTGACGAAAATGCGCAGCGCCTGGAACGTGCGCGTCGCCGGATGGATATCGCCCGGGCGCGAACGCACCACCGAGGCGACAATATCGGCGAGTCCCCGCGTCGTGAGGATCGGCGCTTGCGCGCGGACCTTGACGATGGCGCGCGCGACTGCACGCGAATGCCGCTCCTCGCCGAGAATGAAGATGATATTGGCGAGATCGCGCTCGCTCGCCGCATTGACGACATCCGCCGCGCTTGGGCCTTCGCCACCCATGCGCATGTCGAGCGGCCCATCGAGGCGGAAGGAAAATCCGCGCTCAGCATTATCGAGCTGCATGGAGGAGACGCCAAGATCGAGCACTACGCCGTCGACCGCGTCGAAGCCGGCCTTGCGCGCCACCGCGTCAAGATTGGCAAACCGTTCCTCGATCAGCGCCAGCCGACCATTCGCCGCCTGCATCAGCGGCTGCCCAAGCGCGATCGCGTTCGGGTCGCGGTCGATGCCGATCACCTTGCAGTTGGCGGTAGCGAGGATGGCGCGGCTATACCCGCCGGCGCCAAAAGTGGCGTCGACATAGACCCCGCCGTCATGAACATTGAGGAACTCGACCGCCGGGCGGCCGAGCACGGGAATGTGGAGGGCTGGTCCGCCAACGACAGTCATAAAGCCGTCGTTGCCCGCGGTCATTTCCGTGCACCGAGCGCCCAGACAACAAGGATCGCCGTACCGCCAGGGAGCGTCGAGCGGTCCGCCTTCGATGAGAAATCGCGGGCTGTCATGGAATACTAAGGACATCAATTGGATAACCCTGCCCCGGCGCCCTCCTATTGGACGCCGACACATTGCACCGTCGGAACCTTATTAACGGCTTTTAGGCTTAAGGATTTGTTGAGACCGCCCGATTTCCGGAACTGCAAATGGTCCAATGCCGGCCACGGTTCCCAGCAATGCAAAATCGGAGGCCCTCAAATTCGCGAAGTTCCCGGAACAAGAATTTTCGTTGGTAAGTTTGCCCATAGCGGGCGGTCAACTCCGCCCAAAAGTTAAGCGCAAAGCTCCACGCGCGAACAAGGAGGCTATCCATGACCAAAAAGCTGATGATCGGCGCGGCCATTGGCGCGCTATTGGCATCCGGGGCGTTGGCGCAGTCGCCGACTCCCCCGCCGAGTTCAAGTTCCAATCCGCCGGCGGCCGCGCAGCAAAGTGGCGGAAAGGCGGATTTCGTGATGTCGCAGAAGCCCGATCAATGGCTGGCGTCCAAGTTCAGGGGCACTGAAGTGATGGGCGCCGATAACCAGAAGATTGGCGCCGTCAGCGACATCCTGTTTGACAAAAGCGGCAAGATCGAAGCCTTCGTGGTCAGCGTCGGTGGCTTGATGGGCATTGGAGCGAAAGAAGTCGCGTTAGCGCCCGCTTCCTTCGAAGTGATCCCGGGCAAGAACGGTTCGGCGGACATCCTCAAGCTCTCGCTGAACCAGGACGAAATCAAGCAGGCGCAGAATTTCGCCCGCTACGAACCGCCGCGCCCCGCCACGACCGGTTCGGGTGGCGGCCTCGGCAGCCTGCCGGGCGCCGGATCTCGGCCGTCGAGCAATACACCGCCGACCAGCCGGTAGGCGGCAGCGCAGACTCAAAGCGCCGTGGCCCGGATGGCGATCGCCGTCCGGGTCGCGGTTTTGTTCCGGCGGTCACGTATATTGCTTTTTCAGCCAGGCACAGCGAATGATACCCCTCCCGCGCCTCGCGCATTCAATTGTGGTTCCGGCCCATGTCGGCGTTTCCGCCGGATTCCTTTATCGTCACCGATGTCGCGCCCTCGCCCAATCATGACGAGCGCAGGCAAGGCCGCGTGCCCGACCTGATTCTGCTGCACTACACCGGCATGCAGACCGGCGAGGCCGCATTGCAACGGCTGTGCGCGCCGGACAGCAACGTGTCGGCGCATTACATCGTGTTCGAGAACGGCCGCATCGTGCAATGCGTGCCGGAAGGGTTTCGCGCCTGGCATGCCGGCGTATCGTTCTGGGCCGGCGAAAACGACATCAATTCGAGCTCGATCGGCATCGAGATCGTCAATCCGGGTCACGAGTTCGGCTATCCCAACTTCCCGCTGCGGCAAATCGCGGCGGTGATCTCGATCTGCCGCTCGATCATCACCCGCCGCGGGCCGATCAGCGCCGACCGCATCCTCGGCCATTCCGACGTGGCACCGGCGCGCAAGCAGGATCCGGGCGAAAAATTTCCCTGGGAGCTGCTGAACGAATCCGGCATCGGCCATTGGGTGCGCCCGGCCCCGCTCAATATCGCGGGGCCCATGATTGGTCCCGGCGACACCGGCGAGCAGGTGACACGGCTGCAGCGCGTGCTGCGCGGCTACGGCTACGGCATCGAGGAGACCGGCAGTTACGAGGAGGCCACGCGCAGCGTGGTCACCGCATTCCAGCGCCATTTCCGCCCGGCGCGGGTGGACGGCGTCGCCGACGCCTCCACGATACTGACGCTGCGCGCGCTGCTGGAGACGCGGCCGGCGCCGCTGGCATAAGGCCGATTTAACGCTCTTGAACGCTCTTGGGCACACGGCCTTGACGCGGCGGCCAGGCAACCCCATTGCTATCCCCGTCAGTCGGCCGGACGGCCGCTCCGCGCCAATGCCGAAAGGCGGCCGGGGAGGAAAGTCCGGGCTCCATGGACGAACGGTGCCGGATAACGTCCGGCGGGGATTAGCCTTCGGGCTGGGCCTCAGGGACAGTGCCACAGAGAACAGACCGCCGCGGCTGCGTAGCGTTTTGGCAGCGGTAAGGGTGAAACGGGGCGGTAAGAGCGCACCGCGTTTCCAGCGATGGAAACGGCACGGCAAACCCCACCGGGAGCAAGACCGAATAGGAACGACGTTGGGGCGCAAGCCTCGGGTTCGTCCGGGCCAGTCGTTCGGGTAGGTTGCTTGATGCGCCGGGCAACCGGCGTAGCAGAGGAATGGCCGTCACGTTTGCGGTAAGACCCGCAGGCCTTACAGAACCCGGCTTACAGGTCGGCTGATAATGTTAAGGGGGCTCGGCGGCAACACCGCCGGGCCCCCGCCAATTTTGGGTTCCAATGCGGAACTCAGAACTTTGATTTTTAATGGCATTCGCCGCAAAGCTAACGGTGCCGCCGGCGCCGGTCACGTTCTCGACCACGATCTGCTGGCCGAGCGCCTTCGCCATCGGGCCGACGATCATGCGCGCGGTGGTGTCGGACGGGCCGCCGGGAGGGAACGGCGCCACAAGGATGATGTTGCGGTCGGGATAATTCTGCGCGAAGGCGCATGGCGCGAGCGCGATGAACGCCAGCGCACCGATCAACGTTTTCACGGCCAGCCTCCCGTTTCGATCCTCGGTTTTTTTTAATCTTTGGATCGACAGACTAGGCTGCTGGCGCGTGTATGCGCAACCGACGGCAATGATGGAGCGTCCACACGTTGGACGGCACGCCGGGCTGCCGCCTTGTCAGCGTTTGATCGGGGGGCCGCTGGCGCGAAGATGCCAAACGAGTGACGTTCGATCCCACGCGCTCGGCTACAAGCCTCGCAGCCCGTCTGAAATCGCCTGTAATGCCAATAACAAACTGCCGACACCGACGGAACTGACAATGAAAAAGCCGAGGATCGTGTGCATGGCTTTCCCTTCAATGTTGCCCGGATTTAAATAATGCAAGGATCAGGCCAGAATGGGCGCCCGCTTCCTGCCGTCCGCTATGCAACGCCACACTTTATGGCCGGTTCCGTAAACGATTCGTTAGCCAATACATTTGGACCTAATGCAAGGCATCCAGCATGGTCGAAGGCAGCCAAAGCGCGATGCCGGGGAAGGCAGCGGCGCTTTGGCTATGGTCGGGCCAGCTATTTCTTATAGGCGGCGAGAATGGCTTCTCCCGCCGGACCGGCTTTCTTCAGCCAATCGGCAGTGAGCTGCTCGCCGACCTTTTTGAGCCCGGCCTTCAGCGTGTCGCTCGGCGGCAGCACTTTCATGCCGTGCGATTTGAGCTGATCGAGATACCAGCCGCTCTTGTCCTGCCACATCCTCCAACCGCGCGTTTCCGCGGTCGCAGCCGCCTTCACGAGCGCGTCCTGCGTAGGCTTGTCGAGCGCATCGAACGCCGCCTTGTTCACGAAGGTGATGTTCTTCGGGATCCAGGCCTGCGTGTCGTAGAAGTGCGTCATCGATTCCCAGGCCTTGCTGTCGTAGCCGGTCGCCGCCGAAGTGATAAACGAGTTAACGACGCCGGTCGCCAGCGCCTGCGCGAGTTCCGCCGCCTGCACGGTGACCACCTGCGCGCCGACCAGTTCGCCGATACGGGCGGTGCCAACATTGTAGGCGCGCCACTTGAGGCCTTTCATGTCGTCGACCGAGTTGATGTCTTTCTTGGCATAGATCCCCTGCGGCGCCCACGGCACCGCAAACAACAACATCAGCCCCTGTGAGGCGAGCTTCGTCTCGATGGCCGGCTTCGAAGCCTGCCAGAGCTTGTTCGATTCCGCGTAGCTGGTGGCGAGGAAGGGAACGACGTCGACGCCGAAGATCGGGTCTTCGTTCTCGTGCAGCGAGATCAGCACCTCGCCGATCTGAACTTGGCCGGTCTGCACCGCGCGTTTGATGTCCGGCGCCTTGAACAGCGAGGCGCCGGGGTGAACGGTGATCTCGAGCTTGCCGCCGGTCGCTGCGGAAACGTCCTTGGCGAACAATGCAAGATTTCTCGCTGTGCGGATTGTCGGCCGGATAAGCAGCCGGCAAATTCCATTTGGTCTGCGCGGACGCAGGGTTCGCGGCCAGCGCTCCGGCCGTAAACGCGGCCAGCAGAAGGGTACGGGGCAAAGTGATCATCTGACGCCTCTTGGTTCGATTTTTTGCGACACGCGACGCGATCGGTTGAACTCAAGCCTAGCAGGAAACGGGCCGGCCTCAACTCGGCGGAAACGCCAAATGCGGCAGGACGAGAACGATCTCGGGAAACTCCGTGATGATGAAGACGGCAACGAGGAGCAGCACGAAGAACGGAAATGCGGCGCGCGCGACAGTAAAGGTGTCCCGCCCGCTCATGTTCTGCAGAACGAACAGATTGAAACCGACCGGCGGGGTAATCTGCGCCATCTCGACATGGATGACCAGGTAGACGCCGAACCAGATGAGGTCGAGGCCCGCCTGCTTGATCATCGGCAGCACCACGACCATCGTCAGTACGATCATCGAGATGCCGTCGATCAGGCAGCCGAGGATGATGTACATGATGGAGAGATAGAGCGCGAGCATGCCGGGCGTGAGGTGCTGGCCTTTCACCCATTCCGCCAGCGCCGCGGGAATGCCGGTGTAGGCCATCGCCACGGTGGTGTAGGCGGCGCCAGCCAGGATGAACATGATCATGCAGGTGAGGCGCGTCGCGCTCATAACGCTCTCAAAGAATGTCTTGCGATTGAGCGTGCCGCTCCACCACGCAAGCAACAGCGCGCCGGCAACGCCCCAGGCCGCACATTCCGTCGCCGTCGCGAAGCCGAGCACGAGCGAAAAGAACACGCCGAGGATTAACAGCAGGCACGGAATAAGCTTGGACGATTCCGTGAGCTTGCGGCGGAAGGGCATCGGCGGATCGCGCGGGGGAATCTTGCTCGGATTGAGCAGCGACCAGGCGATGATGTAGCCGGAATAGAGTGCCATCACGAGAAAGCCGGGCAGAAACCCGCCGAGAAAAACCTGCAGCACCGAGACGTTGGCGGTCACCGCATAGACCACCATCGGGATCGAGGGCGGGATCAGCAGCCCGAGCGTGCCGGAGCCGGCCAAGGAACCCAGGCTGATGCCCTTGTCGTAGCCGCGCTTGTCCAGTTCGGGCAGCGCGATCTTGCCGATGGTCGCGCAGGTGGCGGCCGACGATCCGGACACCGCGGCGAAGATGCCGCAGCCGATCACATTCACATGCACGAGACGGCCGGGCAGCCATTGCAGCCAGGGCGACAGACCGCGGAACATCTCCTCCGACAAACGCGTGCGGAACAGGATTTCGCCCATCCAGATGAACAGCGGCAGCGCGGCCAGCGTCCATGAGGCGCTCGAACTCCACACCGTGGTCGCCAGCACCGCGCCGATCGGCACGCTGGTCGTGAGCAGCATCGCGATGAAACCGATCAGCCCGAGGGCAACCGCGATCCACACGCCGCTGGCAAGAACGACGACGAGCACACCGAGCAGAATGAGCGCGAGATTGACGAGGCCGATGTCGTGCATCAGCCGGCCCCGCCGGAGGCGATACGCTCGACCAGTTCGTCGGGCGAAGACGGCGGCTCCTTCTCATAGGTTGGCTTGTTGCCCTTGAGCACGTGGACCATCTCGTCCACCAGCGCGATGGTGAGAATGATCAATCCGCCGCAGTAACCGAGCTGCGGTATCCACAGCGGGATCGACAACACGCCTTGCGCCATGTCGTTGAAGCGCCAGGAATCGACCGTCATCGCCACGGCGTACCAGGTGAAATAGAACGTGAAGGCCGTGGCGACAGCCAGCGCAAAGACTTCCACCGCCCAGCGCTTGCGCCCGCTCACATGCTCGATCAGTACGCCGACGCGGATGATCTCGCCGCGCTTGAAGGTGTGGGCGAGGCCGAGAAATGCCATCGCGCACATGCACCAGGAGGCGAAGTCGTCGCCAGCGGGGATGTTCAGCCCGATCTGCCGGCCGAGCGACATGAACATCATGATGCCGAAGATCAGCACCAGAAAAACGCCAGCGGCGTAGCCTGCGAAAAGATAAAGCCGGTCGAGGAAAATGCGGATCATGCTCAGTCCCGGCGCATGATGGCGTTTGCGATGCCCGGGATGCAATAGACTTTTCGGGTGACGCTGTATGATTTTCGACGCGCGCGCTCAGTACGCCGGATTGACGCCGTTCTTCCTGAGCGTGACTGCGGCGGCAGGTGCGCTGAGAAATTTGATGAGCGCCTTGGCCGCGTCGGGCTCTTTGGTCGATACGCTCAAAGCCGCGGCAAAGCCGATTTTCGTCTGCAAAGCCTCGGGGATCGGGCCCACTACGTCGACACCTGCAATGCCGACAATGCGCGTCGCCACCACCACGACCATGTCGGCTTCGCCGCGCGCCACGACCTCGACGCAGTCTTCGGCCGCCATCGGCTTGAGCTTACCCTGCATCTGCGCGGCGAGCCCTAAGCGGTCGAGCAGGCTCACGAAATACAACCCGCTGGCGCCGTGCGTCGGGAACGCAACCGCCTTGGCGGCCAGCAGCGTGCGCTTGAATGCTTCGACTGAGGAAATATCCGGCTTCGCCGCGCCGGCGCGCACCGCGACGGCAAGACCGGCGCTGCCGATGTCGGCGCGGCTGCCGGCGACGACTTTGCCCGACGCGATCAATTGCTCGATGGTCGACGGGTTGCCGACCGCGACGTCGAAGGCTTCGCCCGCCTGCCCGCGCCTGACGACCTCCGGGTTGACGTCCAACTGTAAGTCGACCGCATGGCCGGACGCGTGCGCGTACTGCATGCACAATTCGCGCACCGCGGCGCGCGGGCCGTTGCCGCTGAGCACCTTGAGATTGGCCATCAGTGTTCGGCGACCGGCTTGATGTTCGCCGCTTTGATCACCTTGCCCCACTTGTCGATCTCGGCGGCGACGAACTTGCCGTATTCCTCCGGCGTGCCGCCAAGCGCCGCGCCGCCGATATTGGCGAACTTTTCTTTGATCTGCTGCGTGGCGAGAATGGCGTTGATCTCCGTGTTGAGCATGGCGATGATCTCCTTCGGCGTGCCCTTGGGCGCGCCGACCCCGTGCCAGATGTTGGCGTCGAATCCCGGCACGACTTCCGCGGCCGCCGGAACATCCGGCAATGCGTCCGAACGTTTGGCGCTCGACACCGCCAAGGCGCGCAATTTGCCGGCCCGGACGAAGGAGATCGTGATCGGCATGGGGCCGAAGAACGCCTGAACCTGCCCGCTGAGCAGATCCGGCACGGGGCTCTGGCGATAGGGCACATGCACCATATCGATGCCGGCCATCAATTTCAGCAGCTCGCCGTTCATATTGGGCGCGCTGCCGACGCCGAACGAGGCATAGTTGATCTTGCCCGGATTGGCCTTGGCATAGGCGATGAATTCGGGAAGCGTTTTGGCCGGGACCGACGAATTGACCACCAACATATTGGGCGACGTGAACGTGCTGATGACCGGCGCGATGTCCTTCTGAATATCGAACGTGAGGTTTTGATAGAGCGTGGCATTGACCGCGTTGGTCACCGTCATCGCCAAGAGCGTGTAGCCGTCGGGCGAAGCGCGGGAGACGATCTCGGCGGCAAGATTGCTGCCGGCGCCGGGCCGGTTGTCGACGATGAATTCCTGGCCGAGCTTCTGCCCGAGCGGCGCGGCAATCAGGCGCATGTCGGTGTCGGTCGCGGAGCCGGGCGGGAAGCCGACGACGATGCGCACTGGCCGCGTCGGATAGTTGTCCGCCCTGGCAATGCGCGAGACGGCCGGGAGCGCGGCAGCGGCCCCGGCGAGTTGCAGAAATTGACGGCGGCGAAGTTTCATGGCGTTGGCCTCCGGTAAGAACAGATTCTTCATCACGGCCATTCATTCCAGTTTGATATTCGCGTCCTTGATGACCGCGCCCCACTTCGCCATCTGGCCCTTGAGATAGGCGGTGGCTTTGGCCGGGGTGGAACTCACGGTCAACACATTGATGTCGATAAATTTCTGCTTGACCGGCGGATAGGCAAGCGCCGCGACCACGTCGTCGTGCACCTTGTTGACGAACCCGGGCGAAGTGTTGACCGGCATATACAGCACCTGGCCGTCGGACACGTCGAATCCCGGCAAGCCGGATTCCGAAACGGTGGGAATATCCGGTGCGAAGGGAACGCGCGTAGCAGACGTGACGGCGAGCGCGCGAACCGTACCGCCCTGAATCTGCGACATCACCGAAGGCAAAGTCGCAACCATGATATCGACACGACCCGACATGAGGTCGGTGAGCGCCGGACCGCCGCCGCGATACGGCACATGGGTCAATTCGATCCCGGCGGTTTTCCTAAACAACTCGCCGCACAGATGTTGGATGGTGCCGGCGCCCGGCGATGCGTAGGTGGTCTTGCCGGTATTGGTCTTGGCGCGCGCGATGAATTCCTTGAACGATTTCGCGGGCGAGGAGTTCGGAACCAGCAGCACGTTGGTGAAGTTGGTGAGACGGGTGACCGCGATCAAATCGGTGAGCGGATTGTAGCCGAGCGTTGAATAGAGAAAGGGGTTTGTCGCCATGAAGTTCGTGGCAATGAAAATCGTGTAGCCATCGGAGGCCGATTGCGCGGCGGCGAACGCCCCGATGTTGCCGCCGGCGCCGCCTTTGTTCTCAACGATGACCTGCTGGCCCCAGACTTCGGATAAGCGGCTGGCAAGGACGCGAGCGACCGGATCGCTTGCGCCGCCCGGCGGAAATGGCACGATGAAGCGCACGAAGCGGATAGGATAGGTTTGTGCACCCGCTGCGAATAACCCGAACGGGAGAGCGGCAGCGCCGGCTGCCAGTTGTAGAAATCGGCGGCGCGGAAATTTCATGGCGTTTCCCCGTCCGGCACCCGACCTTATCAGGCTTGTTTTATCCCCGACAGGCTGAACATAGTGCGGCTTCCGTCACCGGCCTTCAGCCATGCCTGCCAAGACTTCACCGCAGCTCTGGGATTTCTGGATCGACCGCGGCGGCACCTTCACCGACGTGGTCGGAAGGCGTCCGGACGGCTCGCTGGTGGCGCACAAGCTGCTGTCGGAGAACCCGGAGGCCTATGCCGATGCCGCGGTGCAGGGCATCCGCGACCTGCTCGGCCTGAAAGCCGGCGAGCCGATCCCGCCCGGCCGCGTGGGCGCGGTGAAGATGGGCACGACGGTCGCAACCAATGCGCTGCTCGAGCGCAAGGGCGACCGCACGCTCCTCCTCATCACCAAGGGGTTCCGCGACGCGCTCAAGATCGGCTATCAGGCGCGGCCGAAGATTTTCGCGCGCCACATCATCAAGCCCGACATGCTGTACGAGCGCGTGGCCGAGGTGGACGAGCGTGTGCGCGCCGACGGCACGGTGGAGCGCGCGCCCGATCTGGCCGCCGTGCGCCGTGACCTCGACTCGGCCAAGGCGGACGGCATCGCCGCGGTGGCGATCGTGTTCATGCACGCCTATCGCTATCCCGAGCACGAGCGGCAAGTCGCCGCACTGGCGCGCGAGATGGGTTTCGCGCAGGTGTCGGTCAGTCATGAAGTGTCGCCACTGATCAAGCTGGTCGGCCGCGGCGATACCACGGTGGTCGATGCGTATTTGTCACCGATCCTGCGGCGCTATGTGGCGCAGGTCGACAAGGACCTCGACGCCAAGCGCTCCGCCGCGCGCTTGATGTTCATGATGTCGTCGGGCGGACTGACCGCCGCCGAATTATTCCAAGGCAAGGACGCGATTCTGTCGGGACCAGCCGGCGGCGTGGTCGGCATGGCGGAGACTGGGCGGCAGGCCGGCTTCCCCCGGCTCATCGGCTTCGATATGGGCGGCACGTCGACGGACGTGTCGCATTTTGACGGCGAATACGAGCGCGCCTTCGAGACCGAAGTCGCCGGCGTGCGCATGCGCGCGCCGATGATGCTCATTCACACGGTCGCCGCCGGCGGCGGCTCGATCCTGCATTTCGACGGCGCGCGCTTCCGCGTCGGACCGGACTCGGCGGGCGCCAATCCGGGGCCGGCCTGCTACCGCCGCAAGGGACCGCTGGCGGTGACCGACGCCAATGTGATGGTCGGCAAGCTGATGCCGGATTTTTTCCCGAAGATTTTCGGTCCTGCGCAGAACTTGCCGCTCGACGGCGCAGCGGTGAAGCACGGCTTCAACAATATGGCGCAGAAAGTCGGCGGCAAGACACCGGAGGAAATCGCTGACGGCTTCATCAAGATCGCGGTCGAGAACATGGCAAACGCGATCAAGAAGATTTCGGTGCAGCGCGGCTATGACGTGACGCGCTACGCGCTCAACTGCTTCGGCGGCGCTGGCGGGCAACACGCGTGCTTGGTCGCCGACGCGCTCGGCATGACGCGCGTGCTGATCCATCCGTTCTCGTCGCTGCTGTCGGCCTACGGCATGGGGCTTGCCGACATCCGCAGCGTCCGCCAGCAGGCGATCGAATTTGGGCTTGGCACCAAGGCGCTCTCGGCGATTAAGCGTGAGGGCACGCGACTCGGCCGCGAGGCGAAAACGGAAGTCGCCGGCCAGGGGGTGCCTGTGACCAAGATCAAGATCTTCGTGCGTGCGCATATCCGCTACGCCGGCACCGACACCGCGCTGGAGGTTACGGCAGGCAGCCCGGCGGCGATGCAGCGCGCCTTCGAGAGGGCGCACAAGGCGCGCTTCGGCTTTATCGACCGGACCAAACAGATGGTGGTCGAGGCGGTGTCGGTGGAAGCGGTCGGCGGCGGCGCCAAGTTCAGCGAAAAGGCGACGAAACGGGCGCGTCGGAGGTTGCCGCCGCCGGCGCAGCGCACACAATTCTACTCGGCCGGCGCCTGGCACAAGGCCAACGTCTATACCCGCGACCAGCTCAAACCGGGCGCACGCGTGAAAGGCGCCGCCATCATCATCGAACCGCACCAGACCATCGTGGTCGAGCCCGGCTGGCAGGCCGAGCTCACGCGGAAAAATCATCTGCTGTTGACGCGCGCGAAAAAGCTCGTGCGCACGCATGCCATCGGCACCCATGCCGATCCAATCATGCTGGAGGTGTTCAATAATCTTTTTATGTCGATTGCCGAGCAGATGGGCGTGTCGCTGCAGAACACCGCCTATTCGGTCAACATCAAGGAGCGGCTCGATTTCTCCTGCGCGGTGTTCGCGCATGACGGCACTCTTGTTGCCAATGCGCCGCATATGCCGGTGCATCTGGGCTCAATGGACCGCTCGGTAGAGACGGTCATCCGAGACAACAAGGGCAAGGTCAAACCCGGCGACGTTTATGTCATCAACGCCCCCTATAACGGCGGCACGCATTTGCCGGACATCACCGTCTGCACGCCGGTGTTTTCTTCCTTTCCCTCCCCCCTTGTGGGGGAGGGTCAGGGAGGGGGGTCGAGACTAAAGGCACAATCTGCGAGCAAACGAAGTACCCCCACCCCTAACCCCTCCCCACAAGGGGGAGGGGAACAGCGCATCCTGTTCTGGGTCGCCTCACGTGGGCACCACGCGGACGTCGGCGGCATTTCGCCTGGCTCTATGTCGCCCAACGCCACCACCATCGAGCAAGAAGGCGTGTTGTTCGACAACTTCAAGCTGGTGGACCGCGGGCGCTTCCGCGAAAAGGAATTGATGGCCGCGCTCACCGGCACGAAATATCCGGCGCGCAATCCGGTGCAGAACATCAATGACATCAAGGCGCAAATCGCCGCCAACGAGAAAGGCGTCGCCGAACTGCGCAAGATGGTGGTGCATTTCACCATGCCGGTGGTGCAGGCTTATATGCAGCACGTGCAGGATAACGCGGCGGAGAGCGTGCGGCGCGTAATCGACCGCGTGCATGACGCGGAATTCTCCTACGAGATGGACCAGGGCACCGTGATCAAGGTCAAGATCACGGTCAACAAGACCAAGCGCGAGGCCACCGTCGACTTCACCGGCACGAGCCCGCAGCAACCGACCAATTTCAACGCGCCCGAACCGGTAACGCGCGCGGCGGTACTATACGTTTTCCGCGTGATGGTGGACGATGACATCCCGATGAACGCTGGCTGCCTGCGGCCGATCAACATCGTGCTGCCGAAGCATTCCATGCTGTCGCCGGAATTTCCGGCGGCCGTGGTGGCCGGCAATGTGGAGACCTCGCAGGCGGTGACTAATTGTTTGTTCGGTGCCCTGGGTGCGCTCGCCGCCGCGCAGGGCACCATGAACAACCTCAATTTCGGCAACGCCAAGTATCAGTACTATGAGACCATCTGCTCCGGCTCGCCCGCCGGCCCCGGTTTCAACGGTACCGACGCCGTGCATACGCACATGACCAATACGCGGCTCACCGATCCCGAGGTGCTGGAATTCCGTTATCCCGTCGTCCTGGAGGATTTCCACATTCGGAAAGATTCCGGCGGGCGCGGCAAATGGCACGCCGGCAACGGCATCCGCCGCACCATCCGTTTCCTGGAAAAGATGGAATGCACCATTTTGTCCGGCCATCGCCGGGTGCGGCCGTTTGGCCTTGAAGGCGGCGAAGCCGGCCAAATTGGCGAGAACTGGGCGCGCCGCAAGGACGGGCGCATGGAGCGCCTGCAAGGCTGCGACGAGACCGTGATCGACGCTGGCGAGACCGTCATCGTCCAGACCCCGACCGCGGGGGGTTATGGAAAGGCCAACGCATGAACATGGTCCGCGAAACTGTACTCATCGCGGTACTGACGGCCCCTGCCCTGGCCCAGCCGGCTTCGCCATGTAAGCTGGACGAGATCGGCGTCGTGGTCTGCCCGAACGGCAAATCCGAATTGCGCGCGATCCACGGCACGTTGTCATCGGCGAAGCTCTATGCGGTCGCCTGGGCCACCGAAGATGGCAGCACCGGCAGCGACTACGAATTGATGGCGCACGACGACTACAAGGCGCGTTTTGCCGGCAGTGACCGGCCGACTTTTCTCGTGCGCCTCGGCGACGGCAAGGTGCTCGTAGAACTCAAGGGCAGCCACCTTGGCGATCAGGCGCGCTACAACCACCGCGTCGCGCGCGCGATCTGGTCACCGGACGAAAGCTGGATGGCCGCGCTCTATGATTCCAAGTGGAGTACGGAGAACGCCGATATCTATCGAATCGGCGCCGCCGGCACGTTGCAGTCGCTCGATCTGTTGAAGCTATGCCGCACGGCCGAGAAAGAATATTTCAAGCGCACGTCGATCAAGGGCAAATTCGACAACTACGCGCAAAGTGTCGACATAAAGTCGATAGGCAATAACGGTACGCTTCATGCGCTGTGCGCGATGCAGGTGATCAAGGACGACGATACCTACAGCTTTGCGCTAAGCGCCAAGCTTTCGCCCTTAGGCAAAGGCGTCGCGGCAAAAATTGGCGCGTTCCGCCGCTGCAAGGACGACGAGAGCGAGGGCGATTGCGCGCCCATGGACGTGCCGGAATAGCGGGGGATGGCGGCGCCACCCGCTGGCAAACCGGGCCCCGCCTTGACCTTGATCAAATCCCGGGCACGGTGGCGACGTTAGGTTGCCCAAATGTTAGCCCCTCCGCGCGCGGGCCGCCCGGCGTCTCCGCTCAAAAAGCTATTGGAAAATGCCCCCAGCGTGCTGCTGGCGCCGGTGCCGCTGGCCCTGTTGCAGCCGATCTTCAACCGCATCGCCACGTATGTGGCGCAGTCGCGCCCCGAACTGTTCAACCGGCTGGGAGCGCACGCCGGCAAACGCTTCCTGATCGATCCGACCGACCTGCCTTTCGTGCTGGTGCTCACGCCCTTGCGCGAGCGGCCGCTGCTCACCTCGCATCGCCGCCATGAGCGCCCGGCGCACGCCGCCGCCATCGCCGGCACCTTCTTCAACCTGCTCGACATGATCGACGGCTCGCTCGACGGCGACGCGCTGTTCTTCTCGCGCGACCTGCAAGTAAGCGGAGACACCGAAGCGGTGGTGGCGCTGCGCAACGCGCTCGACGATTTTGAGGGCTCGGCGCTCGAAAGCGTGGTCGCGAGCTTCGGGCCCTTGTCCGGGCCGGCGGGGGTCGCTTTGTCGGCCGTGCGCTCGATACGAGGGAGATAGCGATGAGCGACGCGCAAAGCTTCCATCAACAAGATTACCAGCGCCCGGAATTGGTCTGTCCGGCCGGAACGCCGGCGGCGCTGCGCACCGCCGTCGATACCGGCGCCGACGCCGTTTATTGCGGCCTGCAGAACGAGACCAATGCGCGCAATTTTCCCGGACTGAATTTCACGGTTCCCGAGGTCGAGCAATCGCTCGCCTATGCACATGCACGCAATGCCAAGCTGCTGCTCGCAGTCAATACCTTTCCGCCGGCCGGCAAGTTCGACATGTGGTGCGACGCCATCGACGGCGCCGCCGAGCTCGGCGTCGACGCGGTCATCGTCGCCGACATGGGCGTGGCCGATTACGCCGCGCGCAACTATCCGACCTTAAGGCTGCATCTTTCGGTGCAGGCCGGCGCGTCATCGCCGGAAGCGATCCGCTTTTATTGCGAGCAATTCGGCGTCAAGCGCGTGGTGCTGCCGCGCATGCTCACCGTCGCCGAAATCGCCGAACTGCACAGCCAGATCCCGTGCGAGATCGAAGCCTTCATCTTCGGCAATATCGGCATGATGGCGGAGGGCCGCTGCTACCTCAGCAATTACGTGACCGGTGCGTCCACCAACATGGACGGCGTCTGCTCGCCGGCGGCCGACGTGCATTACGAGGAGGACGCCGCGCGCAATCTGACGACGCGGCTCGGCGAATACGTGATCGACTGCTTTGCCGGCAGCGAAAGCGCCGGCTATCCAACCATCTGCAAGGGCCGCTATCTGTGCGGCGCCCAGAGCGATCCCTATTACGCCTTCGAGGAGCCGGTCAGTCTTAATTTGTCGGCGCTGTTGCCCGACATGATGCGCGCCGGTGTCACCGCGCTCAAGATCGAGGGCCGCCAGCGCAGCCGCGCTTACGTGAAGTCGGTGGTCGGCGCCTTCCGCAAGGCGGTCGACGACATCATGGCGGGCCGCGAGGCCGCTTTCGCCAGCCTGCTGGCGCTCACCGAAGGCCGCCGCGAGACCGAAGGCGCCTTCCCCAGCAAGCGATGGAGATAGCGGTGCAGGCTAATCGAAGCGAGCTCACGCTGGGGCCGGTGCTGTTCAACTGGGAACCGGAGCGCTGGCGCGATTTCTATTTCCGCATCGCCGACGAGGCGCCGGTCACGGCCGTCTATCTCGGCGAGGTAGTTTGCTTCAAGCGCGCGCCGCTGTTCGACAATTATTTCGACGCAGTGGCGGAGCGGCTCGAGGCCGCCGGCAAGACTATAGTGCGTTCCACGCTCGCCGAGGTGATGTCCAAGCAGGAACGCCAGATGATCGAGGACGTCTGCGCCGGGGACAACATGGTGGAAGCCAATGACGGCTCCGCTTTGTTGCGTTTGCGCGGACGGCCGCATCACGCCGGCCCCTTCATTAATGTCTACAACGAGCGCACGCTGGCGGTGCTGGCCGCCGGCGGCGTCCGCAATGTCTGCCTGCCGCCGGAAATGCCGGCGAGCGCCATCCGCGCGTTGTGCCCGGAAGCGGCCAAGCTCGGCGTCAGCCTCGAAGTGCAGGTGTTCGGCCGCATCGGGCTCGCGCTGTCGGCGCGCTGCTATCACGCGCGCGCGCATGGCCGTACCAAGGACAGCTGCCAGTTCATCTGCAACGTCGATCCCGACGGCATGACGCTGCGCACGCTGGAGGACAAACCATTCCTGACCGTGAACGGCATCCAAACCATGTCGCACGACTACCTCAATCTGGCAGCCGAGCTTGCGGAATTGCAGGACAGGGGCGTGACGCGCTTCCGGCTGTCGCCGCACAGCTGCGACATGGTGGCGGTGGCCGCGATTTTCCGCGACGCCCTCGACCGGCGCATCGACGCCAAGGAAGCCGCGGCCCGCCTCGACGCCCTCAAGATCGACGCGCCGTTCTCCAACGGCTTTTATTACGGCAAGCCCGGCCATCGTTTTAGCCGAGCGGCGGCGCCCTGACCGCGACGGCAAATTCGGGTAATTCTCGTAAAATCTGGCCTTTTGGCAATTCATTAATGATGCCGTTAATGATGCGGCCGGTTGCCCCTTGATTTTGCGCGCGCAGGCGCAAATTTTCCCATCATGCGCAAAACGATTCTGCCCGCGATGCTGCTCTGCGCGCTCGCTACGCCGGCGCTGGCCGACAATTATCCGGTCACTATACGCTGCGCCAGGTCGATCCCGATCACATCGAGATGACCATGCAGTCCGGCTCGCTGAAGCTGCAGCGCTGCGAGTGATCTGACCAATAGCAGCGAAATCTAGTTGCGCGCGATGATCTCGCGCTCGTCGCGATGCACCGGCGTCGCCTCGGTGAGCTTGCTGGGTTGACGGCGCAGCGGCATCGACGGACGGCGGCGCTTGAGCGCGCTGCGGCGGCGGCGGCGCGGGCGCACCGTATCGGTACGCACGCCGCCCATGCGCGTGAACGGCTCGCGCAGCATGCCGTCGTCTTCCGCGACCAGCAGCGGCAGGCCCAGCACATTGGCCCAGGCGCGCCATTCGGCGAAGGCTTCGCCGGCCTCACCGGATTCGAACAGCGGCAGTGCGAGCGAGGGATCTTTGTGTTCGAGCGTGACGGAGGCAGTGGCTTCCGCTTCGCCCACGCCGACCACGACTCTGAGGGCAACGCCGGCAAAGGCCGAGACCGGCATATTGAGCGCCATGTGCATGCCGCCCAGCGAGCGGCGCACCACGACGCGTTCCCGGTGAAGCTCCACGTGCCGCACCCGCTCGTCGGCTGCGGCATCGGTTGCCGCAAAGCGCGCCGGCAGGCTGAACGGGTCGAGCCGCAGCGCGCGGCTCGACCCGGCGGGCATTCCGCCACTCTTCATTTGACGCCCCGAAACTCTCCCGCGCCGGGCTTATGGGCCTGGTCGCGGGTAGATCATGGCGGAAAGGCGTCGGAATCCGCTTAATGTACGCGGTTAACCGGAGGTCACTTTGCCTGCTTCGCGTCGCATGATTGACGGGACGTTGCGAACCATGATTGACGAGGTGTTGATAGCTTTGCGCAAAATATTCGGATCGGCGGTTGAACCGCGCCGATTTAGTCCCATTTGAAGGCCGTCCCCATCATGCATGCTCCCGCCTCATCTTTGTTCGACCAGTCCGCCCTCGCCGACCGCGCCGAGCGGCTGGTGAAGGCTGCCTTGAGCTGCGGCGCCGATGCCGCCGACGCGGTGGCGGTGCGATCGATGTCGCTGTCGATCGAGGTGCGCGACGGCGCGGTGGAGGAGAGCGAGCGCGCGGAAGGCGACGATCTCGGCCTGCGCGTGCTGGTCGGCCGGCGCCAGGCGCTGGTTTCGACCAACGACATGGCCGGCGACGCCCGCACGCTAGCCGAGCGCGCAGTGGCGATGGCACGCGCGGCGCCCGAGGACAAATATGCCGGGCTCGCCGATGCGGCGATGCTGGCGCATGATTTTCCCGATCTCGACATGATCGATCCCGAAATGCCGACGGTCGCTCAGCTCGAAACCAGAGCGCGCGAGGCCGAAGCGGCCGCACTCGCGGTCAAGGGCGTCGCCAAGTCGGGCGGCGCCTCCGCCTCAGCCGGCATTGGCGGTATGGTGCTTGTGACCAGCCACGGGTTTCGCGGTGCCTTTCTCGGCTCCAGTCACGGCATTGCGATGACCGCGATCGCCGGCATCGGCACCGGCATGGAGCGCGATTACGATTATTCTAGCGTGCGGCACGCCGCCGACCTGGAGACGCCCGAGAAGATCGGCCGCACCGCCGGCGAGCGCGCGGTCGAGCGGCTCAACCCGCGTAAGGTATCCACCCGCAAGGTGCCGGTGGTGTTCGACCGCCGCGTGGCGAGTTCGCTGGTCTCGCATCTCGCCAGCGCCGCCAATGGCGCTTCGGTCGCGCGCAAGACCAGTTTCCTGCGCGATAAGATGGGCCAAAAACTGTTCGCCGACGGCATCCGCATCATCGACGACCCGGTGCGCAAGCGCGGTCTGCGCTCGCATCCGTTCGACGGCGAAGGCGTCGCCGGCAAGAAACTCGCGCTGGTTGATGACGGCGTCTTGCGCTCTTGGATTCTCGACTGCTCGACCGCGCGCGAGCTCGGGCTCGTCACCACCGGCCATGCCAGCCGCGGCGTGTCCTCGGTGCCCTCACCGAGCGCCAGCAATCTGCACCTGGAAGCGGGCCGCGTGAGCCCTCAGGCGCTGATCGCCGACATCAAGGACGGCTTCTACGTCACCGATCTGATCGGCATGGGCGTGAATATGGTCACGGGCGACTATAGCCGCGGCGCCTCTGGTTTCTGGATCGAGAACGGTGAGCGCACATATCCGGTGAGCGAGGTCACCATCGCCGGCCATCTCGTCGATATCTTCCGCACGCTCAGGCCCGCCGACAATCTCGAGTTCCGCTACGGCACCAACGCGCCTACCGTCCGGATCGAGGGCCTCACCGTTGCCGGGCAGTAATCCTTCAGCGTTGCGCGCGCCGCTCGAAGCCGTGATGCGCGAGGCCGGCGACCTGGCGCGCGCGATCGAGCGCGGCGGTTACAAGCATTGGACCAAAGGCGATGACAATTCGCCGGTAACCGAAGGCGACATCGCGGTCAACGATCTATTGCACGCGCGTCTCAGCAATCTTGTGCCCGGCGCCGGCTGGCTGTCGGAGGAGACCGTGGATCTGCCCGACGGTAGCTTGCCGTTGGCCTGGGTCGTGGACCCGATCGACGGCACCCGCGCCTATATCTCGGGCCGCGCCGACTGGACCATCTCGGTGGCGCTGGTGGAGAACGAACGGCCGGTATTGGCTGCGCTCTATGCGCCGGTAACCGACGAGATGTTCCTCGCGGCTCAAGGTGGGGGCGCCGTACTCAACAGCGCTGCAATCGCGGCGAGCCGCGGCGGGACGCTCGAACGCGCCAAGCTCGCCGGCCCCAAACGCTATCTCGAAAAGCTTGCCAGCCTTGACCCCAGCATTTTGGCGCAGCCCCGGGTGCATTCGCTCGCGCTGCGGCTTGCGCGCGTCGCGCATGGCGACCTCGACGCCGCCTGCGTTTCGCCAGGCAGCCATGATTGGGACCTTGCCGCGGCCGACCTCCTGGTGCACGAAGCCGGTGGGTTGTTCACAGATTTTGCGGGCCATCCGCTGCAATACCGTGCCCCGCACGGCGCGCATGGTGCGCTGATCGCCGCCGGTTCCACCCGCCACGGCGCGCTGATCGATTTGCTGCGCGGCCGCCGCGGCGAGTTTGCATAAATTCGGCCCGTGGCTTAATCCACGGCACCGTATGTTTTATTTCATCGTCCCCCGCACCGCCCGCGCGATTCCCGCTACGCCGGCCGGGGCGGCGTGCTGAGCAGGTCCTGATGCCTTCATTCAAGCGGATCGCCACTTCGCCCGCCTTCCAGGATGCCGTTGCAACGGCGGGAGCGTGGTATCTGCGGGCGGTCTGGAAGAGCACACGATGCATCGTCGAGCCGGCCACGATCTACGAAACGGCCGAGCAGCCGATCATTATCGGGCTTTGGCACGGCGAGCACTTCGTGGCGCCGTTCATCAAACGCAAGGGCGATAATTTTCCCGCCAAGGTGCTGATCTCGCGCCACCGCGACGGCGAGATCAACGCGCGCGCCGCCGAGAAGCTCGGCATCGGCACGATCCGCGGCTCCGGCGCGCATAACGGCGAATTCAACCGCAAGGGCGGCGCCGCCGCGTTCAGCGAAATGCTCAAGGCGCTGGCGCAAGGCTACAATGTCGCGCTCACCGCCGACGTGCCGAAGGTGGCGCGCGTGGCCGGGATGGGCATCATCAAGCTGGCGCAGCATTCGGGGCGACCGATCTATGTGGGGGCTTTGGCGACGCAGCATCGCATTCAGCTCAACAATTGGGATCGTAGCGCGGTCAATCTGCCGTTTGGCCGCTCGTCCCTGGTCGTGCGCGGGCCGATCTACGTGCCCTCCGATGCCGACCACGCGGCGCTGGAAGCGGCGCGGCGCAACGTGGAAAATTCGCTCAACGCGGCGACCGTGCGCGCTTACGAGATCGTCGACCACAAGGGGAGCGCGCCGTCGTGAGCCACCGGCTGCCGGCAATGCTGCGCGGCTACCGCCTGTTTTCCGCGGCGATGGGGCCGCTGGCGCCGCTGTTTCTGGCGCGGCGGCTGCGGCACGGCAAAGAGCATAGCCTGCGCGTGTCTGAACGGCGCGGCGTCAGCGTGACGGCGCGCCCGCCCGGGCCGCTGGTCTGGCTGCATGGCGCGAGCATCGGCGAATTGATCAGCGTGTTGCCGCTGATCGAGCGCATCCACGCGCGCGGGATCAACGTGTTGGTGACCTCCGGCACCGTCACCTCCGGCGGGCTTGCCGAGCAGCGGCTGCCGCGCGGCGTCATCCATCAATTCGTGCCGATCGACGTGCCGATGTTCGTGCGCCGTTTCCTCGACAAATGGCAGCCCGATCTCGCGCTGTTCGTGGAATCCGAGCTGTGGCCGAACATCATGATCGAGACGTCGCGGCGCGGCGTGCCGATGATCCTGGTCAACGGCAGGCTGTCGGAGAATTCGTTTCGGCGCTGGCGGCTTTTCCCCGTGACGATCGGCAACTTGCTGGGCCGGCTCGATCTCTGCTTGGCGCGCACGCCGGCCGATGCCGAGCGGCTCGGCGAGCTGGGCGCCCCGCACGTCGTCACTACCGGCGATCTCAAGCTCGACGGGCCGGCGCCGCCGGCCGACGCCGCCAAGATGGCGGCGCTCAAAAGCGCGATCGGCGGCCGGGCGATCATCGCGGCGGCATCCACGCATGCCGGCGAGGAAGCCGCCATGATCGACGCGCATCAGAGACTGCGCGCGAACTTTCCCGGCCTGCTCACGCTAATCGCGCCGCGCCATCCCGAACGCGGCATCGAAGTCGCCGAAATCGCGCGCGCCGCCGGGCTTAACGTCCGCTTGCGCTCGCGCAGCGAACTGCCCGATGCGGCCACCGACGTTTATGTCGCCGACACCGTGGGTGAACTCGGCCTCATCTATCGCCTGGCGCCGATCGTTTTCGTCGGCGGCTCGCTGGTCGAACATGGCGGGCAGAATCCGATCGAACCCGCCAAGCTCGGCGCCGCCATTTTGCACGGGCCCCATGTCAGGAATTTCGCGGAAATCTACGCCGCGCTCGACCTTGCGCAAGGCGCTGAGCCGATCGCGGATGCCCGCAAGCTCACCGCCGGTTTCGCCGTGTTGCTGGCGCAAACCGAAAAGCGCGTCCGCGTCGCCGAGGCCGCGCGCGGGACCGTGGAACTCCTGAGCGGCGCGCTCGAGCGCACCTTGCATTCGCTTCAGCCCTATCTGATGCAGCTCGGCCTGCAGCAGCGAGCCGACAATGCGTGAGCCGGCCTTCTGGTGGCGGAAGCCCGCATTTGCCGCGGCCCTATTGACGCCGGCCGCCGCTTGCTACGGCACGATCGCCGCGCGGCGGATGATGCAGCCCGGCGCACGCGCGGCCGTGCCGGTGCTGTGTGTCGGTAATTTCACGCATGGCGGGGCCGGCAAGACGCCGGCCGTAATGACCATCGCGAAATTGCTCCAACAAGCTGGCGAGCGGGCGTTCTGTCTGAGCCGCGGTTACGGCGGCAGCTTGTCCGGACCGAAGCTCGTGGACCCTCATACTGACCTTGCAGCGCAAGTCGGCGACGAGGCGCTGCTCCTGGCGCGCGTGGCGCCAACCATCATCGCGCGCGACCGCGTGGCGGGCGCCGCAGCCGTAGTCGCGGCCGGCGCCAGCGTCATCATTATGGATGATGGCTTGCAGAATGCCTCGCTCGCCAAGGATTTTACGCTTGCGGTCGTCGACGGACGGCGCGGCCTTGGCAATGCGCACGTATTTCCCGCCGGACCCTTGCGGGCGCCGCTCGAAGCGCAGCTCGCATGCACCGACGCGCTGCTGATGATCGGCGATGGCGAGGGCACGCGCGATATCGCCGCCGCACCCGGCCTGCCGATTTTTCACGGACGCTTGCTGGCGGACGCCGCTGCGGTCGCGCAATTGAAAGCGCGCAAGGTGCTCGCCTTCGCCGGTATCGGCGATCCGGACAAATTTTTCGCGACCGTAACGCAAGCCGGTATCGCGCTCGCCGCGCGCCAGCCCTTTCCCGACCATCACCGCTTCACGGGCGAGGAGGCGGCCGCATTGATCATGCGCGCCAAACGCGACGCCCTCGCGCTGCTAACCACCGAGAAGGACCGCGCACGCATGGCGAGCGACCCGCTGCTGGCGGCGCTCGCCGAAAAGACGCACGTGCTGCCGGTGACGCTGGTGGTGGATGAAGCGGACGAATTGCGGGCGCTGGTGCTGGCGAAGCTGCGGCGCTAGTTACTTGGCGGCCTGCGGCTTCAGGCGCTGCAGCACCGCCTGCGGCGAGGCATAGGCCTCCTGCAGATCGACGCTCCAGTATCTGAGTTCCTCGAGCGGGATCGCAACGCCGGTCACCGCGCAGCGCACGAAGGCGCCGGGACGCACCACGCGGAAATCGCCGTCGAGGTATTTCACTTCGGCCTCGCCGCTCATCGGCGAATTGCGGTCGTAGCGGTTGAGCAAAAGCAGCCTCCTGGGACGTCCGGCGCGGGAGCGGGCAAAGATAAGGGTTCGGCGGCGTCCGCGAAACCCCAAAACCGCGTTTTTCGGCTAAGACCCGAACAAACTGCCCTGCCCGCCGGGACCGCTGCCGCCGCGAGGCTTTGGCGCGGGCTTCGCCTTCGGGGCCGGCGGCGGAGCGCCCTCGCCGTCGGCGGTGGCGCCGACGCGGCCGTCGGAGAATTCGATATCGAGCCGCATGCGGCCGGTGACCGCGGCGGCCGAGCGTAGCGGGTGCCCCTCGCCGTCGCGCACCAGCGCGAAACCGCGCGCCAGCACGCCATGATACGAAAAAGCGGAGAGCAATTGTCCGGCGGCGAGCACGCGATGGGCGCGGCGCTGGAGATAATTCCGCTGGGCGAGTTTGCCGCGCTTTGCGAATGCGACGATAATCTCGCTTGAGCGCGCCAGTCGCAACTTCAACAGCCGCGGTGAAAGCTTGGTGGCGACGCGGGTGAATTGGGTGCGATGCAGTTGCGCGTTGGCATGCAAAGCGCGCGGCAAACGTTTCGCCAGCGTGTCCAGGCGCTGGCGCGGTTCGGCCAGCAATTCATCGCGCGCCGGCAGCGCGCGCGTCGCCGCCCGCAGTTCGGTACGTCGCACTTCCATGCCGCGCTGCCAGGAGCCGATCTGCCGCGCCGAGAGCGCGGCGATCTGCGCCAGCAGTTCGTTGCGCACCGGTACCGCCATCTCGGCGGCGGCGGTCGGCGTCGGCGCGCGGCGGTCGGAGGCGAAATCGATCAGCGTGATGTCGGTCTCATGGCCGACCGCGGAAATCAGCGGGATCATGCTCTCGGCCGCGGCCCTGACCACGATCTCTTCGTTGAACGACCAGAGGTCCTCGAGCGAGCCGCCGCCGCGCGCGACGATGATCATATCGGGCCGCGGCAGCGGGCCGCGCGCGGGCAACGCGTTGAAGCCGCGGATGGCGTTCGCCACTTCGGCGGCGGACGCCTCGCCCTGCACGCGCACCGGCCACACCAGCACGCGGCGCGGAAAACGATCGGCCAGGCGATGCAGAATGTCGCGGATCACGGCGCCCGTGGGCGATGTGACGACGCCGATCACGTCCGGCAAAAACGGCAGCAGCTGCTTGCGCGCCTCGTCGAACAGGCCTTCGGCGGCGAGCTTCTTCTTGCGCTCTTCCAGGAGCTTCATCAGCGCGCCGATGCCGGCGGGCTCCAGCGTGTCGATCACGATCTGGTATTTCGACGAACCGGCGAAGGTGGTGAGCTTGCCGGAGACAATCACGTCAAGCCCCTCTTCGGGCTTGACGCGCATGCGGCCGTAGACGCCCTTCCAGATCACGCCTTCCAGCACCGCCCGGTCGTCCTTGAGGCGGAAATAGACGTGGCCGGATGGCGAGGCCCCCTTGAAGCCCGACACCTCGCCGCGCACCCGCACATAGCCATAGGCGTCCTCGACGGTCTTCTTGAGCGCCGCCGACAGTTCGGAGACGGTCCATTCCGGCAAATTGACGCGCGGCACGCCATCGTCCGGACGCACCTCGGCCTCTTCGGTGATTCTGCTGCGAGCCATGCAGTACCCGTATACGACCAACGCCCGGTGCGGGGAACACCCGGTCCCTACCGCAACCTCCCGTCAATCCTTTTGGCGCATCTTGGCGCCCGGAGGCGACTGTCATGACCAATCCGCATGAGCGCGAAGTCGAGAATGCCCGGGTGCGGGTGCGCTGCCCGGAGTGCCGGACGACCTTTCACGAACGGCTCAACCGGGTGATCCATGGCGACCGCGTGAGCTGCCCGACTTGCCACGAAGAGATGCATTTCCACGGCATCGGCCACATCCACGACCACGACAGCATCGAGGCCTATATCCACCACGTGGAAGAGCACACCAACCGCCCGCACTTCTCGCTCAGCCGCTAAGGGCGCCTGTCGATAAGCCTTCGCTCCCCCCTTGTCCTCGCCGCCCCCGCCCGCTAACCGACAACGGGTGCGGGCGGAGACACGATGAACATCCTGATCCTCGGCTCCGGCGGCCGCGAGCACGCGCTGGCCTGGAAAATGGCGGCGAGCCCGCTGGCGGACCGGCTCTATTGCGCGCCGGGCAATGCTGGCATCGCGCAAGAAGCCGAATGCGTGGCGCTCGATCTCGCCGACCACAGAGCGGTAATCGCGTTCTGCAAGACCAACAAGATCGATCTGGTGGTGGTCGGCCCCGAAGTGCCGCTGGTCGCCGGCATCGCCGACGATCTTGAGGCCGCCGGGATCAAGACTTTCGGCCCCTCGAAATGGGCGGCGCGGCTGGAAGGCTCGAAAGGCTTCACCAAGGATCTCTGCAAGGCTAACAAGATTCCGACCGCCGGCTACGAGCGCTTCAAGGGCGCGGCGGCGGCCAAGGATTATGTGCGGCGCAAAGGCGCGCCGATCGTGGTAAAGGCCGATGGGCTCGCCGCCGGCAAAGGCGTGGTGGTGGCGGAAACCATTGCGGAAGCGGAAGCCGCCATCGACATGATGTTCAGCGGCGGCCTGGGTCAGCCGGCCTGGGAAATCGTGATCGAGGATTGTCTGATCGGCGAGGAAGCCTCGTTCTTCGCGCTGTGCGACGGCGAGACCGCGATCGCGCTTGCGTCGGCGCAGGACCACAAGCGCGTGGGCGACGGCGACAAAGGCCCGAACACCGGCGGCATGGGCGCCTATTCGCCGGCGCCGATCATGTCGGCGGAAATGAACCAGCGCGTGATGGATGAGATCATTCAGCCAACCGTGCGCGCCATGAAGGCGATGGGCGCACCCTACAAAGGCGTACTGTTCGCCGGGCTGATGATCACCAAAGATGGCCCACAACTGATCGAATACAACGTGCGCTTCGGCGATCCGGAATGCCAGGTGCTGATGCTGCGCCTGATGTCCGATCTGGTGCCCGCGCTGCTCGCCGCGCGCGACGGCCAATTGAAGAAATTCGACCTGCGCTGGTATGACGACGCAGCCCTTACCGTGGTGATGGCGGCGAAAGGCTATCCGGGAAATTATGAGCGCGGCACGTTGATCGAAGGACTCGATGCGGCGGCGCAAGTCGAGGGCGTCGAAATCTTCCACGCCGGCACCAAAGCCGAGGCGAACCACATTCTTGCGAATGGCGGGCGCGTGCTCAACGTTTGCGCGCGCGGCAAAAGCGTGCGCGATGCGCAGCAGCGCGCCTACGCTGCCGTCGATAAAATAAAATGGCCAGACGGATTTTGCCGCCGCGACATCGGCTGGCAAGCGGTGAAAAGAGAAACCTGATATTGACGAGAGAGACACGTCGGAGACCCTAATGCATCCCGTGCTTCGGCTTTATGAAGACGTCCTCTCCAGCGCTGAGAATGTCGAATTCCAGCTGCCACCGTTGCCGCGATTCATCTTCGTGGTGCATGGCTCAGCCACCATCGACGGCAAGGCCGTGAGCGAAGGCGAAGCCTGGCAGGGGGAAGGCACCGCGCTCGTGAAGCCCGGCGCGGGCGGCGTGACGTGCTGGCGCTGGGAGCTATCGCGCGGCGACCACGGCTCAACGGTCGCCAGCGCGCCCGGCATGATCTCGCACGAGAAGCTGACGGCCTACCTGGAAACTTTGCCGAAGGGTGAGCTGCTGATGCGCGGCGACAACGTGGGTTTTCCGCCCGGCGGTGTCGCCTATCGGCACCGGCACCAAGGGCCGGGCATCCGCTGCTTGGTCGAGGGCGGCATCCGCATCGATACCCACAGCCGCTCGACCTCGTACGGACCGGGCGGCGCCTGGTATGAGACCGGGCCCGTTCCGGTATTTGCGCAAGCCGCGATGGATCGGCCAAGCCGCTTCATTCGCGTGATGATACTGCCGCGCGCGCTCGCCGGCAAAAGCTCGCTCGAGTATCTCAACGAGGACGACAAGGCGAAGCCGAAGACGCAGCAATACAAGATCTACGCCGACGCGCCGATTTCGTTCGGCGCCGCGCGCAAGTAACGCGCTGGCAATGGCAACCCTCGACCGCCAACAGGCTTTTTCCGGCACCAAGGAGGCGGCGCCAGCGCTGCGGCTGGATGGTGCGCGCCTTGAGCATTACCTGACGGCAAACGTGGAAGATTTCGCCGGCCCGCTGACGGTCAAGCAATTCAAGGGCGGGCAGTCGAACCCGACTTATCTGCTGGAGACGCCGGCGCGGCGTTACGTCCTGCGCCGCAAGCCGCCGGGCAAACTGCTGCCGTCGGCGCACGCGGTCGACCGCGAATACCGCGTGATCCGCGCGCTGCATTCGCAAGGTTTCCCGGTCGCGCAGCCGTTGGCCTTTTGCGCGGACGACAGCGTCGCCGGCACGCCGTTCTACGTGATGAGCTTTGCCGACGGCCGCGTGTTCTGGGAGCCGCAAATGCCAGGATCCGATCCGGCCGAGCGCGCCGCGGTCTACGACGCCATGAACGACGCCATCGCGCGCCTGCATGCGTTCGATCCGGCGAAAATCGGCTTGGGCGACTTCGGCCGCGGCGAAAATTACGTCGCGCGCCAGGTCGAGCGCTGGTCGAAGCAGTACCGCGCCTCGGAAACCGAAAAGCTAGACGCCATGGAGCGACTGATCGAATGGCTGCCCCAGCACATTCCGCCAAGTGGGCCGCCGCGCCTGGTGCATGGCGACTACCGGCTGGACAATCTCATCGTCGCGAAAGACGCGCCCAAAATTCTCGCCGTGCTCGATTGGGAATTGTCCACGCTGGGCGATCCGCTCGCCGACTTCACCTACCATTTGATGGCCTGGCACATGCCGCATTCGGAGAGCGCGGCCGGCACAGCCTCGCTGGTCGGGCACGATCTACGGCCGCTCGGCATTCCTTCGATGGCGGATTACGTCGAGGCTTACGTTGCGCGCACTGGGCTCGATCCGCGGCCGCATTTACCGGCCTATCTCGCCTATAATTTCTTTCGCATCGCCGCCATTTTGCAGGGCATCATCGGACGGGTGCGCGACGGCACCGCGACATCCGAATTCGCCCCGGCCAAAGCCGAGATGGTGCGCCCGCTCGCCGATAGAGCGTGGGAATTCGCGCGCGCGGCCTGCGTGCACTGACGATTACGGTCAACAATTCCTTTCCTGACACGGTTGTGTTTTGCGCAAAGGCGACGCGCAAAATTGACGCCTAGCCCAGTAGTGTCGCCGCACTATGAGATACACTTCGATCAAAAGCGCGGGCGGCCTTAGCGTTCAGATCGTCAATGCGAAGACCGGACGGTCGCCCAAGCGGCAGCTGCCGTCGGATAATGAACAAGACGACTTGCTGGAGGAGCAGGCCCCGCCGCCGCCCGGCATGGGCAAGCTCGTCGACAAAACGGCTTAGCTAACGCCGCCTCTCTGACAGCGTTTAACGCCGCGCTTGGAAAAAATCTTTCAGCACGGCGGTGCATTCGGTTTCGTTGATGCCGCCATAGACTTCCGGCCGGTGATGGCAGGTCGGGCTCGCAAAAAACCGCACACCGTTTTCCACCGCCCCGCCCTTCGGATCGCCGGCGCCGAAATAAAGCCGGCGGATGCGCGCGAATGACATCGCAGCGGCGCACATGGCGCAGGGCTCCAACGTCACATAAAGGTCGCAGTTGGAAAGGCGCTCACTACCCAGTGCCGCCGCGGCCTGCCGGATCGTCAGCAATTCGGCGTGCGCTGTGGGATCGCGATCCGAGATCGTACGGTTGCCCGCGCGCGCGATCACCTCGCCGTCGCGCACGATCACGCAGCCGACCGGCACCTCGCCGCGTACGCCAGCGGCGCGGGCTCCCTCAAGCGCAAGCTCCATGAAACTCGGCACGCTCGTATCGTCTCCTAAACTCTGCTATCAGGCCGCAACCTTATTGCGGCTATCAGCATGTCCGACAAGAACAATCAACAAAATCCAGGCGAGCGCATCGCCAAGGTAATGGCGCGGGCCGGCCTCGCCTCGCGGCGCCAGGCCGAAGCCTGGATCGCCGCTGGGCGCGTCGCGGTCAACGGCGCGGTAATTTCCTCGCCGGCGCTCAACGTGACGCCATCCGACCGTATCGCGGTGGACGGTCAGGCGCTGCCGCAGCGCGAACGCACGCGGCTGTTCCGCTATCACAAGCCGCGCGGGCTGGTGAGCACGAATTCCGACCCGGAAGGGCGGTCGACCATCTTCGCCGCGCTGCCCAAGGACCTGCCGCGACTAGTCAGCATCGGCCGGCTCGACATCAACACCGAAGGGCTGCTGCTGCTCACCAATGACGGGGGGCTGGCGCGCGTGCTCGAACTGCCGGCGACCGGCTGGCTGCGTCGCTACCGCGTGCGTGCGCTTGGCCGCGTCATGCAGCCGGCGCTCGACCGCTTGCGCGCCGGCATCACGGTCGAGGGTGTGCATTACGGGCCGATCGAGGCGACGCTCGACCGTGAACAGGGCGCCAATGTCTGGCTCACCGTTGGCATCCGCGAAGGCAAGAACCGCGAGGTGCGCAAGGTTCTCGAGACGCTCGACCTCAAAGTGAACCGGCTCATCCGCGTGGCGTTCGGGCCGTTCGAGCTGGGCGACCTCGATGAGGGTGAGGTTAAGGAGATCGAGTCGCAGGCGCTGCGCACCGAACTCGGCGAGAAGATCGCCGCTGAGGCCGGCGCGGATTTCGACGCGCCGCTGGTGGATCATACGGCGCCATCGGTCGCTCCCCGTCACCCGGAGGCGCGCGCGCAGCGCGACACGAATGATGACGAATCGACGCCGCGGCGCGGGCATCCAAACGACAAGAAAAAACAGCCGCGCCGCGACCGCACCGGCGGGCCGCGCCCCAAATATCCGAGACAAAAATAATGCGTGTCGTGGGCGGCAGATTGCGCTCGCGGCCGATTGCCAGGCCGAAGTCGGACGCGCTTCGCCCGACCGCCGACCGCCTGCGCGAGTCGCTGTTCAATATCCTGATGCATGCCTATGGCGATCCGGTGACCTGCGCGCGCGTGCTCGATCTGTTCGCCGGCACTGGCGCGCTCGGCATCGAGGCCATCTCGCGCGGCGCGGCTTACGCGCTGTTCGTCGACGATGGCGTGCAGGCGCGCGCGCTGCTGCGCGACAACACCGAGTCGCTCGGCTTGGGCGGCGTCACCCGCATTTTCCGACGCGACGCCACCAAACTTGGTCCGGCGCATCCGCTCGAGCCGTTCACGCTCGCGTTCCTCGATCCGCCCTACCGCAAGGGCCTGGCCGAAAAGGCGCTTACGTCGGCGCGCGACGGCGGTTGGCTGACAGTCGGCGCGCTGGTGGTGGTGGAGGAAGCGGCCGACGCCGGCTTTACGGCACCGGAAGGATTCGAGGAGCTGGAACGGCGCGACTACGACACCACCGAGCTGTTTTTTCTGCGCAACGTGTGAACGTCAACGCCGCCCGAACAGCCGCTCGATATCAGTCAGCTTCAACTCCACATAAGTCGGCCGGCCGTGGTTGCACTGGCCGGAATTGGGCGTCTCTTCCATCTCGCGCAACAGCGCGTTCATCTCCTCCGGCTTGAGCCGACGCCCGGCGCGCACCGAACCGTGGCAAGCCATGGTAGCGGAGACGTGCAGCAGGCGGCGCTCCAAGGGAAGCTCATCGTCCCATTCCGCCATGTGTTCGGCGAGGTCGTTCAGCAGACCCTTCACGTCGATTTCGCCCAGCATCGAGGGCGTCTCGCGCACCGCCACCGCGCCCGGCCCGAAGGCTTCGATCGCGAGGCCGAAACGCGCCAATTCCTCGGCGCGCGCCACCAGACGCGCGGCGTCCGCTTCGTCGAGCTCGACGATTTCCGGGATCAGCAGAATCTGGCGCGCCACGCTGGCCTTGCCGACCGCCGCCTTCATGCGCTCGTAGACGATGCGCTCATGCGCGGCGTGCTGGTCAACGATGATCAGCCCGTCGCGGGTCTGCGCCACGATATAGGTCTCGTGCACTTGCGCGCGCGCCGCCCCGAGCGGGCGATCAATCAGTTCGGCCGCCGGCTCGAAGCTTTCGACGCGCGCGTCGGCGGATGGCTCGCCGACATCGAAGGCGGCTTGGGCTGCTTCCGCAAAACCGAGCGCGGTGGCGCTCCGCGCCGAGACGAAGCCGGGTGGCCGCGCCGGCAAGCGCCGCCAGTCGTAGGCGCCGCGCCGCGCCGTCGCCAGCGGACGAAACGCCGCGATGGTGGCGGTGCCGCCGGTGGTCGAGGCGCGCTGGCCCTCTCGCGCCAGCGCCTCTTTCAGAGCACGCACGATCAGCCCGCGCACCAGCCCGCCGTCGCGGAAGCGCACTTCGGTTTTGGCCGGATGCACGTTGACGTCCACTTCGCGCGCTTCAAGCGTGACGAACAGCGCCAGCAGCGGGTGGCGGTCGCGCGGCAGATAATCGGAATAAGCGCCGCGCACGGCGCCGACCAGGACCTTGTCGCGCACCGGACGGCCGTTGACGAACAGATATTGCCCGAGCGTGTTGGCGCGCGACAAAGTCGGCAGCCCGGCGAAGCCTTGTACGCGCACGCCCTCGCGCTCGGCGTCGATGGCAATGGCATTGGCGCGGAATTCCGGCCCGAGCACGTCGCCGAGCCGCGCCAACTCGTCATGGGCCGCGCCCCAAGTTACCGGCGCGCGCTCTTCGCCCGCGAGCGTGAAGGCGACGTCCGGCCGGCTCATGGCGAGGCGGCGTACCACTTCGCGCACGGCTTCGGCTTCGCTGCGGTCGGTCTTGAGGAATTTCAGGCGAGCGGGCGTTGCATAAAACAAATCGCGCACCTCGACGCTGGTGCCATGCCCGAGCGCCGCCGGCTTCACGTCGGATTTCTCTCCGCCATCGACCGTAATGGTCCAGGCGTGCGGCTCAGCTTTATGCCGTGTCGTAATCGTCAGCCGCGCGACCGATCCAATCGAAGGCAAAGCCTCGCCGCGAAAGCCGAGGGTGTCGATCGCCAGCAGGTCGTCGCCTTTGAGCTTGGAGGTGGCGTGGCGGTCGATGGCGAGCGCCAAGTCGGCGCGCGTCATGCCTTCGCCGTCGTCGGTGACCCGGATCAGCCTGCGGCCGCCGCCGTCGGTGAGCACGTCGATCCGGCGCGCACCGGCGTCGAGCGCGTTTTCCACCAGTTCCTTGACCACGCTCGCCGGCCGCTCGACCACCTCGCCGGCGGCGATGCGGTTGACGATCGATTCGGACAATTGGCGGACGGGCATTTTCTTTCCTTCACCTCTCCCCGCTTGCGGGGAGAGGGAAAAAGCGGCGATTCGATTGGTGGAAGTTTAGCTCCGCAAAGCGGGCGCCCGCGAGGCAAAGACGGCAGCTATGCCCGCTATTCAAAGCTCGGGTTGCCGCCACGTAGCTGTTTTATGGTGGAACGGTGCTTTTTGCCCTCGATCCGCTTTCTTTTTTGGGCCTTGGGGACCTTGGTGGCGCGGCGCGGGACCGGCCGCACCGCGGCCTGGCGGATCAGATCGAACAGCCGCTCGCGCGCGTCGGCGCGGTTGCGCTCCTGAGCGCGGTGGCTCTGCGCGATGATGACAATGACGCCGTCTTTGGTGAGCCGCTTGCCGGCAAGCCGCATCAGGCGCACGGCTACGTCATTGGGCAGCGACGGCGAATGGCGCACGTCGAAGCGCAGTTGCACCGCCGAAGACACTTTGTTGACGTTCTGCCCGCCCGGCCCGGACGAGCGCACGAAGCTTTCCGAAAGTTCGGCGTCGTCTATGGAAATGGTGTCGGTGACGCGGAGCATGGCCCGCTAGCCGCCAGCCAAATACTTCTTCGCCAGCAACTTGCCCTCTTCCACCGCCGGCTGGTCGAAGGCGTCGACGCCGAGCAGATGCGCGGCGATGATGGTCTCCAGCATGAAATGCATCAGCAACTCGCCGAGCAATTCCTCGTCGAGTTTCGCCAGCTGAATTGTGCGCACCGGGCAGCCGTTCTTAGCCAGCGTCTCGGCGGTGGCGCGGCTTTCGGCCGCCGCCAGATCGCCAATGGTCTTGCCGCCGAAGCCGGGTTCGCCGGCGAGCTTGGCGAGATCGCGGTCGATGCGCAGCCCGCGTCCTGTGCCAGCCACAGTGATCACCGTGAACAACTTGTCGCGCGGCCCGCCGATGAACAATTGCACCTGGCTGTGCTGATCGACCGGCCCGAGGGCTGCGACCGGCGTCGTGCCCTTGCCGTTTTTGCCGAGGCTCTCGGCCCAAAGCTGCACGTACCAGCGCGTGAAACGCTCCAGCCGGTCGGCATAGGCCATCAGCACGCTGATGCTTTTGCCCTTGCTTTCGGCCGCCGCCACAGCAAGCGCGGCGCCGAGCGCCGCCGGCACAAGCGCTGCCGGCTTTTTCGCCAGCACCGGCGCCAGCGCCAGGCCGGCGCCTTCGCGCACCGCTGCGATATCGAGATCGAGCATCGCCGCCGGCAACAGGCCGACATTGCTGAGCACCGAGAAGCGTCCGCCGATGCCGGTATGATGGTCAAGCATTGGCACATGATATTTGCCGAGCAACTCGCGCAATCCGTTGCGCTTGCCGGATTTCGCCGGCTCGGTGAGGCCGAGGAAAATATCGGGAATGCGCGTCTCCAGCCCCTCGGCCTTTATCGCCGACAGCGCGGCGATGGTCTGCATCAGCGTCTCGGCGGTGCCGCCGGATTTCGAGATGGCGGCATAGCGCGTCGTCGTGTGCGGCAGCCGGCCGAGCAGCGTGCCGAATGTGTCGGCATCGAGATTGTCCATAAAATGCAGGCGCGGCGGCGGCCGCAGGCTGCCGACGCCCGGCACCGCGTGGCCGGCAAGCTGCGCCAGCGTCTGGGCGCCGAGGCTGGAACCGCCGGTGCCGAGGAAAACGATGTCGGTCGCACCATTGGCGAGCCGGCGGCCGGCTTCCCGGATCGCCACCAGATCGTCATGGGTGCTGGGCAATTGCAGCAGCGGCAGTCCGCCGTCGGCATGGCGTGCGCGCAACCAATCGAGCGCGCCGCCGGCGCGGCCGAGCGCGGCGGTCAGCGCCTTGTCGGCGACGCCGTTCGGCCCGATGTTTTTCTCAAGCGCGCTGTCGATGGATTGGTGTATCGCCATGGCTGCGGGTCTATCTGCCCTTTACGTGCACGGCGCGCAACGGGTCACTCGGCGCTCGAGGTCAACCCCTTCGGCCGGCCGGCCACGGTGACCAGCATGCCCCCGCTAAAGAGCCGCCTGGCCACCCGCTTGGCGTCATCGATGGTGACGGCGTCGATCAGGGCGCTACGGCGCTGGATATAATCGATGCCGAGCTTGTCGAGCTGGATCTGGGTGAGCTGGCCGGCGATCTTGGGCGACGTATCGAGCGTGAGCGCGTAAGCGCCTTTGAGGAACGATTTGGCGGCCGCCAGTTCGTCGGCGGTCGGGCCGTTCTCGGCCATGCGCTTGGTCTCGGCCTCGACGATCGCCAGCGCATCGGCGGTGCGGTCAGCGCGGGTCGCGGTGCCGCCGAGCACGACGGCGGCGCGCCGGAACCAGACTAGGCTATCGGATACTCCGTAGGCCAGCCCGCGCTTTTCACGCACCTCCCGGTAAAGGCGCGAGGAGAAAGTGCCGCCGCCCAGAATGTGATTGACGATATAGCCGGCCATGAAATCGGGATCCTGACGGGCAAGGCCCTGCCCGCCGAACGTGACCACCGCCTGCGGCACGTCGAGATTGATGACGATTAGGCGGCCCATCCCGCGCGGGTTGGCGGCGGCGACCGGCTTGAGATCACTCTTGACCGGCAGGCCGCCGAAGGCGCGATCGATCAGTGCGCCAGCGGTCTTGGCATCGATATCGCCGACGATCGAGATCGTCAGCTCGTCGCGCGCGAAGGCACGGCGCACATAATCGCGCATGTCGTCGGCGGTAATGCGCGGCACGGTTTCCAGCGTGCCCCGGCTTTCGCGGCCGTAAGGATGGCCGGGGAAGGCCGTCTCCCACCAGCGGTTGCTGGCGAGCGTATTCGGATTGGTGCTGTCGCGTCGCAGTAACGCCAGCACTTGCCCGCGCACCCGCTCGACCGATTCGGCGTCGAAGTGCGGCGCGCTGAGCGCAAGCCGCAACAGATCGAAGGCCTCGTCGCGGTGCTCACTGAGCGTGCGCAGCGAGCCCTGGAAATAGTCGCGCGCGACGTGGAAACCGAGTTCGATGGCGTGGTTCTCCAGCCGCTCGTGGAAGGTCTTGCCGTCGAGGGGGCCTGCGCCCTCGTCGAGCAAGTCGGCGGCGAGATTGGCGGTGCCCGCCTTGTCCGCCTCATCCTGGGTCGAGCCGCCATGGAAGGCGTAACTGAGCGCGACCAGCGGCACGGAAGGCTCGCGCACCAGCCAGGCCTCGATCCCGGATGGGCTGACGATTTTTTCGATCGTCATCGCCGATGCGACGGGTGCAAGGCTCAGCAGCGCGAGCGCGGCCAGCGCGGCGGCGGTGAAAAACCGCGTCATGATTTTTTCTCCGCCAGCGGGCTCACGTCCTTGATCAGGTAGCCGGTAACCGAGCGCCGCCTGTCGAGCCAAAGGCGGGCAGCGTCTTGCACCTGCGCGGCGGTGACCGCGCGTATGCGGTCCGGCCAGCGGCGCACGTCGTCGACGGTGGCGCCGCTCATCACGGCGGTGCCGTACCAGCGCGCCATGCTGATCTGGTTGTCCTGCGTATAGACCGCGTCGGCGATCATGCTGAACTTGGCGCGTTCCAGCTCCTCGGCTGACACGCCCTTGCCGATCACGTCGGCAAGCACCGTGTCGGCGTCGGCTTCGAGTTGCGGCAATAAGACGCCCTGGGGCGGCGCAAGAACGACGCTGAGCTTCGACATGTCCATCGCTAAGCTGTCGTAAAAGGCGCCGGCGCTCACCGCGACGCGCTTTTCCACCACCAGCGTGCGGTACAGCCGGCTGTTGTTGCCGCTGCCTAGAATATGCGCGAGCACCTCCAGTGCTTCCGATTGGCCCGGCTTGGCGCTGTGGAACGACGGCACCAGATAGGCGCGTTCCACGATCGGCTGCTCGACGCGCGGATCGGCGAGCGTCAGTGAGCGCACCGCCACCGGCGGCGGCTCCTGCGGGCGCTGGCGCGGCAGGATACCGGAGTTGCGAGCGACCTTGCCATAGGTTTCCTCCGCGAACTTACGCGCAGTTTCCGGTTCGACGTCGCCGGCGACGATCACCACCGCGTCGTTGGGCGCGTAGAAGCGCCGGTAAAAGCCGATGGCGTCGTCGCGCGAAAGCTGTTCCATCTCGTGGCGCCAGCCGATCACCGGCTTGCCGTAAGGATGGTTGAGGTACAGCGCGGCGTCGATCTGCTCGCCGAACCGCGCGCGCGGATTATTGCCGATGCGCTGGTTCTGCTCCTCAAGAATTACCTCGCGCTCGGGCAGCACGACTTGGTCGGTGAGCTGCAGGCCGGTCATGCGGTCGGCCTCGAATTCCATCGCGACTTTAAGCTGCTCGCTCGGCACGCGCTGGTAAAAGGCGGTGTAGTCATTCGAGGTGAAGGCGTTTTCCTGGCCACCGACGGTGGCGACCACTTGGCTGAAACTGCCGGCTGGATTCTTTGCCGTGCCCTTGAACATCAGGTGTTCGAGGAAGTGCGCGAGCCCCGACTTGCCCGCAGTCTCGTCGGCGGCGCCGACCTTGTACCAGATCATGTGGGTCACCACCGGCGCGCGATGGTCGGGAATCACGATCAGCTGCAATCCGTTCGCCAGGGCGAAGTCGGAGATATTGGCGCCCGTCGGCTCGGCAGCAAGCGACGGCGTCGCGAGCGCGGCCAGCACGGCGATGCCGGCCGGGGAAAATATTCGTTTCAATGGCACGATTTGGAACCTTGCTACCTGAGTTGAGGCGCCCGACGCCAGATATCGCCGCCGGCACGCACGAATATTACAGGCAGGATCGGATGTCAGCGGCGCGGCTAGTTGGTATTGCCGTCCACGGTGCCGTGCGTTTCCAGATATTTATTCGCCTTGGGAGGGGCGTCCTTCTTGCTGACGCCATAAGGCTGGTCCGGCGACGGCGTCTGGTAGCCCGGCGGTGGCTCGGTTAGCGCGGTGCGCGGCGGCTCGCCGGTAAAGTGGCCGGATTCCGGTTCGTCTTTCCCGAACATCTTGCTCCAGATATTGGACTTGCTACCGAGTTGCGAGGGCGGGAGCGGGTTGCCGTTGCCGTTCGGCGAGGGCCGATAACCGTCATCGGTCTGGACTGCCTTACGCGGCTTGGGTCCCGGCGCAATTTCATCTGGCCGCAGTGGACGCTGCTCGTTTCGCAAGGTCTCATCCGGATTCATGCTGACAGCGCGTTGTTGCTTGGCTTCCGCTTTGCGCCGTTCCACGTCGGGATCTTTCGGCCAAGCCGGATTTCTGGCAATCACGGCATCGGACTGTTCCGGCGGCGGCAAGGCGTGGCTCGGCGGGAGCACCAACGGCGCGCGCTCTTCGTAGGTGATCGCTGGGCCATCCCGGCGCAGGCCGAAGCCCTCGAGAATGCCGCGAAAGATTTTGGTGTCGAGCGGCACGTCGTCGGAGTCACCGGCGCGGGCCGGAGTGCCGGTCGAAAGCAGGGCAGCGCCAAGCAGGCAGCCCAGCGCGGTGCGAGAAACCGCCCTTAGGCTGAATTTGGCTGCCAAGCCTGTGCGCAACGTTTCGGTCATCCGATCCCTTACGCCCCTGAATTAGCAAGGGGAACCTGCGTTCCGATCCCTGACCATTGGCCCGGATCAGGGCGCTTTTTGGGCGCCCCCCCCGGCCAGGGACTCATACAACAGGCCCACGACCCCGGCAACGATAGCTACGTCGGCTAGGTTAAAAACGTACCAATTGAACCGCCAATTGGGCGTCGAAACGTGAAAAAACACGAAATCGGCGACCCAGCCATAGGCCAACCGGTCGATGGCATTGCCCACCGCCCCGCCGATGATCAGGCCGAGCGACAGCGCGGTCAGCCGATCTTTGGAGCGCGCCAGCCAGAGCCAAAGCAGCAGCACAGCCAGTGCCTTGAAGCCGAGCAAGACCGATTGGCCGACGGGCCCTTGCGTCTGGAACAGGCCATAGCTGATGCCGGTGTTGCGGGTGAGCACAAAATCGAAGAACGGGCCGAGGCGCAGCGGATGGTTGGCAAGATCGAGCACGAACAGCAGATAAAGCTTGCTGGCCTGATCGAGCACGCACGCGATACCAGCAACAATGACGCCGAAACACGTAAGCGGGCCAGTTAGATAGCGGGACATCTACTCCGCCGCCTTGCGCATGGTTTCCCATTCGCGCAGCGCCTTGGCGTCGCGCGGCGAGACGTCGGGGTACTCCGGATCGGCGCCGATGGTGGTGAGGATTTTCCACGAACGCGCGCACTTGGTGCCTTCGGCGCGATTGGGGATCACCGCCACGCCCGGCACGTCGGGCAGGCTGAAGGCGCCGTCAGAACTGCCGACCTTGCGCAAAGTCAAGGCAGAGGTGATGCAGACCTCGGCCAGATCAACGTCGACGACAGCCTCGAACAAGTCTTCGTCTGAAACCAGAACAATGGGATGCGCTTCGAGCGAGGAACCGATGCGTTTTTGCGCGCGCTCGATCTCCAAGGCGCCGGTGATGACGCGGCGCAGATCACGAACCTTGCGCCACTTGTTAGCGAGCTTATCGTCGCGCCAAGATGCCGGCACGTCGGGGAACAGTTCGAGATGCACGGACTTCGCGTCGGCGCCATAACGCGAGGCCCAGGATTCCTCCGCCGTGAAGGACAACATCGGCGCGAGCCACGTGACCGTGCAGCGGAACAGATGATCAAGCACGGTCAGGCAGGCCTTGCGCGTGGTCGAGGAATACGGATCGCAATAAAGCGCATCCTTGCGGATGTCGAAGTAGAACGCCGATAAGTCCGACGTCAGGAAGGCCGACAGCGCGGCGAAGATGCGCTTGTAGTCGAAATCGGCGTAAGCCTTGCGCACCAGTTCGTCGAGTTCGGCTAGCCGATGCAGCATCAGCCGCTCCAGCTCTGGCATATGCTCCAGCTTGACGCGCTCGTCCTCGTGGAAATGTGCGAGATTGCCGAGCATCCAGCGGATAGTGTTGCGCAGCTTGCGATAGGTGTCGACCGTGGTCTTAAGAATTTCCGGGCCGATGCGCAGGTCGTCGGCGTAGTCCGACGCGCAGACCCACATGCGCAGGATGTCGGCGCCCGACTGCTTGATCACGTCCTGCGGCGCGGTGACGTTGCCCATCGACTTCGACATCTTGCGGCCTTGCTCGTCGAGCACGAAGCCGTGCGTGAGCACCACGTCGAACGGCGCGCGCCCGCGCGTGCCGCAGCTCTCCAGCAGCGAAGAGTGGAACCAGCCGCGATGCTGGTCGCTGCCTTCGAGATACATCACGGTGTCCTTGCCGCCGAGCGCTTTACGCTTAATGCCGGCAAGCTGCGGAAAATGAACCGGGTCCTCCAGCACGAAGGCGTGCGTGGAGCCGGAGTCGAACCAGACGTCGAGAATGTCGTCGACCTTTTTCCAGCCGTCGTTGGCGAGCTTGCCCAAGAAGCGCTCGCGCGCGCCCGGCTTGTACCAGGCGTCGGCGCCTTCCGCCTCGAAGGCCTCGACGATGCGCACCTCGACGTCGGGGTCTTGCAATATCTCGACGGAGCCATCCGGTTTTTCCTTGATGAACACCGCAATCGGCACGCCCCAGGCGCGCTGACGCGAGATCACCCAGTCGGGCCGCGACTCGATCATGCCGGTGATGCGGTTCTGCCCCTGCTCCGGCACCCAGCGCGTTACCATGATGGCGTGCAGTGCGCGGGCGCGCAAAGTGTCGCCGCGCTTCGCGATGTCTTTATCCATCGCGATGAACCACTGCGGCGTGTTGCGGAAAATGATTGGCTTCTTCGAGCGCCAGGAATGCGGATATTGGTGCTTCAGGCGGCCACGCGCGATCAACATGTGCGCGTCGATCAAGGCCTTGATTACCGCTTCGTTGGCCTTACCCTTTTCACCGTTGTCATTGATGACGCGCTCACCGGTGAAGCCCGGCGCCTGTTCGGTGAATGCGCCGTTCTCGTCAACCGTGTAGGGGATGGCCGGATTGATGCCGCGCGCTTCCAGCGCCGCGCGATTGGCGGTCCACACGTCGAAGTCCTCACGGCCGTGGCCCGGCGCGGTGTGAACGAAGCCGGTGCCGTCAGTGTCGGTGACGTGGTCGCCAGCAAGCAACGGCACGTCGAAGTCGTACCCTTTGCCTGCCAAAGGGTGCCGGCACACCATCGCGCTAAGCGTCGCAGCGGAAACCTCCGCGATTTTCTCGTAAGCCGCAACCTTCGCCTGCTTGAACACGTCGGCGGCGAGATTTTCCGAAAAAATGAACGCGTCGCCGACTTTTGCCCAATTCTCCAGCGGAGCGTCAGTGACCTTGTAGAGGCCGTATTTTATTTTCGATGAGAACGAGATCGCGCGATTACCAGGAAGAGTCCATGGAGTCGTCGTCCATATGACGACGGATGCTTTCTTAAGTCCGTGGGCAGCACGGCTCGCGCCTTCTAATTCATTCCCACGGGGCGGAAGAAGATTTCCTTCATTATCAACGTCTGCACTGAGGCCGCCATAGGCCGAGGCAGTTTTCACCGGAAACTTCACCCACACCGTATCGCTCGTGTAGTCCTCGTACTCGACCTCGGCTTCCGCCAGCGCGGTTTTCTCCACCACGCTCCACATCACCGGCTTCGAGCCGCGATACAACGTGCCGTTGGCGGCGAACTTTAGCAGCTCGCGCGCGATCTGCGCCTCGGCGAAGTTGTCCATCGTCGTATAAGGATGCGCCCAGTCGCCTTCGACGCCCAGGCGCTTGAACTCCTCGCGCTGCACGCCGATCCATTTCTCGGCGAAGGCGCGGCACTCCTGGCGGAATCCGACCAGCGCGGCGGGATTGGAAAAATCCGGCTTCGGCTTGTTCTTGGAGCGGTAGTTATCTTCTTCGATCTTCCATTCGATCGGCAGGCCGTGACAGTCCCAGCCCGGCACGTAATTACTGTCGTAGCCGAGCATCTGCTGGCTGCGCGTCACCACGTCCTTGAGGATTTTGTTGAGCGCGTGGCCGATGTGGATGTTGCCGTTGGCGTAAGGCGGGCCATCGTGCAGGATGAATTTCTCTTTTCCCTTCGCCGCCGCACGCAGCTGCTTGTAAAGATCGCCCTCTTCCCAGCGCTTGAGGATTTCCGGCTCGCGCTGCGGCAGGCCGGCGCGCATCGGGAAATCCGTCTGCGGCAGGAACAAAGTCTCGGAATAATCGCGTTTGTCGGACTTAGGCGTGTCTTTGGGCGTGTTCATAGGGGGCTTACTAGCAGGCAGCTTGGCTAAATGTCACCCAGCACCGGAAACGCCTCGCCGGAGCGTTTGAGCACGTCACGGGCCTGGGCGCTGTCCGCCAAAATGTGGCGTTTGAGCACATCGACCGAGGAGAATTTCAACTCGTGGCGGAGCCAGCCGATGAAGGCGACATCGAGCGTTTGGCCGTAGAGATCGCCGTCGAAATCGAACAGGAATACCTCCAGCAGCGGGGCGCCGCCGTCGAACATCGGGCGCACTCCGAAATTCGCAACCCCGCCATGGCGCTTGCCGGCGATGCCGACGCGCACCGCATAGACGCCGTGCTTGAGGCCGCAGGCCGAATCGAGCTTGAGATTGGCGGTGGGAAAGCCGAGTTCGCGGCCGCGCTTGGCGCCGTGGATCACTCCGGCGGAGACGAACCAAGGCGCGCCCAGGAGTTCGGCCGCCTCCACCACCTTGCCTTGGGCGAGCGCGGTGCGCACCGCGCCCGAGGAAACCGGTCGGCCCTCGTCCTCGAGCGGCGGCACGATATCGACGGCAAAGCCGAGCCGCCCTCCCTGCTCGGCGAGAAAAGCCGGCGAGCCGGCGCGTCTGTTGCCGAAATGGAAGTCGAAGCCGATGGCCGCGCCACCGATGCCGAAGCGGCCGACCAAAATGCGCTCGATGAAATCGGCCGCCGTGGTGGCGGCGAGCTGGGCGTCGAAGTTCATGACGATGGCGCCGTCGAGCCCGCTCGCCGCCAAGAGGCGCAGCCTGTTGCGCTCGCTGGAGAGCTGGAACAGCGTGTCCTGCGGCCGCAAGAAAAGCCGCGGATGCGGCGTGAAGGTGAGCGCCGCGGCCTTGCGCCCAAGCGCCTCGGCTCGCGCAAGCGCGGCGCCGATCACCGCGCGGTGGCCGCGGTGCACGCCGTCGAAATTGCCGATCGCCACCACGGCGCCGTGCAGCGGCCCGATATCGGGCGCAACATCGGTACTTTGCGCGCCGTTGCGGGCGATGTGGAAGTCCCGGGATTTGCTCATTTTTGCATCATGTTCGTGTCTTGCCGAGCTTTCGCGCCACGCTACGGTTACCGCCCGGTTAATAAACTTTCAAATTAACCGGATATTCAATGCCTCCGGGTACCGTCCCGCCTTTCTGGGGGAGGCCCGTTAAGGGCAGAGCACCATGGCTGTCAATTCTTCGACACCGATTCTGATCGTCGACGATTACAACACGATGATCCGCATCATCCGCAATCTTTTGCGGCAGCTCGGCTTCGAGCAAATCGACGATGCCAATGACGGCTCGTCGGCGCTCGCCAAGATGCGCTCGCGTCAATACGGCCTGGTGATCTCCGATTGGAACATGGAGCCGATGACCGGTTACGACCTGTTGCAGGTCGTGCGTAACGATCCCGAGCTGGCAGGGACGCCGTTCATCATGGTGACGGCGGAATCGAAGACCCAGAATGTGATCGCGGCCAAGAAGGCCGGCGTGTCCAACTATATCGTCAAGCCGTTCAACGCGCAGACGCTGAAGAGCAAGATCGACGCGGTGTTCGGCGAAAAGCTTTTGCCACCCGCCTAATTTCACCACGTCAATTCGCGCATCACCGCCTTCGGCGTCTCGCCGGCGGCGGCGAAGGTGGCGCTGAGCGCCTTGCTGTCGGGCCGCTCGCGCCCGCCCAGTTCCTCGGCGTGGATGCCTGAGGTCACGAACAGAAAATCGACCCCGATGGCGCGGGCTCCCTTGAGATCGGTGCGCACCGAATCGCCGACCGCCAGCACGCGGCTCGGCACCGCCTTGTGGCCGGACGCAGCCTGCGCCTTGGCCAGCGCCATGTCGTAGATCGGGCGATAGGGCTTGCCGGCGTAGAGCACCTCGCCGCCCATGGTGGCGTAGAGATCGGCGATCGAGCCGGCGCAGTAGACCAGTTTCGGCCCGCGCTCCACCACAACGTCCGGATTGGCGCACACCATGAACAGGCGCCGGTCGAGCATCTGTTGAAGCCGCGGGCGATAATGGGCCGGCGTTTCCACCTCGTCATCCTCGAGCCCCGAACAGACCACGTAATCGGCACTCTTAAGCGGGGCGACGCTATACCCGGTGAACATCGAACGATCGCGTTCGGGCCCGAGATGGAACAGGCTTTGCCCGGGGCGCGCCTCGATCACGGCGCGGGTGACGTCGCCGGACGAGACGATAGCGTCGTAGATTTCGCGCGGCACATGCAGTTTTTCGAGCTGGCGCGCTACCACCGTGCTCGGGCGCGGCGCATTAGTGATCAGGACTACGGTGGCGCCGCGGGCGCGTGCGCGCATCAGCGCGTCGCAGGCATGCGGAAAGGCGGCAAGGCCGTTGTGCACCACGCCCCAGACATCGCACAGCAGCACGTCGTAATCCGGCGCCAGTGTCGAGAAATGCGGGATCAAGGGCGGCAAGATGAATTCTCTCAAATCCCTCCCCCTGAAAGGGAGAGGGTTTGGGTGGGGGTCGTTAAATGGAACATGATTGAAGGAAAGTCACTCCCACCCGCCTGCCATCGCTGCGCTCGGCAGGCGACCTCCCCCTTACAGGGGGAGGTAGAAGAAAGCTCAGCCGGTGCCGGTCGCGGCCAGCTCGCCGGTCTCGCTCGCGGCATGCAAGGCGCCGGCGTCGCTGCCTTGCAAGGCCTCGGCCCGCACCGGCCGCGGCGGCTGGCGCTGATACGACGCATGAAGCCGAGCCAACCCCTGGGCAATCCCTTGCCAATCCCTTGGCGGACAGCGATTCGCGCCGCCGGTCCCCAATGTCCATGACGCGGCAGGTCCGCGCAACCTCGAACACCTGCTATGGTGGCGGCAATTCGCCCGTTATTCGCAGGAACTTGAGCGGTTTTGGATGCCGGCTTCCCGTAACACGCCCCTCCTGGCCTGGCTCGCCGCCCGTCCGGGGCGGGCCTTTGCCGCCTTCCTCGGACTGCACGCCGCGGTCTGGACCGCGCTGCCGACTTTGCTCTACCCCAATCTGCCGCTCGACCTGATCGAGGCGCTGATCTACGGCCGCGAATGGCAGCTCGGCTACGACAAGCTGCCGCCGCTGCCCTGGTGGCTGGTGCAGATTGCCTACCAGCTGGTCGGGTACGACTTCGCCTATTATTTGCTGGCGCAGATCGCGGTGGTGGCGTGTTTTGCCGTCGTCTATCTGGCGGCGCGGCCGCTGGTCGGCCCGCTCGGCGCGCTCACCGCCGTGCTCATTGTCGACGGCCTGCACTACCTCAACTACACCTCCGCCAAGTTCAACCATGACGTCGTCCAGCTGCCGTTCTGGGCACTGGCCGGTTTTGCCTTCCATCGCGCGCTGCGCGGCCGGCAGACGATGGACTGGCTGCTGCTCGGACTGGCGGTGGGGCTGTCGCTGTGGGCGAAATATTTCGTTGCCGTGCTGGCGATCCCGCTGGCGCTGTTCGTGCTCTTCGACCGCGACGCACGCAAGACTCTGGCGACGCCCGGACCCTATATCGCCTTGGCCGCCGCGCTGATCACCATGACGCCGCATCTGGTCTGGCTGGTGCAGAACGATTTCCTGCCCTTCGCCTATGCCGAACATCGCGCGTTGCCGTCGCGCGGATTGATCGATCACGTCTGGCACCCGCTGCAATTCGGGTTAAGCCAATTGTTCTTTTTGATCCCATCGCTGCTGATTGCGCTGCCGCTGTTTTATCCGCGCCGCAGTAGCTACAGCGAGCATCCGATCATGCTCGGCGCCGACGCTTTCGACCGACGCATTGTCGCTTTGCTCGCCTTCGGACCGATGGCGACGGTGCTGGCGCTTTCGGCGTTAAGCGGCCGCGGCACCGTCGCCATGTGGGGCTATCCGCTCTGGCTGTTCCTCGGTCTGTGGCTGGTGCTGACCGCACGCCGGGTGTTCAACGATTTGCGGCTCGGACGCGTGCTGCTCAATTGGGCGGTGGTGTTTGGGGGGCTCGTCATCGCCTTTATCAGTAATTACGCGGTGCTGCCCTACTACGATCACCGCTACCGCGCGGTGTTTTTCCCCGGCGACGAGCTCGGACGCGAAATCTCGCAACGTTATCGCGCCGTCACCGGGAAACCGATCGCCTATGTCATCGGCAGCATGTGGGACGGCGGCAACGTCGCCCACTACGCGCCGAAACATCCGCGCGTGCTGATCGACGGGAAACCCGCACGCGCGCCATGGATCGATCTCAACGATTTGAAAGCCCGCGGCGCTGTCGTGGTGTGGACCGCCGGCGATCTCACCGTCATTCCGCCGGAATTTAGAACCATTGCCGGCGAGGCCGCCGTGCAACCGTCGTTCCTGCTGCACGAGCGCCGCGGCGATAACAACACCAATGTCGGTTGGGCGATCCTGCTACCGAAGCCGTCCTATGCCAGCCGGTCTAGCGCCGACCCGTGACCCCGAGCCGATGATGTTCGTCCGCGACGACGCCGCCATCGAGCAACTCGATGTGGCGGTCCATGCGGGCGGCCAGTGCGAGATCGTGGGTGACCGCCACCACGGTCTTGCCGTGTTTGTCGACTAGATCGCGCAGCACTTCAAACACCTGCTCGCTGGCCTTGGAATTGAGCGAACCGGTCGGCTCGTCGGCGAGAATGATCGGCGGTTCGTTGGCGAGCGCGCGCGCCACCGCCACGCGCTGGCGCTGGCCGCCGGAAAGCTGGTCCGGCCGCTTGTGCGCGTGATCGGCCAGGCCGAGCGAGGCGAGCAGATCATGCGGCGCGCGTCGCGCATGCGCCTCGCACTGACAGGCGCCCGAGCGCGCGCATCGGCAGCATGACGTTGTCGAGGACGGTGAATTCCGGCAGCAGAAAATGGAACTGGAACACGAAGCCGAGCTGCGTGAGCCGCGTGAGCGCGCGCTCTTCCTCGGCCATGTGGACGGTCGCCCGCCCGTGGATCAGCACTTCGCCCGAGGTCGGCAGATCGAGCAGGCCGAGCAGATAGAGCAGCGAGGACTTGCCCGAGCCGGACGGTCCGGTGATCGCCGACGAACTCGTTTTCGCGCGATCGTCAAGGTCGATGTCGTGCACCAGCGTGGTCGGCACGATGCCGGGCAGGATGCGGGTGACGTTGCGCGCCTCGATCAGCGCCTTCGCGGCTTGCACGGTTTGTACACTTTGCGTCGCAGTCATGTGGCGCCCCGGATGATCTCGACCGGATTGCCGCGTGCGGCCTTGCGCGCAGGCTAGTAGCCGGCGGCGACCGAGGACACCAGCGCCACCATGCCGGCGCAGCAGATAGTGCACGTAAGTATAGGCGAGCGGCAGGTGGTTGGAATCGATGAACGGATTGGTGATCGCGACCGAGCCGAGCGCGACGCAGAGCAGATAGCCGAACGCAAAGCCGATCAGCGCCCCCACCAGGCCGATGATCAGCGCCTCGAGCACGAAAATCATCCGCACGGTGACCTCGCGCAAGCCGAGCGACTTCATGATCGCGATGTCGCGCGCCTTCTCGTGGGTGATGGTGGAGATGATGTTGTAGGTGCCGAAGCTCGCCACCAGCAGGATGGCGCCGACCACCGTGTACATGATGATGTTGCGGATGATGAAGGTCGATGAGCAGGTCCTCGTGGGCCTCCTGCCACGACACCGACTTGTAGCCGGTCTCGCGCTCGATGCGCGCGGCAATCTCGCGCGCCGCCAGCGGATCGTCGAGCCGCACGTGCAATTCGTTGACCAGCCCGGTCTGCCTGGGCGAGGATCTGCCCGGTCTTGATCAGCACGTAGGCCGTGCCCTCGTCGACTGCTGGCGCACGCCGGTGTGGAACAAGCCGACCACCTGGGCGGTGATGCGCGCGCCCTCGCTGGTCTGCAGCGTGATATTGGCGCCGATGCGGGCGCCGATCTTGTCCGCCAGCCGGTCGCCGATGACGATGGCGTTGGTGGCGCGGTAGAGCGCGGCGAGCGTGGCCCTGGCGCATCTGCTTGGGCAGTTCGGACACCTTGCGGCTCGCGCCGCGGATCGATGCCGGTCACGGTGGTGGCGACGTCGTGGTTGGCGTAGCGGATGATCGCCTGCACCTTCACCGACGGCGCCACCGCGCCGGGCATCCAGGCCTCCAGCGCGGCCATGATGGCGAGCGGATTCTTGATACCGGGCCGGCGCGCTTCCGGCGTCAGACCGTGGATTTCGGCAGCCTCGAACTCGACCTCCGCCGGCTGCGGCGGCGGCGTGCGCCGCTCGTCGGTGACGGTGATGTGCGGCAGCGTGTTGATCAGCTGGCGGATGAAGTCGTTCTGCGAGCCCTGCATCAGCGCGGCCATCATGATCGAGAAGCCGACCCCGGTGGCGACCCCGGCGACGGCAAAACCGGTCTGCCGCACGCGGGCGCGCACATGGGTCAAGGCGATGTCGAAGATGAGATTCACGGCTGTCGGCATTCGATGACGCGCACGCGCGCGCCGTCCGCGAGGTCGGTCGCCGCCGGCGAAGCGACCCGCTCGCCGTCGGCAAGGCCGGAGAGCACCTCGACCTGCGCGCGTGCCGCGGATGCCGACCTTGACCTCGCGCTTGCGCACCGTGGCGCCGTCGAGCACGAACACCGCGTTGCCTTGCACCGCGTCGGCCGGGATCAGCAGCGCATCCGGCTTCTCGCGCGTGACGACATTGGCTTCCACGCTCATGCCCGGCTTGAGCGGCGTGTCGTCGGGCAGCGCCATCTTGATGCGATAGGTCTTGGCGACGACGTCGCCCATCGGCGTGATCTCGCGCACCTTGCCTTCCAGCCGCCGGTCGGGAAACGCGTCGGTGCGGAACAGCACGGTCTGCCCGATCTCGACGCGCGGGATGTCCTCCTCGTTCACCTCGGCCACCACCTGCAGCGGCTTGGGCACGCCGACGCGAAACAGGATCTGCCCGGCCTCGGCGATCTCGCCGACCTCGCCGTCGCGGCGCAGCACCACGCCGTCCATCGGCGCGACGATTGTGTAGTCGGCGATCTTCTCGGTTTGCACGGAGATCAGCCCCTGCACCGTGCTGCAGATCCATGGAGGCGCGCTCGTGCGCCTGCGTGGTCGCCGCGCCGCGCGCGATCAGATCGCTCACCCGCGACATCTCGCGCTGGAGGAACTCCTCGCGCGCCTTCAGCTCCTTGAGCCGCGCCCGCACCTGGCCATCGTCGAGCCGCGCCAGCACGTCGCCCTTGGCGACCGTCTTGCCCTCGCAATCGCAGACGTCGACGATGCGGTCGCGGATCACGCTCGCCACCTTGGCCCAGCGCACCGGCTCGACGCCGCCGGTGGCATAGACGATCTCGACCGCGGTGCCGCGAGTCGCGGCGGCGGCGACCAGGGGCCCGCGCGCGAAAAACCACCACCCGGCCGCGGCTAGCGCCAGCACGAGCGCGCCGGCCATCAGCCATTTGTGATGTTTCATGCCTGCCAGCCTATCCGCACCAGATGGCCGGATATTGACGCAGCGCAAGCCCCTAATCCGTCATCCTGAGGTGCGGGCCGAGCGAGCCTCGAAGGATGAACGGCCAAAGTCTACAAGATCTTGGCCGTCGCCCTTCGAGGGCCGCATCCAAGTGTACGCAGGTTGCGCCTGCTATGGCGCGGCCACCTCAGGGTGACGGTGATAGTTACGCCACTGCCTTGATGATTTTGCCGACCTTGTCGAAGATCTCGCCGATCTGGCTTTCGCTGACGATCAGCGGCGGGCTTAGAGCGAGCGTATCGCCGACCCCGCGGATCATGAGATCCTGCTCGTGGAACGCCCTCTCCATCGCCTCGAAGCCGCGTTTTCCGACCGCGTCGGGCTTGCTGGCGAGATCGATGCCGACAGTCAGGCCAACGGTGCGGATGTCGAGCACGTTGGGTAGGCCTTTCAGCCCCATCGCTGTTTGCGTCCAAAGCGGCTCAAGCTTCTTCGCGCGCGCGAACAGATCTTCGTCGCGATAGAGATCGAGCGTGGCGAGGCCGGCCGCGCAGGCGAGCGGATGCGCCGAATAGGTGTAGCCGTGGAATAACTCGATGACGTGCTCGGGGCCTTTCATGAAGGCGTCGTAGATGCCCATACGCACCAGTACACCGCCCATCGGCACCGAGCCCGAGGTGACGCCTTTGGCGAAGGTGATCATGTCGGGGATGACGCCATAGCGCTCGGCGGCGAAAGCGTGACCCAAACGGCCGAAGCCGGTGATGACTTCGTCGAAGATCAAAAGAATGCCGTGCTTGTCGCAGATCGCCCGCAGGCGCTGCAGATAACCTTTCGGCGGAGGCAAGATGCCGGTCGAGGCCGCGACCGGCTCTACGATGACGGCCGCGATTGTTGTGGCATCGTGAAGAGCCACCAGCCCTTCGAGCGCGTCGGCGAGATGGCCGCCCCATTCCGGCTCGCCGGTGGTGAAGGCCTGCTCGGAGCGATTATAGGTCGACGGCAGATGATCGACGCCGGCGATCAGCGCGCCGAACATTTTGCGGTTGCCGACAATGCCGCCGACCGCGATGCCGCCGAAGCCGACGCCGTGATAGCCGCGCTCGCGCCCAATCAGCCGCACGCGCGCGGCATTGCCGCGCACATTGTGAAACGCCAGCGCGATCTTGAGCGCAGTGTCGACCGCCTCCGAACCGGAATTGCAGAAGAACACGTGATCGAGGTCGCCGGGGGCGAGCGCCGCGACGCGGCTTGCCAGTTCGAACGCCTTGGGATGCGAAAACTGGAACGCCGGCGCATAGTCGAGTTCGGCCGCCTGGCGCTGGATCGCCGCAACGATCGGGTCGCGGTTATGACCGGCATTCGTGCACCACAGCCCGGCGGAGCCGTCGATCAGCTTGCGGCCGTCGGTCGTGAAATAGTGCATGTCCTTGGCGCGGGCGACCAGGCGCGGGCGCGCCTTGAACGCCCGGTTGGCCGTGAACGGCATCCAATAGGACTCGAGGTCGTTGGGGACCGATTGCATAGCCGACGCATGTCTTCCCGTCATTCTGTCACTCTTTGTGCCTTGAGCCGCTGGTAAGCCGATCTTAACGATGCCGCCTTGAACCTAACTCCCTGCCGACAAATCCCAAAGGCCGATGATCGCAGCGGCTGTAGCCTCTTCCCGCTAGAGCCTGGACCATAGTAATCCCTCCGCAACCTATGTTAATAATTATTAGTTGACGCAACCCGCTCGATCGAGCGCCAACCAACAAAAGACAGAAGCAGATTAGCCGCGTCGAAGCTCGCTCAGGTGTTGTGTTTGTACTGGGAGTGAAGCCATGGCGGACGAGGTAGGAAACGCCGAATCCGGCCGGCGGCAGACGGGAACCGGCAGGCGCTTCGACGGACTGCGACGGTTTCCTTTAGCACTCTTCTTATTCGTCGCGGGCCTCATCGCGTTCATGCAGTACCAAACGAGGCTGTCGCGCGCGCAGCCAGGCATCACCGCCAGCCAGCTCGTATACTGGGTCGAAAGGGAAACCAAAATTAAGGAGGGGCTGAGCGCGCTCGGAGAATTATCGGAAGACATCAGCGCGGCCACCCCAGAATTTACCTACACCAGCAACGAAATCAATTTCCGGATCGAACGGGAGGCAGCACCGGCGGCGGGGGCGAAGGACCGATGAATTGCGCGGCCGCCGGAAAGGCCGCCGTCAAAACGGCAAGTGCCGTCAATAAACGCACCATCTGCTGACGCGCCCGCTGCATTTGGCCGTCTCGCACAGGTAGTATAGTCCAAACGCGGGCTCGATGGAATAGTGTGCCGCCGCCCAGCGCGGCGGCCGCAAGAAACACTTTGATCAAAAGCGCGAACGATTTCGCGATGCTGTCCGCGCGCATCGCCAAAACCGGCCAGCTTGCCGGGTGCCGAAGCGGCTGCTACGACGCGGCAATAATCATTTCAGCGACTTAAGCATAAGCTGCCGTATGGCCAAACCCACCAAACTCAAAGCCCGCCTGCCGCGCGGCCTCGCCGACCGCGGGCCGGCCGAGATCGCCGCCACGCGCCATATGGTGGAGGCGATCCGCGTCGTGTTCGAGCGCTACGGCTTCGAGCCGGTGGAGACGCCCGCGATCGAATACACCGACGCGCTCGGCAAGTTCCTGCCCGACCAGGACCGCCCGAACGAGGGCGTGTTCTCGTTCCAGGACGACGACGAGCAGTGGCTCTCGCTGCGCTACGACCTGACCGCGCCGCTGGCGCGCTATGTGGCGGAGAATTTCCAGAACCTCGCGCTGCCCTATCGCTCGTATCGTTACGGCTATGTGTACCGCAACGAGAAGCCAGGCCCGGGCCGATTCCGCCAGTTCATGCAGTTCGACGCCGACACGGTGGGTGCCGCGAGCATGGCCGCCGACGCCGAGATGTGCATGCTGGCGGCGGACACGATGGAGGCGCTGGGCATTCCTCGCGGCAGTTATGTGGTGAAGGTGAATAACAGGAAGGTCCTCGATGGCGTGATGAACACCATCGGCATACCGGCGGAAAAGCAGCTCACTGTGCTACGTGCGGTCGATAAATTGGATCGACTTAAAATAGATGCAGTCCGCCAACTATTAGGGTCGGGACGTAAAGACGACAGCGGCGACTTCACGAAAGGTGCTGGACTCGATCCGCTTCAGATCGAATATATTTCGGCCGTCATTCAGCATCAGCCAAACCTTGCAGTCGGGAATTCAAAAGAACTGGATACTTGGAACAAGAAGCTAGAAGAGAATGAAACGGCTAAAGCTGGTCTCTCCGAGATGCGTGAGATCGAAACACTCTTTCTTGCGGCAGGATACGAAGATCGTGTTCGTATCGACCCAACGGTCATTCGCGGCCTCGAGTACTACACCGGCCCGGTCTACGAAGTTGAACTCTTGATCGAAACCAAAGACGACAAAGGCCGCCCGGTGCGCTTCGGCTCGGTCGGCGGCGGCGGACGTTATGACGGGCTGGTGTCGCGCTTCCGCGGCGAGCCGGTGCCGGCGACCGGTTTCTCAATCGGCGTCTCGCGCTTGCAGGCGGCGTTGACCGCGCTCGGCAAAGTCGATTCGAAACCACCGGCCGGCCCTGTGCTGATCACAGTGTTTGGCGCCGAAAGCGTGCAAGCGAGCCAAAAGCTCGCCGCGGCGCTGCGCAACGCGGGTATCCGCGCAGAACCTTATCTCGGCAACCCCAAACACGGCATCGGACAGCAACTCAAATATGCCAACAAGCGCGGCAGCCCTTGCGCGGTGATCCAGGGACCCGACGAAAAAGCCAAGGGCGAAGTTCAGCTCCGCGACCTGATTGCGGGCTCGTCGCCAAGCGACATCACGGATCGCGACCAATACCTGAAAAAGCAGGCGGAGGCGCAGTTTGCGGTAAAGGAAGACGCGCTGGTCGAGGAAGTCCGCAAGCTGCTCGCCCACCACAAGTTGGGCTAGCGAGCTGGCGCGCCGCTTGCATTACTAAGCCGGCCCCCCGGTGACGCCATGAAGATTCTGACCGTCCGCCACGCCACCACCTATCGCTACGCGCGGCCGGTCGCCTTCGGCCCGCACCGGCTGATGCTGCGGCCGCGCGATTTGCACGACCTGCGCCTGGTGTCGGCGGAGCTGACGCTGTCGCCGCCCGGCATCACGCGCTGGATGCACGACGTGTTCGGCAATTCGGTCGCGCTGGTCGATTTTTCGGCGCCGGCGGCCCAGCTCAGCATCGCCAGTACGCTCAAGATCGAACGCTACGGCATCGAAGGCCCGGTGTTCCCGATCTCGCCGGAAGCCGAATTCTATCCCTTCATCTATTCGAGCAGCGACCGCGTTGATCTCGGCCGCTTGCTCGAACAGCACTTTCCCGATCCCAATGGCGTCTTGGCGCGCTGGGCCGACAGCTTCGTCACGTCGCGGCCGATGCGCACGCTTGACCTGCTCAAGAACATGAACGCTGCGCTGCAACCCAACATCGTTTATGCCGAGCGCCACGAGCCGGGCACGCACGCGCCGTGGGAGACCCTGGAAAAGAAGAGCGGCGCCTGCCGCGACTTCGCCATGGTGTTCATCGAGGCGGCGCGTTATCTCGGCCTCGGCGCCCGCTTCGTCTCCGGCTATCTCTACGACCCCGCGCTCGACAAAGGCGACGCCACGCAAGCGGTCGCCGCGACGCACGCCTGGGCGGAAGTCTATCTGCCCGGCGCCGGCTGGATCGAATACGACCCAACTGACGTGCTGATCGCCGGCGAGACGCTGATTCGCGTCGCGGTTACGCGCGATCCCTCGCAAGGCATCCCGATTTCGGGCAGCTACATCGGCAGCGAAAAGGATTTTCTCGGGATGAGCGTCGAAGTGACGGTGACCGCGCAGGGGTGAGCGAGAACCTTCACTTCACCTCTCCCCGCGTGCGGGGAGAGGGAAGTTACCGCTTCGGCGAGCCACGCATATTCTGCATATCAAGCACGTTCATCGACATGCCGTTGCTCATGATGACGTCGCCGGGCTTTTGGCCCGCGGGGCAGGCGCTGAGCCATTTTGCCTCGATATTCATGTGCGACTCGCCGTGGGCCCGTTGGCCGGCCTGCGACGCGCCCTCACGCTTGGTCGCCACGTCGATCGTATAGGCGCTGTCGAAACTGCCGGTGATCACCGCATGCGAGGTGCTCACCGCGCCGCCGAACGTGCACACCGAGTTGATCGTGAAGGTGCCGCCGGATTTCGTGACATTCTGTTTCGAGCAGGCCTACTCGTTCGATCCGCCGAAATTGGCGCTCATCAGCTTGTCGGTGGCGGCATCGACGCATTGCTTCATCACCTGGTCCGGCAAATTGCGGCCCTCGAAAATCATCTTGAGTTCCCACACGCCAGCCTTGCGCGTCGGCAGGTCGAGCGCCAAAGCCGCCGTCAAGGCGGGCGCGGCGAACACCAGGATACTGGCCAGCAAGGCGAGTAAACGGATCATGGCTTCAGTCTCCAACGCTGATCGCGTGCACAATCGTAAGTGCTGGAAAAGCGCGTCGGCGAGCGCGCAGCGGAGCGCAATAATAAGGCTGTGTTTCCAGCCGCCGCAGAATTCGTTAACGACGCCAAGCATTTGGCCGCCGGTTTCGTTAAGCGCAACCATTAAACAACGTCGAAACCTTAAAACTAACGTGCTAAAGGGCCGCCGCAGCCGGTTATTTGGAACGACGATGAACGCGAGCGAGATCACCAATACGAAAGGGCCCGACGCGCGGGCGGAGGCGCTGGTCGCTTCCTATGAGCGCGCCGGCTACGCCCGCATTGCGCCCGCCATCCTGCAGCCGGCCGAGCCGTTCCTCGACCTCTCGGGCGAGGACATCCGCAAGCGCATGTATGTGACCACCGCGCCCGGTGGCGGCGATTTCTGCCTGCGGCCCGACCTCACGATCCCGGTCTCGCGCGATTATCTCGCCTCGCCCTTGGCCGGACAGCCGGCGGGCTACTGCTATCTCGGTCCGGTGTTCCGTCACCGCAGCGACGCGCCGGCAGAATTCCTGCAAGCCGGCATCGAATCCTTCGGACGGTCCGACAAGGCGGCGGCCGACGCCGAGATGCTCTCACTCGGACTCGAAGCCACTGCGCATTACGGGCTTGCATCGCCCGACATCCAGATCGGCGACGTCGCGCTGTTTGCCGGGCTGATCGCCGGGCTCGATCTGCCGCCGGCCTGGAAGCGGCGGCTGGTGAAGGATTTCAACCGCAAGAGCAATCTGGCGCAGGACCTCGACCGGCTCGTGCTCGGCGGCAACAATTCGCGGCCCGAATATCAGGGCGTGCTGGCGGCGCTCGCGGGCTCCGATCCGAAGGGCGCGCATGCGCTGGTCACTGATTTGCTGTCGATAGCCGGCATCAACGCAGTCGGCGGCCGCTCGGTCGCCGAGATCGCGGAGCGTTTCCTCGAACAGTCGGCGCTCGGCGTCAGCGCGAAATTGCCGCGCGATGTGCGCGGGCTGATCGAGCGCTTTCTGGCGATTGCCGGCGAACCCGACGAAGCGGCGGCTGCGCTGCGCGCGCTCGCGAGCGAAGGCAACATGACCGAAGCGCTGGCGCCGGCCATCGACCTGTTCGAAACCCGCACCGGCTTCCTCGCCGCGCGCGGCATCGACTTGAAGCGCGTACGCTTCTCCACCGCGTTCGGGCGCGGCTTCGATTACTACACCGGCTTCGTGTTCGAACTGACCGATCCTAAGCGCACCGGCGATCCGCTGGTCGCCGGCGGACGCTATGACGGGCTGTTCACTCGGCTTGGCAGTGCGGAGGCGATCGCGGCGGTCGGCTTTGCGGTGTGGATCGAGCGGCTCGCCGTTTATGGAGGCGCGGCATGAGCGCGCCTCTGGTATTGGCCGTGCCGGCCAAAGGCCGGCTGCAAGAAAACGCGGAAGCCTTCTTCGCTCGCTCGGGCCTTAACCTGATCAAGCCGCGCGGCGCGCGCGATTATCGCGGTGCCATCGCCGGGCTCGACGGCGTCGAGGTCGCTTACCTCTCGGCTTCCGAGATTACCGGGCAGCTCGCGGCGGGCGCGGTGCACCTCGGCGTCACCGGCGAGGACCTGGTGCGCGAGATGATCCCGGACGCCGACAGCAAAGTGGTGCTGATCGAAGGGCTCGGTTTCGGCTTCGCCACCATGGTGGTGGCGGTGCCGCAGGCCTGGATCGACGTGCGCACCATGGCCGACGTGGACGATGTCGGCACCTCGTTCCGTCACACCCACGGCCGCCGGATGCGGGTGGCGACCAAATACATCAACCTGACGCGCGATTTCTTTTCCGCGCACGGCATCGTCGATTACCGCATTGTCGAAAGCTCGGGCTCGACCGAGGGCGCGCCGGCCGCCGGCACCGCCGAATTGATCGTCGACATCACCACCAGCGGAGCGACGCTTGCCGCCAACGGGCTGAAGATCATAGAGGACGGCATCATCCTGCGCTCGCAGGCCAATCTGGTGGCCGCGCGCGGCGCCTCCTGGGGCGAGGCCGAGCGCGAGATCGCGCGCGTGATCCTCGACCGCGTGGCGGCGCAGCAGCGGGCGCGTGCCTTCCGCGAGGTGCGTGCGCGCTTTGCCGCGTGCGACGCGAAGCTGGTGGACGTGGCGAAGGAGAAATTCGGCGTGGTCACGCCATTCGGCGGGCCGACCTCCTCCGGCATGCTGACGCTGCACTGCCCGCCCGCCCAGGTCTATGCGCTCACCAGTTTCCTGCGCGAAAACGGCGCCGAAGCGGTGGCGGTGGCCGATCTCGACTACGTGTTCTCGAAAGACAATCCACTCTACGCCAAACTCGCGGCGGCGCTTTAGCGCGGCCTCAACGGCCAATTTCACCTCTTCAGAAATGGGCGTGCTGTCGCCGGCGCAGGACGGCGCCTTTTGGTTTACTTAGGCGCCGACAAACCCCTATCATCGGCGCCGATCAGTCCTATGGAGAATTAGGCTCAGATGTATGTCACGAGCAGCAGGCGCCTGACCATGGACGGCGCCAAAAAGATGATGGCGACCGCCGTCGACAAAGCCAAGGAAGCCGGCATCGCGGCGTCGATCGCCATCGCCGACGCCGGCGGGCACTTGATCCTGCTCGAACGCATGGAAGGCGGCCGTTTTCACACCGTGCATTCGTCCACCACCAAGGCGGTCTGCGCGGCCTCCAACAAGCGCATGACTTCCGCGCGCGGCGCGCAGGCGCAGGAGCTCGATACCGCGCATGCGCTCGGCCTCGCGCTCGCCGCCGGACCGGAGCGCTGGACCGCGATGCAAGGCGGCTGCCCCATCATCGCTGAGGGCGAATGCATCGGCGGCATCGGCGTCGCCGGCGGCGACTGGGCGACCGACGAGTGGATAGCGCAACAGGCCGTTGAATCGATCGGCGCCAGCTGGCGCTCGGACAAGTGATGGCCATGGCCGAGCCGTTGCGCGTCGCCTGCATCGGCATGGGCTGGTGGTCCGACGTGCTGGCCGACGCAATCACGCGTTCCAGCAAGATCAAGATCGTCGCCTGTTTTTCGCGCTCCGAGCAAAAGCGCCAAGCCTTCGCCGCCAAATATGGCTGCCGCGCTTCGCCGAGCTATGAGGCGATCCTGGCCGATCCGGAGATCGAGGCCGTCATCAATTCCACGCCGAACGACGTCCATCTCGAAACCACGCGCCAGGCCGCCGCGGCCGGCAAGCATGTTTTCCTCGACAAGCCGATCGCCAATTCCGTTTCCGACGGCCGCAAGATCACCGAGTGCTGCCGGGCGGCCGGCGTCGTGCTCGCACTCGGCTATCAGCGCCGGCGGGAAGGTCATTTCCGCTGGATCAAGCAGCAGATCGACGCCGGAGTGTTCGGCCAGCTCGTCAATGCCGAGGCCAATATCAGCCGCGACCGGCTCGGCCAATTCGATTTGAGTTCGTGGCGCTACACCGCCGCCGGCATGCCGGGCGGCGTGATGCTGCAGATCGGCATCCATTATGTCGACGTGCTGTATTATTTGCTCGGGCCGATCAAGGCGGTGAGCGGGCGCTTCGTGCGGCTGGTGCTGCCGGGCGACAATCCGGATGTCGCCAGTCTCATCCTCGAGCACGAGAACGGCGCGCTCTCCACGCTCAACGCCAGCTACGCCTCGGCGTCCGAATATTATCTGATGAATATCTATGGCAAGACCGCCACCGCCTATTACGACCTGCATCATGGCCTGAACCTGCTCAAGCGCGGCGAGAAGCAGGCGGTCGGCGTGGCCTGCGCCAAGAACGACACCTTCGTCGAGGAGCTCGAGGAGTTCGCAGCCGCGGTGCGCGGCGGCCCGCCGCCAGAAGTGGGCGGCGACTACGCCACGACCTCGCTCGCGATCATTCGCGCCGGCATCCTGTCGGCGCGCGAGGGCCGCCGCGTCGACGTCGCGGAAATCCTGGCCAAGGATTGAGCGTTAGAAATTCATCATTTGGGTGCCGGCATTGCAGCCCTGAGCACCGGATCCCAGCGCGCAATATCGGCCTTGAGCACCTGGGCAAGAGGCGCCGGGCCGCGATCCGCCTTGAGCGGAAGGCTACCGCCGAGATCGACCAGCCGCTTGGCGACCGCCGGATCGTCGAGCGCCTTGTCGAGCGTGCCGCTGAGTTTGGCGACGACGTCCTTCGGCGTCCCTTTTGGCGCAAAAACGGCGCTCCAAATGCTGAGTTGGAATTCGGGAATGCCGGCTTGCTTGGCCGAGGGCACATCTGGCAGCGCCGGGGAGTGCGCGTTGCCCGACACCACGTAAGCCTTAATGGAATTCCCTTTCACCGCAGGCGCAACGCTGACCACCTGCTCGCAGAAGAAATCGACGTGATCGCCGATCAGGTCGCTGAGCGCGGGTCCGGTGCCGCGATAGGGGATCAATTTCGGCTTTAGACCGAGCTCCGACGTGAACAGCAGGCAGGCCATGTGAGACGCTGAACCAATGCCACCATGGGCTTGCTTCACGCCGTCGCCATGCTCCTTCAAATAGGCGATGAACTCCTTGATGTCCTTGGCGGGAAAATTCTTGCGCGCCACCACAGCGACCGGCGCATTGGAAATCAGCCCGATCGGCTCGAAATCCTTGGCCGAATCGTAGCGGAGATTGGGCGTAAGCGCCGGCGCGGCGACGTGCGAGCCCATGCCGGCGGCCAGCAGCGTGTAGCCGTCGGGCGTGGCCGCAGCCGCGCGCGCGGTTCCAATCGTGCCGCCGGCGCCACCGACGTTTTCGATAATGATCGTCTGATTGAGCACGCGGCTCATGCCGTCGGCGATGATGCGGGCCACGACATCGCTCGGTCCGCCCGGCGGGAAGGGCACGACCATTGCGATCGTCCGCGACGGGTAATTATCGGCGCGCGCTGCCGGACAGAAACAGCCGATGCCGGCGACGATCGCCATGACGAGCGTTGTCGGCGTTTTCCAGAAATTCATCTCCACCTCCCCTGTCGCAACGTGCCCCTTTTTGTTCTACATTGCCGGGGTCGGCCGCTCGTTCTATTCGACCTTGATGTTAGCAGCCTTAATCATCGGCCACCATTTTTTCACTTCGGCTTGTTGATGGGTGGCGAGGGCTTCCGGCGTCTGCTTGTCGCGCGGCGGAATCTGCAGACCCATTTCGGTAAGCCGCTTGGCGATCGCCGCATCGGCCAGCGACTTGACCACCGCGGCATTGAGCTTGGCGACGACGTCTTTTGGCGTTGCCTTCGGAACCCAAATCGCCGACCACAGCTCGATATGGAAGCCGGCAAGACCGGCCTCATCAACGGTCGGAATATCCGGCGCCGCCGGCAGACGCTTGTCGGCGGCGATGCCATAGGCCCGGATTTTGCCGGCCTTCACTTGCTGTAGCGAGTTGGAGGCCTGATCGACGATCAGATCGATGTGCCCGGATACTAGATCGAGCAGGGCTGGGCCGGTCCCGCGATAGGGCACGAATTGCAGTTTGGCGCCAATCAACTGCTCGAAATAGACGCCGGAGAAATGTGCGCCGGAGCCGACGCCGGCCGTGCCGGCCGTCACCTTGCCGTCGTGAGCCTTGATCCAGGCGATCAGTTCCTTGAGGTCTTTCGCTGGAATGTCGTTTTTGGAGACGATCATCATCGGATTGCTGGCGATCAGCGCAACCGGCTCAAGATCCTTCACCAGATCGAAGGTTAGGGGATAGATCGCCCCATTGATCACGTGGGTGCCGAGATGACCGATGCTCAGTGTGTAACCGTCGGGCGCCGCATGGACCGCGCGGGCGACACCGATCGTGCCGCCGGCGCCGGTGACGTCCTCAACCACGATCGGCTTCCCGAGCGCCTGGCGCATGCCATCGCTGACCACACGCGCCAACGCGTCGGTCGGACCGCCGGCAGCAAACGGCACGATGATGGTGATCGGCCGTGACGGAAAGTCTTCCGCGCCGGCCGACGTGACGACTGCCAGCGCCGCCGCCGCGGCAACGATCAGTTTTTTCATCGCTTGCTCCCACCAGGGTCTTTTGTACGCCCGGGTAAAATCATTCGCTCACAGCGAAGCGTAATCGATCGGCTTGTGGCGGTCGAGCATGCGGCGGCTCGGCGGCAGCGGATATTTCAGCCCGCTGGCGCAGTTGAACAGCACCACTTGGTCGCTGCGCGCGACGCGGCCGTCCTTAAGGCTCTGCTTGTAGGCGGCGTAGGTCGCAGCCCCCTCCGGACACAGCAACAGCCCCTCCTCGCGCGCCATTTCGTCGAGCGCCGATTGAATCGCGTCGTCCTCGACCGCGATGGCGAAGCCGCCGCTCTCGCGCACGGCGCGTAAAATGAGAAAATCGCCGATCGCCTGCGGCACGCGGATGCCCGAGGCGATGGTATGCGCATTCTCCCAGCGCGGCGCGTGCTCTTTGCCCTCCTCGAAGGCCTTCACTATTGGCGCGCAGCCGGCGGCCTGCACCGCGACCATGCGCGGGCGCTTCTTGCCGATGAAACCAATCGTTTCCAGCTCGGCGAAAGCTTTCCACATGCCGATCAAGCCAGTACCGCCGCCGGTCGGATAGAAGATCACGTCCGGCACTTTCCAATTGAGCTGTTCGGCGAGTTCAAGCCCCATCGTCTTCTTGCCCTCGATCCGGTACGGCTCCTTCAGGGTGGACGTATCGAACCAGCCGACTTTCGCCTTGCCCTCGCCGACGATCTTGCCGCAGTCGTCGATCAAGCCGTTGACACGATAGACCGCGGCACCTTGCATCGCGATTTCGCTGACGTTCACCTCCGGCGTATCTTCTGGACAGAAAATCGTGGTCTTGATGCCGGCATGCGAGGCGTAGGCCGCGAGCGCGGCGCCGGCATTGCCGTTAGTCGGCATTGCCATGTGTTTGATGCCGAGCGCTTTGGCCATCGATACCGCCATCACCAGGCCGCGCGCCTTGAACGAGCCGGTCGGCAGGCGCCCTTCGTCCTTGACCAGGATTTCGCCGCCGCCCAGCTTGGCTTGTAGTTTGGCCATGCGGATCAACGGCGTGATCGCTTCGCCCAGGCTGACGATGTTCGCCGAATCGCGCACCGGCAACAGTTCGCGATAGCGCCACAGATCGGGCGCGCGGCCCCTCAGTTTTTCTTTGCTCAGCGCCTGAGCGACCCCGGCGAGATCGTAGCGCACCAGCAGCGATTTGCCCACGCGCGATAAATTGTGGATCTGGTCGGCCGCATGGCGCTCGCCGGTCATCGCGCATTCGAGATGCGTGACAAAGTTTGGCCGCTCGGCCGTCAGATTGTCGTCGTGCTGCATCACCAACCCCAACTCAATGCTTGCGCGCCTTGAACACCACAAAATGCGAGAGCGAGAAGTTGACCACGAAACTCACCAGGATGGACAGCAGCTTCGCCGCCAACACCGGCATCACATAGGAAAGCGCGAACAAAGTCGCCGTGCTCGCCACCATTCCGGCGACACCGGAGGCAGCGAAGGTCGCGTAATCGCGCCAGCGCAATGTCCGGCCCGACTCCGGCCCGAAGGTGAGCATGGAATTCATCGCGTAGGAAAACGACACCGCCACCAGCCAGGCCAACACGTTGGCAGGCACCAGCGGCCACCCCAGAAAGCGCGCTGTAGTCCAAAAAACGCTGAAATCGATGGCGGTATTCAAGACCCCCACCAAAGCGAAGCTGATCGCCTTAAGGGCGACCGCACGCTCGTGCCAGGCTACGGAGAGGCGATCGAGCAGGTTCTGCAGGGGCGCCGGAATCATGAACGGTTCATAGCATTTTGAAGCGGGCGCGACAGCGCGGTTCCGTTGCGCTATAGATCGCGCCGAAACCAAGCCACGGGTTAACGATAAATGCCGGCTAAATCGACCAAATCAACCGCCCGCGCGACACGCTCGTCGTCGGCACCCGGTCTGTCGATCGTGGTGCCGGTGTTCAACGAGGCCAAGGGCCTCGCCGCCTTGCACGAGCGCATCACCGAGGTGGCGCGCTGGCTCAAGGTCAAGCGCGGCCTGCGCACCGAAGTCGTTTATGTCGACGACGGCAGCACCGATGGCACCGACCAAATCGCCCTTTCGCTCGTTGCCGATCCGCTCGATATCCAGGTGGTCACGCTGTCGCGCAATTTCGGCAAGGAGGCCGCCCTGCTCGCCGGTCTCGATCATGCCCGGCTTGGCGCCGTGCTGTTCATGGACGGCGACGGCCAGCATCCGCCCGACCTGGTCGATACGCTGGTCGCGCGCTGGCTCGATGACGGCTACGACGTGGTCTACACCGCCAAGGCAAACCGCGTGAACGAGCCCTGGCTGCGCCGCGCCAGCGTGCACTGGTTCTACGCGCTGATCAATTTGGGCGCGCGGCAGAAAATCCCGGAGGACGCCGGCGATTTCCGCCTGCTGTCGGCGCGCGCGGCGACGGCGCTGCGGCAGATGCCCGAACGCAGCCGCTTCTTCAAAGGGTTGTCGAGCTGGATCGGATTCAAGCAAGTGCGCGTCGATTACGAGCCGACATTGCGCGCGCACGGCGCAACCAGCTGGAGCGTGTGGACGCTGATCGGCCTGTCGATCGAGGGATTGACGTCATTCTCGGTGGCGCCACTGCGCGTCGCCAGCCTGCTCGGCCTGCTGCTGGCGGTAACCGCGCTGTTCTTCGGCGTCGAGATTCTGATCGAAACCATCCTCTACGGCAAGGACGTGCCCGGCTATCCCTCACTGGTGGTCAGCGTGATGGTGATCGGCGGCGTGCAATTGCTCATGATCGGTGTGCTCGGCGAATATATCGGCAAGCTGCTATCCGAAATCAAAGCGCGGCCGGTCTATTTCGTCGCCGAACACAGCGTAAAGAGCGCGCAAGATTCCACCGAAGAGACCGCAAAGCCGCGCCCGGCGGCCTCGCGCGCGGCGGAGTAACCGCAACGTGGCGACGGCCGGCCGCCAAATCTGGCTGTGCGCGGACGATTACGGCATTTCCCGTTCGGTCAACGCCGCCATTCGTGAATTGATCCTGCGCGGGCGCATCAATGCGACGTCGGTGATGATGGCGGCGCCGCATATCGACGCAAGCGAAACGGCGGCGCTCGATGAGCTCAATTCCGGAAAAAAACGCGCTGCGCTCGGCCTGCATGTCACGCTGACAGCGCCGTTCAGGCCGATGAGCGAGGGCTTTGCGCCGCTCAGCCACGGCCATTTCCAGTCGCTCAACAAAATGATGAACACGGCGATCACGCGCCGGCTCAATCTCGAACGGCTGGTGATCGAGGTCGCCACGCAAGTGCAAGCCTTTGTCATGGCGTTCGGCCGGCCGCCCGACTTCATCGACGGTCACCAGCACGTGCATCTGTTTCCGCAGGTGCGCGATGCCGTGCTCAAGGTGGCCGCGCATGCGGCGCCCGATGCCTGGGTCAGGCAATGCGGCCGCCCGCCCTCGGCGCGACGGCTGAAGGACCGCAAGGAATTGGTGCTCGACGTTTTGAGCGTGAGGTTTCGGCGCAAGGCGAGGCAGCTTGGCGTTCCCACCAATCCGGCCTTTGCCGGCGCCTATGACTTCGACGGCAAGCCCGATTTCGCAGCGGCTTTCGCGCGGTTCTTAGTCGGGCTGCCGGACGGCGGGCTGATCATGTGCCATCCCGGCTTCGTCGATGCTGAGTTGAAGCGCTTAGACCCGCTTACCGATCAGCGCGAACGTGAATTTTCTTTTTTCAATTCCGCAGAATTTCCGCGCCTGCTGGCGGAGCACGGCGTCGCGCTGGCGATTCCCGCCGGAGATTAGAGAACGATGACCTTGGTGCCGATTTTCACGCGGCTGTAGAGGTCGATCACGTCCACATTGCGCATGCGGATGCAGCCGGACGAGACGTTGTGGCCGATGGTCCAGGGCTCGTTCGAGCCGTGGATGCGGTAAATGGTCGAGCCAAGATACATCGCGCGCGCGCCGAGCGGATTGTCCGCACCACCGGCCATAAAGTGCGGCAGATACGGCTGGCGCTGGAGCATTTCCGGTGGCGGTACCCAATCCGGCCATTCCTTCTTGGCCGAGATCGCGTGCACGCCCGCCCAGGTAAAGCCCGGACGGCCGACGCCGACGCCGTAGCGCATCGCCCTGCCGCTACCCTCGACCAGATAGAGGAACTTGTTCGGCGTATCGATGACGATGGTGCCGGGCGTTTCGGTGCCGCGATAGTCGACCTCCTGGCGCTCAAAGCGCGGATCCATCTCGAAGCCGGGCCTCTGATACTCAAGCCGAGGATCGGTGGCCGGCGCGGTATTGGCATAAGATCGTTCCGGCTCCGGCTCGCGGCTGCGATAACGCGACTGCGCCGCGCCATTGCCGAATAGGAATTCGATGAAGCCGCCGCCGAGTTCGGAGGGCGACTGCTGCCCCTGCGCGGCCACCAGGATCGGGCGCGCTTCCGCGGTGTCGTCGGCGGAAGGCGCGAGCGACAGCGGCTGCGCCCAGGCGGCGGTGCTGAAAGAGATGGCAACGATGATGGCTGGAAGGCTGGAACGCTGCATCGACTTAACTCTCGCACTCAATCCGTCGGGCTAATTGAACTACAAACGCAAAGCGACACCGAATGGTAAACAGAAGCTGCCGCGTGCCGGATTGGCACGATTGCGCGCGCGTTTCGTCGCGTTAGAGTTTATTTAGAGTAAAAGGCGCTTGGTCATGGTAAACGCCGAGTATTGATTTTAGCTTCGCGCAAGCGTCGCCTACCGCAACCGGGCGTTAATCGCCGCTCTGATAGAAACTCATCATTGGGGTCGCGAGGGGGCGTGGCGTGCAACGTGAGTTTTTCCGCGTCGAGCGGATGTTCGGTGACCGCGCGGCGGTGCGGCGCAAGGACACCGCCATGCAGAGCACGGTCATAGGCCCCAAGACGGGTCCCAAGTCGGCGCCCGCGCGCGCGCTGAGCGGCCTGACGACACCCAAGCGCGAGCTCGCTTTGCTGCACGACGCCGTCGCCGACAGCATGCGCGAACTTGCCGCCCTCATCGGCGACGGCCAAGAGCGCCGCATGGCGCATGCGGCCGGCAAGCTCGGCGCCGCGGTCGAGGGCATGGAAAAGGCCACTGAGAAGATCCTGAAATCGGCCGAGGTGATCGACGACTGCGCCAGGGCGCTTACTGCCACGTTGAAGGACGATTACAAGCGCGGCCTCGCGCAGGAAATTCAGGACCACGTCGTGAGGATCTACGAAGCCAGTAATTTCCAGGATCTCAGCGGCCAGCGTATCGGCAATGTGATCGAGACCTTAAATACGATCGAGGATCAGGTCGAAGGAATGCTCGAGCGCCACAAGGGCCGGCCGGCCAATGCGCCCACGGCCAAGCCGTCAGCGGGCCATGGACTGCTCAATAGTCCCCGTCTCGACGACGATTCCGGCCACACCAGCCAGAGCGACATCGACGTCTTGTTCGGTTAGTTTGGCCGCTTTATCAGGATAAAGCAGGCCAGCGCGGCCGCCGCGAAGGCGGCGGCGAGGGCCAGCGCCGCCGGATCGGATGCGCGGTCTACGACAAACGCCATTACCAGCGGCGCCGCCGCTTGCACCAGCAGAAACGGCCCCGCCAGCCGGCCCATCAAGCGGCCATAACCGGAGGCGCCGAACAGCGCCAAGGGAACCGCGCCGCGGGTGATGGTGACGAGGCCGTTGGCGCCGCCGAACATCAATGCGAAGGCCGCCGCCACCGGCACCGATATGCCGAGCAGCGCCAGCATCGTGAAAGCGCAGAGCAGAACCGACAACGCGAAGCGCGCGACCCACAGCGGATGCAAATTGCGGCCGAAGGCGAATTCGATCAGCCGCGCGCCGACCTGTGCCGGTCCGAACAGTGCACCGATCCAGACCACCGTTCCGGCATCGATGCCGGAACGCGCGAAGATCGCCAAGAGGTGCGCGGACAGTCCGGAGGGAACGAAGGCATAAGTCGCGAACGCAGACGCCACCAGAATGAACGGTAATCCATAGGGTGGCAGCACCGCCGGCGGAGCCGGTGCGTCGCTCGCTGACGCGGCAATCGCCTCAAAGCGCTCGCGCGGCAGCGCCAAGGCATGCAACGGCGCCGAGACAAAGGCCAGCAGCGCGGCATAAACCAGATAAGTGCCGCGCCAGCCGACCGCCTCCAGCAGGAAATGCGTCATCGGCCAGCTCACGGTCGAGGCGAAGCCGCCGGCGAGCGTCAACGCGGTGATTGGCGACCGCGCGCCGCTACCGAAGATGCGGCCGAGCGTGGCAAAGGCGGAATCGTAGAGGTTCGCCGCCATGGCGACGCCGAGCACCATCCACACCACGAGATAGCTGACCCGGTCGGTGGCGTGCCCAATCAAGACCAACCCGAGCGCGCCGATCAGCGAACCGATGGTCATCACCACATGGCCGCCGAAACGATCGATCGAGCGGCCGACATAGGGCGCGCTCAAGCCGGCGGCCAGCAGCCCGACCGAGAAGCCGCCCATTGCGAAGGACATCGACCAGCCGCGCTCGGCGGCGATCAGCGGCACGATCAGCACCGGTGTGTAGAAAATCGTTCCCCAGGACAAAATCTGGGTGACGCCGAGAACCGGCACGGCGCGCCAGGGGCCGTTGATGAAGTCGCGGGGAGCGGGCATGGCCCGCCAATCTCTACAGCAACATCAATTCGAATCGAAATGCTTGCGCCGGCGGCGGTGGACCCCCTCTCCCCGCTTGCGGAGAGAGGTGAAACGCGACCGTCACTGGGCCGGCGGGGCGCCCTGGACGGGCGGCTGGATAGGCTTCGGCGCGGCCTCTGGCTTAGGCGCCGTTTTTGCCTTGGGCTTGGCGGGCGGCCGCTTGGCGCCTTCCGGCCCACAGCGGACATATACCATGGTGCCGTAGCGGCTCTGCACTTCGGTATCCATCCAGCGCAAGATCAGTATACGGCCGTCGAACGCCACCACCTCGCGATCCTGCGCACTGCCCGGCGAATCGCCCTCGGGACCGACATAGGTCTTGCCGCCCGGCGCGCCCTTCAGACGCAGCTCCTCGGGCTTGGGGTGGTCGGCGAGATGCATCATCACCCCGCCGGTGGGGCCGAGCGTGATGACATAAGGTTGCTTGCATTGATTGGCCGCGGCCGCCTCGATACGCGGACGGTCTTCGTCCTTATGGTAGGCGGCGAGCCCCCAGCGCCCGACGATATCCTGCGGCGGGAAGGCCGGCGGCAATAACGGCAACGCCACCTGTTCCGGCGCGGCAGGCGCCTGCGGACCGGTGGACGTGCCAAAGGGATTGGTGGTGGCGCAGGCGGAGAGCCCAAGCGCGAGCGTCACGAGAACCAGGGCTGTCGATAGACTGGGTCGATTGGGTTGGCTCATTCGGACTCCTGCACCGCCGTTGGGGGGGACATTGCGGGGCAACGGCGAGTAAGGCAAGCCGGTTGCGGCGGCCTACGAGCTCACCGGCCAGGCTGTTCCTGTTAACGGCAGCGCCGCTGCCTGCTTGACACTCCGGCTCTAAGGCAATATCTCCCGGGCAGCATTTTGGCACTCTCCGTTAAGGAGTGCTAAGGTCTTAAAAAATCGACACTATTTTGTCACCCGCACGCGCTCAAGCGCCAACGAGGAAGCCATGGCCAAGACCAAATTTCGTCCCCTGCACGACCGCATCGTCGTGCGCCGCATCACCGCCGAAGAGAAGACCAAGGGCGGCATCATCATCCCCGACACCGCTCAAGAAAAGCCCTCGCAGGGCGAAGTCATCGCCGTCGGTCCCGGCGGCCGCGACGAGGCCGGCAAGCTGATCCCGATCGATCTCAAGGTCGGCAACACCGTGTTGTTCGGCAAATGGTCGGGCACCGAGGTCAAGCTCGATGGCGAGGACCTTCTGATCATGAAGGAGTCCGACATCATGGGCGTGATCACCTGATCCCCGCATTAGAAAACATTGGAGTGGACTGAAATGGCTGCCAAGGAAGTCAAATTCGCCGTCGACGCGCGCGACCGCATGCTGCGCGGCGTGAAGATCCTCGCCGACGCGGTGAAGGTTACGCTCGGCCCCAAGGGCCGCAACGTGGTGCTCGACAAGTCGTTCGGCGCCCCGCGCATCACCAAGGACGGCGTGACGGTGGCGAAGGAAATCGAACTCGAAGACAAGTTCGAGAACATGGGCGCGCAGATGGTGCGCGAAGTCGCCCAGAAGACCAACGATCTCGCCGGCGACGGCACCACCACCGCCACCGTGCTGGCCGCCGCCATCGTGACCGAAGGCGCCAAGTCGGTCGCCGCTGGCATGAACCCGATGGATCTGCGGCGCGGCATCGACATTGCGGTTCAAGCCGTGGTCAAGGACATCGAGAAACGCGCCAAGCCGGTCGGCTCCTCTGCCGAGGTCGCCCAGGTCGGCACCATCTCGTCGAACGGCGACGCCACCATCGGCAGCATGATCGCCAAGGCGATGCAGAAGGTCGGCAACGAGGGCGTGATCACGGTCGAGGAAGCCAAGGCGATGGAGACAGAGGTCGAGATCGTCGAGGGCATGCAATTCGACCGCGGCTACATCTCGCCTTACTTCATCACCAACGCCGAGAAGATGATCGCCGAACTGGAGGACGCCTATATCCTCCTGCACGAGAAAAAGCTCTCCGGCCTGCAAGCCATGCTGCCGCTGCTGGAAGCGGTGGTGCAGACCAGCAAGCCACTGCTGATCCTCTCGGAGGACGTGGAGGGCGAAGCGATCGCCACGCTCGTCGTCAACAAGCTGCGCGGCGGTCTGAAAGTGGCGGCTGTGAAGGCACCGGGCTTCGGCGACCGCCGCAAGGCCATGCTGGAAGACATCGCCATTCTCACCGGCGGCCAGCTGATCTCGGAGGATCTCGGCATAAAGCTCGAGAACGTGACCACTGCGATGCTCGGCCGCGCCAAGAAGATCGTCATCGAGAAGGAAAAGACCACCATCGTGCACGGCGGCGGCAAGAAAGCCGACATCGAGGCGCGCGTCGCTCAGCTCAAGGTGCAGATCGACGAGACCACCTCCGACTACGACAAGGAAAAGCTGCAAGAGCGGCTGGCCAAGCTCGCCGGCGGCGTCGCGGTGATCCGCGTCGGCGGGGCGACCGAGATCGAGGTCAAGGAGAAGAAGGACCGCGTCGAGGACGCGCTCAACGCCACCCGCGCCGCGGTCGAAGAAGGCATCGTGCCAGGCGGCGGCGTTGCACTGTTGCGCGCCAAAAAGGCGGTTGGCCGCATCCACGACGAGAATCCGGATGTGCAGGCCGGCATCAATATCGTGCTCAAGGCGCTGGAAGCCCCGATCCGGCAGATCGCGGAGAACGCCGGCGTGGAAGGCTCGATCGTGGTCGGCAAGATCATGGAGCACAAGTCCGAGACCTACGGCTTCGACGCCCAGGAAGAGAAATATGTCGACATGGTCGAAGCCGGCATTATCGATCCGGCCAAGGTCGTGCGCACCGCGCTGCAGGACGCCGGCTCGGTCGCCGGCCTCTTGGTCACCACCGAAGCCATGGTCGCCGAACTGCCGAAGGAGCCGGCCCCGATGATGCCTCCGGGCGGCGGCATGGGCGGAATGGGCGGCATGATGTAAGGCCGCCAGTCCACTCGCAAATAAAAAGGGCGCGGTCTCGGCCGCGCCCTTTTTCATGCGAGCAGGTGGGCGATAGAATTGGCGTAGTAACGCAGCAGCGCAATCTCGTCGGGCTCAGCGCTATAAAGGCCGTCGGCCTCGGCCACCAGATGGCGCAGACGCAACATGCGCAGGCCGACTTCGATGGCATATTCCTGGTCGCGGCGCGGAATGTGCACATGCGCGCCGCGGGCTTCGAGCCGTTGCACGAGCGCGAGAACGCGCGACTTGAGCTCCAACATGGACAGCGGGGCGCTCGCCTCGAGCAAGGCGGTCGCCACCAAGGCTACCGGCAAAGCCGGCACCACCGCGCCCACTTTCGCCATCAGCACATTGGCGAGACGCTCGACCTCGGCGAAACGCGCGGCCTGATCGAGCACGCGGAAGTCGATACCGCGCTCCTTGACGTATTGCCGCAACGACAACGGCGCGCCGAAGCTCACGCAAGCATAGCCGAAACGATACCAGCGGCCGCGCAGCCGCAGAGCGATATGGGCGAACAGCGCCTTGAGCAGGACGATCAGGTTGAACCGGTGGCGCGCGCGGCCGCCTTCCTTCAGCGCGAGCGAACCGAGCTGCAGGCGGTCCTCCAATACGCGGTCGTAATTGATGCCGACCGGCACGAATACCGCATCGCGCGGTCCCTTCGCATCGAAGCCCGACACCATGTAGCCAATCAGGCCGAGCTTCGAGGGTTGCAATTTGCCGTCGCGCGTCAGCCCGCCCTCCGGGAACACCGCTTGCGCCAATCCGCCGGCGACCGCCATGTGGACATAGCGCGCCAGCACCTTGCGATAGAGAGGATCGCGCAAATCGCGGCGCACGAAATAGGCGCCCATGGAACGGATCAGGCTTTGTAGCAGCCACACCCGCGCCCATTCGCCGACCGCGTAACTAAGCGCCGTACTGGTCGACGCCATGTAGGTGACCAGCACATAGTCCATATTGGAGCGGTGATTGATGACGAAAATGACGGCGCTGTCGGGATCGACGGTCTTGAGCGCGTCTTCATCCATGTAACCGAGCCGCACGCGGTAGAGCAGCGTCGAAAGCCAGCGCGCCAAGCGCGCCCCAATCCCGAAATAGGCATATGCCGAAAACGACGGCACGATCTCGCGCGCATAATGGCGCGCCAGCTCTTGCGCGGCCGCGCGTGTGATGCCGTTCTCCCTCGCGTACTTCTCGATTTCCCCGAGCACGTCGGGATCGAATACGAGCTGGTCAATCAACGACTGCCGCTTGGCGAGCTTGAACGGCTGGATGCGCAGTTTGAGCCGGGTGTTGAGTTCCTCGATCGCACGGTTGAACCGCGGCCGCATGACCCAGCGCGCGCTCGGCAGCAACAGGTGATCGAGCGCGGCCATGATCGCTAGCACGCTGACAAGCACGACCAACCAGAGCGGCAAAGCGACCGTTGACGACACGAAATCCCCCCGATTTGCTCAACGGTAGCAAGTCACCTCCCGATTGTCGCGGGACCCCGCGGGCCGATGCTGCACCGCACGTGACGCAGGACTAGAAAGGTTGCCGGAGTGTTATTATTACGCAACGTGCATGCCGGAGAGTTCCATGGATCAGCGCATCATTGACCTTTATGACAGCTTCACCCACGGCGGCATCAACCGCCGCGCGTTCCTCGACCGGCTGGCGGAGATCGCCGGCTCGAGCGCGGCGGCGCTGGCGCTGCTGCCGCTGTTGCAGAACGATTACGCACGCGCCGCTATGGTGGCGCCCGACGATGCGCGGCTTGCCATCGAAACCGTTTCTTACAATGCCACAGGCACGCCGATCGGCGCCTACCTGGCGCGGCTCAAATCCAAGGGCAAACGCCCGGCGGTGATCGTCATCCACGAAAACCGCGGGCTCAACCCGCATATCCAGGACGTCGCGCGACGCGTCGCGCTCGAAGGCTTCCTCAGCCTTGCTGTTGACATGCTGTCGCCGCTCGGCGGCACGCCGGCGGACGAGGACAAGGCCCGCTACATGATCAGCACGCTCAACGCCGAGGAGACCGCGCACCGCATCGCCGCGGCGATGCCGTTTCTGGAACACCATGCCGAGTCGACCGGCAAGGTCGGCACCGTCGGCTTCTGCTGGGGCGGCGGCATGGTCAACCGTATTGCCGTGCTTTCGCCCGACCTGAAGGCCGGCGTCGCCTATTACGGCGCGCAGCCGCCGGCGGAGCAGGTGAAATCGATCCAGGCGCCGCTGCTTCTGCACTATGCCGGGCTCGACCAGCGCATCAATGCCGGCATCCCGGGCTACGAGGCCGCGCTCACGGCCAACAACAAGCGCTACACCGTAAACGTCTATCCGAACGTCAATCACGCCTTCAACAACGACACCGGCAATCGCTACGACAAGCCGGCCGCCGATCTCGCCTGGAGCCGAACCATCGCTTTCTTCAAGGAAAATCTTGGCGCACCGCCGAAAGCTTGAGCCGTCAGTCGCTGGAGAGCTTACCGCAGAGCCAATTCGCCGTGCGCAACAGCCGCGCGTCGTCGCCGCAGGCCCCGACAAGCTGAACGCCGATCGGCATGCCGCCCTCGCCTTTCAGCAGCGGCAGCGACACCGCCGGCAGCCCGGCCAATGTCCATAGCGTGTTGAACGCCGGATTACCGGTGGCCATGCCTTTCGGTGCCACGCCGGGCGACGACGGTGTCAGGATCGCGTCATAGTCTTTCAAGATGTCGACGAGCCCTGCGCGGTAACGCAACGCACCGTCGCGCGCCGCGAGATAACGCAGCGCGCTGGTCTGGCTGCCCTCGGCGACGAGATCGCGCAGCTGCTTGCTTGACGCATCGCCGCCGCGCTCGACCAGCGCGCCGAAATTGTGCGCCATATCGGTGTACATGATGACGCGCTGGTCGGCCCAGGCGGCGGCAAACGTTTCCGGCAATTCGACGGATTTCACGGCATCGCCCAGCCGTTTCGCTAGGGCTTCGAATACCGCGCGAGCTTCGGCATCCGCCTTGTCCCAGACCGGCGTGCGCACGAAGGCGAGCCGCGGTGTTGATGGCGGCTTGTCCGCTACCGTCACGCGAAATTCGGGCGAGGCCGATGGCTGGCTGTCGGTGTCGTCGGCGTCGTAGCCGGCGAGAACATCAAGGATGAGAGCGCAATCGGCGAGCGAGCGAGCGAACACGCCGACATGGTCGAGCGCCAGGGACAAAATCAGCGCGCCGTGACGCGAGATCGTCCCATGCGTCGGCTTGACGCCATAGACGCCGCAAAACGACGCGGGCCGGATCACCGAGCCGTTGGTCTGCGAACCGATCGCCAGCGGAATCATGTCGGCGGCCACGGCCGCCGCCGAGCCGGAGGACGAGCCGCCGGGCGTGCGTGCAAGATCGTGCGGATTGCGCGTCGCTCCGGGATGAAAATAGGCGCACTCGGTGGTCACCGTCTTACCGATGATCACCGCTCCGGCCGCGCGCAGGCGCGCCACCGCCGCGCAATCGCGAACCGGCCGGCGGCCCTTGAACAACGGCGAGCCGCATTCGGTCGGATAGTCGGCGGTGTCGAAAATGTCCTTGATGCCGACCGGCACGCCGTGCAGCGGCCCGGTCGGCTGCCCGTGACGGCGGCGCTCGTCGAGGGCGCGTGCTTGCGACAGCGCATAGGCGGGATCGAGGTGGATGAAGGCATGCACTTTGTCTTCAAGCGCGGAAATGCGATCGAGACAGGCGCGGGTATAGGCCTCGGCCGAAATCGCGCCGCGAGCCAATTCGGCGGCCGCCTCGGTCGCCGACAGCACTGCCAGGCCTGCATCCGACAACTTCGTTCGTCCTCGCTCGAAAATTAAGCGGGAGAGCCGTGCGGCTCCCATTCCTCGGCGCTGGCGCCGGCGAGCGCACGCACGCGCTCTTCATCCTTGGCGAATTCGGCGGCGGGGCCGGAGTAGACGACCTTGCCGTCGTCCAACACATAGGCGCGATCGGCGATCTCGACCGCGGCCCGCACGTTCTGCTCGACCAGCAGCACCGAAATGCCCTGCTGGCGCGCAGACGTTACGACCTTGAATACTTCCTGAACGATCAAGGGCGCAAGGCCTTGGCTTGGCTCGTCGAGCAACAGCAGCTTCGGATTCAAGAGCAACGCACGCGCAATCGCCAACATTTCCTGTTCGCCACCGGAAAGCTGCCGGCCCTTGTTCGTCTTGCGCTGCGCCAACCGCGGAAATAACTCATAGATGCGCGCGACCGTCCACGGTCCGGGCCGCTCGAGCGGTACTTTCAGGTTTTCCTCGACCGTCAGGTTGGCGAAGATGCGCCGGCCCTCCGGCACGTATCCGACACCAAGCGCGGCAATCCGATAAGGCTGCCAATCGGTGGTGACGTGGCCGAAAATGCGCACCGCGCCTTGACGCGCGTGGGTCAAGCCGACAAGACTTCGCAGCGTCGTGGTCTTGCCCGCGCCGTTACGCCCCAACAGCGTCACGATTTCACCTTCGCGCACTTCCAGGCCGACACCGTGCAGGATGTGGCTCTTGCCGTAAAAGGTGTGCAGGCCTACCGCCTCGAGCGCCAAGCTTGTTTTGGGATCGCCGCTCATGCCGCTGCCTTCCCCAGATAGGCCGCCTGCACCGCTTCGTTGGCGGCGATCTCCTTCGGCGTGCCTTCCGCCAGCATCTTGCCTTCCGCCAGCACCATGATGCGGTCGGCGAGATGAAAGACCACGCGCATGTCGTGCTCGATCAGCACGATGGTCAATTTCTGGTCGCGGTGCAGTTTTCGGATCAGCTGCGTAATGTCGTAAGTTTCTTGGTCACCCATTCCGGCGGTCGGCTCATCGAGCAGCAGCAGCCGCGGCTTGAGCGCTAACGCCATCATGATCTCGGTGGCGCGTTGGTCGCCGTGAGCAAGCTCGCCGACCAGCCGATCGGATTTTTCGGTCAAGCCGCTCACCTTCAGCAAATCGGTGACTCGCTCTCTGACCCCGTCATCGTCGGCACGCGATTGCCAAAGGCGCAAACGGAAGCCGCTGGCGCTCTCGACCGCAATCCGAAGATTTTCGCGGACCGTCAGTTCCGGAAATACTTCCGTGATTTGGAAGGTGCGGGCGATGCCGCGCCACACCCGGGGGGCGGGCCGAAGCGTGGTGATGTCTTTGCCGTCGAAGACGATGCGGCCCGAGGTCGGCATCAGAAAGCCGCTGATCATGTTGAAAAACGTGGTCTTGCCGGCGCCGTTGGGACCGATCACTGCGCGCAATTCGCCAGGCTCGACCATCATCGATATGTTGTCGACCGCGATCAGGCTGCCGAAGTGCTTGGAGACGTTGTTGACGCGCAACAGGGTCATGATACGAGCTTCCGCCGGATGACCCCGAGAAGCCCACGGGGAAAGAACAGCACCACGAGCACAAACAACAATCCGACAAATGACATCCAATTGACGGTAATGCTCGAAAGATAGTCTTGGAGGACGACGAAGACGGCCGCGCCCAAGAGCGGCCCCCAAAAGCTGCGCATACCACCCATCACCGCCATCATGACGAAGTCGCCGGACTGGCTGAAATGCAAGCCCCTCGGATCGGCGAAATTATTCAACAGCGCGTAAAGCGCCCCGGCAAATCCCATGAAGAAGCAAGACAGCGTAAATGCAATCCAGATGTGACGCTCCACCGGGATGCCGAGGAAACGGGCGCGGCGCTCGTTTTCGCGGATCGCGAGCATGGTGCGGCCGAACGGCGAGCGCAGAATGAAACCCATGACCGCCGCGATGATGGCAAAGCAGAACAATACGAAAAAATAGAAATTGTCGGCATTCGACAAAATATCGAGATTGAAGAGCCCGAAATCGAGCGGCTGACGGGAAAAGCCGCGAAGGCCGTCGTCGCCGCCCGTCAGCGAGCTCCACTGGAACGCGATGTAGTAAAAGACCTGACCGAACGCGATCGTGACCATCGCAAAATAGACGCCACGCCGGCGCACGATCAGCGTTCCGAGAATGGCGCCGGCAAGCCCGCCCAGCAACATCCCCATCAACAATGAAATCGGCGTGCTCGGGGCGAGATACTTTAGCGACAGCCCTGCCCCATAGGCCCCGAGGCCGAAATAGGCGGCATGGCCGAAGGATAATACGCCAGTGAAGCCCAAGAGAAAATTCACCGACATGGCGGCAAGCCCAAGGATCAGAACGCGGGTGCCGAGCGCGGTATAGCCGCCGAGCGGCGGCATCCAATAGGGCGCGAACACCAAGGCCGCCCAGATACTTGCCAGCACGATCAACTTCCGGATGTTATCCTGGCCGGTCATGTCATCATGCCTTCTTCACCCAGCAATCCACGCGGGCGAATGAGCAAGACCACCGCCATCAGCACGTACATGATCGCTTCGCTGGCGGCCGGCAAAAATACCGCCGTGACGCCGGATGCCACCCCGATCAGCAGGCCGCCCAGCAGCGTGCCGGTGAGACTGCCGACGCCACCGACGATGATGGCGATGAAGCTCGGCATCAGAAGCCCCGCGCCCATGGTCGGCTCAAGCCCGAGCTGACCGGCCGCCAGCACGCCGCTGAGCCCGGCGAGGTAAATGCCGGCGGCAAAGTTGAGCGATCTCAGCGTGCGCACATTTACGCCCAATGCCGATACCGTTTCGAGGTCGAGAGTGCCGGCGCGGATGCGAATGCCAAGGCGGGTGAAACGCAACAGCGCGAAGAGCCCGCTCACCGCGACGATCACCACGAGCACCATGAAAAGGCGGTAGCCGGTGATGAAGAAGAACTCGTTGCTCAACGGCTGAGCCAATATCGCCGGCACGGTCACCGGCTTGCCTTGCGCGCCCCAGATAAAGCGCGTGCCGTCTTCCAAGATGAAAGCGAGTCCGAACGTGAGTAGGAGGCTATAGAGCGGATCGCGCCCGTAAAGGGGCCGGATCAACACCCGTTCGGTGGCCAGCCCGATGACGGCGGTGAGCGGCGGCGCGATCAAGAGCGCGCCCCAGAAACCGACATAGGGCGTGATCGTGTAGGCAATATAGCCGCCGACCACGAGGAAGCCGCCGTGCGCGAAATTGATCACATTGCTCAGGTTGAGGATCAAAGACAGGCCGAGCGCCATGAGCACGTAGAAGGCGCCGATGATCAATCCGTTCGTGACGTTGAACAGCAGGAGTTGAAACATGGATCGACACTCGGGCGGACGAACGGGCGCAGGAATATCGCACACCCGGGGAGCGATGACAGCTCCCCAGGCGCGATAGATGGACGAATCTTAGCTTAGGCGGGCCAATTCAGTGTACAGCCGGTGTCGGTCTGTGGCGGATTGACCTTATCGCCTGCGATCACCTGATTGACTTGGAACAGGTCCTCGGGATCTCCCGCCGGTTTTGACAGAGCTTGGCCGACGAAGGACGAGGTCATCAACTGATGATCGCCTGCCCGGTAATAGACCTTGTTGGGCTGCAGCTTGACCTCGGCAGGCAGTTCGAAATCGCCCAATGCCTTGGCGAGCTTGACAGCATCGAGCGTCTTTTCATGGTTGGCGACAAGTGCGTAAGTGTAGACCGACGTGAAGCCGAACCAGGTGCGTGCCGTCGGCACCTTGCCGTTGCTGCGCTTGCGGATATCGGCGACGAACTGTTCGAGGTGCGGTACGCCTGCCTGCTTCCAGTACCACTCGAACATCCAGATACCGACACGCGCTTCCGGTGGCATCGCTTCGAGCGACTCAAGCTCCTGCTGCAGTCCGGCGACATGGATTTGCTTGTCGATACCGAACTGGGCGATCTGCTTCAGGCAATTGACCATGTCGGAGCCTTGCGGCAGCACCAGCAGCACGTCCGGGTTGGCTGCGCGCGCTTTGATCAGATACGCGGAGAAGTCGGTGGTGCCGAGCGGCGTGAGTTCGTTGCCGGTCATCGTGCCGCCGAGTTTCGTCAAATTAGCCATTCCGGCCTGTTGCAAGGTGTGACCGAAGGCATAGTCCGGCGTGATAAAGTGCCACTTCTTGCCGTACTTGTTGAACAGAAGGTCGGAAACCGAGTTGGCCTCGGTGCGCGTCGTGTTGCAGACGCGAAAGACGTTCCACTTGCAGTCTTTACCGGTGATGCCGTCGGTGTGGCCGCCGGAAACGACGTGCAGCACCTTCTTTTCGGCGGTGACTTGCGCCATGGCCTGGGCGATGCCGGAGTTGACGTCGCCGATGATGAACTGCACCTGATCGCGTTCGATCAGCTTGCGTGTCTTCTGCACGCCGGTACCGACGTCGTTGGCGGAATCTTCGACCAGCAACTCCAAGGGACGCCCGAGCACGCCGCCCTTGGCATTAATCTGCTCAACGGCGAACTTGGCGCCGATCACTTCATTGTTCGCCACCGCGGCATAGACCCCGGTCAGCGGGTCCACCATGCCGATTTTGATGGCGTCGGCGGCGCGCGCGGTGATGACGAAAGGCGACACGATTTGCGCCACACCGGCCGCCATCGCGGTCTTGATGACCGTACGGCGGTCAAGCTTCATCGAACGGATTTCATGTTTCATCTTCAACCCTCCCGTGGATTTTTTGAGCTATGCCGCAAGTTTTTGTGCGTTTGTCTGTCTTGTTGACCACACTAATGTCTGATCACGAAAATACGCAAGACTGGCGCGATTCATCCGCGAAAAATGTTGGTCGAAACCACGATGTTCGGCTTTACCGACGAGTGCACCGGCCATCGCCTTTCGTCTATAAAAGGCACGTAACATCAAGACTTTAAACGACTTTTTGGGCATGGTTTCACTTTCCCGCCCACCGCGAACATGGGATATCACGCCGCAGCAATGCCACGACCGAGTTCATCATAGCCGACCCAATATGCGTTTAAGGCTGAAGCCAGCCGTAACAGGAGACCGCCCGTGAGAGGCATTTTCTCAACGCTCGCCATCGTTTGGCGAATTGCCAGCCCTTATTTCCGTTCCGAGGACCGCTGGCCGGGCCGCCTGCTGTTGGCGGCGGTCATCGGCATCGAACTGTCGATCGTTGCCATATCGGTCCTAATCAACGAGTGGAACGCCCGCTTTTACAATGCGCTGCAGGATCGCAATTGGGACGCCTTCGTCTACCAGCTTGGCTATTTCTGCGTGCTGGCGGCCGCCTTCATTCTGCTCGCCGTCTATCAGCTCTATCTCAATCAATGGCTGCAGATCCGCTGGCGGCGCTTTCTGACCTCGAGCTATCTCGATCATTGGATGGAAGGCGCCAATCACTACCGCATGCAGCTCTTGGGCGACGCTGCCGACAATCCAGACCAGCGCATCTCAGAGGACATCGCCCAGTTTATCCAGTTGACAATGGCCATCGGACTGCAGCTGCTCAACTCCTGCGTCACTTTATTCTCGTTCCTCCTCATTCTGTGGTCGCTGTCGGCGGCGGCACCACTGCACGTGTTCGGGATCGGCTTCAATATTCCAGGTTACCTGTTATGGGCGGCGTTGATCTACGCCTGCATCGGCACCGCGCTCACGCATTTGATCGGCCGCCCGTTGATCGCGCTTAATTTCCAGCAGCAGCGCTACGAAGCCGATTTCCGCTTCAATCTGGTGCGGGTGCGCGAGAACTCCGAGCAGATCGCGCTGCTCGACGGCGAACCGGCCGAGCGCGACCGCCTGCTGATGCGCTTCGGCAATGTCGTCGCCAACTGGCTCGCGATCATGTCCCGGCAGAAGAAGCTTACCTTCTTCACCGCCAGCTATGCCCAGGCATCGGTCGTGTTCCCCTTTGTCATGGTGAGCCCAGCTTATTTCGCTAACGCCATCCAGCTCGGCGGCCTGATGCAGACCGCCAACGCCTTCGGGCAAGTGCAGAACGCGCTGTCGGTGTTCGTGACCCTCTATCGCAATCTGGCTGAATGGCGCGCGGTGACCGAACGGCTCTCCGGCTTCGATCGGTCGGTGGCGACCGCCCGCGCGGTCGCGGTGACGCCGCCGGTGATCGGCGTCGCGGCCGGCGAAGCGGGCGCCGTCTCGTTCAAGGACCTGGCGGTACGGCTGCCGAACGGCGTGCCGCTGGTCAATGCCGGTGACCTTTCGATCGGGCTGGGCGAACGGGTGCTGGTGAGCGGCCCGTCCGGCTCCGGCAAGTCCACGCTGTTCCGTGCGCTCGCCGGCATCTGGCCGTTTGGCGCCGGCACCATCACGGTCCCGAAAAATGCCCGGCTGATGATCCTGCCGCAGCGGCCTTACTTCCCGATCGCGCCCTTGGCCGCCGCGGTCACTTATCCGGCAGCGCCCGGGACATACGACGACGCCCGCGTCGCCGAACTTCTCGCCGCGGTCGGTTTGCCGGCCTTGGCCACCCGCATCGAGGAGGAGGCGCATTGGAACCGTATGCTGTCGGTCGGCGAGCAGCAGCGGCTCGGCATCGTCCGCGCGCTGCTGCATGCGCCCGATTATCTGTTTCTGGACGAGGCCACCGCTTCGCTCGATGAGCCGTCCGAGGCCGCGCTTTACCGCCTGCTGGAGCAACGCCTTGCCGCTTCGACCATCGTGTCGATCGGTCACCGCTCGACGCTCGCCGCTTTTCACCGCCGCCGCCTGGCGTTCAACCGCGAAGGCGACCGCTATTGGGTGCGCGAGGGCAGTCTGGCGCCGGCGGCGTAGCAAGGCTCCATGCTCAAAAAAAAGGCGGCGGCTCATTCAGAGCCGCCGCCCCTCGAAGGCCGAAGAGGCAGAATTCAGCTTATTTGAGCGCTGACAGCGTTGTGTCGAACTTCAGGGTCGCTACGAACCGCGAGCCGCAGAAGTTCCCAGAACCGTTATTGATGCATTGCGCAGCAAATGAGGGCGTCGGGTTGCTAATGTTCGTGTCCCAATAACGCAGATCGAGCGTTATCGCCTTGTAGTTGAAGTCGAGACCAACATCCCAGTAAGTATCGCTGGAGAAACCTAGATTGGCATTAACGCCAGAGCTGTACCATTCGTAACCAACCTCGGGGTTGATCGAGATCGTGACGTCAGGAATCGGTTTCCACGGCAAAGTGATGACCGCATTGCCGGAGACGTAGTAGTGACCAGCATCGCCCGCCCAAGTATTCCCCGCCACGGTTTTGCCGTTGAAGTTGTTGAAGCCAAATTCGCCGATAGCACCGACGGTCAGCCAATCGGCAAATTTGTATGACGGCTTGACATAAGCCTCGCCATAGTTGCCGACACCGTTTACCCCGCCGCCCGGATATTCGTACTGGATATATCCGACATCAAGCCCGAAGTTGCCCCAACTGAACCGCGCACCGGCGGTGATATCGAACTCCGCATCGGCAAACCCGGTCCACAGGCTCGATCCCCAAATTCCGGCATAGAATTTGACCCAGTCGGCGGCGGTGTAGTCGACCTCGAAATAGCCCTGCGCTGCAGGCTTGTGGTTCGATTGCGATACGCCGCGCAGCTCGTAGTCGGTGGTGAATGCGGTGCCGAATGCAACGTCCCACGGTGACGGCGCCGCAGCTGGTGCCACCTTCGGCGGCGCTTTCACCGGCAAGTCCGCCGCGAGAGCTGGTGCTGCCGAGAAAGCGAGCGCTGCAACTACCGACAATACAACTTTTTTCATAGACCCTGCCCCTTTTCGTTTCGATCGGTTGTTCAGCCGACCCATTTCGCGCATCGCCCTTGCGAACCGACCCCGGTCACGTCCACCGGCACGCAAATCGACGTGCATTACCGCGCAAATCTACATCTCTGATGGCCTTCGACGGCAAGCCAAAAACGGTGGCAATTGCTGCCTTTTTAGGCGATTCAGACTTTTAATGACAGAAAGCGGCGGACTGTGGCGGCAAAGTCACATTTTTCGGGCCCAAAACGCTCCTGTGTACCGGGATCCGGGCCGGCGGCGCTCTATCGCGTGGTTTTTCCGGTTCCCCTGTGAATAATTCGGTACCACTGTGTCAAGTATCAGTAAAAAACGAGAATTTTGGGCCCGCCGGTTATCCGGCAGGCGCCAAAGCTGACAACGGGCGCTGAACGGTCAGGCCGCCGCTTTCTTGCGGTTGGCATCGAGTCGCGCGTCGACCAGCGCTACTTGGGCGTCGATCGCCGGATGACTCAGCCGTTTTTGCCGCGCGATCAGCTGCACCAGCTTATCCGCGCGTTCGATGTTCTGCGCGCCATTTTGCAGCGCACGCGCGGCCGAAGCCGGACGCGTGAGGCTTTGCGCGGCGGCGGCGTATTTTTCGAACGGCACGAGATCGTTTGGGTTGGCGCCGAGTTTGACGCAGAGGTCGAACACGAAATTATAGACCGAGCGCGACGTTTCGATGTCGGAGTGCACCGCCTCCTGCGCGGTGCGCATGCCATCCACAGTTATGCAGCGGTAGTTGCCGGCGAGCAGCATCGCCCATTTGGCGAGCGGCACGAAGATCGAGTCATGCACGCGCAACTTTACGGGGAGTTCGATTTTTATGCCGTCGCCCGGATCGAAGCGTATCGCGTCGATCTCCTTTTCAAGCTGACGCAGGATGATGTTGCCCTTCTCGTTGTCGAACTTCGCCACCTTAAAGTTGGTCGGCAACGTGACCATCAGCACGTTGACCTTCTCGTCCGGCGGGCGGATCGCCTGTGGGTCGGGGCTGCACAGCGTCAGGCAGGCGGGATCGAAGTTGTCCCACACGGTCGGATCGGTATAGGCGGGCTTCAGAGCATCGTAATCGAGACCGGGGATGCGCTTCACGTAAGGCAGCGGCGGCATGTTCATGATCGACATGCAGGGCACGCGCGATTTTGCCACCGCATCGAGCAGCTCGCGTACGCCGGGCGAGCGGTACTGCGGCTCCTGCATCGCGAGGCCGATCAGGTCGTAGTCCTTCGGGTTGACGCCGGCCGCGCCGCCAGCAGTCACCTTGCCGGGGAGCTTTTGCGAGTCGAGCACGATTGGTTCGTTACGGCCGCGCACCGGCAAGCGGACGCGGAAGCCTTCGGCGTTGATCAGATCGGCCTCGGCAGGCAGGCACACGTGATGAATTGTGTGCCCGCCGAAAAGCATTTTGGCGGCCAGCAGTGAGCCGTAGGCCGCGCCCATCATCAGAATTTTATAGGTCTTCGACTTTGCCGGCGCCGATTTCTTGGCAGCGGGTTTCTTCGCCTTGGATTTAACGGCCTTGGTCTTGCGTACTGTCTTCATGGCCGGGCGCTTCGCTTTGCCGGCTTTCGGCCTGCGCGTTGCGGCGCGTTTTGTTTTCTTCACTTTGGATTTCCGCTTCTTAGCTTTCTTAGCCATGACAATTTCTCCCGGTTCACTCGGCCGCTTCAGCGATAAGCTCCGGAGCCTGCGCTCCGATTTCCTCTAAACCTTTCGGCACCGGACCGCCGGCCGCCCAGTCAAGCAGCTCGACCGTGTGCACGACCGGAATGGCGGTACCGGCGGCGATCTGCGTGATGCAGCCGATATTGCCGGCCGCAATCACATCCGGTTTGAGCTGCTCGATATTGCTAACCTTGCGTTCGCGCAACCGCACCGCCAGCGCCGGTTGGAGAAGGTTGTAGGTTCCCGCCGAGCCGCAGCACAAATGCCCTTCCGGCACATCTTTGACCACGAAGCCGGACTTGCAAAGCAATTCTTTCGGCACTTGGGTCACCTTCTGACCGTGCTGCAGCGAGCAGGCCGCATGATAGGCAACGTTAAGTGGCCGCGCCGCCTTGCCGGCCGGCAAATCGAGCTCCGCGAGGTATTCGGTCACGTCTTTGGCGAGCGCGGCAACGCGCGCTGCCTTCGCCGCGTAGGCCGGATCGGTGCGCAGCATGAAGCCGTAATCCTTAACCGTGGTTCCACACCCGGACACCGTGATCAGGATGCCATCGAGCCCGGCCCCATCGATTTCGCGCATCCAGGCGTCGATATTGTTGCGCGCCTGCGCCAGTGCCTGCTCTTCGTGGCCCATGTGGTGGGTGAGCGAGCCGCAACACGCCTCGCCGGCAGCGACCACCACCTCGATACCGTTGCGGTTGAGCAGCCGGATGGCGGCTTCATTAGTCGCCGGCGCCAGCACCGGACCGATGCAGCCGGATAACAGCGCCACCCGGCCACGGCGTTCACCATGCGCCGCATGAACCTTGCCGGTGCGCTCGCCCGGCGGGGCGAGTTTGTGGCGCGGCGTGAGCCGCAGCATGGCCGCCATGCGTTTGAAGCCAAGGGCTTGCAGCACGCCCGCGAACGGCTTGCCGATCAGTCCCGCAACGACCGCCAGTCGGAACAGCGCCGGATCGGGCAGCACGCGCGCGAGCAATGCGCGCATCGCCCGGTCGGCGAGCGGGCGTTTATAGGTTTTCTCGATGTGGTCGCGGGCATGGTCGACCAGATGCATGTAATGCACGCCGGACGGACAGGTGGTCATGCAGGCGAGGCAAGAGAGGCAACGATCGATATGCTTGACCACGTCAGCGGTCGCCGGCTGCCCCTGCTCCAGCATCTCCTTGATCAGGTAAATGCGTCCGCGCGGTGAATCGAGCTCGTCGCCGAGCAGCACATAGGTCGGGCAGGTGGCGGTGCAGAAGCCGCAATGCACGCAAGCGCGCAGAATCTTCTCCGCTTCCGCGGTCTGTGGATCGGCGAGCTGGGCGAGGCTGAATGACGTCTGCATCGCCTAGACCCCCGCCCACATGCGGCCGGGATTGAGCACGCCCTTGGGATCGAATCCCTCTTTCACGCGCTTGCTTAAGGCGCGCAAATTCGCCTCTTGCGGCTCGAACACGTCGACCGCGGCACGCACGGCGGCGGGCGCGCGCACCAGTGTGGAGTAGCCGCCGACGCTTTTAACCGCGGCGCGGATCGAGCCGGCGTCCGGCTCGTCGGAAAACGGCATCGCCACGAAGAGCAAGCCGCCGGCCCAGTCGTAAAACATCTGTGCCGCCGGCGTGATCGCCGCTGCGATTTCGTGGCCTCGGCTCGGTGCGGTCGAGATGCGCCAGAGCGGGCGCGCGCGCGCCGCCTCGCCAGTAAAGGGTTTCACCTGCCGCACGCTAAGCCAGAGCGCACGCGAATTCTTTTCGTCGAGCAGCGCGACCGGACCGAACGGCTTCATCAGCGCGGCCAGCGCCGCTTTGCGGTGCTTCACCGAGGGCGCAAAACCTTCCAGCCGCAAAGCGGTGGCGGCTTCCGGCTTGGGCAGGCCGTCGAAATAAGACGCCACGTGATCGGGCAAATGCGCCGCGCCGGAGACATCGCAGGGCGAGCCCATGGCCGCCGCCATGGCCGCGCAGGCGCGCGCGTCGTCGAGACCTTCGACGATCACGGTCGCCTCGGTTTCCGCCTTGGGAAGCACTTTGATCGTGACATCGGTCATCGCGGCCAGCGTGCCCCAGGAGCCGGCCAGCACCTTGCACATGTCGTAGCCGGTGACGTTCTTGACCACGCGACCGCCCGATTTGATGGTCTCGGCGCGGCCGGTGACGGCGGTCAGCCCAAGAAAGTGATCGCGCGCCGCGCCCGCTTTGATGCGGCGCGGCCCGGACAGATTGGTCGCGATCGCGCCGCCGATAGTGCCCTGGCCGGCTTGCCCGCCGAGCAGCGGGCCGTAATCCATCGGTTCGAAGGCGAGCTGCTGGTTGCTTTTTTCGAGCAGCGCCTCGATCTCGGAAAGCGGCGTCCCCGCGCGGGCTGAAAGCACTAGTTCTTCCGGCTCGTACAGCGTGACGCCGGAGAGCCCCGAGAGGTCGAGAGTGAGGTCAGTCTGGCTCGGGCGGCCGATCAAGCGCTTGGAGCCCTGCCCCGCAAGTTCCAGCGCCTTGTCATTGCCGAGCGCCCAGCGCACGGCCTCCTCGACTTCTTTGGCGTCACGGGGCTTGAGAATATCGGTCATTGAGCGGACTTAACTCGGAAACACGCCATGACGGCCTAGAACCTCGGAATATCCGGGAACGGCAGCTTGCCGCCGGAAATATGCATGCGGCCCAATTCAGCGCAGTTGTGTAGCACCGGAAACATCTTGCCGGGATTGAGCAGGCCCTTGGCGTCGAAGGCGCATTTGACGCGTAGCTGGGCGGCCAGATCGATTTCGGAAAACATCAATGGCATCAGGTCACGCTTCTCTACGCCGACGCCGTGCTCGCCCGTGAGCACGCCGCCGACCTCGACGCAGAGTGTGAGGATCTCGGCACCGAACCGCTCGGCGCGATCGAGCTCATCGGGCTTGTTGGAATCATAAAGGATCATCGGGTGGAGGTTGCCGTCGCCAGCATGGAACACGTTGGCGCAACGCAGGCCGTATTTTTCCGACATCTCGCGCGTGCGCGCGAGCACCAAAGGCAGCTTGGCGCGCGGGATGGTGCCGTCCATGCAGTAATAGTCCGGCGAGATGCGGCCGATTGCCGGGAACGCCGCCTTGCGTCCGGCCCAGAACAGCAGCCGCTGTTGCTCCGAGGTCGAAGCCTCGCACGACACCGCATGGCATTTGCTGGCGATGATCTCGATGCGCTCGATCAGATCGTCGGCCTCGGCCGGCGGCCCGTCTACCTCGACGATCAGCAGCGCCTCGACGTCGAGCGGATAGCCGGCATGGACGAATTCCTCCACCGCGTGGATCGCCGGTTTGTCCATCATCTCCATGCCACCCGGAATGATACCGGCGCCGATAATCGCCGAGACGCAGGCGCCGGCGTCCTCCGATGACGGAAATCCGACCAGCACCGCGCGCGCGGTCTCCGGCTTCTTCAGGATTCGCACGGTCACTTCGGTCACCACGCCGAGCAGACCCTCCGAGCCGGTCACCAGCCCAAGCAGGTCGTAACCCTCGGCATCGAGATGCTTGCCGCCGAGACGGATCACTTCGCCGGTGATCAGCACGATCTCGCAACCGAGCACATTGTTGGTGGTCATGCCGTATTTCAGGCAATGCACGCCGCCGGAATTCTCCGCCACGTTACCGCCGATGGTGCAGGCGATCTGCGAGGAGGGATCGGGCGCGTAATAGAAGCCGGCATGCGCCACCGCGTTGCTCACCGCCAGATTGGTGACGCCCGGTTCCACCACCGCAACCCGGTTGTCGAAGTCGATGTCGCGGATGCGGTTGAACTTGGCCATGCCGAGCAGCACGCCGTCGGCGAGCGGCAGCGCGCCGCCGGAGAGCGAGGTGCCGGCCCCGCGCGGCACCACCTTGATGCCTTCGTCGTGGCAATAGCGCAGCACCTGCGAAACCTGCTCGGTGGTTTCCGGCAGCACGACTACCATCGGCGGCTGATGGTAGGCGGTCAGACCGTCGGTTTCGTAGGGCTTCATCTCGCGTTCGGAAGCGATCACGCCCTCGCCCGGCACGATGGTGCGCAGCGCGGCCACGATGCGATCGCGCCGCGCCAGCACCGCGCCGTCGACTTCGGGCATCCGCACCGACATTGTGACAACTCCCGGCTTTAAGTGGATGCAACGATATCAGCCATTTGACCGTTGACACATAGGGCTGGCAGAACCAACCGGAACCGGGGCATGCCGGGCGGCATTGAGCCCCGACGGGCGGCGACACCAAGTCATGAAGGGAAAAAACCGATGAAAACAACACTTGCGATAGCGGCCTTGGCCGTGGCCGCGATGGCGCAATCAGCGCTTGCGCAGGACGTGGCCGCCGGCGAGCAGTCGTTCAGGAAATGCTTACCCTGCCATGCCATCGGCGAAGGGGCGAAGAACAAAGTCGGCCCTGAGCTCAATGGCCTCGACGGCCGCAAATCCGGCACCGCAGTCGACTACAGCTATTCCGACGCCAACAAGAACTCCGGCATTGTCTGGAGCGAGGCGACCTTCAAGGAATACATCAAGGATCCGCGCGCCAAGATCCCGGGCACCAAGATGATCTTCCCCGGTATCAAGAACGAAAATGAAGTCGACAACCTATGGGCCTATCTCAAGCAGTTCGGCCCGGACGGGAAGAAGAAGTGATTGTAAACAGGCGGTTTGACGCATTTGACCCTGGTCAAAGCCTCACCCAGCCGCAACCGCCATAGTTCCCCTACCAAGGCATTTTGCTTACGCATACTCTTATCCGAATACCGGTTTCCATGGTTCGGGAGCATGCGCCAGGGCGCTCAGGAGGAGCCACCATGATCAAGGATATCGTCGTCAATCTGGGCTTAGGCGAGCGCGATCCCGCCGGCGATTTCGCCATTTCGGTGGCCGACGCGTTCGGAGCGCACGTCCTGGGCATAGCCTTTATTTACGATCCCATCATCCCCGGCTCAGTCATGGGCGGCATCCCGCCGCAATTCATCGAATCGCAGCGCGCCGAATCCGAGAAAGTTGTACGCGCCGCGGTCGCCCGCTTCGAGCAGGCGGCCAAGCGCGCCGGCGTCTCCTATGAGACGCGTAGCGTCAACGCCAGCATCGCCGGCGCCGCCGAACGGCTCGGCCGCCTGGGGCGGCGTTTCGATCTCGTGATCGTCGGCCAGCCCGACCGCGACAAGTCGGCGCCGGTGGAAGTGGTGGACGAAGGTGTACTGTTCGAATCCGGGCGGCCGGTGATCTTCGTGCCCTACATCCAGAAAGCAGGCCTGAAGCTCGACCACGTCATGGTGTGTTGGGACGGCAGCCGCGCCGCCAGCCGCGCCGTCGCCGACAGCCTACCGTTTCTGGAAAAGGCCAAGCAGGTGGAGATCGTCATCGTCGCCAACAAGGCCGGCAAGAGCGACGAAGTTCCCGGCGCCGATCTCGGCCAGCATCTCGCCCGCCACGGCTTGAAGGTGGACGTCAAGCGCATCACCTCGCCGGATATCGACGTGCCCTCCACGATCCTGTCCTATGCGGCGGATTCCTCCGCCGACATGATCGTGATGGGCGGCTACGGCCATTCGCGCTTGCGCGAATTCATCCTCGGCGGCGTCACCCGCGGCATCCTCGAAACGATGACGGTTCCGGCGCTGATGTCTCACTGATCTTTCGGTCGTCCCGAGCGAGCGTTAACGTGGCTCGGAACCCATAGTTGCTGGCCTGTTGGCGGACCGCGGCGTATGGGTTCCCGCATTCGCGGGAACGACAGGAGTGCGCCCTTGGACGTAGTACGCCACCTCAAATTGCGGGACGGAACGGCGGTATTGCTTCGGCCGCTCGAGGTGAATGATGCCGCGCTCTATCCGGATTGCCTCAGTGAGATCACGCCTGACGATCTGCGGCTGCGCTACTTCGCCGCCATGCGCGAGGTGAGCCCCGAGCTGATCGACAAGCTCGTTCACTACGATACCAAACATGCGATGGCGTCCGTCGCCATCGAAGAACCGACCGGCAAAATGCTCGGCGTGGTGCGTTTGCACAACGACTCCGGCGACGAGAACGCGGAATTTGCGATAATCGTGCGCTCGCGTCTCAAGGGGCACGGCCTCGGCTGGCTGATGATGAAACACATGATTGCCTACGCCAAGGATAAGGGGCTCAAGACCGTGCGCGGGCAGGTGCTGGCGGAAAATAGCACGATGTTGCAAATGTGCGGCGAACTCGGCTTTCATGCCACCGACGATCCCGACGAACGCGGCGTCAAGCTGGTGACGCTGCCGCTCGACGAAGTGTCGGCCGAAGAGTTGCGCTAACGCACGCCATCCTTGGCGGAGCGACGCAGCGGCGATCACAGTTTCATGGCAGCACGCATTGCGCCACTAGGCCGCGGGCGCGCGCATCGACGACACCGAGCGCGCGCAGCGCGAACAGCGTCGCGCTCTGCACCGCTGCGCGCGCGGCGGCGGCATCGGCCGGCGACGGCGCCAACGGTCCGAGCAGGCCTTCCATCAGCGCGCCGATAATGGCCGGCGCGGCGACACCGGCGTCCTGCTCGGGCAGATGGCGGCCTGCGATCGCCGCGTTGATACGCGCCTCCAGTTCAGCGGCGAGCGACTGGCGGAAATCGAGCCGCATTGCGTCGACCTGCGCATCGACCGGTTCGCCGATCACCGCCCAGGTCAGCCGCCGCTCGTTGAGCGCGCGGGCGGCGAAGGTCGAGATGGCTGCCGCCAGCGCCGACAGCGGACCGGGCGCGGCGTCGCCGGCAGCCACCATGGCGGTGAGCTCGCGGCCGGCAACGGCGGCCACCAGTTCGGCGACGAGATCGGTCTTGGACGGGAAGTAGCGATAGACGGTGCCGGCGGCGATGCCGGCGCGCGCGGCAACCGCGGCGATCTGCACCGCCGCCATGCCGCCCTCGGCAGCAAGGGTTGTGGCCGCCGCCAGGATCGCCTCCTCGCGCTCGGCCAGGCGGCGAACCACGCTCTCGGTGCGGCGATAGGGCATGGGAACGAGTGAACGATGATTCACGGGCGGTAGGCAAGGGAAGCGCCAAGCCCCGCGAGAGCGGGTGATAACGTTAGGGTCAGCGATGCGTCCCGCTTTTGCGGCCGCCGGCGAGCGCTTTGTCGCGGATGGCGGAAATCGACGCGAATGTCGAGATCGCTTCCGGATCGATCTTGAGATGGATGATCGACGGCTTGCCGGACGCCTTGGCGGCTGCAAAGGCCGAGGGGAAATCGGCGGACTTCTCCACCACGGCGCCATAGCCGCCGAACGCCAAGGCATAGGCGACGAAATCCGGATTATGCAGTGTAGTGGCGACCACGCGACCGGGATATTCGCGCTCCTGATGCATGCGGATGGTGCCGTAAAGCCCGTTATCGGCGACCACGACGATGACCGGTAATTTGTATTGAACGGCGGTCGCGAAATCTTGGCCCGTCATCAGAAAGTCGCCGTCGCCGGCAATACACACGACGTCGCGCTCGGGATGCAGCAGCTTCATCGCCACCGCCGCAGGAAAGCCGTAGCCCATGGAACCAGACGTCGGCGCCACATGGGTGGCGTATTTGCGGAAGCGGTAGAAGCGGTGAATCCAGGCGGCGAAATTGCCGGCGCCGTTGGTGATGATGGCCTCCGGCGCCAGATTCTCGCGCAGCCACACCAGAATTTCTCCGAGATTGACCGCGCCCGGCTGCGGCGTCGCCTTTTCCGACCAAGCAAGATAGTCCGCGTGCGCCACGGCCGCCTCGCCTTGCCACACGATCTCGCTCGGCGGCTGCAAGGCTTCCAGCGCCGAGCAGAACGCGGTCGGCGCCGCGTTAATGGCGAGCGTCGGGTGATAGACGCGGCCGAGTTCCTCTGCGCCCGGATGCACATGCACCAGCTTCATCTGCGGCTCGGGAATGTCGAGCAGCGTATAGCCCTGCGTCGCCATCTCGCTCAGGCGTCCGCCGATCAGCAGAATCAGGTCGGCGCCCTTCACGCGCGCGAGCAATTTTGGATTGGGCCCTATTCCTAAGTCGCCGGCGTAACAAGGATGCAGCCCGTCGAACAAATATTGACGGCGGAAGGTGGTCGCCACGGGCAGCGCGAAGCGCTCGGCAAAGCGCGCCAGCGCGGCGCAGGCGGCTTCCGACCAACGGCTGCCGCCCACCAGCGCGATCGGGCGTTTGGCGGACCACAACATTTTTTGCAGCCGGCTCATATCGGTCAAGCCCGGCCAGATCTCCGCCGGCTCGAACGCTTTCGCGTCCGGCACCATGGCGCGCTCGATTAGCATGTCCTCGGGCACCGCGATTACCACCGGCCCAGGCCGGCCGTTGCAGGCGGTGTGGAAGGCACGCGAGACCAGTTCCGGGATGCGCGCGGGGTCGTCGATTTCGGTAGCCCATTTGGCGATCGAGCCGAACACCGCACGGTAATCGAGTTCCTGGAACGCCTCGCGCTCGCGCATATGGCGACCGACCTGGCCGACGAACACGATCATCGGCGAGGAATCCTGGCGCGCGATGTGGATGCCGGCCGAAGCATTGGTGGCGCCCGGCCCGCGCGTGACGAAGCAGATACCGGGGCGGCCGGTCGTCTTGCCGACCGCCTCGGCCATCACGGCGGCGCCGCTCTCGTGCCGGCAGACGGTGAGCGCGATTTTGGAATCGTGGAACGCGTCGAGCGCGGCCAGATAGCTCTCGCCCGGCACGCAGAACACGTGGCGCACCCCGTGGATCGCCAATTGATCGATCAGGATTTCCCCGCCGGTCCGCGTGCCGTCGTTGCTGCGCATCGATCTGCTCCGCCTTAGCCCGGTTTATTTCACGATCTTCGGCATCGGGATCGGCGGCGAGAACGCGGTCGGGACCATCAGGCAGTTCTTCTGCTCGACAATGTGCCCGGCCTTGGCGTTTTCGGCGAGGAAAACTTTCCAGTCCGGGTCCGCCGCCATCTTGGCGCGCTTGGCTTCGCGATCGGCGGCACTCTCATAGACCCAGACATGGGTGTAAGTGTTCAACTCGCCGGTTTCGGCCACCGCATAACAAAGCGGCTCGCCCATATAGCGAAGCTGCACCGGGTAACCGTATTTGTTGTAAAGTTCGAGCTGCGCCGAGACACGGCCAGGCAGGGTCCGATAGGTCCGAACATCGAGAAGCACTTTATTCCTCCCTTGAATGGCCGCTTGGTCCGCGGCGGTGGGGCGCACTTTCTCGGGCCGGCGCATGCCGGTCAATAGACCTGGTCCGCAAAGCTGGAATGCGCGGGAACGGCGCGGCCGCCGCTCAGGTCGCCGGCTCTACCGAGATAACCTGGTAGGTATGGGTCTCGCCGTCCTCGTTGCGGATCGAGACGTATTCGCCGGCACGGAACGCGTGGGCGCCGAAGCGGTAGCCGCTCTCGTCATCATCCTCGGCGGTCTCATCGTAGTCGAACACCCAGCGCGCATGCTCAGGGCCGCCCGGCTTGTGCACCAGGAAGCCGTGTTCGTCATCTTCGCCTTCCCAGAACCGGCGGACGCCGCAATGCTCGCGATTGCTTTGCCAGAGATTCACGTCGATATGGCTCTTGCCGTCGAGCGGGGCGACGAATTCGTAACCATGGCGCGCCGATCCCTGCGGGAATTCCTTGGAGCGGGCGAGATTGAGCCTGATGCGCTTGAACGTATGCGGTAGCGTGGTCACGGCGACCTCCATTCCCAAGCGGGTCCGTTTATTTGATAAATCATGACCTTATCCGGCCGAGGCGCGCATTGATTTGGATCAGCCCGGCGATATTGGCCGGATCGATACTATCGTCAACCCGAGGACAAGGATGAACCCGGCCGGAACCTCGCAGCAGGCGGTGATCGAATTTCTTGGCAACCCCGTGACTTATGGCGGCGCGGCGGTCAAGCGCATCGATACCCACGCCGCGGCGGTATTTCTGGCGGGCAAGCGCGCGCTCAAGATCAAGCGCGCCGTGCGCTTTGCGTTCCTCGATTATTCGACGCTTGACCGGCGCAAGGCTGCCTGCGCGGCCGAGCTTGAGGTGAACCGTCCTTATGCCCCCACCATCTACCGCCACGCCGTTGCCATTACGCGCGAAAGCGACGGCGCGCTCGCGATCGGCGGGGCCGGTGAGCCAGTGGAATGGGCGGTGGAGATGCGCCGCTTTGACGAGAACCAGACGTTCGACCATCTGGCCGACGCGCGGCGGATCGATAGCGTGCTCGCCGACGCGCTTGGTCGGGCGGTGGCGCACGCGCACGCGGCGACACCGGTGGCGGCGGATGCCGGGTTTATCGAGACGCTGGCCGAGATCATCGCTCAGAACGATGCGGAGCTGCGCACTTCGCCCGAACTTTTTCCGTCCGATGCGGTGAACGCACAGACCGCCGCGGCGCGCGGCGCATTCGAGCGCGTGCGAGGGCTGCTCATCGAACGCGAACAAGCCGGCCTCGTGCGACGTTGCCACGGCGATTTGCATCTCGGCAATATCGTTTTGCTCGACGACGCGCCGGTGCTGTTCGATGCCATCGAATTCGATCGCAAGATTGCCACCGGCGACGTGCTCTACGATCTCGCCTTCCTGCTGATGGACCTGATCGAGCGCGGGCTGAGACCGGCGGCCAATATCGTACTCAACCGCTATCTGAACGAGACGCGGCGGTCCGAGGACCTCGATGCGCTCGCCGCGTTGCCGCTGTTCCTGTCGCTACGGGCGGCGATCCGCGCCAAGGTGGCCGCGGCGCGGCGTCCACAAGGCGCCGAACGCGTGGACATCGCGCAAAGCGCGCGCGACTATTTCGCGCTCGCCGCAAAATTGCTGGCGCCGCCACCGCCAATCCTGCTCGCGGTGGGCGGGCTGTCGGGCACCGGTAAGTCGCTGCTCGTCCGCGCGCTCGCAGCCGAAATTCAGCCCGAGCCGGGCGCGGTGGTGCTGCGCAGCGACGTCGAGCGTAAGGCCATGTTCGGGATCGCCGAAGCCGATCGTTTGCCGCAGGCCGCCTATGCCCGCGAGGTCACGGCACAAGTCTACGCGGCGCTCGTCGACAAGGCGCGCCGGGTGATCGCGGCCGGCCATTCGGCCATCGTCGATGCGGTGTTTGCCGACGCCAGCGAGCGAGCGGCAATCGAGCAAGCCGCGACTAGCGCTAGGTTCCGCGGGCTGTTCCTGACCGCTGATCTCAGCGTCCGGCTTGCCCGCGTCGGCGGGCGTACAGGCGACGCCTCCGATGCCGATGCGGCGATCGCCCGCAGCCAGGAGCAATACGATATCGGCGTCCTACAATGGACGCGGGTCGACGCCTCCGGCTCGCCTGAGGAAACATTGCACCGCACCGAGACGGCGCTCAGCCTTACATGAGCCAAGCTATGCGTGCGACGACCCACTGCCCCGCCGCGCTCCCCCTTGGCGTTCCATGCAAAACCGATAGCTTCGTCCGCCAGACGGACTCCTGACCGGGACGCCAATGAACGCTGCGCAACGCTCGACGGTTTCCGCGCGCCATTTGGCGGTCGGGCTTACTGGCTATTGCGCCTTCATCAATCTCTATGCCCCGCAGTCGATTCTGCCGCTGCTCTCGCACGAATTCAGCGCCAGCGCCGCCGAGGTGTCCACCATCATCACCGTCAGCACTTTGGCGGTGGCCGTGACAGCGCCGTTCACCGGCGCGGTTGCCGACGTGCTGGGGCGCAAGCGGGTGATCGTCGCGGCGATGTTCGTGCTGGTGGTGCCGACCTTGATGGTGGCCATGGCGGACAGCCTGTCGGCGCTGATCTTCTGGCGCGCGGTGCAGGGGCTGGTGCTGCCGCCGATCTTCGCGGTCACCGTCGCCTATATCGGCGACGAATGGCCGCGCCAGGAAGCAACCACCGCCGCCGGCATTTACTCGTCGGGGTCGAGCCTAGGCGGATTTCAGCGGACGGCTGGTGACCGGATTGTTCGCCGACCTGATCGGCTGGCGCGCCGGCTTCGTGGCGCTCGCCGGGATCGCCTTTGCCGGCGCGATCGCGACCATATATTTGCTGCCGCATGAGCGGAAATTCGTGCGCTCGGAAGGATTTTTGGCGTCCGGGCGGCAGATGCTCGCGCATTTCCGCAACGGCCAACTGCTGGCGACTTACGGTGTCGGCTTCGGCGTGCTGTTCAATTTCATCTGCACGTTCACGTTTGTCAGCTTTCATCTCGCCGCCCCGCCCTACAATCTCTCCGCCACCTGGCTCGGAGCGATTTTCGCCGTCTATCTCGTCGGCTCCGTGCTCTCGCCTTTGGTCGGCTGGGCGGTTACCCGGTTCGGGCGGCGGCGCTTCACGGTGAGGGTGCTGGCGTTGTGGATTGCCGGCATTGCCTTGACGCTCGCGCCCTCGCTGACGCTCATCATTCTGGGTCTCGCCATCAGCGCCGGCTGCGGGCTGATCTGCCAGGCGATCTCCACCGGCTATGTGACGATTACCGCCAAGGCGGGCCGCTCCTCGGCGGTGGGCCTCTATGTGACGAGCTTCTACGTCGGCGGCAGCTTCGGCGCGGCATTGGGCGGCCTTGCCTGGACGATCGCCGGATGGGCAGCCTGCATCGCGCTGGTGGTGGCGATGCTGCTGATCATGGCGGGCATCGTGTACTTCGCCTGGGCCCGGCGCGTGCCGGCCGGGCCGGCTACGGCGCCGATCGAACCGCCGTGAGCGCGCTATTCTGAACTTGGATGCCAGAGCGGCCGGTAGCCGGCGGCGAGCACCGCAACGATCGACGGCGGCGTGAGCACATTTACGTCAATAGTGTGCAGGCGCGGCAGCGCCTTGGCGTAGCCCGACGGCGTCCAGCGCAGCAGCCGCGCGCCGCGTAGGGCGAAGGCCTCGCCGACAAGCGCAATCATCGCGCCGTCGGGCAGCGTGTCGATCTTGCGCCGATGCCCGCTCTTGGTTTTCCCGTCGAGACGCTCGGCGTGCAGCACCTCGTCCATCGCCGGCGCGGTCGAACGCTTGCGCTTGCCCGAAAACAGTGCCGCAAAAAATTCCGCATCCTTGCGCCGGCATTCGAAACAGGGCCGGTGACCGGCGGCGAGCGCCGTCACCTCGTCGAGAAAGAACAATTCGCTATAGCTGTCGTCCCACACCTTGCGGCGGCGGTTGTTGAATTGGAGACGGCAGCAGATCCATTGCTTCGAGGTCCAGCGCCGCGCGCCGAGCTTGCGCTGCCCATCGTGCAATCGCCCGCCGCGATTGCCCATGAGCAATCCGCGCGCGGACGCGGCGAACATGCCGCCAAATGGATCGATGCGGTTTTGCAGAGGCATCGGCGGGCGTCAAAAAACAAGGTGGCCGGGACACGTACAACCCGGCCACCATATCCGTTCCAGGAAGACCCGGTTACCCAGAAAGGATGACTTACTAAAACCAACCGCGGGCGCCGGCACTTTGATCGAAATCAATACCAGGCGGCCTGTGAATAAGCCGCGGACGATGCTCAAGAAAACGCCCGCCGAAGGGGCGGGCGTTCGCAGCAATTGATGGAACGCCTCAGCCCTGCGGCTGTGGCGCGACTTCGCCGGTCGGCGCGTCGGGCCGCGGGCGTTGCTTGCCGGCTGGCGGCACGGCCGAGGAGCGCGGCGTGGTTGGCTCGATCACCGATTCGCGCACCGGCCGTTTGCCGTTGATCAGATCCTTGATCTCGTCGCCGGTCAGCATCTCGAACTCGAGCAGGCCCTTGGCCAGAATTTCGAGATCGGCGCGCCTGTCGGTGAGGATTTGCGTCGCCTCGGTATACCCGGCCTCGACCAACTTGCGCACTTCGGCGTCGATGGTCTGCGCGGTCGCCTCCGAGATGTTCTGCTGGCGCGACACCTGATAGCCGAGGAACACCTCGTCCTGGTTTTCGCCGTAAGCGACCGTGCCGAGCTTGTCCGACAGGCCCCAGCGCGTGACCATCAGGCGGGCGAGCTTGGTCGCCTGCTCGATGTCGGAGGCGGCGCCGCTTGTGACTTTCTCGCGGCCGAACACCATTTCCTCGGCGACGCGCCCGCCCATCATGATGGCGAGGCGCGAGGTCATCTGCTCGCGGCTCATCGACAACTTGTCGCGCTCCGGCAGTTGCATGACCATGCCGAGCGCGCGGCCGCGCGGAATGATGGTGGCCTTGTGCACCGGGTCGGTGGCCTTGACGTTGAGCGCGACGATGGCATGGCCACCTTCGTGATAGGCGGTCAGCATCTTCTCCTCGTCGGTCATCACCAACGACTTGCGCTCGGCGCCCATCATCACTTTGTCTTTGGCGTCCTCGAACTCGGACTGCGTGACCATGCGCTTGTTGCGGCGCGCGGCCATCAAGGCGGCCTCGTTGACCAGATTGGCCAAGTCGGCGCCCGAGAAGCCGGGCGTTCCGCGCGCGGTGGTCTTCAAGTTCACGTCCGGCGCCAGCGGCACCTTGCGCACGTGGACCTTCAGGATGTTCTCGCGGCCGACCACGTCGGGATTCGGCACCACCACCTGACGGTCGAAGCGGCCCGGGCGCAGCAGCGCCGGATCGAGCACGTCGGGCCGGTTGGTAGCGGCGATCAGAATGATGCCTTCGTTCGCTTCGAAGCCGTCCATCTCGACCAGCAACTGGTTGAGCGTCTGCTCGCGCTCGTCATTGCCGCCGCCGAGGCCGGCGCCGCGATGGCGGCCGACCGCATCGATTTCGTCGATGAAGATGATGCAAGGCGCATTTTTCTTCGCCTGCTCGAACATGTCGCGCACGCGCGAGGCGCCGACGCCGACGAACATCTCGACGAAGTCGGAGCCCGAAATGGTGAAGAACGGCACGTTGGCTTCGCCCGCGACCGCGCGCGCGATCAGCGTCTTGCCGGTGCCCGGAGGACCGACCAGCAGCACGCCGCGCGGAATGCGTCCGCCCAGGCGCTGGAATTTTCCGGGATCGCGCAGGAATTCGACGATCTCCTGCAAATCCTGCTTGGCCTCATCGACGCCGGCAACGTCTTCGAAGGTGACGCGGCCATGCGCTTCCGCCAATAATTTTGCGCGCGATTTACCGAAGCCGAGCGCCTTGCCGCCCGCCCCTTGCATCTGCCGCGACAGGAAGATCCACACGCCGATCAGCGCGATGAACGGCAGCCACGATACCAGCAGCGAAACGAACCACGGGACGTTATCCGATTGCGGCCGCGCGGTGATCGAGACACCCTTGGTGTAGAGCTTTTGCACCAGAGTCGGATCGCTAGGCGCATAAGTCTGGAAGCTGGTGCCGTTGGCGAACGTGCCGCGGATTTCCGGACCCTGGATCACCACGTCGCGCACGCGGCCCTGGTCGACCTCGCTCAAGAGCTGCGAGAACGAAATGTCCTGCGCGGTCGTGCGCTGACCGGGATTTTGAAACAGCGTGAACAGCGCGAGCAGCAATAGGACGATAATCACCCAGAGGGCGAAGTTGCGCAGATTGGCGTTCATCAGGCGTCCTTACCCGCCGCTTCGGGCGCTGTTGCCGTTTTTATGGCCGAAATTCGTGGCGACTTCACGTCGATCCCGTTTACCAATGTAGGCAGCGTGCCCCCCCATGGAAAGGGCTCGAATCTCACATAGTTTAGCGCGATTTCGCCGATTTGGCGCTACCACGTCCAGCTGTGGTTAAGGCTTTGCCGCGGCGCGGCGGCGCCCGTTCCATCGTGATTTGGCCGGGGCGCAGCGTCACAATCGCTCCCGCCAGGCTGCGCCGAAACCAGGTATTGCCAGCCATTTGCGCGGCATCGAGCGCCGCCTTCAACGCCTCCAACTTGGCCAATTCGACCGGGCCTTCATCCGCGGCGCGCGCCACCGCGCGCCCGATCAGGCGCAACGCGATCTCATCCGGCAAGGTGGCGTAGCCCGCCGTAGCGAACACGACGGCGCCGGGCGCCGAAGGCGGGCCCGCCAATTCGGCCTCGGCGCGGTCGACCTCGGCTTCGATCGCCATGTCCGCACGCTTGAGCCGGCGTGCCAGCAGCGAAAGCCGGCGCGCGTCGAGACCCTCGCGCGCGAGTTCCCCCATCAAGCCGCGCAACCGCGCCCGCGTGAAGCGCGGATCGCGGTTGGACGGATCGTCGGCGAATGCAATTTTCGCGGCGCGCAAAGTGGCGACGAGGCGCGCCTTCGGAATATCGAGCAGCGGGCGGATGAGCATGATCCGCCCCTCGCTGTCCCCCGGCACCGGCGCGATCCGCGTCATCGCCGCCAGCCCCGTAAGCCCGCTGCCCCGGCTCATGCGGATCAGCACGGTCTCGGCTTGGTCGTCGCGCGTGTGCGCGGTAAGGATATGCGAAGCGCTTGCTTTGCGGCCCGCCTCGGCGAGTAGGCGGTAGCGCGCCGTACGCGCCGCCTCCTGCAAGCCGGTCTTCGGCTTGGTCCCGGTCCAGCGCAAGGTGCGGTGCGCAATCCCGAGCTTGCGCGCCAGGCGCCCGGCGTTTGACGCCTCGCGCTTGGCTTCCTTGCGCAGGCCGTGATCGACGGTCACCGCGAACAACGCCGGCCCGCTCTTACGCGCCTTGCGCCAGCGCGCGGCGAGCACCATCAGCGCAGTTGAATCCGGCCCGCCGGACACCGCCAGCACCAGCGCGGGAAAAGGTTCGAGATCGGAGAAAAGCGCCTTCACTTCGGCTGCCGAGACCGGTGAAGTCTCAGCAGTGGGCACGCTTTTGTTCCTGCGTGACGCCGCGTTTCACGCTCGCCGACGCGCGCGGGAATTTGCGGCCGACTTCGGCCAGCGTCGCGCAGGCCGCTTCCTTCTGATTGAGCGCGGCGAGCGACTGTCCGAGCCGCAGCAGCGCATCCGGCGCCTTGCCGGAATGCTCGAATTTGGTCGAGACCGCCAGGAAGGATTCCGCCGCGTCGCGATAGCGCTGGCGTTGAAACAGGCTTTCGCCCAGCCAGTATTGCGCATCGGGCAGCAGCTTTTCATTAGGATACTTGCGGAGGAACTCGCGGAAGGCCTGTTCGGCCAGCGCGTAGTCCTTGTGCAGCACATAGCCGTAAGCCATGTCGTATTCATCTTTCGGCGTCGCCGAAGGCGGCAGCGTGGCAAGCTGCTCGCCGGTGGCACCGGTGTCGCGCGCCGGCGGCGGCGGCAGTTGCGAGGGCGCCATCGGCGCCGCACTCGCCATCGGCACGGCCGGCTGCGCCGGCGCATTGCCGGAAAGCGTCGACAGATCGAGCGGAGCGCCCGGGGCGCGGCCGCCGGGCGCGCCGACCGGTGGCTCGTTATCCGCGTTCTGGACCGGCGCAGCGATCGCGCCATTGCCGAGCACGCGCGGCGCGCCGGGCGCAGTGGGATGCTGCGCCGGGTCGAACACGTCGGAGCGGTTGCCGGACGTGGCGGGTACCGGCGCGTTGACCGGCGCCGGCGGCGCCATCGCGCGCGGGGCTGCGCCAGGGGGCGGTCCGGCCTTGGAGCCAAGCTGCTGGAAGCGATAGTCGCTGTCGTCCTGCATGCGCTTGAGCCGATCCTCGAGTTGCTGGTTGCGGTACTGCAACTGCTCGATTGTGCCGGTAAGCTGGCGCAGCGCGCTTTCCATGCGGTCGAGGCGGACCGACAGATCGCCGGCATCGGCCTGTGCGACGCGCGGCTGCTCCGCTTGCGGCTGTCCGCCTTGGCGCTGTTGCGACGGCTGCTCGCCGCGGCTGAACAGATTATCGAGGAAACCGCCGGAGGCACGCTGCTCCTGAGCCGCCGCGGCGCCAGCCAGCAGCAGGGAAACCGCGACGAGCGCCGCGGTGCAAATTGGGGTTCGTGAACGCGTCATGATGACCATAAGTCCGGCAACGGGCGATACAGCTAGCATAGGGCGGGCTGCGTCGAAATTGTGACTGGGGCCCCGGCGCGGCCATTTACATCCCGACCGCAAATACGTCGATGCCCGGCGCAATGCCGGGCATGACAGTCTTTAAACGAGCGCCGCCAGTCTCTTACGAACTGACGCCGAGCACCGTGACCGCGCGGCGGTTCTGCGACCAGCATGAGATGTCGTCGCAAATCGCGACCGGCCGCTCCTTGCCGTACGAAATGGTGCGCATGCGGTTGGCCGCCACGCCGTGCGAAATCAGATAATCGCGCACGGTCTGCGCGCGGCGGGCGCCGAGCGCGATGTTGTATTCGCGCGTGCCGCGCTCGTCGGCGTGGCCTTCGACGGTGAACTGACCGTACTGGCTATAGTTGTTGAGCCACTGCGCTTGCTTATCGAGCGTCGCGCGCGACTGCGGCGTGAGCTCGGATGAATTGGTTTCGAAGAACACGCGGTCGCCGACATTGACCACGAAGTCTTGTTGGCTGCCAGGCGTCGCCATGCCGGCAGCGTTTGCCTGAGCGTCGTCGCCAGGCTTATTGGCGCAGGCTGAGATCGCTAGCGCCGCCGCCAGAACGGCCACCAGCCGCGCCGCGCGGAAGATGTGCTTCACGTTGGTCATCCCGGTGCCTCCATTCTCACTCACGCAACGACCGGAGCTAGCCTCATCGTCTACCAGCAGGGTGGTTAAGCGAACCTTCCATCAACCTTGATGGAACCTTGCGCGAGGCCCCTAAAATTGTCTAAGGCACGTAAACCTATTCTGATGGTTAAGAGCTGGTGAAAATATGGCGTAGTTACGACTTGCTACGACAACAGCGGCGACCAGGCCGGATCCGAGGCATAGCTCGGGGTCGGAACTTTGAGCTGGTTACGGCCGGTGATATCGATCGTGTAAAGCGACGGGCCGCCGCCGGGATCGCTGAAATACATCAATACCCGCCCGTTTGGGGCAAATGTCGGTCCCTCGTTGTGGAAGCCTTCAGTGAGAATACGCTCGCCCGAGCCGTCCGGCTTGAGAATGCCGATCGAAAATTGCCCGCGTGTCTGGCCCGTGAAGGCGATGAAGTCGCCGCGCGGCGACCATACCGGGGTCGAATGATGGCCTTCGCCGAAGCTGATGCGCTGCGCCGGGCCCCCGGTGGCCGCCATCACATAGATTTGCTGGGTGCCGCCGCGATCGCTCTCGAAGCAGATGCGGGCGCTGTCCGGCGAATAGCACGGCGCGGTGTCGATTGCCGGCGTGTCGGTGAGCCGCGTGGTCTGCTTCGAACGCAAATCCATTACGAACAGATTGGCGTTGGAGCCCTGCTGCAGACTCATGATCACGCGCTGGCCATCGGGTGAAAATCGCGGCGCGAAGGTCATGCCGGGAAAATTGCCGACGATCTCGCGCTGGCCGGTCTCGATGTTGAGCAGATAGACGCGCGGGTCGCCCTGCCCGTAGGACATGTAGGTGATTTCTTGCGTGGTCGGGTTGAAGCGCGGCGTGAGCACCAGGTCGTCGCCGCGCGTGAGGTAGCGCACGCCGGCGCCGTCCTGATCCATGATGGCGAGGCGCTTCACCCGCCGGTCCTTCGGGCCGGTCTCGTCCACGAACACGATGCGGCTGTCGAAATAGCCCTTTTCGCCGGTGAGCCGCTCGTAGATCGCGTCCGAGATAATGTGCGCGATACGCCGCCAGTTGTCGGGCGTGGTGAAGTATTGCTTGCCGTCGAGCTGAGTGCCGGCGAACACATCCCACAGGCGGAATTCCGCTTTCAGCCGTCCATCGCCCTGCTTGGTGATGCGGCCGGTGACCAGCGCCTGCGCATTGATGACGCGCCAGTCGGGGAAGCGCGGCACCGCGTCGCTATTGGTTATTTTCTCGGTAAAGGCCCGCGGATCGATCGGTGCGAACAGGCCGCTGCGCTGCAGATTTCCGCTGATGACGGCGGTGACGCTGCGCGCGACGTCGGTTTCGGTCGGCGCGCCAGCCAGGAATTCGGGCAACGCGATCGGCATTGGCTGCACGTTGCCTTGCGTGATGTCGACGCGCACCGCGGCAGCCACCGCGCGCGGCAGCAATCCGGTCATCAGGCCGCCGGCGGCAAATGAGGCATGCGTGAGCAAACGGCGGCGGCTCAATTGCGGTCGGTCGTTGAACGAAGCGATCAAAGAATCGACCATTGGAGTGTTCGGTTTCTGGTTTAGTTGAAAATGCCGCTAGTGGAACATGTCGCTCGGCTTGAATGCGAGTTCCATGTCTTGCCAGCTATCATAAGTTTCTTTCCGCAACATCGTGTAGGGCTGGCACTGCAGGATCGCGCGCTTGGCGCTTTCGGCGAAGGCCGGACCGATCGCGCTCGGTCCGCCGCCGATCACATCCGGACCGCGCTTGACGCTGCCGTCGGCATTGAACTGCACCCGGAAAATCACGACCAATTCCTGCGCGCTGTCGAGACCGATGGGCGGCGACCAGCAGTCGGTAATGCGGCGTCTGAAGGCATCGATTTCGCTCATCGACAGCTTGGTGGCCTTGCCGTCCGGTCGCCCGAGCGTGTGCGTCGGATTGAGCTCCGCGCCGGTGGCGGCGGTACGCTGCGGAGCGTGCTTGTCGAGCAGCGCGGCGATCTTGTTGGCGTCGAACTTCGGCTGCGGCATTAGCGTCGGCTTCTTGGGCGGCAGCGGTTGCTCAGCCTTGGCATCCTTTTGGTCTTCCTGCTTCTTGAGCTTCTCGGCGATCGGGTCGGGCTTAGGCAGCGGTTGCGGCTCCGATTTTTTTTCCGCCGTGGCCTTGACCTCTTTTTTCTCGGTGAGCTTGGGCGCGATCTCCTCGGCCGGTTTCTCTTCGCCTATTTTTTCCACCAGCGGCTTCGGCTTCTCGGCCTTGGGCGCGTCCTTGACGCCCTTGGTCATCTCGGAAAAGTCCTTATCGCTCACCAGATCGACCGGCAGCGATTCCGCCGGCGTGACCTCGAAGGTCTTGCCGGAAAACGACACCAGCGCCCACAGCAGCACCGCCGCGTGCAGGCCGGTCGATATCGCTGACGCCGTTTTCATCACTATTTCGAGCCCTGCTCGAACTCCGTCACCAAGGCTACCCGATGGAAGCCCGCCGCCGACAGCCGTCCCATCACCCTCATCATGGTCCCGTAATCCACTTTTTTGTCACCGCGTACGTAAACGCGGGCCTCGGTACCGCCGCGCGCCTGCGCCACCACCTGCAGCTTCGGGACCAGGTCGTCCACGCTAATTTCGGCATTTTGCAGGAAAACCTGGCCCTTGTCGTTGACCGACAGCGTGAGCGGCTCCTTGTCTTGGTCGAGACTTTTGGCCTGGCTTTGCGGCAAATCGATCGGTACCCCGACTGTGAGCAGCGGCGCCGACACCATGAAAATGATCAGCAGCACCAGCATCACGTCCACCATCGGCGTGACGTTGATCTCGCTCATCACCCTTTGACGATGACGCTTCCTGCGTCCGATGACCGGCGTCCCGGCATTAGCTGCCATGATGCGCTACCCACGCTCGTCGATCTGCCGTGACAAAATGGCGGCAAATTCGTCGGCGAACCCCTCCAGGCGCTGCGCCTGCTTGTTCACCTCAGATGCGAACTTGTTATAGAAAATGGTCGCCGGTATGGCGGCGACAAGGCCGATTGCGGTCGCAAATAGCGCTTCCGCGATGCCCGGCGCCACAACCGCTAACGACGTGTTCTTCGAGGCGGCAATCGACTGGAAGCTGGTCATGATGCCCCAAACCGTGCCGAACAGGCCGATAAAGGGGCCTGCTGAGCCGACGGTGGCCAAGACCAAGAGCCGCCGTTCGAGCCGCTCGACCTCGCGCGCGATGGTCACCTCCATCACCTTCTCGATCCGCATCTGCAGGCCCGCAAAGGAGCGCGTCTGACCCTCGAAGCTGCGCTTCCATTCCCGCATCGCTGCCACGAACAGCGCCGCCATCGAATGGTTCGGACGCGCCGACAGCGAGCGGTAGAGTTCCTCCAGCGACTCGCCGGACCAGAACGTTTGCTCGAAGCGGTCCATGGCGCGCTTGGTGCGCGTAAAGAGCACGGTCTTATCGATCGCAATCGCCCACACCCAGATCGAGCAGATCAAGAGCCCGACCATGACCGCCTTGACGATCCAATGGGCATGCCAGAACAGCGTGAACAGCGAGAGGTCGGATGAGGTGAGCGGGAGCACCGACTGTGCCACGTCGGTCGGATTCATGGGCACGTCCTTTCCGCTGTCCGGCTCAAGTCGGTTAACCGGCGCGGCGCACAATGCTCGGACCAAGATGAGCGCGCCGTGGGGTCCCGCTCACGCGCTCAATCGCAAACCGAATGTTTCGCGAAAACCGTCAAATCCCGCCACCGGCAGGCTTAACGAAATCCCCGCGAAACTTGGCCAAACTAGGGCGCAGAACGGGTCTTTAGCCCTCTAAACAGCGCTGATTGTGGTTAAGAACTGGTTACCAGCCATACGCCACCCTCCCCCGCCCGCGGTAAGAGGGAGAAAAAGCAACGGCCGCCCACCTCGGGGAAGGCGAACAGCCGCTGCGGGGCAGAAGACGAAATCAGTTCTGCGTCGCCGGTGACTCAGGCGCCGGCCGGTTGCGCCGCTCGGCCATGAAGGCGTCGAACTCGGTCTTGTCCTTGGCGAAGCGCAGGCGATCGAGAAATTCGCGGAACTCGCGCTGCTCTTCCTCGAGACGCTTCAACGTATCGCTGCGGTATTCATCGAAAGCGTGGTTGCCGCTTGACGGCGGGCCACCCCAGAAGCCGCCACTCGGAGCACTGCTTGGCGCTCCCGCCATCCGCGAGCGCATCCAGTCCATCTTGCGCTGCATGCGCTCCATCTTGTGCTGCCAGCGATCATGACCGCCGTGATATCCGCATCCCATTCTTCCGCTCCATATCGTGAAGGCGAGGACGGTCAGGCCCAGCGGCCACCAGGCAATGAAGCCGAGGACGATCAGCGCGATCCAGGCGGGTTTGCCGAATTCATCGAGCTTCGCGGTGATGGGCATGGGTTACCCTCGCGTGTGAATGTAAATAACATTTACATGTGTAAGGTCGCGGCGGTCGGTTGTCAAGACCCTTCACATAGGAAGCTTGCTCGACCCTTCACATAGGAAGCTTGCTCGCCGTGGGAAGAGGTATTGGCGGCTCAGCCGCGCGCCGCGGCGAATTCCCCGGGCAGTCCGAGCCCGCGCAAATAGATCAGGAAGGCCGCCTCCAGCAGTTCCTCCGGCGGCATCGGCAAAGCGCGCCGCGCCGCGTCGCCCCGCGAGAACAGCGAGGCGATGCCGTGGGTGAGGCTCCAGATATGCAGCGCCACCATTAGCGCCGGCGGCCGCCCCTTCGCCGGCATCAGTGCCACCAGTTTCTCGGCGGCGCCGCGCAGCATTGCGAAGGCGCGCTCGCCCGCCTCCCGCAATTGCGGATCGGCATCGAGCGGTACGCCGGCCTCGAACATGGCCGAGTAGTAGGCCGGCTCGCTCTTGGCAAAATGCAGGTACGCCTTGCCGAGCCGGTCGAAGGCGGTGAACACGTCCGGCTTGCCGTCATCCCATGCGTGCGACTGCGCCGCGGTGAACTGTTCGAAGCCGCGCCGCGCAACGTCCGCCAACAACTCGTCGCGGTCGCGGAAGTGCCGGTAAGGCGCCGCCGGGCTCACCCCCGCCCAACGCGCGGCGTCGGCGAAGGTGAAGCCGGCCGGACCTTTCTCGGCGATCAGTTCGAGCGCGGCGCGCACCAAGGCTTCCTTGAGATTGCCGTGGTGATAGCCGCGCGGCCCGCTGTGCCTGCCCCATCTCATGTGCAAGTCTTGCTCATGTAAAAGCCATTAACATGAGTTCCGCTGCTGCGCGAGGCTTCATCCGCGCCGGTGCGGGGCGACCAGCGGCAAATGATCGAACAGCGTGGGGCCGCCCGGCTGCGCGCCTTCGATTGTCAGCAGCCGCAATTTCGTGACCACGCTGCCCGGGGCGGAGAATCCGCCGGTCTTGCCGCCGGCGGCGAGCACGCGATGACAGGGCATGATGATCGGACACGGATTTTGTCCGAGCGCCGTTCCGACTTCGCGTGCTAGCGCCTTGTCGCCCAGCCGTTCCGCGATCTCGCCGTAGGTCATGGTCGCGCCCGGCGGAATGGTGCGCACGATGGCGTAGACGCGGGCGTTGAACTCCGACACGCCCGCATTGTCGATTGTGACGCCGGTCAGGTCGCGCGCTTCGCCGCGAAGCAGCGCCCTGATGCCGTCGATGGCTTGGCCAATTTCGGGAGAAGGAAGCACTTCGGCCGCGGATGGATATCGCCTGACCACGAGTGCGCGCGTCGCGGCCGCGCTGGCTTCCGGAAGCTGCACGCCGACAACGCCGCGCGCGCTCCAGACGATACTGCAGGTTCCGATCTCCGTATCGAATAATGCAAAGGCAAGGTCCGGCATGGGGCGACAATACCACGCGGTGTCACGCGGCGCCGCCCGATTCCTGGTCCGCCTTCATGGCGATGCGCAGCGGCTTGGGGATCGGCCGCGCCCGTCCGCCCGACACGAAGGCGACCTGCACATGCGCTTGCACCAGCAGTTCATCGCCGCGCATGACCTTCTGGAGCAGCATGACGGAGGCACCCTTCACCTCTTCCGGCGCGGTGACGATATCGAGCACGTCATCCATGAAGGCCGGCCGTTTGAAATCAATGCCCATATGCGTCACCACGAAGGCAAAGCCCGGCGCCTCGGCTTTCGCCTGCTCGAACAGCGCACGGTGATCGGCGCCGATCAGGCGCAGGTAATTGGTGCGCCCGCGCTCCATGAAGCGCAAATAGCTCGCGTGATAGACCACGCCGGAAAAATCCGTGTCCTCGTAGTAGACGCGCACCTGCTGATGGTGCTGGCGGTCGTGGATTTCGCCGTCGAGTGCGACGTTCATCGCCAAGGCACCTTCTGGTCCATTGCCTGCTCCCAGTTCTTGCCGTCGAAATATTTGAGCGAAAGCGCGGCGAGGTCGATGTCATCGATGCAGCGCGCGTTGACGTCGATCTTGTCGGGGTCGGAGCGCGGCACACAGAACGGATGGATGCCGCAGTGCTTGCAGAACGTGTGCTTGGCGACGCTGGTGTTGAATGCGTAGGTGGTCAGATCATTCCTGCCGCTGACCAGTTCGAAATGCTCCGGCGGCACGATCAAATGCAGAAACCCCTTCTTGCTGCAGATCGAGCAGTTGCAGACGGTGACATTGTCGAGCTCGGCGGTGACCTGGAAGCGCACCCGCCCGCAGTGACAGCCGCCTTGCATGGTCTTCATGGCGTCAATCTTCGTTGTCGTCCTGCCCGAACAACCCGAACTGGCTCGGGTCGCGCGCCGGCTCGGCGAGGCCGAGATGCGTGAAGGCGTGCGAGGTCAGCAGCCGTCCGCGCGGGGTGCGCTGGATAAAGCCCTTCTGGATCAAAAACGGCTCGATGATGTCCTCGATGGCGTCGCGCGGCTCGCTCAAGGCGGCGGCCATGGTGTCGACGCCGACCGGCCCGCCGCCGTAACTGACCGCGATGGTCGTCAGATAGCGTCGGTCCATGGCATCGAGCCCGGCGGCGTCCACTTCTAGTTCGCTGAGCGCGCGGTCGGCGATTTTGCGGTCGATCGCCTTGTCGCCATCGACATGGGCGAAGTCGCGCACGCGGCGGAGCAGCCGCCCGGCGATGCGCGGGGTGCCGCGCGCGCGCCGCGCGATTTCGTTGGCGCCGTCGGCAGTGATGCTCAAGCCCATCACGCGGGCGCCGCGATTGACGATCTGCTCGAGCTCTTCCACGGAATAGAAATTCAGCCGCATCGGAATGCCGAAGCGGTCGCGCAGCGGATTGGTGAGCAGTCCGGCGCGTGTGGTGGCGCCGACCAAAGTGAACGGCGCGAGGTCGATCTTCACCGAACGCGCCGCCGGGCCCTCGCCGATGATGAGATCGAGCTGGAAATCCTCCATGGCCGGATAGAGGATTTCCTCCACCGCCGGATTGAGCCGGTGGATTTCGTCGATGAACAGCACGTCGCGCGGCTCGAGATTGGTGAGCAGCGCGGCGAGGTCGCCGGCCTTGGCGATGACCGGGCCAGAGGTGGCGCGGAAATTCACGCCGAGCTCGCGCGCCACGATCTGCGCCAGCGTGGTCTTGCCGAGGCCGGGTGGGCCCACGAACAGCACATGGTCGAGCGCTTCTTTGCGCGCCCGCGCCGCCTCGATGAACACGCTTAAGTTCGCGCGCGCCTTTTCCTGGCCGATGAATTCCGACAGCCGCTGCGGACGCAGCGAGACATCCGCGTCATCGGCGCGGGTCTCGGGCGTGACCAGGCGGCGCGGAGTGTTCATTTCGCCAGCTCCCTCAAGCCCTGCCGGATCAGCGTCGCGGTATCGGCGGCTTCACCCGCGCTGCGCGTCGCGGCCGCGATGGCGGCAGCCGCCTGCGGCTGGCCGTAGCCGAGATTGACCAGCGCGGACACCGCGTCCATCACCGGCTTGGGCGCGCGTTTTTCGTCGAGGGCGCCAGCCAAATGCACCACCGCCGGATCGACGTTGGCATAGGCCGGCGCCTTGTCTTTGAGTTCGGTGACGATGCGCTCGGCCACTTTCGGGCCGACGCCGGGTGAACGCGCAATCGCCGCCTTGTCGCGCATGGCGACCGCGGAGGCGAGATCGGCAACCTTCAGCGTGCCGAGCACCGACAGCGCCACCTTGGCGCCAACGCCCTGCACCGTCTGCAGCAGGCGGAACCATTCGCGCTCCGTGTCGCTGGCGAAACCGAACAGCTTGATCTGATCCTCGCGCACGTAAGTCTCGATCGACAGCGTGGCGGCTTCGCCTTGCGCCGGCAGTGCTTGCAACGTGCGCGGCGAGCAATGCACCTGATAGCCGACGCCGCCGACGTCGAGGATGATGTAATCCGCGCCGTAGCTTTCCACGATGCCCCTGAGCTTGCCAATCATGACGCCGCCGCCTTCATGATCACACTGGTCCGATGATGCGCGTGACAAACCGCGACCGCCAGCGCGTCGGCGGCGTCCTCGCTCTGCGGATCGGCTTTCGGCAGCAGCACGCCGATCATCATGCGAATCTGCGCCTTCTCGCCGTGACCGGCGCCGACCACGGTTTTCTTCACGACGTTGGGCGCGTATTCCGCCACCACGAGCCCGGCCTTGGCCGGCACCAGCATGGCGATGCCGCGCGCCTGGCCGAGCTTGAGCGTTGCCACCGCGTTGGCGTTGACGAAAGTGTTCTCCACCGCCGCTTCGTGCGGGCGGTATTGCTCAATCACTTGGGCGAGCCCGTCATGAATGACGACCAGCCGGTCGCCGAGCGCGGCCCGTTCGCTGGTTTCCAGCGATCCGCAGGCCACGTAAATGAGCCGGTTGCCGTCAGCTTCGACCAGCCCCCAGCCGGTGCGGCGGAGCCCGGGATCGATGCCGAGGATGCGAATCGGATGCCCGACCATGGCCCGTTGATAGCCCCACAGCGGCCTCTGGGCCAGAACGGTTCGCCCAAGCGCCCCCAGACTGCTAATCAGGAAGGCCCGCCGGAGCCGTTTTCCTCCCCATCGCTATCGGGATTTCCGCTTTGGCCGGCCTGGTGCGCGGATTTTCCGGCTTCGGCTCGGCGCTAGTCTATATGCCGCTGATCTCGGCAGTGTACGGGCCGACCGTCGCCGCGCCTACGCTGCTGTTGATCGACAGCATTTGCAGCCTGCCCTTCGCCCTGCACGCGATGCCGCAATGCAATTGGCGCGAGGTCGCCCCGGTTTCGATTGCCGGCGCGATTGTACTGCCGCTCGGCGCGATGGCGCTGGTGCTGATCGATCCGCTGAGCTTGCGCTGGTTCATCGCAGCCTTGGTGCTGGCGGCGTTAGCTGCGCTGGCCTCCGGCTGGCGCTATCACGGCCGCCCGACGCTCGCCGCCTCGCTCGGGGTCGGCGCGCTGGCCGGATTTGCCGGCGGCGCGGTGCAGATCGGCGCCCCCCTCTGCTCGTGTTCTGGCTCGGCGGCAACAACAATGCGGTGACCGTGCGCGCCAACATCATGGTCTATTTCATCATGCAGGGCGTTCTGTCGATGGTGATGTATTTCTTCAGCGGCCTGTTCAGCGCGCAGGCGATCGTGTTGTCATTGCTGATGGGATTGCCGTTCGCGATCGCCATGGCCGCCGGCGCGTACTGGTTTCACGCCTCCAGCGATGCGCTCTACCGCCGCGCCGCCTATCTGATCATCGCCTTGGCGGCGCTGGTGAGCCTGCCGGTGTTCGACGCGTTCAGATAATTACGCGCTCATCTTCTGCACCAGCGCGTCGGACACCTCGAAATTGGCATAGACGTTTTGCACGTCGTCGCTTTCGTCCAGCGTTTCGATCAGCTTGAGCAACTTCTCGCCGGTATCGTCGTCGACCGCCACAGTGTTCTGCGGTTTCCACAGCAGCGCCGCCTTGCGCGGCTCGCCGAATTTCGCTTCCAGTGCCTTGGCGACCTCGTTCAAAGTGCCCGGCGTGGTGAATATCTGATGGCCGTCGTCGCTCGAGGCCACGTCCTCGGCGCCGGCCTCGATCGCGGCATCGAGCATCGCCTCGGCGCTCGCCGCCTTGGCGTCGTATTCGACCACGCCGACATGATCGAACATGAACGACACCGCGCCGGTAGTGGCGAGATTGCCGCCGCTCTTGGTGAAGGTGGCGCGCACTTCGCCGGCGGTGCGGTTGTGATTGTCGGTGAGTGCCTCGACGATCACCGCGACGCCGCCCGGCCCGTAACCCTCGTAGCGGATTTCGTCATAGCTTTCGGCATCGTTGCCGGACGCCTTTTTGATGGCGCGCTCGATATTGTCCTTCGGCATGTTCTCGGCACGGGCGGCCAGGACGGCGGCGCGCAGGCGCGGATTGAACGCCGGGTCGGGCAGGCCCATTTTAGCCGACACCGTGATTTCGCGCGCGAGCTTGCCGAACAGCTTGGAGCGCACCTTATCCTGGCGCCCCTTGCGGTGCATGATGTTCTTGAATTGGGAATGACCGGCCATGACTCGAACTGCGATGTGGTTGATGCCGGCGGAGTTATAGGCTGGGCGCGCGGGAAAATAAATATCGTTGGATTAGGCTAAATCAGGCCGCCGCCATCGCCACATTGCGCAGGATGCTATCGATCCGCTCGGCGACGCCTGCCACGTTGCGGTGGACGCGCGCCTTGTAGCAGCGGACCGCGTCGCGATCGACCATGAAAAACTGCTTTTCCGGATAACTGCGGCCGAAAATATCGATCAGCATGCTGCGGAAGATACCGGAGCCGATGCCCGGCATCTGCTGCGAGGGCGCATCGGCATAGGCCGCGGTCTCGGCCGAGGTGAGCGCGCAGAGCAGCGGCTGCAGGCGCGTCGAATAAACGTTTTTATGGCACTGGATGACCTGGATGGCGCGATCGAGAGCGTGTTCCGGCCGGATCTCGTCGAAGACCTGCAGCGGCTCGTCCAAGCTGGACATGTTCATCGGAAACTGGTCGATCAGCCAGTCGCCGAGATGCACCACGTTGCTGCGGCCGCGGCCATACATCAGCACGTCGTCCTGCGAACGCGCGAACCAGGTATCGAGCCGTTCGATGAGCCGGTCGAGCGCCGGTCGCGGGATCAGTTCGCGGTATTGCGTACCGAATATTCCGATCGCCGCTTTGCCGCGCGAAACGATGTCGAGCACGTCGTCGCCGAGCAGCGGCTGGAACAGGCTGTCACCGGCGCCGAGCACCACCAGGTCATATTTGGCGTGCGCCTGATGCAGCTCGCCGAAGCCCATATGATGCACGTCGGCCTCGCCCGGCAGCAGCGCATTGATCATCCGGCAGCCGAGCCGGCTGCCGAACGTTCCCGTGTCGCTGTCGGAGATCACCGCGACGCTGCAGGCGGCGACCGGCTTGAGCCGTTCGGTCGGGGTGAGCCGCATCAGCACCTGACCGGCGTCGATCGGTGCGGTGCATTGGACGCGGAACCCATAGCGGTCGAACAGCAGCGCGAGATCGTAGAAGCTCAAGGCGTTGGCGCAGTCGCCGCGCGCCCTGCCCCCGCCCAGATCGGTCGCGCTGTAGCTCAGGATCATGTCCTGCTTGCAGAAGCGCAGATGGGTGAACAGGTTTTCCACGTCAGCGACGCGTTCAAGCGTGCCGAGCATGACGATGATGTCGGATCGCGCCGCGGCTTGGGTCGGAAAGTCGCCGCCCGCGATATCGCAAACGGCCCCGCGGTCGCACCTCACGCTGTCGCGGCCTTGATAGCTGCAGCCGTTCGGCAGCATGCGCTGCAAAGTTGTCGTGTCGCTGAGATCGAGCACGCGCGAACCGGCCGGGATGAACTGGGCGGCGAGTTCCGCCCGTGCATCGGTTTTGAGCGCGACGCCCGGCGCGAAGTCGGGGGTCGCCTCCAGCGCCAGATTAAGATTGAAGACTGAGGTCATTCCCGCCGTGCCGAGTCGCGTTTGCCGGAACCCAGCACAAGCCGGCGAATCACTGTGACTTACCGAATCACTGCGAGTGATTCAGGTCAACCCGATGTATTCACAAAAGCAATTAATCCCAGAATTTCGGCCGCGTCTCTTCTAGGATACCGCCGAGGCGCACCGCGCCGATTTTAAGCGCCAAGCCGGTCGCGTCGTCGGTCTCGGCCGCGATGGCGCACAGCGTGGCAGGCCCGTTCGCCGGCTCGAATTTGCCGCCTGGCACCTTGTGCAGGAAGCGGTTGAGCGGCTCGTCCTTATTCATGCCGATCACCGACTCAAAATCCCCGGTCATGCCGACGTCCGACACGAAGGCGGTGCGGCCCGGCATGATGCGGTGATCGGCGGTCGGACAATGGGTATGGGTGCCGACCATTAGGCTGACGCGACCGTCGACAAAAAAACCCATCGACTGCTTTTCGCTGGTCGCCTCGCAATGCATGTCTAGCACGATGGCGTCGGCGCCGGTTTTAAGCGCGCAGGCGGCGAGCTCGCGCTCGACGGCGGCGAACGGATCGTCGAGCGCATCCATGAACACGCGGCCCATGGCGTTGATCACCAGCGCGTGCTTGCCGTTCTTGGTTTCGACCAAAGCGGCGCCGCGGCCGGGCGTGCCCTTGGGATAATTGACCGGGCGGATCAGGCGCGGCGCGCGTTCGATGAACACCAGCGCCTCGCGCTGGTCCCAGGCGTGGTTGCCGAGCGTAATGGCGTCGACGCCGGCGTCGACCATTTCGTTGTAGATCGCCTCGGTGATGCCGAAGCCGCCGGCCGCGTTCTCGCCGTTGATGACGACGAGATCGAGCTTCCATTCGGTGATCAGGCCGGGCAGCCGCTCGTTGACGATTGAGCGCCCGGTGCGACCGACCACGTCACCGATGAAGAGAATGCGCATGCGTTTAGAGCCCGCGGAAATCGATGGTCTCGCGCTCCGTTAGCACAAGATCGAGCCGCGCGTCGCGCTCGGTGGCGGGAACCTTGGGGATTTCCTGCGCGGCGAAAGCGATGCCGATAGCGAGGATCTTCTTCTTCGCGCGCAGTAGATTGATGGTCATGTCGTAATAGCCCGCGCCGTAGCCGATGCGATGGCCGGCGCGGTCGAAAGCGGCGAGCGGCACGATCAGAATGTCGGGCGCGACCTCCGGCGCCTGCGGCGTCGGTTCGAAGATGCCCCATTGACCGGGCTTGAGCGGCGCGCCGAAATGCCAAGCGCGCATGATCAGCGGATGCCTGCGCCCGGCGATGGCCGGCAGGGCGAGCTGCGCGCCGGCATCGGCGAGCTTGCGTAGTAGCGGAATGGGATTGATCTCCGACTTCGCCTTCATCGGCGAGAAGCCGGCCACAATCATGCCGGCCGCGACCTGCACCGGGAAGGCACGGCCGGCGATCACCGCCGCCGCCGCGGCGCGCTCCGCCGCCGGCAATGCGTCGCGCCGCGCCAGAGCTTCGGCGCGGAGTGCGGCTTTTGCTGATTGCGTTTCGGTCAGGTCGGGCATCGGTAAAGTGCGGAGCCGCGAAGGCCGTCGGAGTATGATCCCGGGAACCTACATAAGTAGGTGGGCGCCATATGACCGAGCCCACGAGCCCGGCCAGGGACAGCTCCCGTTAGGATCGTAAGGCCCCGGGGAATGTGACCCCGTCGCACCCCACAGCCCCGCGAGGGCAATGTAGTGGTTCGGCAGGGCAAACGCCATGGCGGCAACTCCCTCTCCCCGCTCTTGCGGGGAGAGGGTCGGGTGAGGGGCTCTTGTGAACGCTTAGAATTGTGGTGACGCCCCCTCACCCGACGCGCTTCGCGCGTCGACCTCTCCCCGCACGCGGGGAGAGGTGAGAATGAACTCAATCGCGCAAGCCGGTGCCGGTCTCGACCACCATCATGGTCGCGGTGATGAGCGCGACCTGTTTTCGGGCGCCGCCCTCCTCGGCGAATACTTCGCCGAGCGTGATGACCAGCTTCTTGCCGCTGCGAACGACGCGGCCGATCGCGCGCAGCCGCTCGCCTTTGGCCGGCGCCAGCAGGTTGATCTTGAACTCGGTGGTCAGCACGGCCGCATCGCTCGGCATGACGGTAAGCGCCGCATAACCGCAGGCGCTGTCGGCGATGGTCGCAACGGCGCCAGCGTGGATGAATTCATGCTGCTGAAGAATTCTGTCGGAGAACGGCAGCACGATCTCCACTTCGCCGGCGCGCACCGCGGCGATCTCCGCGCCCAACGTGGTCATGATCGTCTGCCGCGCGAAACTGCCGCGAACGCGCGCCTCGATCTCCTTCGCATCCAGCATGAACGGCTACCCGATCGCCACGCCGTTGCCGAGCGATGCGTTGAGCTTCTTGGTGATGCCCTCGATCCGCTCGGCCGCCGAGTTGAAGGCGTTGACCACCGCGTTCGATGCCGCCTTGGCGCGGTCGGACGCGACCACGCGGGCATCCTTCAGCCCGGTCGCCTCCTCCTCCAGCCGTCGGATTTTGCGCGCGGCCTCGCTGAGTTCGTCGGCCACCGTCAGCGCCGCCATCATCGTGAGCCTGGTGTCGCCGATCTCGCCGAACTTGGCGCGCAAATCGATGATGCGTTGATCGAGATCGTGCGCCAGCGCCAGCAGATGCTCCTCCTGCCCGTCCTCGCAGGCGAGACGGTACTGGCGGCTGGCAATCGTTGCGTTCACTTGGGCCATGAGGTCACTCGTTAGAGTCCAACACCGACTGAATGCTGGCGATGGCGGCGTCCAGCCGTTCTGCGATCTCGCGGTTGGTCGATTCGAGCCGGCGCGAGCGCGCAGCCTCGCCGTCGAGCGCGGCGGCGAGCCGGGTGCGGTCGACGCCGAGCGCGTGGAGCTGGCTCGCCAACCCTTCCTCGCTACGGTCGGCTTCGCGCCGGCGCTCAACCGCGGCGTCGAGCGAATCCAGCGCCAGCGCCAGACGCCTCACCGCTTGATCGATCGCGCTTTGGTCGGTCATTGCCGTCATCCGCGCTCAAAAACACTTGCGGGAGCAAAGATTTAGGCGAAGAACCTTACGTGCTGCGCGATCCCGCCGTCAACGCTTGGCGAGGGATTTACCCCGATGTTTTCGAGACCCTGTGCATGGCTGCCCGGCGGGTGCGCCGTCACATTGACTCAAGGGCCTCACATGCTATCCACCCCACGCAAACAGGCCTTTTCCATGAATGCACCCGCTTCGTCGACGGCAGCGGTGGCGCAAGATCAGCGCCACGGGGCCGCGAGCGCATCGCCCGCTCACGCCGACCTCGCCAATGCCATCCGGGCTTTGGCGATGGACGCCGTCGAGCAGGCGAAATCCGGCCATCCCGGCCTGCCCATGGGCGCCGCCGACCTGGCGACCGTCCTGTTTACGCGTTTCCTGAAATTCGATCCGGCCGATCCGGCCTGGCCCGACCGCGACCGCTTCGTACTGTCGGCCGGTCACGGCTCGATGCTGATCTACGCCCTGCTTTATCTCACCGGCTATCCGGCGATGACGCTCGGGCAGATCAAGCGCTTCCGCCAGCTCGGCTCGATCACCGCCGGCCATCCCGAATACGGCCACACGCCCGGCGTCGAGACCACCACCGGCCCGCTCGGGCAAGGGCTCGCCAACGCAGTCGGCATGGCGATCGCGGAGCGGCATCTCGCCGCCGAATTCGGCGCTGGCGTGGTCGATCACAAGACTTACGTGCTCGCTTCCGACGGCGACTTGATGGAAGGCATCAGCCAGGAAGCCATCGCGCTCGCCGGCCACCTCAAGCTCAACCGACTAATCGTGCTGTTCGACGACAACGGCATCTCGATCGACGGCGCGCTGTCGCTCACCGACTTAGTCGATCAGATGAAGCGCTTCGAGGCTGCCGGCTGGACCGCTTCGCGCGTCGACGGACATGACCCGACAGCAGTCGCGGCCGCGCTGGAGAAAGCGCAAAGTGCCGACAGACCGGTCATGATCGCCTGCAAGACCACCATCGGTTTCGGCGCACCGAGTAAGGCCGGCAAGTCCTCGGCGCACGGCTCGCCGCTCGGCGCCGACGAGATCAAAGGCGCGCGCGAAAAACTCGGCTGGAGCCACGCGCCGTTCGAAATTCCCGCCGACATTCTGTCTGCCTGGCGCAAGGCCGGCGAGCGCTGCAACGTCACGCATGCCGACTGGAGCAAGCGCCTCGCCGCGCTCGATGCCGGCAAACGCGCCGAATTCGAGCGCCGCATGAAGGGCGACCTGCCGAATCCGGCCTTCGCCGACGCTGTCGCTGCGGTGAAGCAATCGCTCGCCGCCACGCCCAAGGACATCGCCACCCGCACCGCTTGCGAATTCGCGCTCGAGAGCCTGATCCCGGCGCTGCCGGAGATGATCGGCGGCTCGGCCGATCTCACGGGCTCCAACAACACGCGCACCAAATCGATGAAGGCGATGAGCGCCGCCGTTTACTCCGGCAGCTTCATCCATTACGGCGTGCGCGAGCACGGCATGGCCTCCGCCATGAACGGCATGGCGCTGCACGGCGGCATCATCCCTTATTCCGGCACGTTTTTGGTGTTCTCCGATTATTGCCGGCCGGCGATCCGGCTCGCCGCGCTGATGGGCAAGCGCGTCATCTACATCATGACCCACGATTTCATCGGGCTCGGCGAGGACGGTCCGACCCATCAGCCGGTCGAGCATCTCGCGAGCTTGCGCGCCATTCCTAATCTCCTCGTCTTCCGCCCCTGCGACGCGGTGGAAACCGCCGAGTGCTGGCAGCTGGCGCTTGAGGCGAAAAACCGCCCGAGCGTGCTGGCGCTGACAAGGCAGAACCTGCCGCAGTTGAGTCAGAATTTCGTCGACAGCAACCGTTGCTCCGCCGGCGCCTACGAAATCGCGGCAGCCGAAGGCAAAGCAGCCGTTTCGATCTTCGCCACCGGTTCGGAAGTCGCGATCGCGGTCGACGCTAAGAAATTGCTCGCCGCCAAGGGCGTGTCAGCGCGCGTGGTGTCGGTGCCCTGTTTCGAATTGCTGCTGGAGGCGCCGGAGGTGGCGCGCCGCGCGGTGATCGGCGATGCGCCCGTCAAAGTCGGCGTGGAAGCCGCCATCCGCCAAGGCTGGGACGCCATTATCGGTTCCGACGGCGTGTTCGTCGGCATGAACGGTTTTGGCGCCAGTGCGCCCTACAAGGACCTTTACAAGCATTTCGGCGTTACACCCGAAGCGGTCGCCGATGCGGCCCTGCGCAAGCTCGGGAAAACTTGATTTGCATCAATACGTGCCATGGCTCCTATCGGCCATGACACGGGGAACTATCCGGGAGTGACTGACATGACGGTCCGCGTCGCCATCAATGGATTCGGCCGCATCGGCCGTAATGTTCTCCGCGCCATCGCGGAATCGGGCCGCACGGACATCGACGTGGTCGGCATTAACGATCTCGGCCCGGTCGAGACCAACGCGCATCTCTTGCGCTTCGACAGCGTGCATGGCCGCTTCCCCGGCGAGGTCACCGTCAAGGGTGACACCATCAGCGTCGGCAACGGCGCCATCAAAGTCACCGCAATCAAGGACCCCAATACGCTGCCGTGGAAGGACCTCGGCGTCGATATCGCGCTCGAATGCACCGGCATCTTCACCGCCAAGGAAAAGGCCTTGATGCATCTGACCGCCGGCGCCAAGCGCGTGCTGGTGTCGGCGCCGGCCGACGGCGCCGATCTCACCGTCGTATACGGCGTCAATCACGACAAACTGACCAAGGATCACAAGGTCGTCTCCAACGCCTCCTGCACCACCAATTGCCTGGCGCCGGTCGCCAAGGTGCTTAACGACGCCGTCGGCATCGACAAAGGCTTCATGACCACGATCCACGCCTATACCGGCGACCAGCCGACGCTCGATACGCTGCACAAGGATCTCTACCGCGGCCGCGCCGCCGCGCTGTCGATGATCCCGACCTCGACCGGCGCCGCCAAGGCCGTCGGTCTCGTGCTGCCCGAACTCAACGGTAAGCTCGACGGCGTCGCGATCCGCGTGCCGGTGCCGAACGTCTCGGTGGTCGACTTCAAGTTCGTCGCCAAGCGCGCCACCAGCAAGGACGAGATCAACGGCGCGATCAAGCGCGCGGCCGAACAGCAGCTCAAGGGCATTCTCGGCTACACCAACGCGCCGAATGTCTCGATCGACTTCAACCACGACCCGCATTCCTCGGTCTTCCATATGGACCAGACCAAAGTCATGGACGGCACGCTGGTGCGCGTGATGTCTTGGTACGACAACGAATGGGGTTTCTCCAACCGCATGGCGGACACCGCTGTCGCGATGGGCAAGCTGATTTAAATTCAATCCGTCATCCCGAGGTGCGCGTCGCTTGGCGCTCCGCGAAGGATGACGGGAGAGATTGCTAAATGCCAGCTTTCAATACCCTCGACCATGTCGACGTAAAGGGAAAACGCGTTTTGGTACGCGTCGACCTCAACGTTCCGGTCGAGAACGGCGTGGTCAGCGACGCCACCCGCATCGAACGTATGGCGCACGTCATCACCGAAATCGCCGACAAGGGCGGCAAAGTCATATTGCTGTCGCACTTCGGCCGCCCGAAGGGACGCGATCAGAAGAATTCCCTCAAGCCGGTGGCCGCCGAGGTGGCGCACATAATCAAGCGTCCGGTGAAATTCGTCGACGACTGTATCGGAGAGGTCGCCGAGCATGCGGTGGCGGCGATGAAGAACGGCGACATCGTCTGCCTGGAAAATACCCGCTTCCATCCCGGCGAGGAAAAAAATGGTCCGGCGTTCGTCGCCGCGCTGGCCAAGCTCGGCGACATTTTCGTCAACGACGCTTTCTCGGTGTCGCACCGCGCACACGCCTCGACCGAAGGGCTGGCACATTTGATGCCGGCTTATGCGGGAAGAACGTTGCAGGCGGAGCTGGAAGCCTTCGAGAAGGTGCTGGATAGACCGGCGCGTCCGCTCGCGGCCATCGTCGGCGGCGCCAAGATTTCCACCAAGCTCGACCTGCTCGGCCACCTGCTGCAGAAGGTCGACGTGCTGATCATCGGCGGCGCCATGGCGAATACTTTTTTGCTCGCGCAAGGCAAAAAGGTCGGCAAGTCGCTGGTCGAAGCTGATCTCGTGCCCACGGCGCAAAAGATCTTGGCCGAGGCAAAAGTTGCCAAGCGCGAGATCATGCTGCCGGTCGACGCGGTGGTGGCGGAAAAATTCGAGGCGCTGGCGCCCTCGCGCGTGGTCGATATCGACCGCGTCGGCGACAAGGATATGATCCTGGACATCGGCCCGCGCAGCATCGAGCAGGTGGTCTCGGTGCTAGCCCGCTCGAAGACGCTGGTCTGGAACGGCCCGTTCGGCGCGTTCGAACTGGAACCGTTCGACAACGGCACGGTCGAAGTCGCGGAAGCCGCGGCGGAACTCACTGCGGCCGGAAAACTTGTTTCGGTAGCGGGCGGCGGCGACACAGTGGCGGCGCTCAACGTCGCCGGCGTCGTCGGTCGGTTGACTTATGTCTCGACGGCCGGCGGTGCTTTCCTGGAATGGCTGGAAGGCAAGGCCTTGCCGGGGGTCGAAGTATTACGGCAGAAATGACGAATGCGATGGAGGGTACTATGAATCTCGACGAATTGAACAAAGTGGCGCTGGCTATGGTCGCGCCCGGCAAAGGAATTCTGGCGGCCGACGAATCCTCCGGAACCATCAAGAAGCGCTTCGACGCCATCGGCGTGGAATTCGACCGAGGACGCGCGCCGCGACTACCGCGAGATGCTGTTTCGCTCGGCCGATGGCATGAAGCACATCTCCGGCGTTATCCTGTACGACGAGACCATCTGGCAGAAGTGCAAGGACGGCACGCTGCTGGTCGATCTCATCAAGAAGGCGGGATCGATCCCCGGCATCAAGGTGGACGAAGGCACCAAGCCGCTGCCGAATTGCCCGGGCGAACTCGTCACCATCGGCCTCGACAAGCTCTCCGACCGACTGCCGAAATATTACGTGCAGGGCGCGCGCTTCGCCAAATGGCGGGCGGTGATCGACATCGGCGCCGGCATCCCGACCCACACTTGCGTCTATGCCAATGCGCATGCGCTGGCGCGCTATGCCGCGCTCTGCCAGCAGGCGCAGATCGTGCCGATCGTCGAGCCGGAAGTGCTGATGGACGGCGGCCACGATATCGACCGCTGCGTCAGGATCACCGAATGGGTGCTGAAGGAAACTTTCCAGCAGCTCTACTACAACCGCGTCGCGCTCGAAGGCATGGTGCTCAAGCCCAACATGGCGATCTCCGGGAAGAAGAACGACAAGCGCGCCGGCGTCGAGGAAGTCGCCGAGAAGACGGTGAAGATGCTGAAAGATTGCGTGCCGGGCGCGGTGCCGGGCATCGCCTTCCTGTCGGGCGGGCAAAGCGACGAGGAGGCCACCGCCAATCTCGACGCCATGAACAAGATCGGCAACCTGCCGTGGCGGCTCACCTTCTCCTACGGACGCGCGCTGCAGCACGCACCGCAGACCACCTGGCGCGGCAAGAGTGAAAACGTCGCCGCCGCCCAGCGCGCCTTTTCACATCGCGCCAAGATGAACAGCCTCGCCACCCTCGGCCAATGGAAGGTCGACATGGAAATGAAGGCGGCCTGATCGCGTGACCCGCGGCCGATAATCCGATAAAGAACGCGTGATGGCCGGGCTTGTCCCGGCCATCACGTTATTGCCTCCCGCATTTCAAAGGATTTCTCCCGTGATCGATCTCTACACCTGGACCACGCCGAACGGCCGCAAGATCTCCATCGCGCTGGAAGAGCTCGGCCTGCCTTATACCGTGCACGCCATCGACATTTCCAAGGGCGAGCAGTTCGCGCCGGACTTCCTCAAAGTGGCGCCCAACAACCGCATTCCGGCGATCGTCGACCGCGACAACGACATGGCGCTGATGGAGTCGGGCGCGATCCTGATCTATCTCACCGACAAAACGGGCAAGCTGCTGCCAAAATCGGGCGAAGGGCGCTACAAGGTGATCGAATGGCTGATGTGGCAGATGGGCGGACCGGGCCCGATGCTCGGCCAGGTGCATCACTTCGTGAAATATAATCCGGGCAAGGCGCCTTACGCCGAGGAGCGCTATCTCAAGGAAGCGCACCGACTTTACAAGGTGCTCGACACGCGGCTTGCCGGGCGTGACTTCGTCGCCGACGAATACTCCATCGCCGACATCGCGATCTGGCCGTGGATCTCGCGCTTCGAGTGGCAGACCATCGACATGAAGCAATATCCCAACGTGCGGCGCTGGTATGAAACGATCGCCGCGCGCCCCGCGGTGCAGAAGGGCTACAAGGTGCCCAAAGACATGGGCCCAATCCCGATGCCAGCTTAAGGCTCGAGAGCTTTCAGGTAACGATCGGGCAAATGGTCGCGAATTCCGAACGGCAATAACGCATAGAAGCGGCCGAGCGCGCCCGGCCCGGTCGGTGCGACGACTCTTCCCGCCAGTAGCGCTCTTATGCAGTTGCGAAGATTGTTTCGCACCCCATTGAGGAAGCGCGGGTCATTCGATTTCGTATCCGTGAGTGGCGCGGTCTGGTCGAACCTACCGCCGGATTTGCACGTTAACAGACGGCCGACATGCTGAAACGGGGTGAGTATACCCCAAGCACTGATATGGAATTGGGGATGCAGGGAACCGTCTCGCCGCCATGAACGAGCCTGTAAGTGCGACCCCCAAGGAATTGGTCGTAGCGCGCTTTGAAATGCCGGCCGCCCGCCCGCGGCATGCCAAAAGTGTAAACCTTTGCAGGAGCGAAACGGCCATCTTTCACTTTTTCGGCGGCGAGAACGGCCAAGGCCGCGCCGAGACTATGACCGGTGAAAAAGATCGGTCGCGGGTGTGCCTCAATCAGCGCCGTGATTCCGATGGCGGCCTGAAAGCCTTCGTGGGTGTCATTCGGCGTCAGCCGGCAGTCCGCGTCGGTCATCAGATTCTTGTCGAGCGCGGGATCGGTTCCGGCGAACGCGATCACAATGCAATCGCCACGCTCACTGATAATTGCGCGGGTGTCGATCTGCCGCGCCTGCGCACGCACGTGCTCGATCGGCTTGAAGCCCCATAGCGGGGCAGATCCCGCAATCGTTTCCAGAGCATCGGTCTCATACGCGAGTTGCGACATCCACATCAGGGCGCGGTCGTCGTCGAGGTCGAATCCCGCTCGGATGGCCGGGCCAAAGCCGACCATGACATATCGCTTACTTCCCCGCGCCCGGGATGACGATGTGTTCTTCGTTCACCAACTTGGTCCATTTTGCCACGTCGGCATCGATGTAGCGGGCGAACTCGTCGGGCGTATGCGGCTCCGGCTCGGCACCGAGCTTGGCCATATGCTCAATCACGTCTTTCTCGCCCATGATTTCGACCACCGCTTTGTTGAGCTTGTCGACGATCTCCTTTGGCGTGTGCGCCGGCGCCAGCAAGCCGAACCAGCCGACCGAGGCATAGCCGGGCAAGCCGCCTTCGGCCACGGTCGGCACGTCGGGGAAGAATTTCGAGCGCTTGGCGCCGGTGGTGGCGAGTGCGTTGAGTTTGCCGGCCGCCACGAAGGCCTGCACCGTGGTCGAGGGCGAGAACATCATGTCGATGCGCCCGCCCAGGAGATCGGTGACCGCGGGGCCGGTACCCTTGTAGGGCACGTGCAGCATCTCGATTTTGGCGTCCTTCTCGAACAAGGCGCCCGACAAATGCGAGGCGGCGCCGATACATGACGAACCGAACGACAGCGCCTTCGGCTTCTCGCTGGCGAGCTTGATCAGCTCGGCGACCGAATTGGCCTGCACGCTCGGATTGACCACCAGCAGATAAGGCGGCGCCGCCACCACGGTGATGGGCGCGAAAAATTTGTTGACGTCGAATTGGCCGTCCGGTGCCAACGCCGCGGAGGCCGCCATCAGCGCGCCGGTTGAGGCCATCAGCAACGTGTAGCCGTCGGGCTCCGCCTTGACGAAGGCTTTGGTGCCGATGCCGCCGGAGGCGCCGGGCTGGTTCTCGACCACCACCGGCTGGCCCCATTGCTCGGACAGCCGGATGGCGATGATGCGGCCGAGCACGTCGGTGCCGCCGCCGGGCGCGAACGGCACCACCATCTTGATAGCGCGGCTGGGATAATCGGCCGCCATCGCCGGCGTGGTGACAAGGCAGAGCAGCAGCAACGACAGGCGTTTGAGCATTTCTTCCTCCAAGTCTTGCGCAAACTTTATTTTGCGGTCTTTTGCGCAATGCTAGCGAACGCCCCATGGCGCGTCTACGCGCCCGACGGTTTGGACGCGCGCCTGTTGAGCGAATATTCTCGCAATGATTCGCCATGGCCCATCCGCAGACCAAACCGCAAACCGCGCAACCCGATCTCGCCGATACGCTGCGCCGTGCCGCCGCGCTGCATCAACGCGGGGAGCTGCGCGAGGCCGAGACGCTCTATCGTGCCGTGCTCACCGCCCGCCCCGATCAGTTCGACGCCCTGCATCTTTACGGCGTGCTCAAGCATCAGACCGGCGAGCCGGCCGAGGCGCTCAAACTGATCGGCAAGGCGCTGGCCAGCAACAACAGCGCCTTCATCGCGCTGGCGCTCAAGCCCGATTACGTCGATGCGTTGCATAACCGCGGCAATGCGCTGCACGCGCTCGGCCGCGCGCAAGCCGCGCTGGAAAGCTTCGAACGCGCGCTCGCGCTCAAACCAGATCATGCCGACGCGTTGCTCAACCGCGCGCAGATTCTGCACAAGCTTGAACACGAACCGGAAGCGCTCGAAAGCATCGAGTGCGCGCCCAAACTCAAGCCCGATCACGCCGCCGCTCTTGCCTTGCGCGGCCGGCTGCTGGTCGCACTCAAGCGCGAGGTGGCGGCGCTGGAAAGCTTCGACCGCGCGCTAGCGCTAAAGCCCGACGATGCCGATACGCTGATCGCGCGCGGCAATACGCATTACGCGATGAAGTCTTTTGCGGCCGCGCTCGCCGACTACAATCGCGCTTTGCTATTGCGCCCCGACGTCGCCCCGCTCCACAACAATCGCGGCAATAGCTTGCGCGAGCTCGTCCGGCGGCAAGAAGCACTGGAGAGTTTTGACCGTGCGCTTGTACTCGATCCAAATTATGCCGATGCCTACAGCAATCGCGGCAATGCTTTGCTCGAACTCAATCGTCCGACCGAGGCGCTCGCCGATTACGATCGCGCCTTGACGCTCAGACCCAACTTCGCCTACGCGCTGGTCAATCGCGGCATTGCCTTGCACTATCTCAAGCGTTTCGAGGAAGCGCTTGAAAGCTTCGAGCGCGCGCTGGCGCTGGCGCCCGCGCTCGCCGAGACGCATTGGAACAAAGGCCTGCTGTTGCTCGAGCTCGGCGATTTCGAACGCGGCTTGCCGGAATATGAATGGCGCTGGCGGCGCGAGAGCGAAATGAAGCCGCGCGATGTCGCGCAGCCGCTCTGGCAGGGCGAAGATCTCGGCGGCAGAACCATCTTGTTGCATGCCGAACAAGGCTTCGGCGACAGCATCCAGTTGCTGCGTTATGTGCCGATGGTGATCGCCAAAGGCGGCCAGGTCGTGCTGGAAATACCGGACAGCCTGATGCCGCTGATCGGTGCCCGCGACGGCGTGCTGGCGATGCTAAAGCCCGGCGCGCCGTTGCCGCCGTTCGATCTGCACTGCCCGCTGTTGAGCCTGCCGCTCGCCTTCGGCACCACGCTCGCCACCATCCCGGCCGAGGTGCCCTATCTGCGCGCGCCGGCCGAGCGCGCGGCGAAATGGCGTAACTGGTTACCTGATTCCGGCCGGCCGCGCGTCGGCATGGTCTGGTCCGGCAAGCCGACGCACAAGAACGACCACAACCGCAGCATCGCCTTGCACCGCCTGGCGCCGCTCTTGGCGTTGCCGGGGCTCGACTTCATCAGCCTGCAGCGCGAATACCGCGAGACCGACTTGAGCGCGCTCGCGACCTTTCCCAACTTGATGCGCCTGGATATGGCGCTCGCCGACTTTGCCGACACCGCGGCTGCCGTGGAGGCGCTCGACCTGGTGATAACCGTCGACACCGCTGTGGCGCATCTCGCCGGCGCGCTGGGCAAGCCGCTCTGGATCCTGTTGTCCTCGATTCAGGACTGGCGCTGGCTCTTGCAGCGCGAGGATAGCCCCTGGTACCCGACCGCCCGCCTGTTCCGGCAACCGGAGATCGGCGATTGGGACAGCATGATCGCCCGCGTGGCGCTTGAACTCGCGGCCTTCGCGCGCCGTTAAATGACGTCAAGTTTCCGCCTGATTGCGCTAGCATGCGTGAGGCATGACTTCGCGAACCAAACAGGCCGACCCGCGGCCGGCGCCGCGCCTCTATCTAGTGACGCCGCCGGTGGTGGACGCTCAAGCATTCACCACACCGCTTGCGGCGGCCTTGGCAGCCGGCGACGTCGCCGCCGTGCTGTTGCGTTTATCCGAGGCGGATGAGCGCACGCAGATCAACTCCGCCAAGGCGCTTTGCCCCCTCGTCCAGGACAAGGGCGCGGCGGCGCTGATCGACGGCCATGCCGACTTGGTCGCGCGCGCCGGCGCCGACGGCGCGCATCTGACCGGCATTACGAACCTCACCGCCGCGTTGGAGCAACTCAAACCCGAACGCATCGTGGGTGTCGGCGGCCTGGTCACCCGGCACGACGCCATGGCCGCGGCCGAAGCGGGCGCCGACTACGTGATGTTCGGCGAGCCGGATGCCGTCGGCAAACGGCCCGGCTTCGAGGCGATCGAGGAGCGCGTCGCTTGGTGGGCGGAGGTGTTCGAGGCCCCTTGCGTCGGCTATGCCGCATCCGACGACGAAGTGGCGGCGCTGGTAAAGGCCGGCGCCGATTTCGTCGCGCTCGGCGATTGGCTGTGGCGCGACCCGCAGGCGATTGCAGAAATAATTGTCCGCGCCGCCGATAATCTGCGCATTCCGGAGAGCGCGGTATGACGGCGCGGCGGCGCAGCACGATCCTCGCGCTATGCGTGCTCGTAGCCCTGGCGGCGCCGGCGCTGCCGCAGCCCAAGAAGAAAACGCCGCCGCCCGCTCCGCCGCCCGCGCCCGTCGCGGATAATCCCAATGCCGACATCGCCTACGGCGCCTTTCAGCGCGGCCAATATTTGACCGCGCTCGCCGAGGCCACCAAGCGCGCGCAGCAGAACGACCCCACCGCGATGACGCTGGTCGGTCTCATCTACGCGCAAGGGATTGGCGTCCCCGAAGACGACATCAACGCCGCGGATTGGTACAAACGGGCCGCCGCGCTAGGCGACCGTGAGGCCATGTTCGCGCTGGCGATGTTCAATCTCGAAGGCCGCGCCGGCGCGCGCAATCCGGACGAAGCCGCCCGCCTGCTGGCGGCCGCCGCCAAGCTCGGACACGCGGCCGCCGCCTACGATCTCGGCCTGCTCTATTTGCAAGGCCAGCAATTCCCGCAGGACTTCGCACGCGCCGCCGAGCTGTTCCGGCAGGCCTCCGATGCCGGAAATTCCGAAGCGCAATATGCGCTCGCCACCATGTACAAAGAGGGCCGCGGCGTGCCGAAGGACCTCAATGAGGCCGCGCGCCTGATGGGGCTCGCTTCCGTCGCCGGCAATCTCGACGCCATGGTCGAGTACGCCATCGCGCAGTTCAACGGCACCGGCATCGCCAAAAACGAAGCCTCCGCCGCCCAGCTGTTCCTCAAATCGGCGCATCGCGGCAGCCCGATCGCGCAGGACCGGCTGGCGCGCATTCTGATGGCCGGGCGCGGCATGCCGGCGAACGCGATCGAGGCGGTCAAGTGGCATATCGTCGCCAAGGCAGCCAATGCCGGAGATCCCGAGCTCGACGCCTTCGCCGCCAAGCAGACGCAACAAGTGCGCGAGGCCGCCGAGAAGTCGGCCCAGAAGTGGCTCTCCACCGCCGCCCCGCGCTCTTGACGGCGCCCGTCTTCGCGGGCAGACCCCACGCTCCATGCACTTCTCCGCTTTGCTCAACGTGATGATCGCCGCCGCGCGCAAGACCGCGCGCGCGCTCAAACGCGATTTCGGCGAGTTGGAAAAGCTGCAGGTCTCGCTCAAGGGCCCGGCCAATTTCGTCTCGTCGGCCGACCGCCGCGCCGAGGAAACGCTGTATCAGGAACTTTCCAAGGCACGGCCGGGCTACGGCTTCCTCGGCGAGGAAGGCGGCAGCCGCGAGGGCGCCGACAAATCGCACCGCTGGATCGTCGACCCGCTCGACGGCACCACCAATTTCCTGCACGGCATTCCGCAATTCGCGATCTCGATCGCGCTCGAGCGCGAGGACACTGTGATCGCGGGGCTGATCTACAACCCGGCCAGCGAAGAAATGTTCATCGCTGAAAAGGGCAAGGGCGCGTTCATGAATGAGCAGCGCATACGCGTCGCCGGCCGCAAGCGGCTTTCCGACTCCGTGGTCGCTTGCGGCTTGCCGCATATCGGCCGCGGCGATCTGACACTGGCGCGGAACGAAACCGGCGCCATGCAGGAGCAAGTCGCGGGCCTGCGCCGCTTCGGCGCCTCCGCGCTCGACGTCGCCTGGGTCGCCGCCGGCCGGCTCGACGGCTATTGGGAGCGCGACATCAAGCCCTGGGACGTGGCGGCAGGGTTAATTCTGCTGCGCGAGGCCGGCGGGTTCGTTTCCGATTGCGACGGCGGCGTCGACATATTCGCCAAGGGCCACATCGCCGCCGGCAACGACGCCATCCATAAAGAGCTGCTGCGCGTGCTCAAAGGCGCCGGCAAAAGTTGAAGCCGACCGCAATTTGAACTCATTCCGCCAGTCTATGCTTGCGGTTCCGGCCCAACTGCTTTTTCCTTGGTCTGGGTCTGTGGCATATTGAGTTGGCCCCGGGCCGGTTGGCATCAAGCTCATGGCAAAAGAACTCGATCCGCTCAAACTCTCATCGCCCCGCATCTTCCTGTTGCGGATGCTGGTGTTCGTCGTGCTCGGCGGGCTGGTTGCCTTCGTACTGCACAAGCAGATCGAAGTAGCCTTCATGGCCAATCCGGGACTGAACGCGCTGATCATCGGCGTGTTGCTCATCGGCATCGTGCTGTGCCTGCGCCAGGTGATCCGGCTTTATCCGGAAATCGCCTGGGTCAACAATTTCCGTCTCGCCGATCCCGGCCTCGCGGTCGAGCGGCCGCCGGTACTGCTGGCGCCGATGGCGGCGATCCTCGGCAGCCGCGTCGGCCGCATGGCGATGTCGGCGCAATTGATGCGCAGCATTCTCGACTCGATCGCCACCCGGCTCGACGAGGCGCGCGACCTCGCGCGCTACATGACCGGACTTCTGGTGTTCCTCGGCCTGCTCGGCACCTTCTGGGGCCTGATCGAAACGGTAAGCTCGGTCGGCGGCGTGATCCAGGGGCTGAAGGCCGGCGGCGACGCCGGCTCCATGTTCGACTCGCTGCGTGAAGGCCTCGCCGCGCCGCTTTCCGGCATGGGCATATCGTTCTCGTCCTCGCTGTTCGGCCTCGCCGGCTCGCTGGTGCTCGGCTTCCTCGACCTGCAATCGGGCCAAGCACAGAATCGCTTCTATACCGAACTGGAAGACTGGCTTTCCACCACGGTCTACGACCAGGCGGCCGAGCCGATCGTCGCCGGCGGCGGCACAACCGAGATGCGCTCGGCCATTGATCGCCTGCGCGAAGCGCTCAGCGAAGGCGGCACCGGCAAGGGCGCCTCCACCGCCATGGCCAATCTGGCCGAAGCGATCCAGGGCCTGGTGCATCACATGCGCACCGAGCAGCAGATGATCCGCGATTGGGTCGACAGCCAGGCCGAGCAGCAGCGCGAGATCAAGAAGCTCTTGGAAGTCATGGTGCGCGAGAAAGTGGATCGTTAGCGCATGGCGCTCGCACGCACGCGCCGCGGCGAAAGCGGCATGAACTACTGGCCCGGCTTCGTCGACGCGCTATCGACGCTGATCCTGTCCATCATTTTCATCCTGACCGTGTTCGTGGTGGTGCAATTCTATCTGCAACAGGAAGTCGCCGGCAAAGACACCGCGCTCACCCGCCTCAACGCGCAGATCGCCCAGCTCACCGAGCTGTTGTCGATGGAGAAGACCGGCAAGGCCAACCTCGACGACCAGCTCGCGCAACTGCGCGCCTCGCTCGCTTCCGCCGAAAGCGATCGCGACCGATACAAGGGCCTTGCCGAAGGCTCCGGCGCAGGCGCCGCCGCGGCGCAGGGCAAGGTCTCCGAACTTTCAGGCCAGCTCGAAGGCGAGAAGAAGATTTCCTCGCGCGCGCTGGCGCAGGTCGAAATCCTCAACCAGCAGATTGCCGCGTTGCGCCGTCAACTCGCCGCGATCGAGACCGCGCTCGATGCCGCCGAGAAGAAGGACAAGGAGGCGCAGAGCAAGATCGCCGATCTCGGCCAGCGGCTCAATCTGGCGCTAGCGCAGAAAGTGCAGGAACTGACCAAGTTCCGCTCCGACTTCTTCGGGAAACTGCGCGAGATCCTCGGCAACCGGCCCGACGTGCGCATCGTCGGCGACCGTTTCGTGCTGCAATCGGAGCTGTTCTTCGACACCGGCAAGGCCGACCTCAAGCCGGAGGCGACCGCCGAGCTCGACAAGGTGGCGGGCGCGCTGGTCGAACTGGAGAAGCAAATTCCGGCCGATATCGCCTGGGTGCTGCGCGTCGACGGCCACACCGACGTGCGGCCGATTTCCGGCAGCGGCGGGCAATTCAAGTCGAACTGGGACCTCTCGGCCGCGCGCGCGATTTCGGTGGTGCAATATCTGATGGCTAAGGGCGTCTCGCCGCAGCGCCTGGTCGCCGCCGGCTTCGGCGAATTCCAGCCGATTGACACGGCTACCACCGAGGACGCCTACCGGCGCAACCGCCGCATCGAGTTCAAGCTGACCGAACGGTGAGCACCAAGATCATCCTACGCTCCTACGCCGCCGCCGACGAAGACGCGGCGATCGAGCTGTGGCGGCGCACCTGGCAAAAGCATTATCCGCATCTGAATTTCACCGAGCGCGTTCCCTGGTGGCGCGAGCGCTGGCGCAAGGAGCTGGTGCCGGTGGCGCGTGTGGTGGTCGCGCAAGACAACGCTACCCTCATCGGCTTTGTCACCGTCGATCCCGAAACGACGTATCTCGACCAGCTCGTGGTCGCGACTGAATATTGGGGCTCGGACGTTGCGCTCATGCTGCTCGATGAGGCCAAACGCATTTCGCCCAAGGGCCTCGAGCTGCTGGTCAACAAAGACAACGCGCGCGCCATCCGCTTTTACGAGAAACACGGCTTCGCCTACGCCGGCGAGGACAAGAACCCAGTGTCGGGCAAGCCGGTGAATCGGATGGCCTGGCGGCCGCAATCGTAAGAGCGGGCGCGTCGCAATCGCGCTTCCCCTCTCCCCGCAATGCGGGGGAGAGGTTGACATCCGAGCGTGAGCGAGGATGTCGGGTGAGGGGCCGTGCACTGCCCCTCACCCGGCTCGCGCCATCCGGCGCTCGCCACCCTCTCCCCGTAAAACGGGGAGAGTGAAGAAAAATCACTTCGCCAGATAGCTGCGGTGCACCCAGCCATCGGCCCGCGACGTTTTGAACAGCAGTTCGTCTTCGTTCTCGCGCGTGATCCGGCGCACGCCGAAATTACCGCCGGCATCGGCGCCTGCATCGCGAGCTTCATTTCGCGCGAGGGCACCGCCGCCGCCGAAGCCGAGAAGCTGCGCGCATCCTCGGCCCCGCGTGCCGACCAGCGTCCATGCTCGACGCAGAACGAGGCGATCGGGACGCGGCCGGATTTCAGCGGCAGCAGCAGGCTCACTGTCAAGGTGCGATCCTGCCGGCCGCCTTTCACCACGTCGCCGGCTTGCGCGAAGACCGCTTGGTCGCCGAGATTCTCGATCGCCAGCGTGTTGACGTTGCCGGTCTCGCTCAAGCGCACCGACCCTTGCGCGAGCGCATCTTGCAGCGTGAGCGGCACCGGGCCGGCTTTCGACGCGCCGTGCACAAAATAGACGGCGAGATTGTCGTGGCTGAGCGGACCGGTGAGTCGCACCGGTTCGGAATTGGGCGTGGCGCCGGCAATGCCGGCGGCCGAGACGACTGACATGAGCAGGACGGCAAACGCATTCCCAGCAAGCGCGGATAATCGCATGAACCCCCTCCAATGGAATTAGGAACGGAACGGAAGGATGCTCACAGCGAGTTGTGGCCGGCACAATTCGGTGCGCGCTTGTGGCAAACTGGGAGCGGCCGATTGTTTTGCTAATGCGCGCCGTTCACGGCGCTCCCGCCAGCGAATGCGCAATGGCGGAGTCGAAGAGTTTCGAATCCACCTTGAGATAAGCGAGCTTTTCCTCGGCGATCACCACGGCCTCAGCCACGCCCGGCACTTGGCGCAAGCGCGCGGCGAGACCCTCGGCGTCGCCGGCCTGGCTATCGCCGATCGGCACCAGCCGCGTCGTCAGATAGCTCGGTTGCCGCATGGTGGCCGCCGCGAGCAGCCAGAGCAGCGTGAGCGCCGCGGTCAATGCAAAAACCCCGGCGGTGCCGCCAGTCTGATTGGCCCAGCCGCCGACCACGCCGCCGACGAAAATCCCGAGGAACTGCAAGCTCGAATAAAGACCCATCGCCGTGCCCTTGGCATCGGGCGGCGCCACCTTGGTGATGAGCGAGGGCAGGCTCGCCTCCATCACATTGAAGCCCGAGAAGAACAGCGTGAGCGCGGCCAGCAGGACATACAAATTGTGCGCGCCGAAGTAGAGCATCACCTGGCTGACCAAAAGCGCGAACACCGCGGCGACGAACACTCCCTTCATGCGGCGGTATTTCTCGGCGACGATGATCGCCGGCACCATCACGGCAATCGAGATCAGCAGCACCGGCAGATAAATCATCCAATCGTTATGCGTCGCGATGTCGAGCGTGCCGCGCAACAAGCCGGGCACCACCAGGAAGCTCGCCGTCAGCATGGCGTGCAGTGCAAAGATGCCGACATCGAGCCGCAACAGTTCGCCGTTCCACAACACCGAACCGATCAAGGACGGCACCGCCTCGGCGTCGCGATGCACGCTCACGCGGCGCGGGGTGGGCACGACGAATTCGGTGATCGCGATGCCGATGAGAGCAAGGGCGAGCATCAGCCAGAAGATGCCCTGCACGCCGATGAATGTCGCCAGGATCGGGCCGGTCACCAGCGCGACCATGAAGGAGCCGCCGATGGTGATGCCGACCATGGCCATCGCCTTGGTGCGGTTCTCCTCCGTCGTGAGATCCGCCACCAGCGCCAGGATGACCGAGCCGACGGCGCCGGTGCCTTGCAGCACGCGGCCGAAGATAACGCCGCCGATCGAGGTGGAGAGCGCCGCCACCGCGCTGCCGATCGCGAACAGGATCAGCCCGACGATGATCATCGGCTTGCGTCCGAACCGGTCGGACAACAGGCCGAAGGGAATCTGCAACAGCCCCTGGCTCAGTCCGTAAATGCCCAGCGCCTCGCCGACCAGATAGGGCGTCGCACCCGAGAGATGCTCGGCATAGGCGGCGAACACCGGGTAGATCATGAACAGGCCGAGCAGCCTGACCGAGAACACGGCGGCGAGCGAGCCGGCGGCGCGGAATTCCAGTCGAACTCATCGTATCCAATCCCAACCAAGCCGAAGGCCGCCGAGTGTAGGGTCGACGGCCTGCGCAAAAGAGGCCGGACAATGCCCTGCGGCCTTGATCCGGGTCAAATGCGGCGGCTTGCCGCCTGCGCCCGGCTGCTGTATAGACCCGCCAAATTCAGCCCCTTTTAGGCGCAACGGCGCCCACGGAACCCAAGCGATGAAGCAGGATATCCACCCCGGCTACCACACCATCAAGATCGTAATGACCGACGGCAGCGAATTCACCACCCGCTCCACCTGGGGCAAGGAGGGCGATGTCATGCATCTCGACATCGACCCGAAGTCACACCCGGCCTGGACCGGCGGCCAGCAGCATTTGGTCGACCGCGGCGGCAGGCTGTCGCGCTTCCAGAAGAAATTCTCGGGCTTCCTGAAGGCCGAAGAGAAGAAGTAAACGGCCGGCTTACCGCCGGCAACGAAAAACCCCCGCCTTGCCGCGGGGGTTTTGTTTAGTCCTCGACCGTTGCAGTCAGATCAGACGCTCTCCGCGCCGAAGGCCGCCTTCAGCAAACCAAGCTGGCGCTCGACCGGATTGACCACCGTGCCCGGTTCGGGAACAGTCTGATTGTGGATGGTGGCATCGAGCCGGCGCACTTTGCCTTGCAGCTTGTGCGAACGTTCGATCAGTTCGCTCAGCGCGACCGGCAACAATTCCAGATTATGCGGTTCGTGGAAATCGGCGGCGGAGAGCTTGACCTTGCTCTTCTCCTTGTTCGCCTGCGCGAGCGACATCTCGCCTTCCTTCACCGCGCGGTGCAGCAGCAGCCAGGACGCGAGCTGCATCAGCCGCGTGGTCAGCCGCATGCTTTCGGTGGCGTAAGCGAGCGCGGCGACGCGCTCGAGTTTCTTGGATTCCTGCCGGCCGGGACCGTCGAGATAAGTCGCGGTCTCTTCCACCAGCGCCATGCCGTCACGGAACAGATCGGCAAAGACTTGTGAATTGGCGAGCCGCGCGCCGAACGACACCGGCTGCAATTCGTTCATCGACTTTTCAGCCATACGCTACGCCTCACCCCTGCCGGAACTGTTACGCGTCCCGTGTAAGGATCAGCATCGCTCTCTCCGGCCCGATATGTCCATACCGGGATCGGGAAACTTAGCGACATAGTTGCTGCACAAGCTTAAGAGCGCGGCCACCATAGCTGTCGCGACTGTCCCGAAATGAGACAAAAAAGAGCCGCCGTTGTCGGCGGCTCGAAGTTGATAACAGGGAGGCGTCAAACAGAGTGGACAGGAGCCACTCAATGTCCACGAAGATGGACGTGCACAGTAATGATCCAGAAGGCTTAACGACGCGTTAAAGATTTGCGTCCAATGCCGGATTTTTGTGAAACCGCGGCAACGGTGCGCGCTTACCGTTTGAAAAACTGGTCGGCCGCCGAGCGCGACGCGCGCTTGCTCGCCATGTCCGCCTCCAGCCGCGAAATCTCGTCGTGCATGAGCTGAACGCGCGCGGCCAGCTCCTCGACCGAGAGCAGGCCCAGGTCCTGCCCGATCTCGTGGGTGATCTTCTTCTTCGGTTTGTCGTCGTCGTCGATGGCTGCCATGGCCCGCCTCCAAACAAAATCTAGCCGCCGCAAAGCGGGTTGTCACATAGCCATCGCCCGCCTAAACAGGCGCCCTGCCCTGAAAGAACCGAGGAACTTATGTCCGCGCTTCCCACCCGCATGACGGCCATCGGCATCAAAGCCCCTGGCGGCCCCGAGGCGCTGGTGCCGCAAGAGCGCGCGGTTCCCACGCCCGGCCAGGCTGAGATCCTGGTGAAGGTCGCAGCCGCCGGCGTCAACCGCCCGGACGTGATGCAGCGCCAGGGCCTTTATCCGCCGCCGCCCGGCGCGCCGGATATTCCGGGCCTGGAGATCGCCGGCGAGGTCGTGGCGCTCGGACCGGACGTCAAGCGCTGGAAAACCGGCGACCGCGTGATGGCGCTGGTGGTCGGCGGCGGCTACGCCGAATATTGCCTCGCGCAGGCAAGCCACGCGCTGCCGGTCGGCGGATTGTCGATGGTCGAGGCCGCGGCAATCCCGGAGACCTTCTTTACCGTCTGGCACAACATGGTGGAGCGCGGCGGTCTCAAGAGCGGCGAGACTTTTTTGTTGCATGGCGGCACCTCCGGGATCGGCACCACCGCGATCCAGCTCGCCAAGGCGCTCGGCGCGCGCGTCATCGCCACCGCCGGCTCTGAGGAAAAATGCGCAGCTTGCCGCAAGCTCGGCGCCGACGTGGCCGTTAACTATAAAACCGAGGACTTCGTGGCGGCCACCAAAGCGGCGACCGCCGACAAGGGGGCCGACGTTATACTCGACATGATCGGCGGCAATTACATCGCGCGCAATTACGAAGCGGCCGCCGTGGAAGGCCGCATCGTGCAGATCGCATTCCAGGGCGGACCGAAAGCGGAAGTCAATTTCATGCGCATGATGCTCAAGCGGCTGCATCACACCGGCTCGACGCTGCGCTCGCGCTCGAACGCCGATAAAGCTGCGATCGCGCGCGCGGTCGAGGACAATGCGCTGCCGCTGATCGCGGCGGGCAAGGTGAAGCCGGTGATCTTCAAGACCTTCCCGCTCGACCAGGCGGCCGCCGCCCATACGCTAATGGAAACCAGCGCGCATATCGGCAAGATCGTGCTAACCCTCTGAAAATGCGCCGGTCTCTTGCCCACCGAGAGCGGAGCCGGTACTCCTGGCAGGCGTGCAAGGGCCGCGAAATCGGCGCATTGTCGAAGCAAAACCGGACAAGGGGAATTTGCTTGCAGATTTTCACCGTTGTCCGGGCTGGATCAGCAGTATGACTGGCATTGCCGCGGTCGGGGGTTCTGGATTGATCTCGCTCCGCTGCGCATTTGTCGCCATGCTCGCGCTCGCCGGCTTGCTGCTGGCGGCGCAGCCTTCGCGCGCCGTCGAAGCGGTGAATGTGCGGCTCGGCGCCTCGGCGATCGATCTCACCGACGCCACCGAATTGCAAAAGACCGACGGCGACCGCATCCAGGTCTCCACCGCGCCCGGCCCGGACGGCATCGTGCGCCGCATCGAGGTGCGCGCACGTGAGCGCAATACCAACTGGGCGGTGTTCGCGCTCACCAATAATTCCGACGAGCAGATCGACCGGGTGATCGTCGTGCCGCATTACCGCATGGTCGGCTCCGGCCTGTTCTGGCCGGACCTCGGGTTGTCGCGTCTCGCCGGCATCACGCCGTCATCGGGCGACCGCCCAGTGCGGCAGGAGAACACGACCGCGGACATATTCCGCGTCACGCTCGATCCGGGCACGGTCATTACCTTCGTTGCCGAATTGCGCACCGACAAGCTGCCGCAAATTTATTTATGGGAGCCGGACGCCTACAAGGACAAGGTCAACTCCTTCACATTGTATTACGGCATCGTCATCGGCATAGCCGGCCTGCTGGCGTTGTTCCTCACCATCCTATTCGTGGTCAAGGGCTCGGTGATGTTCCCCGCGGCCGCCGCGCTCGGCTGGGCGGTGCTCGTTTACATCGGCATTGACTTCGGATTCTGGGGCAAGGTGTTCGACATGTCGGCCGGCGCCGAACGGGTCTGGCGCGCCTGCGGCGAGGCTATCCTGTCGGCAACGCTGCTGGTGTTTCTGTTCGCCTATCTCAATCTGTCGCGCTGGCACGTGCGCTATGCCCATATCACCATCGCGTGGCTGGCCGCGCTCGCCGCGCTGACCGCGGTGGCGGTGTTCGATCCCGCGATTGCCTCCGGCATCGCGCGCATGTCGCTCGCTGGCATTGCCGTTTTTGGGCTCGCATTGGTGATCTATCTCTCCACCCACGGTTACGACCGCGCGGTTCTGCTGATCCCGACCTGGTTGCTGCTGATGGTGTGGACGGCGGGCGCGGGATTAGCCGTCACCAGCGTCGTCACCAACGACATCATCGGCCCCGCTTTGCTCGGCGGCCTGGTGCTGATCGTGATGTTGATCGGCTTCACGGTGATGCAGCACGCCTTCGCCGGCGGCATCACCCACGGCATTGTTTCGGATGTGGAAAGACGCGCTCTCGCACTGACGGGCGCCGGCGATCTGATCTGGGACTGGGACGTTTCCACCGACAAGGTCTACACCAGCCCGGAAACCGAACAGCTGCTCGGCCTCAAGCGCGGCACGCTGGAAGGCGCGGCGGCCGACTGGCTCGAGGTGCTGCATCCGCTCGACCGCGATCGTTTCCGCGCCGCGCTCGACAGCGCGGTGGAGCAGCGGCGCGGACGTCTCAATCAGGATTTTCGGCTGCGCGCGACCGACGGCCATTACCTCTCGTTTTCGCTGAAGGCGCGTCCGGTGGTGGGCTCCGACGGCGAAGTGGTGCGCCTGGTCGGCACGCTCACCGACGTAACCGATTTCAAGAAAGCCGAGGAGCGGCTGCTGTTTGACGCGGTACACGACAATCTCACCGGCCTACCCAACCGCGAACTGTTCATCGACCGCATGCAGGCGGCCTTCGGCTTTGCCCGTTCCGATCCGCAAATCCGGCCGTCGGTGCTGGTGATCGATCTCGACCGCTTCAAGCAGGTCAACAACTCGGTCGGCATTTCCATCGGTGATTCCGTGCTGCTCACCATCGCGCGCCGGCTTGCCCGCCTGCTCAAGCCGCAGGACACGCTGGCGCGGCTGGCCGGCGACCAATTTGCCTTGATCCTGCTGTCGGAACGCGAGCCCGCGCGCATCGTGGCCTTTGCCGAGACCATGCGCCGCACTTTGCGCGCGCCGATCGGCTTCAACGACCGCGAAATCTTCATCACCGCCTCGATCGGGTTGGCGCTCGCCGAAAACAAGTCCCGCAATACCGAGGAGGTCCTCAAGGACGCCGAGCTCGCAATGTATCACGCCAAGCGGATCGGCGGCGACCGCATCGAAATTTTCAAGCCGGCCATGCGCTCGCGCAAGACCGACCGGCTAACCATGGAATCGGAACTGCGCCGCGCCATCGAGCGCGAGGAGATCAAGGTGCTGTACCAGCCGATCGTGCGGCTGGAGGATCGCGCCATAGCCGGCTTCGAGGCGCTAGCGCGCTGGGATCATCCCAAGCTTGGTCGCCTGTCGCCGGCTGAATTCATCACCACCGCCGAGGAAATCGGCCTGATCGTCGATCTCGGCCAGTTCGTGCTCGAGCGCACTGCGCGCCAGCTCGCCATCTGGCAAGCCGCCAATCGCGCGCGCGAGCCTATCTTCGCCAGCGTCAACGTGTCGTCGCGGCAATTGCTGCGCCACGACCTGATCCAGGACCTGCGCAGCGTGCTGTCGCGCTCGGCGCTGGCGCGTAACACCTTCAAACTGGAAATCACCGAATCGCTGGTGATGGAAAACCCCGAACACGCCGCGCAGATGCTCACCCGCATCAAGGAGCTCGGCGTCGGGTTGTCACTCGACGATTTCGGCACCGGCCATTCCTCGCTTGCCTATCTGCAGCGCTTTCCGTTCGACACCATCAAAATCGACCAGTCGTTCGTGCGCACCACCGCGCGCGGCACACGGCCGGTGATCCTGCGCTCGATCATCGCGCTCGCTCACGATCTCAGTATGGACGTGGTCGCGGAAGGTGCCGAGACTGACTCCGATGCGGTCGAGCTGTTCCAGTTGGGCTGCGAGTATGCGCAAGGCTTCGCCTTCGGCGAGCCGATGAGCGCGCAGGCCGCCAGCGGGCTGCTCAGCAGCGAAAAGCTCGAGGGCGCGCGCTAACAGGTTAATGAACACGCGCGGGCCCGCGCCGCGACCAAGATCTGCGATGACATCGCTTCCAAAAAAATACCGATCGGGCAACGGTCGAAGGATTCGGCCGCGAGTGGTCGACCTTCTCGCAGTCGGAGACCGCGCTGACCGCCGAAGATCGCCGCGCGATGTTCGAAAGCTATTTTGCGATCTTTCCATGGGACCTTCTGCCGGCGAAAAGCGTCGGCGCCGATATCGGTTGCGGCAGCGGGCGTTGGGCCATGTTGGCGGCGCCGCGTGTCGGACATTTGCACGCCATCGATGTCGGCGCTGCCGTTCGACGATGGCACGCTCAATTCCGCCTATTCGCTTGGCGTGCTGCACCAGGTCCCCGACACCGCGCAAGCGATCCGCGACGTCGCGGCCCAGCTCAAGTTTGAGGCGCGGTTCCTGGTGTATCTCTATTACGCCTTCGACAACCGCACCGCAGTCTATCGGACATTCTGGAGAATTTTCGATGCGGGGCGGCTCCTGCTCTGCCGCGCGCCTTATCCGCTGCAGATCTCAGCGGCGACCGTCATCGCCTGTCTAATTTATTGGCCGCTCGCGCGTATGGCGGCTGCTCGAGAAGTTCGGCCTGCGGCCGCGCTCATGGCCGCTCAGATACTACCGCCGCCGCTCGCTCTATGTGATGCGCACCGACAACTTCGACAAGTTTTGCACGCGCTTGGAGAAACGCTTCACGCGCGCGCAGATCACCGACATGTTGCGGGTGGCCGGATTCGAGGATATCCGATTTTCGGATACGGAGCCGTTCTGGGTCGCGCTCGCGTTCAAGCGATAGAGTTTATTGTTGCGCGTGATCTTCTCCGAAAACGGGTTCCCATCCCCGATCAAGTCGAGGACATGCCTTTCGGGATCACGCGCTAGGCGTGGCCGGACTCGCTCGACAGCATGCCCAGGTCGATGCCGATCTTGCGCAGCGCCTTTTCGTATTTGCCGCCGGTGTCGGTGCCGAAGATCAATTCCGAATCGGCGGCGCAATGCAGCCAGCCGTTTGCCTGGATCTCGGTTTCCAGTTGCCCGGGCGCCCAGCCGGCATACCCGAGCGCGAGGATGGCGCTCTGCGGCCCGTTGCCGTGCGCGATCGCCTTGAGAATATCGAGCGTAGCAGTGAGGCAGATGCCTTCGTCGATCGGCAGCGTCGAGTTCTCGATGAAGAAATCGGCCGAATGCAGCACGAAGCCGCGCCCGGTTTCCACCGGCCCGCCTTTGAGCACCTTGACGTCTTCCGCCCGCACCGGCAATTCGATGCGTTCGGCCGCCGGGATCACCTCGAGCTGCACCAGCAGATCGGGGAATTTGATGTTGCCGGCCGGCTGGTTGACGATGATGCCCATGGCGCCTTCGCTCGAATGCGCACAAACATAGATTACTGCGCGAGCGAAGCGCTCGTCGTTCATCGCTGGCATCGCGATCAGCATCTGACCGTCGAGATAGCCGCGCGCAGACGTCTTGTCAGCCGATTTGCGTGGTAGCTTCATGCCAAAAGGTTATCCAATTGGTCTGCCTTTGCAAACGATGCCCGCTGCGGATAGTTCAGTCACCCACCGTCATAATCAAGCCGGTAATTGTGGCGAAATCGCCGTCAATGGATCAGGCAAAATTGTAGGTTTGCCCGCATCTTGGTCACCCTATGCTCACAATGAATTCAGTGGCGAAACGCAGCTTAACCGACTAGATCGAGCGCCATGGAGAATCTTAACAGTCGAATCGGCGTCACCTTGGCAACCTGCAGCGTCGCCCTGCTGTTCGGCGCTCCGGCTCGCGCCGCCGATGCCTCACCCTGGGTCGAGGATAACTATTCGGCCATTCGTCTGATCGCCGGCGCCAACAAGGACGGCGCCGACAGCCTGCGCGCCGGTATCGAGATCAAGATGCAGCCGGGCTGGCATACCTATTGGCGCTATCCCGGCGATTCCGGCGTGCCGCCGCGATTTAGTTTTTCCGGTTCGGACAATCTCGCCACCGTGAAGGTGCTCTATCCGGCGCCGCATGCCTTCACTGACGAGGCTGGCACCACGATAGGCTACAAGGGCAGCGTCATCCTGCCACTGCAGGTCTTCCCGCGGCAAATGGACAAGCCGGTCACGCTGCGCGCCAAAATCGACTACGCGGTGTGCGAGAAGCTGTGCGTGCCGGTCGAGGCGAATGTGGAATTGACGCTTGCCGCTGGCGGAGCGGACAATGCCGCACTTGTCGCGGCCGAAGCGCACGTACCGAAACCGGTTGCCGCCGCTGAGGCCGGCTTGACCGCGCGCCGCGCCAACGACGACAAGCGCAAGCCGCTGGTATTTGTCGATCTCGCCGCGCCAACGGGTCAGTCGGTCGAACTGTTCGTCGAGGGCCCGAGCGCGGAATGGGCTTTGCCCATCCCCAAGCCGGCGCCCGGCGCGCCGCCCGGTCACGCGCATTTTGGCTTCGAACTCGATGGACTGCCGCCCGGCGTCGATCCCAAGGGACCGTTGGAACTCACTTTCACGATTGTGAAGGGTGACCGGGCCACCGAGGTCAAAACTCATCTCGACTAATCCGCAGGCTGCGCTATTTTGCATCTCATAAAAATCAGGAGAGGACACCCATGCCCATCAAAGTCGGCGATAAATTGCCCAGCGCTACGTTCCGTGTGATGACCGCGGAAGGGCCCAACAAGCCGAAGACCACGGACGATATCTTCAAAGGCAAGAAGGTCGCGCTGTTCGCGGTGCCGGGCGCCTTCACGCCCACCTGCAATAACCTGCACATCCCGAGCTTCCTCAACAATGTCGATGCCTTCAAGGCGAAGGGCGTGAACGCCATTGCGGTGACCGGCGTCAACGACGCGTTCGTGATGGAAGCCTGGAAGAAGGCGACCGGAGCCACTGGCAAGATCGATTTCCTCGCCGACGGCAATGGCGAATTCGCCAAGGCGATCGACATGGTCTTCGATGGCTCCGGCAATGGGCTGGGCACCCGTTCGAAGCGCTACTCGATGCTGGTGGACGACGGTGTGGTGAAGCAGCTCAACATCGAAGACGCGCCCGGCAAGTGCGACATCTCCGGCGGCGAGGCGCTGCTCAAGCAGCTTTAATCTTCTTGTCATTCCGGGACGGCGCGTCAACGCCGGACCCGGAATGACGAATTGCTACTTCGTCTTCATCGCCCCAATCGCCCCCGCGCGGGCGGCAACCAGACCATCGCGCGCCAGCTGATCGGCGCGCTCGTTCATGGCATGGCCGGCGTGACCCTTAACCCAATGCCAGCGCACGTCGTGATTAGCGAGCGCGACATCGAGCCGCTTCCAGAGATCGACATTCTTGACCGGCTTCTTGTCGGCCGTGCGCCAGCCGTTCTTCTTCCAGCCGTTGATCCAGCCAGTGATGCCGCCGCGCATATATTCGCTGTCGGTGTAGAGATCGACCGAACACGGACGTTTCAGCGCTTCCAGCGCCGAGATTGCCGCCATCAATTCCATGCGGTTGTTGGTGGTGTGCGGCTCGCCGCCGTTCAATTCCTTTTCGTGGTCGCCGAAGGTGAGAATCGCACCCCAGCCGCCCGGCCCCGGATTGCCCGAACAGGCGCCATCGGTGTGTATCGTGACGCGGTCGCTCAAGGCTCAATTCCATAGTCGGTTACGCTCTTCACCGACTGGTGGAAGCGAAGCTTGCGGAAATACTCCAGCGGGTCCTTCGGCTTAACGAGCGCGCCGTCCGGCACTGCCAGCCAATCCACCAGCCTGGTGAGCAGGAAGCGCATGGCGGCGCCGCGCGCCAATACCGGCAGCGCCGCGCGCTCGGCCACCGAGAGAGCGCGCGCTTTGCCATATGACTTGAGCAGCGCGCGGCCCTTGGTGACGTTATAGGAATGATCCGCTTCGAAGCACCAGGCATTGAGACAAACCGCGACGTCATAGGCGAGCGTGTCGATGCAGGCGAAATAGAAATCGATCAGCCCGGACAACTTGTCGCCGAGGAAGAACACGTTGTCGGGAAACAAGTCGGCGTGGATCACGCCGTCGGGCAGATCGCGCGGCCAGCACTTGTCGAGTGCGTCGAGCTCCTTGGCGATCTCCGCGCACAGACCGGGCCGCACGCTGTCGCCGCGCGCCTTGGTGTGCTCGTAGAGCCCGCGCCAGCTCTCGATCGATAGCGCGTTCGCTCGTTTGTTTGCAAAGTCCTTCCCGGCGAGATGCAGGCCGGCCAGCGCCTCGCCCACCGCCGCGCAATGGCCAGCATTCGGGCGGCGGATCCATAAGCCGTCGAGAAAGGTGACGATTGCAGCCGGTCGGCCGGCAAGTTTGCCGAGCATGCCGCCTTCTCTGTTCTTCACCGGCTGCGGACAGGTGATGCCGCGCGCCGCCAGATGCTCCATCAGCGCGAGGAAGAACGGCAGGTCTTTCTCGGCGACGCGCTTCTCGTACAGCGTGAGAATAAAATTGCCGGCGCTGGTGTGCACCAGGAAATTGGAATTCTCCACGCCTTCGGCGATGCCCTTGTAGGCGAGCAGCGTGCCGATCTCGTAGCGGCTGAGAAATTCGGTGAGATCGTCGGCGGTGACGTCGGTATAGACGGCCATGAAAGCGTCACTCCGCCGCCTGGCTCTCCCGCAGCAGGCGGGGCAGCGGAAAGAACATATCCTCCTCGGCGGCGGAAACGGTTTCGATGCTCAGCGCATATCGCTGGGCAAAGGCGCCGATGATCTCTTCGACCAGCACTTCCGGGGCGGAGGCGCCGGCGGTGATACCGAGCGTACCAACGGCAGCGAATGCACCCCACTCGATATCGGCGGCGCGCTGCACCAATACGGCATGCGGGCAGCCGGCGCGCTCGGCCACTTCTTTGAGCCGTTGCGAATTGGACGAATTGGGCGAGCCGACCACGATCATGGCATCGACCAAGGGCGCCACGCACTTGACCGCTTCCTGCCGGTTGGTGGTGGCGTAGCAAATGTCGTCTTTGTGCGGCCCGGCGATGGCGGGAAAACGCGCCTTCAGCACGTCGACGATCTCCGCGGTATCCTGCACCGACAAAGTCGTCTGCGTCACGTAAGCGAGATTGCTGGCATCGCGCGGCATAAATTTCGCGGCGTCGGACACGCTTTCGATTAACGTCACCGAGTCATGCGGCAACTGGCCCAGGGTGCCGATCACTTCGGGATGACCGGCATGCCCGATCAGTACGATTTCGCGGCCGCGGCGGTAGTGGATCGCCGCCTCGCGATGCACTTTGGTCACTAGCGGACAGGTGGCGTCGAGCGCGAAAAGATGGCGGCGCGCGGCCTCCTCGGGGACGCTGCGCGCCACGCCATGGGCCGAGAAGATGACCGGGGCATCGGTGTCGGGAACTTCGTCGAGTTCCTCGACGAAAATCGCGCCCTTGGCGCGCAGGCTCTCGACCACGTAACGGTTATGCACGATTTCGTGACGGACATAGACCGGCGGCCCATAGATCGCGAGCGCCCGCTCCACCGATTCGATGGCGCGCACCACCCCGGCGCAGAATCCGCGCGGCGAGCACAGCAGCACCTTGAGTGCAGACTTTTCGGGGGCGTTGGCCATATTGTCCTCGAAATCGCGCCGATTTCTTGCGAGTTTCTTGCTCCGACATGGGGTGCGCCGCCCCGCTCTGTCAAGCCGGGAAGGTTGCATGGCCCCGACTCAGACCCTATATTCCGGCCACTTTCCGATCATCATCGATGATCTGGTGCTTCGCCCGGCGGGCGGGCGGAGCGTAGAGGAGATTTGCCATGGCCACAGCAGCACCATTGATGCCGAAGGCGACCGCCGTCTGGCTGTTGGACAACACCGCTCTATCGTTCGACCAAATCGCCGATTTCTGCAAGCTGCACCCGCTGGAGATCAAAGCGATCGCCGACGGCGACTCCGCACAGGGCATCAAGGGCCTCGACCCGATCCAGACCGGCCAACTCACGCGCGAGCAGATCACCGCGGCCGAAGCCAATCACGATCTTCACCTTACGCTGGCCGACCAGAAAGTCTCGGTTCCCTCGACCGAGCGCGGGGCCAAGAAGGGCCCGCGCTATACGCCGGTATCGCGCCGGCAGGACCGGCCTAATGCCATCCTGTGGCTGGTGCGCAATCATCCTGAACTCAAGGACAGCGCCATCATGCGGTTGGTAGGTACCACCAAGTCGACGATTTCGGCGATCCGCGACCGCACGCATTGGAACGCCGCCGCGCTCGCGCCCATGGACCCGGTGACGCTCGGCCTCGCCACGCAGACCGACCTCGATTTCGAGGTCAACCGCGCCAACAAGGAAAAGCCGGCGCCGGCCGACACCGGCGCGACATTGCTTCCCGCTGCGGAAACCACCGCGCGCAAGGAGGCGGAAGTCGCCGCCGCCGCTGCGGAAGCTGAGAACAAGCCGGGCGGCAGCGATCTCAACGTCAGCGCCGTGTTCGCCAAGCTCAAGCAACTCGGCGGCAAAACCGAGAAGGACGGCGACGAGTAAGCGTCCTACGGGTTTTTCCTTAAGTAGTCTTGCGAAGCTGCGACGGCTTTGGCGTCAACCCGTTATTCACGCCTGGCGGGCATGATGGCGCTCTATGACGCGCGGTGCACGTCACACGTGGAGCAACGTCATCCGGCCGCGACGCCCGCCACCCCCTCTAGGCAGCGCGCGGCCGGCTTTTTAGCGTCGTGATCAATATCCTCGCGACCCGTTGATCGCGGCGAGATAGCGTGCAATCGATTTTTCCAGCACCGACTTGGCGTCCTTGGCGATGACGCGGTCGAAATAATGGCCGTAGAGCACGTCGAACGAAAACGGTGCCATCGCAGCGCCAATGCGCTCGACGTCGCGCGCCGACAGCGGAATGAAATTCGGATAGCTGCGCATGAAAGAGAGCCACTTGCGGTCGGTGGCGACGGTGAGAATGTCGCCCGCACAGACAATTCCTCTTTCTTGGCCGCGCCCATTCACGCCGCCTTTCTTTTTTTCTTGCCAATGCAGCACGCTGCCGCCTTCGAAGTGACCGCCGCAGCGGATCAGGGTGACGCCGTCCCACAGTTTGAAACTGTCGCCTTCCCACAGATAGATCGCAGGATCCGGCCGCATGATCCATTGCCGGTCGGCGACGTTGAGATGGATGTGCGCGCCGAAGGCGTGCGCCCACTCCACCATCGTGGTGTAGAAATGCGGATGCGATATGCCGATCGCCTGGATGCCGCCGAGAGCCTTGACCGCAGTCACCGTCGCGGCATCGAGCGTGGCGACGCAATCCCACAGCACATTGCCGCCTGAAGTGCGCAACAAAAGCGCGCGCTGCCCGATGGCGAACCCGGCGCCAATGCCGATGACGCCTGGCTCGTATTCGCGCATGCTGTTCATGTGGCTTTGCGACAGCGCCTCCAGCGTCGTCCACGTCTGCCCGCGCGGCGGCACGTATTGCCGCTCCTCCTCGCAGATGACGCATTGCGCCGGCGGCTTGTCGCTTTGCGCATATTGCATGCCGCAGGCGGTGCAGATGAAGAAGGGCATGGGGGTCCTTGGGCGGTTATTATCTTGTGGGGCGATTGTCGTTGTTCGGCGAGACTTTGCAATGTGGCATAACCCCCGCCCGCCTCGGCCGGCCTATGGCTTACGCAGGAACTGCACGGTCTGCTATCGTTTAGGCCGTCTGGGGGAAATGTCGGTTGTAACGGGGGGCTGCGATGCGAAGGCTGACTGTTTCGCTTGGTTGCCTGATCGCTTCGGTGATCTGGGTGGCGCCGGCTTGCGCGCAGGAACTCACACTGACGCGGTCGGCGGAATCCGGGATCGATACCCGCATCTCGCATGAGCGGGCATGGGATTGGAACTGCGGCTCGCTTGCCGTGAAGGTGAGCGTTACGAAAAATCCCGTGCACGGGACGGTTTCGGTCGCGCAGGGGGTGGAGAGCACTTTACCCCCGAGCACGCCGGCCTCAGGCAACACCGGCACCTGCGCCGGCAAGACCATCACCGGCAGCACGATCCGCTACAAGTCCAAGTCCGGCTTTCGTGGAAAGGACTCGGTTTCCTACAAGGTCGCGATCGGCGACCGGGCTTCCCCATTGAGAGTGATTACCATCAACGTGAAGTGAGTGTTGTTGGCTACATCCGCACCGTCGCCGTCTTGTCGAGCGCGGCGCGCAGGCCCTTCGCGAGTTTGAGCGCGTCGTCGTCGGCCCAGAAGTGCAAGAAGAACAGCCGCGGCTGCTCGTCGAGCATGTGGCTGTGCACCGCCGTCACCTCGATGCCGTTCGTGCGCAAGGCGCGGATGACCGGGTTGACCTCGTCCTGCGTCAAAACGAAGTCGCCTGTGATGGCAGCCTTGCCGTTGCCGGTCGGCTGGAAGTTGATCCCGATGGCGAGCCCCATCGGTCCGGGTGGAACGATCGGCATCCCGTTTTCCGTGACCGGCTCGCGCCGCGGCACCCCGAATTGATAGACGCCGCCGACGGCGTTTCCTTTGGCGCCGATAATTTGATCGAGTTGTGCGGTGTCGAGATCGACCGCCGGAGCGGACGCCGCGCCAACGGTCGTGACCGGCGGAGTGCGACTCTCGGCCAATGCCGCGTGAAGAGCCGTTGCCAGTTGCACCGGATCGCCATGCCCGCTGATATGCATATAGAACGTGGCCGGGCTGCCGCGCAGAACGTGATTGTGGACGGCAGTAATCTCGAGTCCGCCATCGATCAGCTTCCTCATCACCGGGTTTATCTCGGTTTCGAGCAGCACGAGGTCGCCCATCACCATGACGCCGCCGTGAATCGGCTTGAACGCCGCCCAGCCGCCAAGCGCAAAGGCCGGCTTGATGACAACGCCATCGAGCGTCACGTGCAAGTCGGTGCGTGGGAATCCGTAGCGATGAACGTCAGCCGATACCGCGGCACTCCTTCCCAGCGCGGCGTCGACTTTCGTCCAGTCTATTTCCTGAGCATCGGCCGCAACGCCGATCGTCAGCGCAGCAGCAGCGGCGAAAATGCTGATAGCACGCATGAGCAGTTCTCCTCATTTCGGTTTCCATGTAGTGACGACCGCCGGACGGGAATTGACCAATCTGGCCGGCTGTCGGCAAAACGCTAGCGTCGACATGGCGATGGCGGTTGAATCCGTTGCAATGAGCGGCAATAACGGTGTTCGGTTATCGTCCATGCGCAATCGCCTCGAGAATACGAGTGCGGCGCAGTGCTTGAACGTGCGGTCGTCTAACGGGGAGCCTGCGTTTCCCCAGCTATTAAATTGAAAAAACCAAAAAAGGTTCCGGCGGCGAGTGGCGCGATCCAGAAATCGGCAACTTCAAACGATCGCGCAAGCAGGGCCGACTACGGCATGCCGACCAGACCCGGCCAGGCCTATCCGGCAAATGCCAGAGCTGGCCGATCAGGTTCTCTCGCTAATTCCCGGCCGCGTCAGGCAGGCCTGTGAAGACTCGGCAGAGACAGTTTGAAAACATAGTTCAACGTAAAGGAACACTCCCTTTGGTCCTTTAGCTGGGTTTCGGCTTCGATCACGGCGACCTCGAGCCAATAGGCCAGGGTCTTCAGTCCGGCCCCGCGTGAAAGCTGCGCGAGTTCTTTTGTATGCGATAGAACGAATTCTGCCGTTTCAGCGGATAAGTTTTTCGCCATAGCAATCCCCCCTTGAGCTTCCGGAATTTTAGGCGATCTGCCTTCAGTCGAATGTGAAATGGCTCACACTGCCGGCGCAGCGGGCGGGCTAGCGTAGGCGTAGCCCGCCATGATCGCCCCATCGAAGCCATTGGCGGACGCCATTGATCACTTTTATGAACAAAAATGATGCGGCGCGATAATTCCTTAACCAATTGTAGAGAAGGCACAATTTTATGTGATTGCGATGCCTCTTGTGCGTCGCAATATTCTAGCTATCTGCTCGCGATAAACATGGAATCAGGAGACCCGAAATGAAAATGCACAAAACCAAATTTCTTTCAGCCGCCGTCATTGCAGCAGGCTTGATTGCCACGGTGGCCATTGCCCGCACGGTCCATACACACCCGCATGCGGCCGGCACCCAGGTTTCGCACAGCAGCGCGGCACACGGTGCGATGTCGCAGGCCCCGCGCAGCGGGGCCATTGTTTGCGGCATGGCGAACGCGTCGGATTGCGAAAAGATCGGACCGCTGCTGCCGATGTGAGGCGGCAGCGCGCCGCCATTCGCCCGGGCCTAGGCGACCTTCGCCGTGCGTCCGTTTTGTTTGTTGAGGCGCCCGCCCGGCCTCGACCGACTGCAACGCTTCGATCTCGGCCATGCGCAGGATGTAGACCAAAGATTCCAATCTGATTTCGGCGGCCTTCTCGGCCGGCGCGGCGGTTGTGTTGGCGATGTGGTCGATGGCGTCGTGATTTTGATTTGTACGCATACGAAGCCCCCTCTGGATGGAACGAAAATCAGCAATCGAATTCAGGCCGAATTCCATGTGAGTAAAGTGATACCGTTTCACAACGTAGTAATTCTGCTTTGATTCAATTACTGTGGATGTTGCGCGGCGCACCTTAGCTCGTCCGACGCTTACTAGAATAGGTGCGGCAGTTCGATTCCAAACGTGCTTCTGAAAACGACAACGACGATCCCGTAGAGAAACACCAGAATCGTTCCGGCAATGGCCACGGCCACGATGGTGCCGACAATCAGGAAGATTCCGATTCCAGCGATTGCAAAGACATTCTTGTCGGCCATCCCGCACTATGCAGCCGTTCACGCGCAGCCGCCAGGGATGGCCCGCGCGCGCCTCCTTCACCGATAAAATTATCAAACAGCCCGCCTTCGCTTTGCTTCGGCAAGGCAAGCCAAAGCTCCGCCGCCCGTATTGTTTGTCGGCCCCGGGCAGGCCGTCTTCCTCCCCGCCGCAGCGGGGTTCTCGTTCGTCCCTCGCCCGAAAGCGAGGGGGAATGGAGCGCCAAGCGGCGCACCATCAGTCGTTCCGCCTTGCGGCGGGCGCGCGCTTGTGCGTAAGCGCGCTCGCCACTCGGCGCTCCATCGCGGCGATTTATGATCCCGGGGTCCGCATTTCCTGGGACGAGGTATTGCGGCCAGTCCAGCAGGCTCCCTGCACGGCAAGCTTTTGCAATGCCGCAAGTCGGCTCGCATCGGAAGCCCGAGGAATTTTTACAGACAAGGCGTCACATCAATCATCCGTTCCTATCCCACCCCATGCCCCTTCAGCGCGCCGGTGATCTCGTCCAAAATCGCCGGGTCGTCGATGGTCGCCGGCATGGTCCACTTGTCGCCGTCGGCGATCTTCTTGATGGTGCCGCGCAGGATCTTGCCTGAGCGCGTCTTCGGCAGCCGCGCCACCGTGATGGCGAGCTTGAACGCTGCCACCGGGCCGATCTTCTCGCGCACCAGCGCCACGATCTCCTTCTCGATCTCGGCGGGCGGTCGGTTGACGCCGGCTTTCAGCACGATGAAGCCGCAGGGCACTTCGCCCTTGAGCTCGTCCTTGATGCCGAGCACGGCGCATTCCGCCACGTCCTGGTGGCCGGCCAGCACTTCCTCCATGCCGCCGGTGGAGAGCCGGTGGCCGGCGACGTTGATGATGTCGTCGGTGCGACTCATCACGTAGACGTAGCCGTCGTCGTCCTTGTAGCCGGCGTCCGCCGTCTTGTAGTAGCCGGGGAATTCGTCGAGGTAGCTTTCCTTGAAGCGGTCGTCCTGCTCCCACAGCGTCGGGAAGTTGGCCGGCGGCAGCGGCAGCTTGACCACGATCGAGCCGATCTTGTTGGCCGGCACCGGGTGGCAGGCCTCATCCACGATGTCGATCTGGTAGCCCGGCATCGGCACGCAGGCCGAGCCGTATTTCACCGGCAGCGCGCCGAGGCCGAGCGGATTGCCGGCGATGCACCAGCCGGTTTCCGTTTGCCACCAGTGATCGAGCACCGGCACTTTCAGATGCTCCTCCGCCCATTGGATGGTCGGCGGGTCGGCGCGCTCGCCGGCCAAAAACAGCGCGCGGAATTTCGACAGGTCGTATTGCTTGAGCAGCTTGGCGTCCGGGTCTTCCTTGCGGATGGCGCGGAACGCGGTCGGCGCGGTGAACAGCGAGACCACGCCGTGGTCGGCGCAGACGCGCCAGAACGCGCCGGCATCGGGCGTGCCGACCGGCTTGCCCTCGTATAGGATCGAGGTGCAGCCATGGAACAGCGGCGCATAAACGATGTAGGAGTGGCCGACCACCCAGCCGACGTCGGAGCCCGACCACCACACTTCGCCGGGATTGACGCCATAGAGATATTGCATCGACCATTTGAGCGCGACCAGGTGACCGCCATTGTCGCGCACCACGCCTTTCGGAATGCCCGTGGTGCCCGATGTGTAGAGGATGTAGAGCGGATCGGTGGCGAGCACGGGCACGCATTCGGAGGTTTTGGCGTAATTGACGGCATGCTCCCAGGTTTTGCGCCAGTCGTGGTCGCGGCCTGCGATCAGCGTCGCCTCGCATTGCGGGCGTTGCAGGATCATGCAGGTCGGCGGCTTATGCTGGACGAGCTTGATCGCCTCATCCAACAAAGGTTTGTAGGGAATGACGCGGGCGCCCTCGATGCCGCAGCTCGCCGACAGAATGATTTTGGGCTTGGCGTCATCGATGCGGGTGGCCAGTTCCTTGGCGGCGAAACCGCCGAACACCACCGAATGCACCGCGCCGATGCGCGCGCAGGCCAGCATGGCGAACACCGCTTCCGGCACCATCGGCATGTAGATGATGACGCGGTCGCCTTTGGCGACGCCGAAGTCGCGCAGCATGGCGCCGAGCAATTGCACCTCGGACAGCATGCGGCCGTAAGTGAAGGTCTGCCTGGTGTTGGTGACCGGGGAATCGTAGATTAGCGCGGCCTGGTCGTTGCGGCCGGCCAGAACGTGACGGTCGAGCGCGTTGTAGCAGGTGTTGACGACGCCGCCTGAGAACCAGCGGCCGTAGATGCCGGTGCTTTTGTCGAAGATTTTCTTCGGCTGCTCGATCCAGTCGATCTGTTGTGCGGCCTCGCCCCAGAAGCCCTCCGGATCGCGCTGCCAGCGCGCGTAGACGTCGTGGTAACGGCTGCTGCGGGCTTCCATGGTTTGCCTCCCCGGGCATTTTGGCCGCAATTGTGGAACGGCCGGCATGCGCAAACAAGGCTGGCGCGGCCCGCCCCGCCGGGCTTTGATCTCGCGCAATTCCCGCCCTCCGACCTTCGGCTAGGCCGTCACGAGAGGCCGACCGTGACGTTCATCACCGACCCCCTGTTCTATGCGCTCGCCATCCCCGCCGTGGTGGCGCTCGGCCTGTCCAAAGGCGGCTTTGCCGGCGCAGGCCAGATGGCGACCCCTATGCTGGCGCTGGCGATGCCGCCGCTCGAGGCCGCCGCAATCCTGCTGCCGATCATGATGGCGCAGGACGCTGCCGCGCTCTGGGTCTACCGCAAGGACTGGAACGGGCTCATTTTGGCGACCACGCTGCCGGGCGCCTTGATCGGCGTCGGCGCTGCCTGGGTGCTGGCCGCGCATATTTCGGACTCCGGGGTGCGCGTGCTGATCGGCGTCACCACCATCTGCTTCGTGCTCTATTATTGGATCGGCCCCAAGCGCGTCGCGCGCGAGACCGGCAAGCCGGGCGTGACCGGCGGCATGCTGGCCGGCGCGATGTCCGGCTTCACCTCGACGCTCTGCCAGGCCGGCGGGCCGCCGTTTCAGATGTACGTGCTGGCGCAAAAGCTGACCAAGATGAATTTCGTGGGCACCACGGCGTTCTTCTTCGCCACCACCAATGCGCTCAAGGTGGTGCCCTATTTCGCGCTCGGCCAGTTCTCCACCAAGGGATTGGGCACCTCGCTGGTGCTGCTGCCGCTGGCGATGGCGACCAACATGCTCGGCTTCTGGGTGGTGCGCATCACGCCGCAGGAGCTGTTCTACAAGATCACCATGGCGCTGATGTTCGCGATCTCGATCGAATTGGTGCGCAGCGGCATGACGGATATTCTGCGCGGCTGACAAGCGGGCGTTTTTGCATCGGCTTGACTACGCCGCCGCCGGTCTGACATGCCGCATGATGAGTTTGAAGCCCGTCTCGGACGCGCCGACGCCCTGCAAGATATGTCAGCAGCCAGCCGCGCTCTTCGGCGTCGTCGACTCCAACCGATGCTGCGAAATACCGGACGGCATAAAACTGCCGCCTTCGGGCACGCCCGTCTACTTTCGTAGCTGCGGCGCCTGCGGCTTCCTGTTCACCGACGCGTTCGGACGACTGGAGCGACGCGGACTTTAAAGCGAACATCTACAACGCCGGCTATCTCGCCGTTGAACCCGACGACGCGCAGGCGCGGCCGCGCAGCAATGCCGCGGCCGTGCAGCAGTTGTTCGGCGCGCAAAAAGCCGAGCTGCGCGTTCTCGACTATGGCGGCGGCAACGACGTGCTGTGTTCCGAATTACGGGCGGCGGGATTTCCGGTCGCCGCGACCTATGATCCCTTTGTCCCCGAATACGCACAGCCGCCAGAGGGTAACTTCAACCTCGTCACCTGCTTCGAGACGCTCGAACACATGCCCGATCCGTTGGCCGGTATCGGTGTCATCGAGGCAAATTTGGCGGACCCCGGCTTGGTTCTGTTTTCGACGCTACTGCAGCCGCCGGATTTCGACAAACTCGGTTTGAATTGGTGGTATGTCGGACCACGCAACGGCCATGTTTCTCTTTTCAGCCGCAATGCACTCGTCCTCGCTTGGCGGGGTCACGGCTGTCAGACCGCGTCCTTTAGCGACAACCTGCACGTCGCTTTCCGCACGATGCCGGAATTTGCCAAAAATCTAATCAAGTGATTTCTTTCACGTGCGTCTTCCCGGGATAGCACCATGAAAACGCCCTACGACACCGATCTCGACCGCAATCCGGCCAATTACCAGCCGCTGACGCCGCTTGGCTTTCTGGAGCGTGCAGCCGCCGTGTTCCCGGCCTACACCGCCATCATCCACGGGCCGCTGCGGCGTTCCTACGCCGAGTTCTACGCGCGCACGCGGCGGCTGGCCTCGGCCTTGGCGAAGCGCGGCATCAAGCGCGGCGACAGCGTCTCGGCGATGCTCGCCAACACGCCGGCGATGCTGGAATGCCACTACGGCGTGCCGATGACGCAAGGCGTGCTCAACACGCTCAACACCCGGCTCGACGCGCCGATCATCGCCTTCTCGCTCGACCATGCCGAGGCCAAGGTGGTGATCATCGACCGCGAATTTTCCAAGGTGATGAAGGAGGCGCTGGCGCTCTGCAAAGCAAAGCCGCTGGTGATCGACTACGACGATCCGGAGTACAGCGGCCTCGGCGAACGCTTGGGCGAGATCGAATACGAGGACTTCGTCGCGAGCGGCGATCCCGACTACGCCTGGGCCATGCCGGACGACGAATGGGACGCCATCACGCTCAACTATACCAGCGGCACCACCGGCGATCCGAAAGGCGTGGTCTATCACCACCGCGGCGCGCATCTGCTTAGCCTAGGCAATGTCATCACCTGTAGCATGCGGCAGCATCCGGTTTATCTGTGGACGCTGCCGATGTTCCACTGCAACGGTTGGTGCTTCCCCTGGACCGTGTCGATCGTCGCCGGCACGCATGTTTGTTTGCGCGCGGTGCGCGCGGGAGCGATGTTCGATGCGATTCACCTCCACAAGGTGACGCATCTGTGTGGCGCGCCGATCGTGATGGCGGTCCTGCTCAATGCGACGCAAGCCGAGAAGAAGCCGCTGCCGCATGTGGTCAATTTCGCGACCGCCGCGGCGCCGCCGCCCGAGGCCGTGCTGGCCGAGATGAAAGCCGCGGGCTTCAACGTCACCCACGTCTATGGCCTCACCGAAGTCTACGGGCCCGCCGTGGTGAACGAGTGGCACGCCGCCTGGGACGCGCTTCCGCTCGCCAAACAGGCCGCGAAGAAATCGCGCCAGGGCGTGCGCTATCCGGTGCTGGAAGCGCTCGACGTTCGCCATCCCGATACGCTGGTGCCGGTCGTGCGCGACGGCGAGACGCTCGGCGAAGTGATGATGCGCGGCAATGTGGTGATGAAGGGCTACCTCAAGAACAAGGCCTCGACCGCCAAGGCTTTCGAGGGCGGCTGGTTCCACACCGGCGATCTCGGCGTCATGTATCCGGACGGTTACGTTCAGCTGAAGGACCGCTCCAAGGACATCATCATCTCGGGCGGCGAGAATATTTCGTCCATCGAGGTGGAGGACGCGCTCTACAAGCACCCGGCCGTGCTCGCGGTCGCGGTGGTGGCCAAGCCAGACGAAAAATGGGGCGAGACGCCCTGCGCCTTCGTCGAGCTCAAGCCGGGTGCGGCGGCGAGCGCCGACGAGCTGCTGCAATGGTGCAAGAAGCACCTCGCCGGCTACAAGGTCCCGCGCTACGTGGTGTTCGCGGAAATCCCGAAGACCAGCACGGGGAAGATTCAGAAATTCAAGCTGCGCGAGATGGCGAAGGCGGTGTGAACAGCGCCTATCCGCTTGTCGTGGCCGGGAAAAGGCGCGAAGCGCCGTCTTCGCGCCTGAAGTCCCGGCCATCACGATTCATGGGGCGGGGCCTTACCTTCCTAAGCGGGATCACCAGGTCGCGGCGCTAACGCGCCGGCCCGGTGATGACAGTTGAGACGCTGAGTTGGGGCTTACGACTTCGTCTGGATGACGGCCGCCGTGCAGTTTCGCGTCTGCTGGCCTTCCGGCATGGTTCAGGCTTGCGTGCCGGTGAGCTTGCCGCCCTTGCCGGTGAGCGTCCCGCCGTAGCTGCCCTGGTAGCTTGAGCCGCCAGCGTGCCAATTCGACGAGAGCTTGATTGTGCCGTCGTCGCCGACCGTGCCAGTGGCGATCTCGCTGCCGACCACCAGCGTGTCCTTGAGATTGAAGATCGGGCGCGCGGCGACCGCGGTCTTGCCGGTGATCATGATGTCGAACGGCGCGCGCAGCATGAATTGCGAGGTTTGCAGTTTTTCGCAAACGATCATGCCGCGATAGGCTCCATCGAGCGCATCCGCGCCCGCCATGCCGGATGTCGAAACGAATGCGACAATTGCCAGGCCGATAGCCTTGAAGTTTCTCCGTGCCATGTCCGTCTCCCTGGTCGAATGGCCGGCAAGTATAATCCTCGCATGCAACGCGGCGGCAGGCCGGCGCGTAAATTCATCATTGAATTTGCGGTTGAAACTAAAAGGGGCCCGCGCAGGGCCCTCATCGTCAACGATTAAAAACTTAAATTGACTCAGCGGTCGTCGCCCGGCCGCGGGTTCGGCTCGAACATCCGATTGGGGTTGTAGCGCTGGTCGAACGAGCCCATCTGGCCGCCATACCGCAGGGTGGTGTTGCCCTGCTGGATCGTTGTGGCCGGGCCGGTCCCGGAGAAGCGCGCTTCGGGATCGGTGATGCGCGCGGCGCCGTCGTTGTTGGTGTTGCTCTGGCCTTCGAAGGTGAAGGCGTGCGCGACCGGCATGGTCAGGAGAACCAATCCGAAGGCGCCGGCCAGCACGGCCAAGCGATGACGCGACGGGGACGGCGGCAAATGTCTCATGACGGCCTCCTGCAAGGTCGAAGCGGCAAGGCAGCCTGAACAATATGGCGTCATGGCGGCGAATGCAAATCCCCCCGTCCTTGCGGGCGGGGGGAACTAGAGCAAGCGAATCGAACTCTGTCGTGCGTTCGTTACTTACTGGGAGCGGAACACATGAACGAGCCGATGTGTTTGCTCCATTTCGGGTCGAGCGTGGGATAGGAACCGCCATTGGCTCGTCCGGTACCGTGATTTCGGTGATGGTGCGATTGCGTTGCGCACTATACGCCACGCACTGATATTCTCTGCCGCCATCTTCGGTCGGCACCGCCATCCAGCGCAGCCGCGAGTCGACACGAAGAGTTTGCGGGCGCGGTGACGATTCGTTAGCCGCTTGCGGCCATACTGATTTCAAGCGTTTTGTTGCGAACTGCGTTTCAAGTGATGAATGCCGCGGAAAATTGATGGAGAAACTCCTTGCCGACGGACTTGCCGCATCGACGCCGCGTTGACGAAAAACGCTCGCTAGTTCGCACCATCTTCGACGTCTTGTTCAACGGCACCTTGATCGTGAGCGCATTGATCCTCACGTTCATCGTGCTGGTGCGCCAGGAGCAATATGCCTTCGGAAGACAGGAAAGCCCGGCTCAGTTGGTCCAGCAAGACGCGGCGGAGTCCACCGGCGAAAGCCAGGTCTTTCGGCCCTCGAATTGAGCTTGCGCCGTAATGGTGCGCGAAGGCCGGCTACTCCACCTTGAGCCCGAGCTTGTGTACCAGCCCGCCCCACTTGGTCTCTTCCTTATCGATGTCGACGGCGTACTCGGCCGGCGTCGAAGTTAGCGGGTTGCCGCCCTCGAAATGGATGCGTTTTTTCACGTCATCGGTGTTGACCAGCTTGCGTAATTCCAGACTGAGTTTGTCGATGATGTCCTTCGGCGTACCGGCCGGCGCCAACAGGCCGTAGTGCAGCACGGCTTCGAATCCCGGCATGCCGGATTCGTCGAACGTCGGCACGTCCGGCAGCAGCGAAAAACGCTTGGCGCTAGTGACCGCGATGGCGCGCAATTTGCCGGCCTGGATATTGCCGAGCGCCGGCGGCAGCACGCCGAACGCCACCGGCACATGTCCGCCAAGCAGATCGGTCGTCAGCGGGGCCGTGCCTTTGTAGGGAATGATGGCAACGTCGACGCCGGCCTCCGACTTGAAATGTTCGGCGGTCATATAGCCGCCGGTGCCGAGCGCCGATGTGCCGACGTTAAGGTTGCCCGGCTCTTTCTTGGCGAGCGCGATGAATTCGGCGACCGACTTGGCCGGAAACGACGGATGGGCAATCAGCGCCACCGGCATGGAGGCGACCAACCCGATGGGCGCGAAGTCCTTGCGCGGGTCGTAGCCGGCGTGAACGTAAAGGCTGGGATTGATCGACATGGTGCCGGTGTGGCCGAGCAGCAGCGTATAGCCGTCGGGCGCGGCGTGGGCGACCTGCCGTGTGCCGAGGGTGCCACCGGCGCCCGCCTTGTTGTCGACGATCACCTGCTGCTTGAATGCATCCGACAGCTTGGCCGCCACCACGCGCGCCATGGCGTCCACGCCGCCGCCTGCCGGATAGGGCACCACCAAAGTGACGACACGGTTGGGATAGTCGGCGGCGCCAGGGCCGCTGACGGCGGCCAGCACGAAAGCGAGCGTTGCGAGCGTGCGGACAACGATTTTGTTGAATGCGAACGGGCGCATGATTTCCTTTCACTCGGGCCGTGAACCGGCCGCTCTTTCGCGGGCACTATAGATCAATTCGAAACGCAAAAGCGCCACCGCCCGGCTGTGCGCCGGGGGTGGCGCCTTCATGACGACTTCAAGTTCGACCGGTCAGTGGACGCTGACGCTGCCGTTATGGCGTAATCGCTCGATCTCGTCCTTGACCAGCAATTTTTTGCGCTTGAGTTCCACGATTTTCAAATCATCGACCGCGGGATGGGTCAGGCAATCGTTGATTTCTTGTTCGAGCGCCTGATGCTTTTTTTCGAGTTCCGCAAGGTGCGATTGCATCGACATTCAATATGTCTCCTCAATCAGTGGGCTCTAAGACGATATAAGTGTAGTTCAGACTCGTCTCAAGAGCGACGATACACCCGGTTTTACGCCGCGGCAAATCGACCCAAACTATTTGATCGGCCGGGATTTTCTCGTGGCTTGAACGAGCTTGTGGAAAACGCGATAATTGTCGGGCTTTGCCGGGCCCGGCGACCAGCCGGAAAGCAAACCAGCGGTGGCGATGACGCAAAACGACGAACGCGAGTTGCGCGAGCAGTTGGCGCGCCTGCAACAGGAACACCGCGACCTCGACGCCGCGATCGCCGCCTTGGCGATGTCGCCCGGCTCCGACGTGATCCAGGTGCAGCGCCTGAAGAAGCGCAAGCTGGTGCTGCGCGACAAGATTCGCCAGATCGAAGACCAAATCACGCCGGATATCATTGCTTGAATACTGACTTGCCGCTTGCCGCCTCACGGAAGAGGTAAAACGGTATTCTGGGACAGGATGTGGCGGTGGGGCGCCCGGCGACGCCGATATGAGCGCTTAGGGTTTTGGCAGCGGCGAATAAGTTTGCTCGTTACATCGATCCATTTGGACCGCCCACCTGGAATCGACAATCTTGTTCTCACTCATCAGAAACACGAAATACTTGGTTTCGCCGCCACCCGAATTGCGCAGACATATTGCCAATTCCGCAGGTGTGCCAAGAGCTTCGTTCTTGTGCAGAGACGAGATTTCTGGAGAACCACTCAATTTCAGACTAGTGAAAGTGGAATAAATAGTTTGCTGGATCGCCTTCCACTCAATTGCATTCGGCACGATGGGGGCTGACGAAACAAGAGCTGTCCCGCATCCCGACAGGAACAAGCCTGCAAATACCACAAAGATCGAACGCATTATTCTTTCACTATTGTCTGATCCCGGAACAATTTACCTCCGCCTTTCCTTCTTACGCACATACATGGCCTTGTCGGCCGCATCGATCATCTGTTCGGGTGCCGCACGGGCCGCAAGCGGCACCACGCCGGCGCTGGCGCCGACCGAAAGCCGCGCCTCGTAATGGGCGACGCTGACCGCTTCGATAAGTCTTTCCAAATCGCGCGCCTTGGCTGCCGCCAGCGCGGCCCCAAGATTCCACAGCAGCACGCCGAATTCGTCGCCACCCACCCGCGCCACCACGTCGGAGGCGCGCACATGACCGACCAGCTCGCGCGCCACCGCTTTGAGCAAGGCATCGCCCGCAGCGTGGCCGTGGTGGTCGTTGACCGCCTTGAAGCCGTCGAGATCGATGAACAGCAGTGCGGCCTCGCCTTTGTAGCGTTGCAGATAGGCGAGCGAGCGCCTGAGCTCGCGCTCGAAGCCCCGCCGGTTGAGGATGTCGAGCAGCGGGTCGACGTCGGCGCGCGCTTCGAGTTCGGCGATAGTGCGTTGCGCCTGGGCAATGTCGCCCTTCAGCCGATCGATCTCGGCCAGCAGCAGGGCTGCCGGACCGACCGGCGAATAGCCGCCTTTCGGCTCATTGCCGTGCTGTGCTGTCACATCCCCCACCTTTCGCGAATCTCCAGGTCCCCGGCGGCGAGAATAACCGCTTTCGCCCAGCCGGCGGAGGGTGATCAGAGCGCGATCGTATTGACCGTCCGGTTTTCGATCTCGCCGCGCAGCTTGGCATAGAGACGGGGATTGCGGCCGGAGAGGATCTGCAAGGCGGCGAGCACCGCGTTGGCAGGTTCAAGCACCGTCATGACCGGAACCGCGCTCGGCGCGCGCAGCGACGACCAGAGATCATCGGGAAACTCCTTGATGCTGGCCGGCACGGTGATGACGGGTACCGTCGACATGGCCGACAGCGTAGGTCCTGCGCCGTTCGAGCGCCCGATATAGGCGATCACGACCGTGTCCGAAATCTCCTGCACCATGCGATTGAAAATGCCGGCCGCGTTGACCGGCTCCTTGTGCACCGAGCAGGTGACAACGGTCATCATGTCGGCCAATTCACCGAGCGCTTCCGAGAAGGCATCTGTCTTGTCCTTCTCCGAACCGCGCCAGAGAATAATGCGCTGGCGCGGCACGCGGAACTCGCCGGTGATTTCGGCGACGCGCCGGTATTTGGCGGCCACGTCGTCGAGCGCGCCGCCGTCGCGATACACTTGCTTGTCGATATAGGAGCCGCCCTCGATCACCCGCCATGAGTCGTTGTCGATAACGTCCGCGAGCAACAGGTTGCCCTTGGTATCGAATCCGAACTCGACCTTGAGATCGACCAGCGTTCCGCCTTCAAGTTGCCAGGCCTTCTCGAGCACTAGGAACGCTTGCCGCGCGATGCGCCGCATGGCCGGAAACATTTTCGAACTCGTCGTCGCGCGAGAACACCTCCGAGGCGGAAAGCACGAGAAACGGTTCCTGCCCCTGCAGCGGCTTGGCCGGATTGAACAGCCTGATCTGCTTGCCATCGTCGGTGAACTGCATAAACGGATCGTCGGCAATGAGCGGCTTGCCCTTCCAGTTCTTGTCCTTGGTCTTGAGATAGAACTCGACGATCGTCTGCGGAAACAACTGCCCCTTGGCGAGGTGCGGATTGCGCTTCAAATAGGAACCGTGCGCCTCGCGCCGCACCACGACCTCGTAGGGCAGCATGGTGCACTGGGGGGCGACGAAGGATATCGCACTGTCTTGCTCGACGAAGGCGACCGGCAGACCGCAGGCCTTGAGCAGGCGGAAGACGTTGCAGGTGGTCGCGGTGGCGAGCCGCCCCTTGTCCGGGATGATGTCATGTTTGGCGCCATCGCCAGCCGTGATGTCGTCTTTGGCGACAATGGTCGCCAGGCCGGGGCTTCCGTCGAGCAGATGGATCTTCTTGGTCTTGCCCTCGGCGACCAGAGCGCCGAGAGAATGCTTCGCGGTAAAAGGTTTTGACATTGGGGCGTCCACAGCCTGTTCCCAGGTTCAGGTTGATGGGGGGAAATAATGTCCGCACACCATACTATCTAGGGCCGGCAGGGCCAATGATTCAGCGGCTTACCGGTGTCCGGCCTGTGGAGACTTTCGCGCCTTGGCAGGGGCCGGATCTGGCGCGGCCAGCTGACGGGGCCCTACCGGGCTCGCCACAGGCTCGGTTCCCCTCCCCCCGAATCGAGTGACCGAGAACCCGCCGATAGACTCTTTAGCCCTTTTCTGCTAGAGCCGCGCGAACTCAGAAGGCCCTGTTTTATAGGGCTTTCGACCCTCAACCCGGCCCCTCATCAACGAAGGAGCAGCAGTGCAAGTTCTCGTTCGCGACAACAATGTCGACCAGGCCCTCAAGGCGCTCAAAAAGAAGATGCAGCGCGAGGGCATTTTCCGCGAGATGAAGCTCCGCGGCCATTACGAAAAACCCTCCGAAAAGAAGGCGCGGGAAAAGGCGGAAGCGATCCGCCGCGCCCGCAAGCTGGCGCGCAAGAAGATGCAGCGCGAAGGCCTGCTGCCGATGAAGCCCCGCGTCGTCCCCGGCGCCGGCGGCGCTGGCGGTCCGGGCGGCGGCCGTGGCCGTGGCGGCCCGCCACGTTTCGGCGGCGGTGGTGGCGGCTTCGGTGGCGGTGGCTCGGGCTTCTAACGAGCCTGGATTAGATTGTGATGTGGCGCGGGCCTTCAAACGCCCGCGCTATTGCTTTTAAGCTACCGCACGATTTTTCGGCGCGCTGCTACTTCCAGCAAAACTTGACGTCGACCTCGTTGCGCTTGCGCGTGGCGTAGTAAGCCTCACGCGTCTTGGAGTCGTCGAAATAGGCGCGCTCCTTGGCCGCGCGCTCCTTGGCGTTGGCGACCGCGCGCTTGGCGTTCTCGGCGCGGTCTCCGGGCAACGCGGGCGCCCGCGCCATGAACATGACCTCGTAAGGGTTATTCTCGACCCAATCGACCGCCTTGGCATGCAGCTCTTTTTGCTTGGCGAGATCGCAGAAGGCATAGCCGTTGATGAACGGCCCGGCGAGAGTTGAGAAATTGCGCACCGCGTCGTCGGCCTGCGCGAGAGCTTGCGTCTTCACGTCGAGCACTTCCGACATCACGATATAGCGGTCCTTGGCGACGTAGAACCAAAACACAGCGTCGTCGCGCAGGCCGACGTCGTACAAGCGGATGGCTAGCACCATCATCGTCATCGGCGTGACCAGTTTGGGCGCGGCCACGATCAGGTCGCGCGCGGCCAGGACGTCCTCGCGCTTGGTCGAGCTCAGCAGATCGTTGTATTGCTTACCGACGGCGACCTGCGGCTGGCCATCCGGCGTTGGCGCCGAGCGGTAGAAAGGCTCGACGTAGATCGGAACATGGCGGACCTGCTCGGCCGCGAACGCGCCGCTTGCGACCGCGAACAGGACGGCGGCAACGCCGAACGGCTTAGAGAAGATCGACATCGGCAAAGCCCCCGAACCGATCTTATGGCAATTCCGCCAGAAATTCCTTCACAACTTTGGCGGCGCCAAAGTCGTCGAGGTTGACGTGGCCGCCTTGGGGGAAGCGCACCAAGCGCTTGGGCTCGCGCGCCAGCACGAACAGCTTTTCGCCGAAGCGGATCGGCACGATGCGGTCCTGTTCGCCATGCAGCACCAAGAGCGGCGCTGACACGCGCGCGATCCGTTCGTCCGAGTGGAACATGTCCTTCATAAACCAGCGTACCGGCGCGAACGGATAGGCGGCGGCTCCTACCTCGGCGGCGGAGGTGAACGGCGCATCGAGGATGAGCGCGCCGAGCTCGTGCCCGGCGGCGAGCGCCACCGCCACCGCGGTGCCGAGCGACTCGCCGAACAGCACGATGCGTGCTGCCGGATAGCGCGCGCGGGCGAAGTCGTAAGCCGCTCCCGCGTCGCGGATCAGCCCGTCTTCGGTTGGTTTGCCGGTCGAGCCGCCATAGCCGCGATAGCAAAGCGCCAAAAGCCCGGTGCCGTCGGCGGTAAGCCAGGTGAAGCGCCCAACGCGTGCCGGCAGCCCTTCGGCATTGCCCTGGAAGTAGAGCACGAGCGGCTTGTTGCCGCGCGGCGGCACGAACCAGGCGATCAACCTTTCGCCGTCGCCGCTGGTGAGCGTCACCTCTTCGGCCTGCGGCAGCCCGGCTAGCGCCGGAGCGACGCGGGTTGCATCGGGGAAATAGAGCAAGGCTCGCTGAAAGACGTACATCAGAGCCAGCAAGCCGCCGTAACCCGCGACGGCAAAGATGAGCAGCCATTTGAGAGAGATCATCAAGAAATGATAGCACAACAATTATGGACGAAATGCTCGCGATCCGGCCAGCCAAACCGAGCGACGACGACGCCATCTGGGCGATTCTCGAGCCAACGTTCCGCGCCGGCGAAACCTATCCAATCCCGCGCGACGTAAGCCGCGCCGAGGCGCTGGACTATTGGCGTACGCCCGGACACACGGTGTTCGTCGCCGAGGACGCAGGGCAGATCGTCGGCACGTATTATCTGCGCGCCAACAACAAAGGTGGCGGCGCCCATGTTGCCAATTGCGGCTATATCGTCGCTCCGCACGCTATGGGCCGCGGCGTGGCGCGCGCAATGTGCGAGCATTCTTTGGTGCGGGCCCGCGAGCGCGGCTTCACCGCCATGCAGTTCAATTTCGTGATCAGCAGCAACACCCGCGCGGTGATGCTGTGGCAGCGCTGCGGCTTCGAGATTTGCGGCATGCTGCCGGGCGCGTTCGCGCATCCCGAACACGGGAAGGTCGACGCGCTGGTGATGTTCCGAAAGCTCTAACTCACATCGCCTTGACGATGCTTTCGGTCATTTTTTTGGCGTCGCCGAGCAGCATCATGGTGTTGTCGCGGTAGAACAGCGGGTTGTCGATGCCGGCGTAGCCGGAGGCGAGCGAGCGCTTGATGAACATCACGGTGCCGGCTTTCCAGACCTGCAGCACGGGCATGCCGTAGATCGGCGAGGTCTTGTCGTCCTCGGCGGCCGGGTTGGTGACGTCGTTGGCGCCGATGACGAAGGCGATGTCGGCCTGCGCGAACTCGGAGTTGATGTCTTCCAGTTCGAACACCTCGTCATAGGGCACGTTGGCTTCCGCCAGCAGCACGTTCATGTGGCCGGGCATGCGGCCGGCGACCGGATGGATGGCGTATTTGACCTCGACGCCTTCCTTCTTGAGCTTGTCGGCCATTTCCCGCAGCGCGTGCTGGGCCTGCGCCACCGCCATGCCGTAGCCCGGCACGATGATGACCTTCTGCGCGTTCTTCATGATGTAGGCGGCGTCATCGGCTGATCCCAGCTTGACCGGACGCTGTTCGGCGCCCGCTCCCGGGCCCGCCACTTCGCCGCCGAAGCCGCCCAGGATGACCGAGATGAACGAGCGGTTCATGCCCTTGCACATGATGTAGGACAGGATCGCGCCCGAGGAGCCGACCAGCGCGCCGGTGATGATCAGGGCCGTATTACCGAGCGTGAAGCCGATGCCGGCCGCCGCCCAGCCCGAATAGGAGTTGAGCATCGAGATCACCACCGGCATGTCGGCGCCGCCGATCGGCACGATGATGAGCACGCCAAACGTCAGCGAGATGGCGACGATCAGCCAGAAGTCGAGCGCCGTCTGCACGGCATAGAAGTGGTAGATGAAGAAGATCAGGCCTGCGAACAGCGCGATGTTGATCACGTGGCGGCCCGGCAGCGTGATCGGCTTGCCGCTCATGCGGCCGCTGAGAGCTTCAGGAACGCGATCACCGAGCCGGTGAAGGTGATGGCGCCGATGGCCGCGCCGAGCGACATCTCGATCAGGCTGGCTTGATGGATATGGCCCTCGGTGCCGATGTCGAAGGCCGCCGGCGCGTAGTAGGCCCCCGCCGCCACCAGCACCGCCGCCATGCCGACCAGCGAGTGGAAAGCGGCCACCAGTTCCGGCATCGAGGTCATCGGCACCCGGCGCGCGATCACCGCGCCAATGCCGCCGCCGAGCGCGATGCCGCCCAGCACCAGACCCCAGGCCAGTCCGCCCTCCGGCGGGTGCGAGCCGAGCGTGGTCAAGACGGCGATGGTCATGCCGATCATGCCGAGATAGTTGCCGCGCCGGCTGGTGTCGGGCGAGGACAGCCCGCGCAGCGCCTGGATGAACAGGACGCCGGCGACCAGATAGAGCAGCGCGACGAGATTAGGGCTCATAGCTAGACCTTACGATGCAGAGAAAGGGATGGCCCGGTCATCGGGTGATCAGGGGTGAAGGGTCTCGTCATTTCTTTTTCTTCTGGTACATCGCCAGCATGCGCTGGGTGACCAGGAAGCCGCCGAAGATGTTGACGGATGCAAATGTGAGCGCGACGAAGCCTAAGCCCCGCGCCAATATCGTGCCGTTGTCGTTTTCGATCAGCGCCACGCCGACCGCCAAGAGCGCGCCCACCACGATCACCGAGGAGATCGCGTTGGTCACCGACATCAGCGGGGTATGCAGCGCCGGCGTCACCGACCACACCACGTAGTAGCCGACGAACACCGCCAGCACGAAGATGGAGAGCCGGAAGACGAAGGGATCGACCGCGTTGGCGATGTGTTCCATGGACTTCTCCTCAGGCCGCCGTCTTGGGCTGGAAGTTCGGATGCACGATGGCGCCCTCGCGGGTCAGCAGCGTGCCCTTGACGATCTCGTCGTCCCAGTTGACCGCAAGCTTCTTTTCTTTCTTGTCGATCATGGTGTCGAGGAAGGTCAGCAGGTTCTTGGCGTAGAGCGCCGACGCCGAGGCCGCCAGCCGCCCCGCCACGTTGAGATGGCCGACGATCTTGACGTCGCCCACTTGCGCCACCTCGCCCGGTTTGGCGCCTTCCACATTGCCGCCGCGCTCGACCGCGAGATCGATGATGACCGAGCCCGGCCGCATCGAGGCCACCATGGCCGCCGAGATCAATTTAGGGGCAGGCCGCCCCGGAATGAGCGCGGTGGTAATGACGATGTCCTGCTTCTTGACGTGCTCGGCCACCAGCGCTGCCTGTTTGGCCTGATACTCTTTCGACATCTCCTTGGCGTAGCCGCCCGCCGTCTGCGCGTTCTTGAACTCCTCGTCCTCGACCGCCAGGAACTTGGCGCCCAGGCTCTCCACCTGCTCCTTGGTGGCCGGCCGCACGTCGGTCGCCGTCACGATGGCGCCCAAGCGTCTTGCCGTGGCTATGGCTTGCAGACCGGCAACCCCCACCCCCATGATGAACACTTTCGCCGCCGGCACCGTGCCGGCCGCCGTCATCATCATCGGAAAGGCGCGGCCGAACTCTTCCGCCGCATCGATCACCGCCCGGTAGCCCGCCAAATTGGCCTGGCTCGACAGCACGTCCATCGACTGCGCCCGCGTGATGCGCGGCATCAACTCCATGGCAAAGGCCATGACCCCGGCCTCCGCCATCTGCTTGAGCGCGGCCTCGTTGCCGTACGGATCCATGATGGCGATGACCAGCGCGCCCTTCTTGTAACCCTTGAGCTCCTCCGCCGTCGGCCGGCGCACCTTCAGCACCACGTCGGCGTCCTTGCTGACGTTGTCGCCAACGCTCGCCCCCGCCGCCTCGTAGTCGGCATCCAGAATGCCCGACGCCAGCCCGGCGCCGCGCGCGACCGCGACCTCCGCACCCAGCGCCTTCAGCTTCTTGACTGTCTCCGGTGTCCCGGCTACCCGCGGTTCCGC